>CADCVF010000073.1 GCA_902806095.1 uncultured Rubrobacteraceae bacterium
GCCCGTCTAGTATCGCCATGCCCTCGTGCTCCTCCTCGCATTGGGCTGGGCGGGAGAACGAGGAAGAACTCCGGCCCCCACATCCAGAATTCATCTTCCGCGGGCCCGGGTGAATAGGGGCAAGAAGAGGAAGGGTGCATCCTAGCAAGGGTGGACCCCCGGCTCGGGCGCCGTGATCGGGATCATAGCCATCCACAAATCTCTCGGATACCTTATCCTCATGGGTAACCGGCGGGTAATGGTAGGTGTCGGAGTTAGTAGGAGGACCGCGACGGGAGTCATAGTGGCCACTGTCGCAGTCCTCATCGCCGTGGGCTGCGGTTTGCTGTCCCCCACCGCGGAGGTCGTCGCGGCGGGCGACATCGCCAAATGCGGCACCGAGGGCGACGAGGCTACCGCCGAACTGGTCGAGGGCATCGACGGGACGGTCCTGGCCCTGGGCGACGAGGCCTATCCCCGAGGCACAGCGGCGAACTTCGAGGAATGCTACGGGCCGACGTGGGGGCGGTTCAAGGGGCGCACCAAGCCTGTCCCAGGCAACCACGAGTACTACACCGAAGGGGCAAGAGGCTACTTCGAGTACTTCGGTGAGGCCGCGGGCGACCCAAAGGAGGGCTACTACTCCTACGAGCTAGGGTCCTGGCACATGGTAGCCCTCAACAGCAACTGCGAGGAGGTCCGCTGTGGCCCGGGTTCCTCCCAGACGAGGTGGCTCAAGGAGGACCTCTCCGCCAACGAGGATGCGCGCTGCACCCTCGCTTACATGCACCACCCACGCTTCAGCTCCGGGGAGAAACATGGCTCCACTGCCGGCGGGGTCGAAGAGCTGTGGGAGGCGCTCTACGAGGCGGACACGGACGTGGTCCTCTCCGGCCACGAGCACAACTACGAGCGCTTCTCCCCGCAGGACCCGCAGGGGAAGGCGGATCCCGAGGGGGGCATCCGCCAGTTCGTGGTTGGCACCGGTGGCGGAGGCGAGGGGCCGATGTCGGAGCCTATCGCCAATAGCGAGGTGGGCACCGACGGTACCGACGGCGTCCTCAAGCTCATCCTGCACCCGAAGAGCTACGAGTGGGAGTTTGTCCCCGTGGAGGGTGAGAGCTTCACCGACTCCGGCGGTGCCCAGTGCCACTGAGCGTCCAGTAGAGCAGGACAAGTGACCCCCCTAACGGGTCATACCACTGGGCTTTGGAGAACCTCACCGCCGAGGCTTCGAGAACGCCTCGAGAGCGGTTTGCGAAAGCGCAACCCTTCCGGAAACCGTGCATTTCAGCATTTCAGTCAGTCAGCTCTTGGTTTGGGAGCTCCGGAGAAGACCTTCGGCGGCGATGGGGACGACACCATCACTGCGGCCGACGGGCTGGTCGACGTGATCGACTGCGGCCCCGGTCTGGACACGGTCGTCTCTTATGATAGGGACCTCGACGTTCTGCTGGACTGTGAGCCTGCGGCGAACTCAGGTGTGTAGCGGCGAATGCCCCTGGCTTCGCTACCACGGACTTCGGTTCTCGTTCACCTTTGCTAGGAGAACCAGGCGAAGCCTGTTTGGGCTGTGCCCGAGCCCCTTAGTAGCCCTACGAGCGAAGTTAGCGGATCGGGTGCTGAGCACGACGGAGCGTTTGGGCGTATCCTGTCGTGCGAGAAGCGAGTGCTGGAGGTGAGGGTTTTGACGAGCGAGTCCCCGGAAAATTTGGACCGGCTGCGCGAGCGTTTCCTACGAGCGCTGAGCGAGCTGAGCGGCGGGGCCGGCGAAGGGAAGCCGGCGATGGTCTCGGAGGTCGCCCAGGGGGCGGGCCTCGACCCGGAGAGAGAGCCGGACGACAAGGCTTTGAGCGAGAGGCTGGCCGCCGAGCTGGTGGAGGCGGGGTACGCCTCGGCGGAAGCGGGCTCGAGCGGCTTCCTGGTCATAACGGCCGAAGGGGAGCAGGCCGTCGGGGGTGGGCAAAGCCCTTCGGCGACCAGCTGAGACGGATGTCGCAGGCGCGCACTTCCTAGAACCTACCCCTAGAGCGGAAGTACACTTTAGGAGAAAGTCCAGACAAAGAAGGCAAGGCATCCTACTTGTAGAGTCCTGCCTGCGCACCGGTAGAGATCAACCTTGCGGGTGGAGAAGTCGTTCTAGAACGCTGCTTCCCATTATATTCTGTGTTCACCCTCTTGACTGCTCTGTCGCGGCACTTCCTCCAGACTCCGCAGGACCTCACCGGATGGGATGTCGAGGGCCTCGGCTTCGAGCGCGTCGCGGCCCAGAGCCGACTCACTGGGAAGAGATGCCGCAAACTGAGAAAGTATCCTAAGGGAATGGACGACCAGGAGGTTCGCAGCATGGCTAAGACGCACTACTTTCCCGAAGATCAGGTCCACTACGTCTGGGACAACGAGCAGGAGCCGGTGCTCACGGTCGAGCCTGGCGACACGGTCGTCTACCACACCCGCGAGGTCTCGGACGGACAGATAGGGCCTGACTCCACCGCGGAGGTCCTATCGAGCCTCGACTGGGACAGCCTCTACCCGCTCGCCGGGCCCGTCGCGATGACGGACGCCGAGCCAGGCGATATCCTCACGGTCGAGGTATTGGATATCCACACTGAAGGCTGGGGCTGGACCGCCGTTCTACCAGGCTTCGGGCTGCTGCCCGAGGATTTCCCCGAGGCCTACCTCAAGACCTTCGACCTCACCAACGGCGATTACACATTTTTCAAGGACGACATCGTCATCCCCATAGAGCCTTTCTTCGGGACGATGGGCGTGAGCCCGTCAGGCCCCGAGAAGCCCGTCATCATGCCGCCTGGACCGTTCGGGGGCAACATGGACACCCGTCACATCACCAAGGGTTCCATCCTTCACCTGCCCGTGCAGCACGCGGGCGGGCTCTTCTCCTGCGGCGACGCCCACGCGGCCCAGGGCGACGGCGAGGTCTGCGTCACGGGAATCGAGTGCCCCATGTACGCTGCGTTGCGCTTCGACCTGATCAAGGGCCGGAGCATCCCGGCGCCCCAGTTCCAGACCCCAGGACCGCTAACACCGTTGGTCGAGGAGGCGGGCTGGTACGCCACGATGGGCGTGAACGAGGACCTCATGCAGGCCGCGAAAGACTCCTTGAGGGCGATGGTCGAGCACATAAGCACGACCTACGGGCTCGAGCCCGTCGAGGCCTACGTGCTCGCAAGCCTTGTTGTGGACCTCAAGATCTCCGAGATCGTGGACCAGCCGAACTGGATCGTCTCCTCATACCTGCCGCTGGCCATCTTCGGGTAGCCGGCCAAGATCCACCCTTCTGGGCGGAGCACACGAAGATGACGCGATCCGGCATGATTCTCGGTAACCCGGTGCGCATCTCGGTCTCGTAACGCCAGCCGTAACGTTTGGGAGACGTCCGTCCAGTATAGTGGGACCGTGACGGGAAAAACAATGGAGTCGGCGGGATGAGCACCCGCGTCGCCTCATGGCTGGCGTGGTCGCTGGCTGGCCTCTGTGTGGCCATGTTCGTCGCCATGGGCGTGCTCGACGTCCTCGCCCGCTCCGCGCGGTCCTCGGGGGGCTCGTCCAGCCTCAACACCATGAGCGAAACGGCAATATTCGTGCTCTTCCTGGCCTTTCCCATCGTGGGTGCCCTGATCGCCTCAAGGCGGCCGCGGAACCCTGTTGGTTGGATCTGCCTGGCGGACGGCCTGTTGTGGATGGTCCTGGCGGTTACCAACAGCTACGGTGTCTACGGCTCTGTCAGACCTGGCTCGGTACCATCTCCCGTTGCGGTAAGCGCGGTGGGCAATCAGTGGCTCTGGGTGCCCACGGTGGGGCTGCTCGGGATCTACCTCATCTTGCTGTTCCCGGACGGGAAGCTCCCCTCCTGGAGATGGCGTCCGCTAGCCTGGTTCTCGGCGGTGGTGATCGTGCTGCTCAGCGTCGCCGGGGGGCTCGCCCCCGGGCCTTTGGAGAACCAGGGAGGGGTACGCAACCCGTTCGGGCTCGAGACGCTCCCCTGGCTGGGGGACGCGTCGTACATCATTCTCCCGTTGCTGCCACTCTGCATCTTCGCTTCGGCGGTGAGCATGGTGCTGCGCTACCGGCGTTCGACGGGCGAGGTGCGCCAGCAGATAAAGTGGGTCGCCTTCGTCGCTTCGTTCTCTGGTATCTCGTACTTGATCGCCCTGCTCAGCCCATTCGTCCTCTTCGTGAGGGTCTCGGGGAGCGGTGATACCTTCCCGCCACCACCTCCGTGGTTCGAACTCCTCTTCTCTGTGGTCGTGCTTAGCTTCGTCGGGGTGCCCGTGGCCATAGGCTTCGCCGTCCTGAAGTACCACCTCTACGACATCGACGTCGTCATAAACCGCACGCTGGTCTACGGTTCCCTCACGGCCACGCTGGTCGCACTCTACTTCGGGAGCGTGGCGGCGACCCAGACGGTGTTCCGCGCGATCACCGGCCAAGAGCAGCAGCCCCAACTCGCCATAGTAATCTCGACCCTCGTGATCGCCGCGTTGTTCGACCCCTTGAGGCGCCGCATCCAGGGCTTTATCGATCGACGCTTCTACAGGCGAAAGTACGACGCGAGAAAGACCCTCGAAGCCTTCTCCTCCAGACTCCGCGATGAGACGGACTTAGAGACGCTGAGCAACGACCTTGCTGGCGTGATAAGGGAGACGATGCAGCCTGCACACGTCTCGCTATGGTTGCGTCCCGATAAGCCTCCGAAGGATGAGCAGACGGATCTGTAGTCTTCTACGCCTACGCTGGATCTTCTGGTCCGGCGTCTGCGGGGAGGGTGAATCTCGGCCCCGGCCGTTTGTGCCAGGTCCGCACGGTCCGCCTGGGGTATAACCTTCCGGCGTCGACAATCAGCGCCAGCGGACGTTAGGCATGTCCGAACGTCTTCTTGCGCACGTCGTCAGGGTCCCACCGGGGACGAAGCTCACCTGTTCCCTCGCCCTTCCCCATGCTGTGGTACGTGCGGCTTAAACCCTCCTGCAGCAACCGACGAACACCCTCGCGGATCAACTCGGCTTGAGATTTCCCGGTCGCAACAGAGAGCAGACGGAGCCCTTCTGCCTCGTCTTCACGCAGATACACGGTAGTCTTACGCACACCATAAAGGGTACCGTACCCGGTCCGGACTACCTTTGTCAGGCGCCGAGTTGCCTTGAGAGTTCTTCCGGGTCGGTGGTCGGGGTCTGGCAAGCGTACTGGACACAGACATAAGCTGTGGCTTTGCCTTCGCGGGCGGGACGTTGGGCGAGGAGGGGGATCAGGCCTCCGGCCTCGCCGTCTTCCGGGCTTCGGCCCGCGACGATCTTGTTGGGGAGATAGCCGGAGTAGATGGTCTCCAACAGGGCCCTAGTATCAGGATCTCTTTGGTCCCCGACTACGGCTACCTCGCGGGGCTCCGAAGTCGAGAAGTCGAGGGCGCAGAGGAGGCGTCCGAAGCCGCCGGGCACTCTCTCCATGCCGCCTGCGAGCTCTTCGAGGACGTCTTCGGCGCGCTGGCGGTAGTCGGCCCGGTCGAGGAAGAGGGAGAGCTTGAGCAGGACTTCGGTGGCGACGGAAGTTCCTGAGGGCGCCGCGTTGTCGTAGACGTCGCGCGGGCGGGTAACGAGTTCCTCGTGGTCGGCGGGAGTGTCGTAGAAGGCACGCTTCTCCTCATCCCAGAACAGCTCGGAGACGGCGTCGAGGAGAGCGTCGGCCTCGACGAGCCAGCGCGTGTCGAAGGTGGCCTCGTAGAGCGCGACGAGTCCGTCCGCGACCATCGCGTAGTCTTCCAGGTAGCCGTTGAACCTCGCCCGGCCGTCTTTGTAGGAGCGGTGGATGCGGCCGTCTTCCTTGAGCTTCTCTACGATAAAGGTCGCGTTCTTCACGGCGGCCTCAAGGTAGTCCTCGCGGCCTGTGACGCGGGCGGCGAGCGCGAAGGAGCGGAGCATGAGGCCGTTCCAGGCGGCGAGGATCTTCTCGTCGCGTCCAGGCCTGACGCGCTCCTCGCGCACGGCGAAGAGCTTCGCCCGGATCCTGGTGATGCTGGCCCACAGTTCCTCCGGTGAGAGCCCGAACTCGTCGGCGACGGCCTCGGGCGGGCGGGCGACGTGCAGGATGTTACTGCCCTCGAAATTACCCCGCTCGGTCACGTCCCAATAGCGTGCCGCGAGGTTCGCTTCATCAGGGTCGAGAGCGGCCCCCAGCTCCTCGGGCGTCCAGACGTAGAACTTCCCCTCCTCTCCCTCGGAGTCTGCGTCCTCGGCGGAATAGAAACCCCCTTCCTCGCTCGTCATGTCGCGCAGGACGTAGTCGAGCGTCTCCTCGGCGATGCGGCGGTAGAAAACGTCTTCGGTGGCCTGGTACGTCTCGAGGTACAACCTGGAGAGGAGGGCATTATCGTAGAGCATCTTCTCGAAGTGGGGGACGAGCCAGTATCCATCTACGGAGTAGCGGGAGAAGCCGCCCCCGAGCTGGTCGTAGATGCCCCCGTTAGCCATCTGGCGGCACGTGAGCTCCACGCCGTCGAGCGCGGACCGCTCTCCTGTGCGGTCGTGGTGACGGAGTAAGACCTCGAGGTTCATCGCCTGGGGAAACTTGGGGGCGCTACCGAAGCCCCCAAAGCGCCTATCGAGCTGAGAGAGGAGGGTGCCGGATGCGCGGTCGAGCAACTCGGTACCCGCGGCCTCGGCCTCGGGCATGACGGCCGCGGTCGAGGCCTGGAGGTAGTCGCGGACGGACTCGGCGCTCTGCAAGACCTCTTCACGGCGATTCTCGTAGGCGTCGGCGACGCTGAGGAGGAGCTGCTGGAATGAGGGCATGCCGCGCGAAGGGATGGGTGGGAAGTAAGTGCCGCCGTAGAAAGGCGCCCCGTCGGGGGTGAGGAAGACGGTCATCGGCCAACCACCATGACGGGTGAGGGCCTGGACGGCGGCCATGTAGATGGAGTCGATGTCTGGTCTTTCCTCACGGTCTACCTTTACGTTCACGAAGTGCTCGTTCATCATGCGCGCGGTCTCATCGTCCTCGAAGGACTCGCGCTCCATGACGTGGCACCAGTGGCACGCGCTGTAGCCGACGGAGAGCAAGACGGGTTTGTCTTCCTCACGCGCCCTCTTCAACGCCTCCTGGCCCCAGGGATACCAGTCCACGGGGTTGTCCTTGTGCTGGAGCAGGTACGGGCTCGTCTCATTCGCTAGCCTGTTGGCCACGGCCTCTCGCCTCCCGAAACGGCGTCTAGCTACGAACCCTAACGTATCATAGATCGGGGTTCGGTATTTCAGCTGGTCAGCATTTCTGCTGGTCAGCACTTCAGCTCGTCAGCTTCTTGGCTGAAGATCGATCGCGTGGCTGCCGGGTAGGCCGATGTTTAGCCCAACGGGATGCGGGTAGACAGAATCGTGATAGGGAAACGCGAGTAAGGAGGCAGCGGCATGTGCTACTCCTACAGGGACCGTCGGATGGAGGAAGAGGCCCGCAAGGAGATTTGGGTGAGAGAAGAACGCAAGCGCCGTCAGCGGCAGAAGGACGAGAAGAGACCTCCGGCGGAGAAAGACCGCGAGCTGGTAAGGGCCTAGAGAGAAGGGCCAACCAAAACTCCATGATCATGGGCCCCGGACTGCGGTCCGGGGCCTCTGTCGTAAGGTTCTACGGAAGGAGACAGGCGATGGACGTTAGTAAGCTCGAAGAGACGGCCCGCGAGCTCGTAGCTCCTGGGAAAGGCATACTCGCCGCAGACGAGAGCTTCGGCACTATAGGCAAACGGTTCGAGGCGTTTGGTATAGAGTCGAACGAAGAGAGCCGTCGGGCCTACAGGGAGATGCTCTTCACTACCGAGGGTATCGGGGAGTTTCTCTCGGGTGTGATCCTCTTCGACGAGACCATCCGCCAGGAGACCTCGGACGGCATCCTTATGCCCCATGTGCTCGAGGGTGCAGGCGTTATCCCTGGCATCAAGGTGGATAAGAGCACGGTCGACCTTCCCCTCTCGGAAGGCGAGAAGTTCACCCAGGGCCTCGACGGCCTCGGCGACAGTCTCGCCGAGTACAGTGAGCTTGGGGCGCGCTTCACCAAGTGGCGGGCTGTCATCACGATAGGAGATGGCCTCCCCACCGAGAGCTGCGTAGGGGCGAACGCGGAGGCACTCGCCCTGTATGCGGCGTTCGCCCAGGAGCACGACCTCGTCCCTATAGTCGAGCCCGAGGTCCTTATAGACGGAGACCACTCCATCGAGCAATGCTACGACGCCACGGAGTGGATGCTGAATCGGACCTTCGGGGAGCTCTATGAGCACGGCGTCGAATTCTCTGGCATGCTCCTGAAGCCCAACATGGTCATCTCAGGCAAGGACGCGTCACAACAGGCCAGCGTCGAAGAGGTAGCGCAGGCGACGGTGGAGTGCCTACTCAGGACGGTGCCTGCTGCGGTCCCTGGCATAGTCTTCCTCTCCGGCGGCCAGACCGATCTACAAGCGACGGCCCACCTCAACGCCATGAACTCCCTGTACGGGGGTCTGCCGTGGGAGCTCTCGTTCTCCTACGCGCGGGCGCTGCAGGGACAACCGATGGAGATCTGGGGCGGAGACGTAGATAAGGTTCAGGCGGCCCAGAAGGCCTTCCACCACAGGGCGAAGATGAACGGCGCCGCACGCTCAGGCGACTACTCGGAGGAGATGGAAGAACAAGCAGCGTGAATTAGCATTTCAGCTGGTCAGCACTTCAGCTGGTCAGCTTTCGCGTGCGCAAGATCTGGCTGACAAGCTGCCCGCAGGGCGGCGTGCTGAAATGCTGACGAGCGAAGGCCGTAGGCCGAAGCGTGCTGACATGCTCTATATTCGCTCGGCGCGGACGATCAAGCGCCTGTGGAAGGACGGGACCGGGGTGCATGTCTGTAGGGTGAGCAGGTCCCTGCCCCTTACCCGACCCGTTACCCAATCATCCTCCGGTCCTACGGTGAAGCTCTCTATAACCCTGTAGCCGTATCGTATGCCACGGCGGTCTCTCAGGGTTATCCTCTCCCCACCATCCAGCTCGTTGAGACGGTAGAATACGAGATGGCTCCCTGTACCCGGCCATCCTAGCCTGTGTCCAGCCAGGTAGACGTTTCTCTCAGGGGTATCGGACCAGGGAAACGAGGTGTCGGGGAGGTGGACGACTCCTTTATCCAGAGCCCTCGTCGTGTCCGAGTTCAAGACGGGGACGTTGTCGAGGCCCATGGACCTTACGGAGAGGGACATGATGGCGCCTGGGGGCAGGTGGTAGTGTCTTGGGGCGTTCGCAGCCCGTATTTGGTCGTGTGTTGGGAGTGGGTAGTCGTCCTCCTGAAAGGGGAGAGTTTGGCGGTTTTGATCCGGGAATGCCCCGGAGCGATTCCCGGGCTCCGACTCTGGCGGTTTACCAAACTTCGAGGTGGATACCGACTTCGAGTCGCCGGTAGGCTCGGGTGGGAAGGATGGTCGTATCGGCTCCGCCCTGGGCGGAGGTATGTCCCTCTCTACCCACGGGTCGACGCCTGGGTCGGAGCGGACGAGCGGCTCGGTGGCAGACTTCACCTCCGATTTCGCGGCTACTGGCTCTATCGGCCGTTCGAGAGTTGCGGCGACGGCCACCACGACAGCGAACGCGAGCGCGAGGAACATCGCGCCCGCCCCGACCCTCAAGAGCGGGTCTCTCTCGAACCCGTGGGTTAGATCGCGGAGCCGCACAGCAAGGTCGCCCGCGCCGGTAAGATCGAGGCGGCTACCGGGACGAGATGGGGGACCGCGCCAGGCATCACACCGTTATCTGTCGGCGGGCCGAGAGAGGCGTTCGCCTGCGACTGGTTTATTCCGAGCTTCCGGGCTATCGCGACGTATCCCCTATTGCCCATGATACTCCCCCCATCCCCTCCCGCCGTGCTCTGAGACCAACCGGCGAGGTCGTACTCGGGAACCTTCAGAGCGTTGCGATGCACACTGCATCATATACCGCTCGAGTTATCCGCTCTACCTCTTCGAGGGTAAATCTCCGAAAAAACGTGAGGGGTCCCACCTCCTGCCCGTGCGACTCAGAAGACTCACGAGAAGATAGGGTCTGATATCTTACCCGGGTATGGGGTCGGGCAGGGACCATCTGTATCTAATCACCACACGAAGAACTCTAATGTATGAGTAGTGCCTCGGAGCAGGCCACAGCCATCCGCGCCTCCAGGGGCGATGTAGAGGCGTTCAGGCTGCTGGTCGAGGAGCATTCCGGGCTAGTATACCGGGTCGCGCTCCGCATACTCGGGGTCGAAGACGCCCAGGACGCGAGCCAGGAGGTCTGGATCCGGGTCTGGAGAAACATAAAGAACTTCAGGGGGGACAGCGCCTTTTCTACCTGGCTTTACAGGATCACCGTCAACACTTGCCTTAGCGTCCGGCGCAAGGAGGCGCGGCGTGGGGAGAGGGAATTCAGCGGCGAGAAGTTGCCGTTCCTGCCCGAGCCGCGCGGTGGCGACGCCGACCCGGAAGCGTCCGCCCTCAGCGCGGAGAAGCGCGAGGAGATACAGGACGCCCTCGGCCACGTACGTGCCGAGCATAGGGCCGCTCTGGTCCTCAGGCACATGGAAGGGCTCTCCTACGCCGAGATAGCCAGGGTCCTCGAAGTCCCAGACGGGACCGCCAAGGGTTGGGTCTCGAGGGGTCGTGCGGCCATGCTTATAGCCCTCGCCGAAGAGAACCGCCGCGAGGCCGGAGGATCCGCAGAATGATGCCTGTCGGCGAACAGCAATGGGAGATGCTGGAGAGGATCGGGGCCTACGCCGCGGGTGAGCTCGGTGAGGAGGAGACCCGCGAGGTCGAGCAACTCTTGTTCGAGCGGCCCGAGTACAGACGAGTCGCAGAGTCCTACGCCAGGATGCTCGTCATGCTCACCACGTTTGGCAGCGAGCCCGTCGAGGTGCCCGAGGCCGTAGTCGGCTACGCCATAAGAAGGGCTCACGTCTCGGCCTTTATGCGCAGCGCCGAGGCCTTCGCCGGCGCCCTAGGCCGTTCGTACATCGAAGCGTTCGTCTATTATTTGGGGCTCCGGCGGGAGAGCTATGGAGGAGGGACCTGATGGAGCAACCCACCCACGACCTTGTTAGCACGCTGGCCGAGTTCGTACCGCGCCTCGTCGGCGCCGTGGTGGTGCTCCTGGTGGCGCTAGTTCTGGCTCTGCTCCTTCAGCGACTGATGGCCCGTTTCCTCGAGGGCCTCGGACTCGAGGATCTCTTCGAGAGGACGGGTGCCGCCAACTCCCTCTGGCAGCTCGGATACGAGGGCGGACCCTCGCGCCTGATCGGCACCGTCCTGTTCTGGGGCATCATGCTGACCGGAGTGGCCGGCTCCCTCAGCGTCCTCGGACTCTCCTCGCTCGAGAGCACTATGGACCAGATCGTCAACCTCTCGGGACGCGCCCTCGTGGCGCTCGTGATCCTGATAGCAGGGGTGATGAGCGCGGGGTGGCTAGCCGAGCTGGTCGCCCGCGAGGCAGAACGCGCCCAACTGCGCGGCGCGAACGCCTTCCGCCGCATAGTCTTTATAACGATAATCGGCATCGCCGCCCTTCTCGCAGCGGCCCAGCTCGGCCTCGAGACCTACGTCGTCGTGCTCCTGGCCGTCGTCGTGCTCGCCACCCTAGGCCTCGTCACCGCCCTCGCCATGGGCCAGGGTCTCGCCCTCCTCTCAGGCAACATCGCGGCCGGGCGCTACGTCCAGGACGGTACCGCGGTAGGAGATGTGATCTCCGTGGACGGCGTCGAGGGCACAGTCGAAGAGCTCGGGTACGCCTCGGTAACCGTCCGCTCAGAAGACGGAAGCCTCTACCGTATCCCCAACCGCACGCTCCTCGAAAACGTCGTACGAAAGCGGGGATAGCCTCAAGGCTAACCCCGCAGCATTTCAGCAATTCAGCACGGCGGCTACGCCGCCTTGTCAGCATTTCAGCCAAAGAACACCGTACCCGTACGCGGTTTCACGACCCGCTCTGGCGTGCGCTGCTACAAAAGTGAGTACGTGAGGAATATGGTTGAAGACTCGCGACATCAGTGTGGGTGCTTCCGCTTGCGATCTCTAAGGCAGCAAGTGAAGTTGATCGCTGAAAGCTGACAAGCCGCCTGGCGAAGCCTGGCGGCGTGCTGACCGGCTGAAATGCTGAAGTGCTAGGAGCGACGAAGGAGCAACGACCAATGAAGCGGTCTAAGAGCGCGGACCCGGCCCATGACGTGCTGGGTTACGAACGGCAGCAGTTGGATACCATCTTCCGTCCCGCGACGGTGGCTGTGATCGGGGCGACCGAACGTCCAGGGAGCGTTGGGCGTACGATCATGTGGAACCTCGTGAGCAGCCCGTTCGGCGGGACGGTCTTCCCCGTGAACTCGCGCAGGCCCAACGTGCTCGGCATAAAGGCCTACGCTTCCGTCTCCGAAGTGCCTGCGAGGGTGGACCTCGCGGTCATCGTCGCCCCTGCGCCTGCGGTGCCGGGGATAATTCGCGAGTGTGTCGAGGCTGGTGTCGAGGGCGCCGTGATCATCTCCGCGGGTTTCAGGGAGACGGGGGCAGAAGGAGCAGAGCTCGAGCGTCAGGTCCTCGAGGAGGCCAGGCGGGGCAGGATGAGGATCGTAGGTCCCAACTGCCTCGGCGTGATGAAGCCGCCCACGGGCTTCAACGCCACCTTCGCCGGCGCCATCGCCCGTCCCGGAAACGTGGCACTTCTGAGCCAGAGTGGGGCTCTGCTCACGGCCATCCTCGACCAGAGCTTTATGGAGAACGTCGGATTCTCGGCGCTCGTCAGCGTTGGATCCATGATGGACGTAGGGTGGGGAGACCTGATCCACTATCTCGGCGACGACCCTTATACGAAAAGCATCGTCATCTACATGGAGTCGGTCGGCGACGCCCGCTCCTTCCTCTCGGCGGCCCGCGAGGTCGCCCTGACCAAGCCGATAATAGTGATCAAAGCCGGACGCACCGAGGCTGCAGGAAAAGCGGCGGCTTCCCACACGGGCTCCCTGACAGGCTCGGACGAGGTGCTCGACGCGGCGTTTTCGCGTAGCGGCGTACTTCGCGTGGACGAGATCTCCGAACTCTTCGGGATGGCAGAGGTGCTTGGCAAGCAGCCGCGCCCCAAGGGACCGCGCCTGACGATCCTGACGAACGCCGGTGGTCCCGCAGTACTCGCGACGGACGCCCTTACCGGCAACGGCGGTGAACTCGCCGAGGTATCCAGTGAGACCATGGGCGCCTTGAACGATTTCCTCCCCGCCCCGTGGAGCCACGGCAACCCTGTAGACGTACTAGGCGACGCCGACCCAGAACGCTACGCGAAGACGCTGGAGACGGCATCCGGCGATCCTCAGAGCGACGGGCTGCTCGTCATCCTCACCCCGCAGGACATGACCGACCCGACGGCAACGGCGGAACGGCTCGCGCCCTACGCGAATAGCACCGGCAAGCCCGTGCTCGCGAGCTGGATGGGTGGTCCGGCGGTCGCGGTAGGGGAGTCGATCCTGAACGGCGCAGGCATCCCTACTTTCGACTACCCGGATACGGCGGCCCGAGCTTTCACGAACATGTGGAAGTACACCTATAACCTGCGCAGCATCTACGAAACCCCCGAGCCTGCCGAAGACGAAGGCTCGGACCGCGAACGGGTACAGGAGATCATTGATCTCGTCCGCGACTCAGGCCGCTCCATCCTTACAGAGTTCGAGGCGAAGCAGGTCCTCACCGCCTACGGTATCCCGACCGTCCAGACCGAGGTGGCACGCAGCCCTGGTGAAGCCGTGGAACTGGCAGACCTCTTCGGCTACCCCGTGGTCCTCAAGCTCGACTCCGAGACCATAACCCACAAGACCGACGTGGGCGGTGTGCGCCTGAACCTGCAGAACGCTGCCGAAGTCAGGCAGGCCTACGAGGAGATGGAGTCCTCCATAAGGGAGAACTACGGGCCCGAAGACTTCGGCGGCGCCGCCGTGCAGAGGATGGTCAGCCTGGAGGGCTACGAGCTTATCGTCGGCAGCAGCCTGGACCCACAGTTCGGTCCCGTCCTGCTCTTCGGGTCAGGAGGCTCGCTGGTCGAGGTATACAGAGACCGGGCCCTCGCCCTCCCGCCGCTAACGACCACGCTCGCCCGCCGGATGATGGAACGAACCAGCATCTTCGAGGCGCTGGGTGGCGTCAGGGGCAGGTCTCCTGTCGACGTCGGCTCCCTGGAGAGGCTGCTCGTGCGCACGAGCCAGCTCGTAGTCGAGCAGCCCTGGATCAAGGAGCTCGACATCAACCCGCTCCTGGTCTCGCCAGAGCGCCTGATAGCCCTCGACGCCCGTATCGTTCTGCATGACCCTGAGACGAGAGTAGAGGATCTCCCCCACACCGCTATCCGTCCTTACCCCAAACAGTACGTCTCACACGAAGAGTTGCGCGACGGCACTCCCGTGACGATACGCCCGATCCGGCCGGAAGACGAACCCTTGATGGTAAGGTTCCACGAGACCCTCTCGGAGGAGAGCGTCTACATGCGCTACTTCCACATGATGAACCTGGACCAGCGCACGGCCCACGAGCGCCTGACGCGCATCTGCTTTATAGACTACGACCGCGAGATGGCGCTGGTCGCCGAACAGACAGACCCGGAGACCGGGGAGCGGGAGATCTTGGGCGTAGCCCGCCTGAGTCGCCGCGGCGCCGTCCTCGACGAGGCGGAGTTCTCGGTCCTCGTCAGCGACCGCTTCCAGCGCAGAGGCGTCGGCACCCTACTCCTGAGCCGTCTCCTCGAAGTCGGCCGCGCCGAAGATCTGAGACGTATCACCGCAGAGATCCTCCTCGATAACCGCCCCATGCAACGCCTCTCGAAGAAGCTCGGCTTCCACCTCCGCCGCGACGCCGAAGAGATGGTCGTGAAGGCGGACCTCGATCTGTATGTGACTGCCTGAGGCAGTCAAAGCACTTCAGCACACGCCCTACCGGGCGCTTGTCAGCACTTCAGCTTGCCGGCATTTGAATGCACGAGTTCTGGCTGAAGTGCTGACAAGCCGCCGCAGGCGGCTGGCTGACAAGCGGAGGCGTTAGCCGCAGAGTGCTGACCTGCGCGGGTTGGGGAAGGGTTGACCCTTCCCCAACCCACTTTATCGCGAATGACTCCCATTAACCAGTAACAAGAATCGTTCTTGATTTATTGCTGAAGGTAGCTAGAATTATGGGGCTGGCCTGGTGTCGTCGTGTGAACGGGAGGTGGAACGTTGTCTGCCTGGCTAGAGCGCCTGGGGCTTGGGGGCCGGGAGATGACGGCTTCGGGGCACAGCAAGAACTTCGTGTTGCGGGTGGTTCAACCGTGCCTCGTAGGTTTGATGGATGGATCTGTCTCTACGCTGGCGCCGTTGTTTGCGACGGCTTTTGCGACGAGGGATCCGCGGATCACGTTTCTGGTCGGGTTAGCGGCCGCGGTTGGGGCTGCGATCAGCATGGGCTTCTCGGAAGGATTGTCCGATGATGGGTCGCTCACCGGACGCGGGAACCCGTTCTTGCGGGGTACGATCACAGGCTTCGCCACGTTCGTCGGCGGCATACTGCATACTCTGCCTTTCCTCATACCGCACGTCAACCTGGCGCTGTACGTAGCTTTCGGGGTAGTTGGCTTCGAGCTGCTCGCCATCTCCGCTATCCGCTACCGCTACTTCGACATGAGCTTCGTTCTCTCCGCCGGGCAAGTGCTCGTCGGAGGCATATTGGTGTTCCTGTCTGGGATACTTATTGGTAGCGCCTGATAAGGCTCGCCTACGGAATCGCCGATAAACAAAGTAGGATACGAGTAACGCAAATGGTTGGCGGCGCTGCTAACGCCCTGGACCCGGCCCATAAGGGAGATGGCTTATGGACGACCCGTATTCTACTAAACAGTGCAGCAGGTGCAAAACCAGCAAGAACCGCTCGGAATTCTCGCTTGCCAAGAGATCCACGGATGGCCTGCAGTCGTGGTGCAAGTCGTGCGACGCCGCGTACAAGACGGATTGCGGCTATACCAAGCGTCTTCAAGAGTTACACAAAGAAGAACACGACGATGCTTTCTACCGACTAGCATATTCAAGCTCAAGATCGAAGCGTTGTCCAGCGTGTCGGCAAACGAAGAGCGTCAGAGAGTTTCACAAAAACAAGGGCGGTTCCGATGGATTTGCTGCCTACTGCAAGCCTTGCTATGTCGAGAAGTCACGCCCCAGCGCAAGAAAGAGAAGATACGGCATTGCTATGGTTGAGTATGACAAGCTTCTGCTAAGTCAGAATGGAAGGTGCGCGATTTGCAAGAAACCGCCCTATACCAAGAAAGGCCTGGTGGTAGATCATTGCCACCGAACAGGAACAATCAGGGGCATTTTGTGCTCGCGCTGCAACTCTGCTCTAGGTTTGTTGGACGACGATCCAGCTCTCGTAGAGCAGGCGCTAGAGTATTTGTGTTGATCGCCCTAGCCTCTTCCAAGTCGTTCTGGGCGGTGCGCTCGTCTTCGCCTCGGGCATCCTGATCGGTAGCGCGTAATGCGGTTCGCAGGAGTACTTTCTGCAAATCGCTTTGGTCAGCAGCTGCCAACGGCAGCTCATCAGCACTTCAGCTAGTCAGTTTGTGGATTCTTGCTGACCGCTGAAAGCGGTTTGCTAATTGCTTGGTTCTTCGGCGCCTCGTAAAGCTGTATGTCGTTGCCTTCTGAGTCTTTGAAGGTCGCGTTCCGACAATACAAAAGTACTTGAGGTAGGGTTACGCTCCCTGTTGACTGCGAATCGAACGCAGCGCTTTGAGCTAAGGAGGGTTTAGGTAGCCGAGATCGACAGGATCTAATCTGCGACCTTCGGAGCCACAATCCACCGACATCCGTTTCTGAGTGTTGCCTAAGGTCGCAGAATCGTCTTATCTAGACGACTTTCTTTGCTCACGGTTGCGCGCAATTGCCGCGTGTTGCGCCCTGAGTGGTGTCAGAGGTCGTGCCAACACCAGTGGTATACGGCATGGCGGATCTTTATGCACGCTTCCCAGATATTTCGATGGGGCACGAGCTCTCGCGACAATCATAAGCCCGCTTCTCCCCCACCGCGACAGCGTTATACGAGAGGTCGCATACGAACTTCTGAGAACGCCCCTTCCGCGCACTACTCGGGTGAATAAAGCAGCTGTGGCGAGCGGCGGCCCGGTAGTGGTACGCTCGTGATGGCATGGTCGATCAACCTCCAGATACGGCGCTCGCAATCTCCGACGTAACCGGCGCCTTGGGAGGGCGCGTAGCGCGCCGCCTCGCGAGCGCGGGACAAAACGCCAGGTTGATCATGCTCGACGCCGGTCGCGACGCCGACCTCCCCGAGATGGAGGTGGTTGAGGCCTCTTACCGAGATCCCGCCTCGATGCGTCGGGCCCTCGCCGGCGTGCACACGTTCTTTATGATCCCCGTGCACGAGGCGCCCGACAGGGTTCGGCAACACGTGAGAGCCGTGGATGCGGCGGTCGAGGCCGGGGTGAAGCGGATCGTCTACTCGTCGTTTGTCGGGGCCGCTCCCGACGCGACATTCACGTTCGCCCGGGATCACTGGTATACGGAGGAATACATCCGCAGCACCGGCCTCGACTTCACGTTCTTGCGGGGCAACGTCTATATGGACGTGATCCCGTGGATCGTAGGCGACGATGGCGTCATCCGTGGCCCGGCAGGGGACGGCCGCTTCGCCGCGGTGGCCCGCGACGACGTGGCGGACGCGGCGGTCTCGGTACTGCTGGGAGAAGGTCACAGCGGCGTGACCTACGACGTTTCCGGACCAGAGAGGCTAACGCTGCATCGGGTCGCGGAGCTCTTCTCGCGGGCTACAGGTCGCGACATCGCCTACCATCCGGAGACGATCGAGGAGGCATACGAGGCACACTCTCGCTACGGCGCGCCGGACTGGGAGGTCGAAGGCTGGGTCACCTCGTTAGCGGGCGTGGCGGGCGGCGAGATGGATGTGGTGAGCGGCACGGTCGGCGAGCTAACCGGCCACCCGCCTATGGGGCTGGGTGAGTTCTTGCGAAGGTATCCCGAGAGCTACAGGCACCTGGTGCGCACGTAGCACTGGGAACAATTCCGGTCGCGGGACCCCTCTGTGGTCAAACTTCGTAGAATTCACCTTCCCCGCCCTCCGGTGAATAAGGGCATGAAGAAGTGCCGGAGTCCTTCGGTAGGACCCGGCCCAAGCCGTTGCGCAACCTTTTTCAGTGGCCTTAGAAGGCGTATCTGACTACGAACCAGCCTACGACGATCAGCGAAGGTAGTACCACCGCGGCAAGTGGGGGTAGCAAGGAAAATCTGCCAATCCTGGGCAGATCCGCGGGGTCGTTGCTAGCAGCACGGCGCTGGCTCCATGCCGCAAGGCGTTGACGAGCGACCAGGCTCTCTCTGCTTCCGGCGCATCGTCAGGAGGGAGCTCAACCCTACCTTCTACCCGACGACCGTCCCCGAGATCTGGTGTTCCGCCCCCGGACCTTCGACCTGCCGGAGGTCCGCATCCACTGGCTCAGCGGGCGGTGGACGGCGTCGGCGTTGGGGCCGCCCTCTTCGTCGCCCGTCTGGCTCTCGGCTTCGCTCCTGCTCCTTTCGGCCTCCTCCGCACGCCTCTCAGCTTCCAAGGTGCGTCTCTCAGCCCCCTCGGCTCGTTTCTCGGCCTCTTCGGCTCGTCTGTCTGACTCCTGGGCGCTTCTTTCGGCCTCTTCGGCTCGTCTTTGGGCTGCCCTGGCGCTCTTTTCGGCTTCCTTAGCTCGTCCCTGGGCCTCCTCGGTTTGCCGCTCGGCTTCGCTCCTGCTCCTTTCGGCCTCCTCGGCGCGCCTCTCGGCTTCCTCGGCTCTTGCCTCGGCGCCCTCGACTCGCCGCTGGGCTTCCTCGGCGCGCCTCTGGGTCCTCGACGCGCCCCCCTGGTAGAAGGAAAACATAGAGTCAAGAAGATCCATGTAGTTGTCCGTCGACATCTGCGCGAGGTTCTGCGTAGTCTCGCGTGCAAGCTGCTGCTGATCAGCCAACTGCTGCGTTACCCGCGAAGTGCCCTCGGCTTGGGTGCGAAGGTTGTTGATCACGGTATTGAAGAAGTACTCGATCTGCCGAGCACCCAGCTGCTGGGCCACCGCGGTGCTTTCGGAGGTTGTCCTGTACGCGGCCACCAGTGCATCGGTGAACTCCTTGGCCGCCCTGTTTATCCTCTGCTGCTGTTGATCATCCATTCGGTTTTGACTCCCTTGTTTCGGGTTTGAGTACTTGCAGTCGTCGATACCCTTCGTGGTGCCCGGCTACACCGCCCAGCGACCTACCCTCGGCTTACGCGGGTAAACGACGGCGGGTGCAGGATCGCGGCACGCTCTTTGAGGAGCTTGACCGCAACGCCGCGGCCTCTTTGCGGAACCGTCTAACCCTGCGCCTCCAGGGGCGGATTTGCGGTGATCTCCTCCTTCGAAAACCCCCACCCCTCGCGGCTCACGGCCGTCGCCTCCTCGCGCACCAAGAGCGCGGCCACCCTTAACTCTTTAGCCCGCGCCGTGGTCTTGGAGGTCTCGCCGTCTATCCCGAGCCTCCTGCCCTCGCCTTCGAGCCGGTCGGCCACTTCCTCGAGCCGCCTGCCTGCCCGCTTCGCGAACTCTTCGTGGTTCACGTTGGTCTGCTCCTCTGTTGGATCTCTACTACTCGGCCGTGCGCTGAGCTAGCAGCCTGCCGGCCTCCTCGACCACTTCCCCCTGCACTTTGCAGAAGAAGTCGGCGAGCTCGTCGTCGTGGGCGAACCGCGCGTTCCTAGCGGCAGGCCCGCACCCTTCGGCCCCGGCCAGCAGGGCGTAGAGCGTCTTCTGAGCGTCGTTGCGTGCGTCGTGTGTCATTGCCTCGAACACCTCGATCAAGTAGCTTTCGTTCGACGAAGGGCGGGAGTATATGCGATGGACATATAGGGCGTGTTAAATCTGCGCTACAGGGCGGTAACGTTCGGGCGCCTTTGGTGAACTGCCTCACGCGGGCGGTCCGGGATCTTCAGGCGTCTTCGCGCCCCCGCCGTGCCTCGGGGAGTTCTCGGCCCACCGGCGCACAGTGGCCATGTCGGCCAAGCGCCGGTCCGCGCTATCCCCTTCCAAAAGCTTCGTGTCTTCGGGGGTGTGGCACGTCTGCTCCTTGACCTTGATGGACTTATGCGCATGACGCCGCGAGGTTTACACTGAACATATGTGTGGTAGGAACATAGTGGCAAGCAAGTACTAGCTACCACGGAGGTACTACGGTGAAGACCACTGCTAACATCGACAAGACGGCCCGCACCGCCCAGCAAATGGCAGAGGCCCCGCGCCACTCCTTCGAGGCCATAGCCGAGAACGCCGCGGCTGCCCAGCGCCGTAGCATCGGCCTAGCCGAAGGCGGTCTCGAGTTCGTGAGGCTGCAGGAGGACAACGCCAGGGCCGCCCAGGAGTTCTTCGCCCAAGGCGTCAAACTCCTCCAGCGCCAGCAGAAGAACGCCGAGTTCGTCCAGTCTTGGACGGGGGACGCCGTGGAGGCGGTGCGCGAGCAGGCCGAGCACAACGCCAGCACCGCCGAGGCTTTCATGCGTGCCATAGGCAGGCAGCAGGAGTGCTTTCGGACGCTCACCCGGGGTTGGGTCGGGGCCTACACGGACTTCTTCAACCCCTTCGCCTATGTGCAGGAGGGCATGAGGGCCTTCCAGCAGGCCACCCGGCAGGGCCTCGAGGCCACCGAACAGGTAGCCCAGCAAGGTCTGCGGGCCACCCAGCAGGCCACCAAGCAGGGCTTGAGGGTCGTCGAGGAGGCCACCGAGCGGACCGACAAGGTCCTCCGCGAGACCGAGAAGGCCACCCGCGAGGCCGAGCTGAGGACCGCCGT
>CADCVF010000074.1 GCA_902806095.1 uncultured Rubrobacteraceae bacterium
ATTAATTCTCCGAAGTCCATATCCAAGATCCTGCAAATCCTCACCCGGGTACCCCTAAAAACACCCGTCCAGGCACCTTGCATAGCCCCGTCCCGATACCGCTTGTAACACCGATGGATAGATATGCGCGATCATGGATGTTCTTTTTACAAACTAATGTTTGTACTTCGGAGAGAACAGCCCACGCCCCGTCCCTAATGCTCCAGGTAGCGGGACGGGGCTAAGCTGATCTTCTTGGAACTCCGTTATGGCGAAGTTCGCAGACCCTTGAGGTAGCGGAACAGGATCGGACCAGAGTTGGAATGTTCCGATCCGCTCGTGTTCCAATGTCGCATAAGCAGGGAAAGCGAAAGCTCACCTTAGGAGAATGACGTCACAAGGCGAAGTTCGCAGAAGCCCACTTCATCGCGGTTCGACGCCGGCCGGGCACCTGGCCAGGGCATTGAAGGTCAAGCCCGAGGACCTCGCCTAGTCCTCCTCGAGCGGGTGATCTTCGACGATGCCCTCGTCGACTGGAGACTCCGCCCGCCAGAGCTCCTCCATCTCCGACGATGTCAGCCGGTACGCCCTGTGGTTGCCGCCTCTGTACTGCTCCTTACGACGGCGGGCCTCACCCACGGCCCACTCAGGCGCGTCCTTCGTCTGGAGGTCGTGCCACTCGCCGGTCGCCGGGTCGTGCATCGAGACGTGCCCGAACTGGGCCGACCAGGTCGCGATGAGGCCGAGGCGCTCGGCCTCGGTAGTTTTGGCGGTTTTGGCAGCGGGTGATTCTGGCGTTTCCAGTTTCTCGAGGGTGTCGAGGGCCTCCTCGAAGTGCCTCATTTATCCAGAACCCCCGAACGATGAACTGCCAAAACCGCCAAAACCCCTTGACCTCACTCCCGGAGCTCCGGATGGAGGCGAAGGATCTCGGAGGGCCGGCCGCCTTCGTTGGGCTTGATCTCCTCCCGGCGTACCCAACCGAGGCCCTCGAGGACGGCCATTGCCTCGACGAGGTCGCCGGCGGTCCCGAGCCGACTCCACCCCCGGCGCCAGATGTCGCGTGTTTTCGTGCCATCTTCGACGTCGCCGCGGTGGATCCGCTTGAGGAGGACCTCGGCGCGCCTCTCCGGCGTGTCGAGCATGGGCGAGTAGATCCGGACTGCGTGCAACCGGAGATACTCGCACCACACGTAGGCCCGCGCGGCGTTCATCTTGGTGATGACCACCCCGGCCCCCTCCACCCCGTCTACGAAGTCGATTGCCTCGAAGACGAGGGCCAGCGAGGCAAACAGCGAGCGGTACTTCATGAAGTGGCTCTCGAGGGCTGCCGGGTAGTTTCCTGCGACGATCTCGCCCTCGAAGGCGGCTCGCCAGTCGTTGAAGACCTCCTGGGCCCGGTCGTCGAAGTTGAGGTAGGGTACCTCCTCGGCCTCGCCGGGCGCGTGCCCGACGAACTGCTCGACGTCGAGGTCGGCCAACTCTTTGAAGACCTTGTAAGCCCGGTCTCGAGCGTCGAGGTCGGGGGAGAGGTCCGTCGGGTCAAAGCAACCGCGGTCGGGATACACGAGGACCTGGAGGCGCTGGAGGAGACCGTCGGCACTCTCGCCATCGTCGAAAGCACCCTCGACGTAGGAGGAGAGCGGACCGGGCTGGATCCCGCCCAGGATCGAGACGCAGACGGCCTTCACGAACAGCGAGCCGCGGCCTATCCGGTCGACCTCGTGGGACCCGTCGCCGTTCCACGCCTCGAGGTAGAAGGCCCTCGCGGCCTCGTGGCCGGCCTTATCCAGGGACCGGAGCCAGCCCGTAAGCTCGTCGCGGTAGAGGAGGAGCCCATCGGGATTGTACATGAGGAGCTCGGCCATCTTCTCGATAGAGGTATCGTTCGTCGTGTAGCGCCTGGCCATGGGAGGATCGGGCTCCTCGAGGTCCTCGAGGTCGGCGCGGATCCCATTGAGGTCGCCGCGCGAGGCGCTGGCGGATACGACCTTCTTCGCCGTGGCTTCCAGCTCCTTCTTGAGGGCGGCCCTCTCGGCCGAGACGACCATCATGTCGAGCTCGTGCTCCTTGAGGGCCTCTTCGTGCCTCTCGCGGGCCTCTGCAGCCAGCCTCTTGACGGGCCTCAATACCTGATTGAGGGTGGGTGTCTTCATGCTCGCCGGCAGCCCCACCAGCCCGCCCCAGAGGTTCGAGATCACGGTCCAGTCGTCGTTGCGTTTGGGACGTACCCCGACCTTGCGACCGAGAAGGGCGCCGGCGACTACGATCGCCGCGGCGGCGGCGAAGTCCGGGGGCGCATTGTCCATCCGCCTCGACGTGTCGAGCACCCACTCTCTGAGCGGCTCGGGCACCATCAGCTCGTCGAGCGGCCGGATGTTCGGCAGCTTGATCTCGAGGGGCACCGGCTCCGACCAAGGTTCTTCCTCTTCCGGACCGTATGCGGGCGACTCCTCGACCAGCGCGAAGAACTCGTCCTGTGTGTGACCGGCATCGAGCCAGTCGGTAAGATCTCCTCCCTTGTCGAGACCCGGCAGCTCTACTACCTTCACGCTGCGCGCCACGCGGAGAAGGTCGCGCGCGACCGCTTCAGCATACTTGCGACCCGGGGTGTCCTTGTCAGGTATGATCACGACGTCGGCGCCCGTGTAGTGGGAGCGAAACTCAGGCCTCCACGACGACGTCGAACCGCTCGTCGTCGCGACGACGCCCAACTTCTTGCGAGCGGTCTCCACGTCCTTCAGACCCTCTAGGTGATATACGGTTTTCCCGGCCCGGACGCCGTCGATAAGCTCCGGCAGCCCGTAGAGAACCTGAGCGATGTCATCGAGCACGCCCTTATACGTGACCCACCGGTCCTCCCCTACCTTCCGGTAATACTCGCGCTTGTGGCGCTGGATGTAGAGGACCTCTCCCGCAGGAGAGGTGAACTCCCAGTACGTGCCGTCGGGCAGCTCGTCGGTAGTCAGGATCTTGTGCTTCTCATCACCCGGACCAGCCGCCTTCTTGGACTTCTTCGCCGCACCGGGCGAATGGTGGCCCTTGCCCTGGACGAAAAGGTCGGTCATGCCGAGGTCGAGAGCCTCCAGGATATCTTCTATCTCGCAGTGGGCATGGCATATAAGAAGGGCGCGACCGTCGTCGCCCTCCTTGATAGAGAGCGAATCGTCGGAGTTGCCGTTGTGCGCTGGGCAACGGGCTCGGTATTCGTCCTTACGAACCTTGTAGTCCTCCAGCCGGTCGAGGACTTTCTCGAGGGGTGAAAGCTCCTCATGCACGATATATAATCCTCCCTAAGCACAAGAGGGCCGGGGGATAGCCCGGCCCTCACTCGTTCCCGCTAGAGCGGGATATTGTCGAAGTCGCCTTCTTCCTCTCTGGACGCCGAGGCTCGAGCCTCTTTAGCCTCCTTCTCCTCGGCCCCACCGGCCGGCCTGATCGACTTCCAATTGATCGTGTTGCCAGTCAAGGGCTTTCCCTTCGAGTCTGACTTCGGCTCGATCTGGGCTATGAACTCGAAGTCCTCGAAGTCTGCTTCCTCGAACTCGGCCCGCGGGTCGTCGAACCACTCTTCGCCGTAGCGAACCATGATCAGGTTGCCGAGCTTGGAGTACTTAGCGAACGACCACTCACCGTCGTCCTTCTTCAGTTTGAAGCGGTCGTAGAATCTCACGCCCTCATCAACGCCAGGGTCGACCATGTTCGCGACGACCTCGACCTTTACATTCAGGTTGGGCTCGGCCATGAACGTGCGGCCGTTGTCGAGCTTGACCTCTCGCTCCTCAAGAGACAGTTCAGCCTCGACGATCCGCAGCTTGGCCGCCAGGATATCGAGGCTCGGGGCGCCGCCGCTGTTTCCGGCGGATTTCTTCACCAAAACCATTCACTTACTCGCTTTCTCGTGGGTGGTTAGGCACGCAGTGCCTGCAGCAAAGCCGTATTGCGCCCTAGGAGTGGGCGCTGGTGTTATTATGGTGGGCCAGGAGGCACCGCCTTCCTATGCCAGAGCTCGCGATCCACCTCTGCCAAAAGGTCTCGCGGGCTCTCTCTTTATCCACTGAAGGTCCATCGAAGAAGATGGTACATTCTGTGGTGCACCATGTCAACCCACGGTGCACCTTGTAGAGTAAAGGTATGCTGTGGTAGTATCTGGTCGCGCCATAGACGGCACAGAAAGGGATAGTCAGCGCATGATGCAAAAGTCTCTTGCAGACAGGCTGCGGCTCTTGCGAGCGCAGCGTGGGCTCACTGTCAAGGACGCGGCACAGCAGGTCGGCGTGGACCGCCACACCCTTAGACGAATCGAGCTCGGTACGCAGGAAGCCCAATACCCGACGCTCGCCAAAATCGCCGATGGCTACGGCGTGCCGGTGGAGGAGCTCCTCGAGGAGCTTGTCGCCGCGGGAAAAGCTGAGGCCCCACCTCCGGGGCCTCCCGATCGGCGCAGCCCAGAAGAAGAGGCTGGGCAGTCGGACTTCGACAGCTCCGTCGAAGAGGAACACCGAATTATCCCGCAATCTGCAGATGCTCTCAGGAGGCTCATCGAGGTGATGAAGGGGTTCAAGGCACTTCGCGAAGCCCAGATAGAGGAGATCAAGAAGGGCACGGGGCCGCATGACGGTACCCTTCTTATCCAGATGGAGATGGCGGACAAGGGCTTTCGCGCGCTGCTTGAAGAGACGGGAGCCTTGGGATTCGCGGAGGCGGTCAAGGCGGGCCGCGAGATGGCGCAGCTAGAGACCATACCACTTTGTCACGAACTCTTGAGGCGCCTCGCAGAGCTTGAGGCCCTCAGTGCCGAGGCGCGCGTCTCGGGCTTTGCTGCGTCCTCGGATATCCACGTGGAGGCCGAAAAGGGTCTCTCGCAGTTCGAATCCTGGATGCAAGAGGAGTCAGAACGCCGCTAGCCCTGACACCTCCGCCCATCTACCGCCCGATGTGGCAACGGCTCTCGGCCCGTGCTCGCCCGAACAGGCGCACCGCGAAGCCGGGGCAACCGGCACGGCCCGCTGTCGGGCCGCACGACGTAAAGGTAGAAGCCCCCACGTTGGAGCACGTCATAGGGGCGTTGGTAAGCCCGGCGGCAGGAAACGGCACGACGGGTGCGATCACGCCGGATAGGAAGGCGGCGAGAGGACTGCCGCCGAGCGCGTGTTCGAATTGCAGCCCGAAAACCGTATACGCGAACGGACACGGCTCCCACCAGGAGGCGCGCGGCGGGTACCTCGACCATCGCCCGGTCGGCGACGTCACGAACACCGAGGGCGCGAGGACTCTGGCCCGCTGGCGTCGCCTCTGCGTCGTGGGGCTGGCCGGAGCGTAGCGTGACCCGGGTGTGCACAATCTGCTCCCACGCAGAGCGGCACCAGATCGACGTGGCCCTCGTGCACCGCGAGCCTTATCGGCACATAGCGTCACGCCACGACATCTCGACCGGCGCCTTGCAGCGACATTCCCGTGAGCACTTGCCTGCACTTCTGGTCAAGGCATACGAAGCGGTAGAGCGCGACAATGCCGAGGATCTCGCTGGCGAGGTGACCAAGGTCAAGGAGGACGTTCACCGCCTCAAGGAGAAGGCTGAGGAGGAGGGCGACATCCGTGCCGCGCTGCTCGGTTGCGACAAAGCACTCAAAGCTCTCGAGCTACAGGCGAAAGTCGAGCAGCTGATACAGACAACCCCGATCTTCAACATCCACTTGACCACCGAGTGGATCGAACTGCGGACCGCAATCCTCCAGGCATTAGGGCCGCACTCAGAGGCGCGGGAGTCGTTCTTGAGGGCCCTCACGAGCGTGAGCGATGACTCTACTAGCTGACGATCTGAGAATGGCGTTCGACCGCGTGGCGTTCGCACGTTCCGTGGAGGTTGAACCCGACGACTGGCAGGCTGATCTCCTCCGCTCTGGTTTGGATCGCATACTCTTGAACTGCTGCAGGCAGAGCGGCAAGAGCACGACGGCCGCCCTTATCGCCCTGCACCGGGCGCTCTACCATCCCGGCTCGCTGGTGTTGATCCTCGCCCCGGCTGAGCGCCAAGCCAAAGAAACCTTCGGGAAGGTCGCGCAGGCCTACCGCAAGCTGGGGCATTCGGTGGCACCGGACTCCTACCGCAAGCTGGGCATGCGGCTTGCTAACGGTAGCCGCATAGAGGCGCTGCCCGGCTCGGAGAAGACGATCCGCGGCTTCTCCGGCGTTGATCTCCTCGTCCTCGACGAGGCCTCTCGTGTGGACGACGGGTTGTACTTCGCCGTGCGTCCGATGCTGGCCGTCTCGGGCGGGGCTTTGATAATGCTCTCCACGCCGGCAGGGCGCCGCGGCGTGTTCTTTGAGGAGTGGACGGGGGGCGCGGGATGGGAACGCTACGAGGTACCGGCCGAGGAGTGCCCGCGCATCTCCGAGGCTTTCCTCGAGGAGGAGCGCCGCAGCCTCCCGCGCAGGATCTTCGATCAGGAGTACCGCTGCGTGTTCGTCGAAACGGAGGACGCCATCTTCAGCTTCGAAGACGTCGTCGGCGCGCTGGACCCGGGCGTCACGCCGCTCTTCGGAGCCCCAGCGGAGCCAGAGGAAAAGACAGGCTAGTGTTCTACTACGTCGGACTAGACCTCGGGCAGAGCCAGGACTACACGGCCCTAGCCGTGCTGGAAACGCAGCTCTGGACCGGTTCTCTAGTTGACTGGGCCGACTTCGGGGTGTTCTTTCCGGATGGCATAGAGCCAGGCGGGTGGGTCTCGCCGTCCGCCGTCGGACCTCTCTACGCGGAGCGTATCCTGGCCGTCAACGCTGCGTACCGCGTAGGACCTCTGGCCGGCGATGTACCGGTGGCAGTAAGGCACTT
This sequence comes from uncultured Rubrobacteraceae bacterium, assembly GCA_902806095.1. GTDB lineage: Bacteria > Actinomycetota > Rubrobacteria > Rubrobacterales > Rubrobacteraceae > Rubrobacter_D. The sequence continues at coordinate 6,815 of CADCVF010000074.1, forward strand.
ACAGAGATTCGAGCTCGGCACCAAGTACACGGACATCGTCCGCGCGGTGCATAGGCTACTTTCCCGCGAGCCGTTTAGGCGACGCTTACTGTACACCCGCCTACTTGTCGACCGGACCGGTGTTGGCGCCAGCGTGGTCGATTCGTTCTTCGAGCGCGGTGTCCGACCGATCTCGGTCACCATCCACGGCGGATCGGCCGTCACCTGGGAGCCGGCCGACCTGAGCTACCGCGTGCCAAAGAGGGACCTCGTCGCCGCCGTCCAGGTCCTCCTGCAGAACGGCCGTCTCAAGATAGCGCCGGAGCTGGAGCTGGCCCCGGTCCTCAAAAAGGAGCTCTTGAACTTCCGGGTCAAGATCGACCCCAGGACGGCGCACGACTCCTATGAGCACTGGCGCGAGGGTGATCACGATGACCTCGTTTTGGCGACGGCCCTTGCGTGTTGGTTTAGCGAATATGTCCGAAAGTGGGAGGCGGTGGCATGACTCCTACGAGCATCGGAGGGAGCGCGGCAATGCCGGCTTTGTCTCCTCAACGTCGATCGCTTATTTGTCTAGGCGGCTGCGCCACGCGAAGGAAGGGCGCAACATTCTCAAGGTGCCTTAGTAAAGCAACAGCACAGGCATGGGAGGCTCTCGGACTCAACGTTGGCAAGAAGTAACCACATGGGCCTATCTGACGTACTCGCCACGGAGCAGTGCCGGCACGCTGTACCCGCGTCGTCCCTAGAGGAGATCCTCGCGGACCGAATTGCCGGCGAGGCGACCAGGATCGCCGAGGAGCGGATCCGCGAAACGTTCGCTATAACGGAGTTCGACCCGGACGAGGTCTACGGGCCCATGACCTCTGAGGCGGCGGCGGACTTCCTGGGTCTGCCCTACTCGAGCTTCAGGGAGATCGCGCCTTCTCTCCCTCGCCACGCCGTGACACCGCAGCGGTTCGTTTACCTGAGGCGGGAACTGCTGGGGTGGCTGTCAGAGCGATGATGAACCGATCGCAAAATTGCTCGTTGTTTCCCTACAATGCGGGCGTAGACTTCGCCTGGGGAGGTACGTGTGTCGAGCACCAACACCGCCATAGAGTGGACCGACGCGACCTGGAACCCGGTAACCGGCTGCTCTAAGGTCTCCGAGGGCTGCCGCAACTGCTACGCGGCAGCATTGGCGCCACGGTTGGCTGCCATGGGACAGGACGGCTATACGGACCTACCCTGGACGAAGAAGAACGCAACGAAGAACGTGAAGATGCATACCGAGAAGCTTGACACGCCGCTTCGCTGGACGAAGCCGCGGAGGATCTTCGTTAACAGTATGTCGGACCTCTTCCACGAGCTAGTACCCTTCGAGTTTGTCGACCGCGTGTTCGCGGTAATGGCGCTTGCGACGCGGCACACCTTCCAGGTCCTCACGAAACGCCCCGAGAGGATGGCCAAGTACTTCGAGTCGCTCGACGCTCGGGCTCTGCACATCGAAGCCGCCATGAGCGAGATCCGGACCGGCATCCCGAGCGCAAAGCTCGGCACTATCCAGCCGCCGGCCCTGCCGCTTCCCAATGCCTGGCTAGGCACGAGTGTAGAGGACGACCGAGTGCGGCAGCGCATCGACTACCTGCGGCGGGTACCCGCAGTCGTCCGTTTCCTCTCCTGCGAGCCCCTGATCGGCCCCCTCCACCTCGACCTCGAGGATATCCATTGGGTCATCGTTGGCGGGGAGTCTGGCCGGGGACACCGGCCTATAGAAGCGCAGTGGGTAAGAGATATTCGCACCCAGGCCGAGGAGGCCGGCGCTGCATTTTTCTTCAAGCAGTGGGGAGGGACCAAGCCAAAGGTCGGTGGACGAACTCTGGACGGACGCACCTGGGACGAGATGCCGGGTGCGTCCCAAACTCACAACGAACAAAGAGAAGTTGCTTCTCCAGTCCGCTGAACCCACCTCACGTGCCCCAATTCCCGTGAACTAGCGACGCGCTTCTACCACGAGCGATCCTCGTGTTCCCTAAGTTCCGTGATGCTCGGTTCGTCGTATACTTCTCACTCGTGCCTTAGGGCACGTCCGAAACGGTAGTTGATGGCGGGTTCTGGGCCGCAACGCGTGTCCAGTGAAGGGGGCGGGCAGTGGGTCATTCGTTCGGCGGGCCCTGGACCGAGGATAAGCTCCAACGCATCGACGATTACCTGGACGCCTACATGACGATCTTTTCAGGCAACCTCAGGGCGTCCAAGCTCAACACTATCTACCTCGACGCGTTCGCCGGTACGGGGTTTCGCACCTCGCCAGTCGCTGAGGACCGCGCGGAAGGTTCGCTGTTCGAAGACGCCTTGGAAGATCCGGATGCGGACGCCTTGAAGAAGGGCAGCGCCTACGTGGCGCTTAGAACCAAGCCGCCGTTCGGACGCTACATCTTCGTCGACCGAAACCCTGCCCACGCCGAAAGCCTTGCCGCGCTGCGACAAGAGTTCCCGGAGCTGGCCGATCGGATATCGGTGCTAGCAGCCGACGCCAACACCTTCTTGCAGGAGTGGTGTCGAAAGACGAACTGGAAAGTGAACCGGGCAGTCGTCTTCCTAGACCCGTACGGTATGCAAGTCGATTGGTCTACAATCGAGGCCATAGCTGCGACAAAGGCGATCGATCTATGGATACTCTTCCCGCTCGGACAAGCGGTTAACCGCTTGCTCACGAGGCACGATATTCCCGAGGGTGGACAAGCCCAGCGCCTGACTCGGTTCTTCGGGACCGAGGATTGGAAAGGGGCGTTTTACGAGGAGGCCGATACCCAGTTGAGCATGTTCGAAGCCTTCGGGGAAGAAACGGGGCACGCCAAACGCACGAATTTCGACGCCATAGGACGCTTTTTCGTGAATCGTCTCGAGCAGGTCTTCGTCGGAGTATCCAAGAGCCCGTTGCCCCTCCGAAACTCCAAGGGTGTGCCGCTATTTTTGCTGTGCTTCGCGGTGGCAAATCCCAATGGCGCCAAGCCGGCCCTGAAAATCGCGAACTACCTCTTGCGGAGGCAGTAACAGAGCCGGTTGGGGTAAAACGTGGGGTCAAAACATGCTGTGCGAAGAGGAAGTCGCATATACAAAGGTCAGGGCCGTCCTGTAAGCCGGATTCTGCTTTATCCCGCCATCCATCTCCGGGGAATCCCCGGGCCCCAAAAGGAGCCGCACCTACCAGCCCCGTGTAGGGGCGGTTCGTGAACCGCCCGACGGGACAATTTGGCTTGCTCGCACCGGTGGTTTGCCTGGCCGGTCCCTCGCGGGATGCCGCCGGTGGGCTCTTACCCCACCCTTTCACCCATCACCTGTGATCGGTAGCGGAGCTACCCGATCCATCGGCTGGTCTGCTCTCTGTTGCACTTGACGTGACGGGGGGCTTGCGCCCTTCCGTCCCTCGGGTTATTGACCCGAGCGGCCTCTGCTACGAGTCCGGACTTTGCTCTACGCCATGGGGACGAGCCCCAAAACGCAGCGACGGGTCGGACGGCCCGGACCCATCGGATTATACCTTACGAGCCGACCTGTGAGCTCCTGGCGCCTCCACGGCGGACGAGCACCATCCTGGTCGGTGTGAGGCGTAGCTCGACCCTCTCGATGCTGTTCCAGCGCTTCTGCCAGCGCGGGTCGTTCCCGACTTCGGGGTCGAACCAGACGCCTGGGCCTGCTGGCTCGAGCACCCCTTCGTAGGAAGAATAGTCCTGGGGGTCGTGCAGCGTCGAGCCGGCTCCGCGGCGGTAGATGGCGTTGCGCGAGCGGAACGATTGCACCGACGATGGGCTCGTCCCGAGAGCGCTGGCGATCCACTCGTCGCTCCTGTCCTCGTCCACCCAACGGCGGATGTCGTCTATGAACCTTCTGAGCGAAACCCTCTGATTTATTCCCACGCGCACCACCGCCTCTATTTAATCGTACTAGGCTACCAGCGTACATACGGCGTGAACGATTTTCCAGTAACCCGGAACCTCTGGTGTAGACTTGGACCATGGAGACTGTACTCGACATAGGAGTTGGCATCCTGCGCCTGGTGCCCCTGATCCTGGCGTTCTACATCCCTGCGCTGTTCGGGATGGCTGTTTGGAGCGAGCGGGGCGAGGGATACAGGATCAAGGCGATACTTTGGTTCGCCATCGGCTTCGGCGCGATAGTCGCCTTACAGGTCTTGTTCACCGGCGCCCCGGCGGTGCAGGTGGCAGGGGTGTCTATGGTCCAGATAGCGGCCGCCCTCTGCCTAGCCGCTCTTACTGTGTACAAGTTGGCAGACTAGCGTCCGCAGCATGAAGGCGGCGCAGCCGCCATGCTGAAGTGCCGACGAGCGAAGCCCGAAGGGCGCAGCGTGCTGAAGTGCGCGCCCTGCAGAAGGCTCTCAGGCCTTCTGCAGGGCGCTCTTGACCTCTTGCTTGTCGGCGTTCAGGGTGTAGAAGGTCATGTCGGACTTCGCCTGTTTGTAGGGTCTCTGGCGCACCTTGTTCAGGTAATCCGCATCGAGCATGGCGGTTATGACGTCCCCGATCTCCTCCCGAGAGAGCTCGAGTTCGCCGCGCTCGTCGAGATCTCGGATGCTGGAGAAGATCTCCACGAAGGTGGCCGGCTGTTCGAGGGAGGCGACTCTCGTGCAGACCGTTTTGAGCTCGTAGGGTGTCAGGTCTTCGAGGAGATCGAAGCCGGGCTCTGGGTCTTGCTGGATCTCTTCGCGCGCTGGCCTGCCGTTGCTCCTGCTGCGGTTTGCGGACTGGCTCTGTGGGGTGGGCTCTTCGGCCGCGAGGTCGGTCTCCTGCAGGTCGGGGACCTTCTCGTCAGGCAGATAGACCTGGAGCTCGAGGTCCTGGTCGACGGTGTTCACCAGGCCGCGGCGCTCCGCTTCGACGACGAAGTCCTTGAACTTCTTGAAGCCGGCGTTCCGCTCGTCGAAAGAGCCTAGCTGCACGATCATCTGCTGCTTCACCTGGCCGAGGACGCGCGTCTTGCCGCCCCTTTTCAGCGTCTGGACGGCCCTTACCAGCTCCCTGTAGGGGTCCGCGGCCTCCTTCTTCGGTTCCCTGTCCTGGGCGCGGGCGGCGCGGTCCTCCTCGAGTAGGGAGGCATAGGAGACAAAGTGGTCTGCGGATTCGATCAGGTGGTACGAAGTCGCCTCGGAGACCCCGATCACGACCACGTTCTTACCCTTGCTCCTGAGCAGGCTGACGAGCGGGATAAAGTCCCCGTCGCCGGTGACGAGAACGTAGGTGTCCACCTGCGGGTGGTCGTGCAAAAAGTCCGAGCACTCGACCGCGAGCATCACGTCTATGGAGTTGGTGCGGCGCTTCTGGGACTTGCCGCCGGGGAAGTATCTGGCCGAGATGTAGCGCGGCGAGATACCGTTCGAGTAGAGGGTCGGCGGGGCCTGGCGGAAGTCGCCGTCGGTCCAGTCGGCGTAGGCCGTAGCCGAGACGATGCGTCCGTACTCGCGGGCCTTCTCCAGTATGGCCGAGACGTTCGGCCTGGACTTGTACTCCGTGACCGTGGAGATGTAGATGTTCTCCCAGTCGATGAATATTGCCAGATCTTCAGGCATGAGTAGGGTTCCTAACGTAGAGGAGAGGCCCGGATCTCCAGGCCTCTGTTGGTTTCTTATACACTGTAGCGGTCGCGGATCCTGACTACCGTCTGGGAGAGCGTCTCCTCGTCGAGGACGGCCTCGATCCAGAGTAGTTGCTCCCCGACCTCGAACCCCTCGGGCAGGTCGAAGGCGGCTACTATCGTTACTGGTTCTTCTGTTCCGTCGAGGTAGACGGAATACTCGGCCGACTCCATCAGGACCTCTCCGTCCTCGTCGGCGACGAGGATGCGGGCCTTGCGCTCCTTGTCCGAGGCGTGTTCACAGCCCTCGAACTTGGTGTATACGACGAACGAGGTCTCGCTTGCATCGTCAGGCCGGATCTCATCGAGTATCCCGAAGAGCGTCAGTCTGTCCTCGTACTCCGTGCAGCTCTCGGCGAGGACGAGGGCCGTGCACTCGACCACGCCCTGGCACTCGCTATGCACCTGGCACCGCCCCGTTGCCGCCTGGTTCGGGAAGCCCCGCGGCAGAGGTGCCAGCCTGCACATCGCCAGAGATCTCATCCAGCGCGAGCTCGTCTGTTGCGCCCTCGGCGTCTGTGGATCGAGAAGAGATGACTTTGGCTATGGCGCTTACCGAGTCGCCGCTCCTCAGGTTCATCACCCTGACACCCTGCGCCGCGCGGCCCTGCCGCGAGACAGAGTCGGCATCCATGCGGATGGTCGTCCCGAAGTTGGAGACGATCATGAGCTCGTGGAGTCCCGGACGGACGACCCGCACACCGGCGAGTTTGCCGCGTTCTCCGTCGGTCTTCATAGCGATCACCCCCTGGCCGCCGCGTCCCTGCGCCCTGTACTGCGAGAGGGGTGTGCGCTTGCCGAAACCGCACTCGGTGAGTATGAAAAGGTCGGCCGCGTCGTCGGAGATCACGTCCATAGAGAGCACGACGTCGTCTCTACCGAGCGTGATGCCCTTCACCCCTGCCGTAGCCCGTCCCATCGGTCGTGCGTCGGTCTGGGGGAATCGGATGCCCTTCCCGTTGCGGCTCACGATTACGACCTCATCGCCCTCGGAGGCGTAACGGACGGAGATCAGCTCGTCCTCGCCGGCGAGGTTGATCGCGATGATCCCATCGTTTTTCAGGGGCGTGTTGTACTCGAGGAACCTCGTCTTCTTGACGACGCCTCTCCTGGTCGCGAAGAGCAGGTACTCGGCCTCATCGAACTCCCTGGTGGCGAGGACGGAAGCGATGTGCTCGCCCTGCGAGAGAGGGAGCATGTTGGCGATGTGGCGTCCCTTCGCCGCTCGGCCCATGCGCGGTAGCTGGTGGACCTTGAGTCGATACACCTTGCCCTTGTTCGTAAAGAAGAGCATGTAGTGGTGTGTCGTCGTGATAAAGAGGTGGTCGATGTAGTCGCCCTCTTTGAGCTCCATCCCGGCGACGCCGACCCCGCCGCGGCCCTGCTTGCGGAATGAGTTGACGGGGACGCTCTTCAGGTAACCCCCGTTGGAGATGGAGATCACCATCTCCTCCTCGGCTATGAGGTCCTCTATCTCGAAGTCGACGCCTTCCTCGGCCGTGATAGCCGTCCTGCGCTCGTCCGCGTAGGCCGCCCTGACCTCGCCGAGCTCTTCCTTGATGATCCCGTAGACCTTGGACTCATCGGCCAGGAGGCCCTCGAGGTACGCGATCTTCTCGCGCAGGTCCCTGTGCTCCTGCTCGACCTTCTGGCGCTCCATCGCGGTTAGTCTCTGCAGCCTGAGGTCGAGGATCGCCTGCGCCTGGCGCTCTGAGAGGGTGAACCCCTTCATCAGGTTCTTACGCGCCGTCTCCACGCTGCGCGAGCGGCGGATGGTCGCCACAACCTCATCGAGGTCCTTAAGCGCGATGAGCAGTCCTTCGAGGATGTGCGCCCGTGCCTTCGCCCGTCCGAGCTCGTAGCGCGTCCTGCGCGTTACCACGTCGAACTGGTGGGCGACGTAGTGCTTTAGGACCTGCTTGTAGGAGAGCGTCCTCGGCACGCCGTCGACGAGGGCGACCAGGTTCACCCCGAAACTCTGCTGCATCTGGGTGTGCTTGTAGAGGTTGTTCAGTACGACCTTGGGAATGGCCTCGCGCTTTAGTTCGATCACTATGCGCATGCCGTTGCGGTCCGACTCGTCGCGCAGGTCGGAGATATCCTGGAGCTTGCGATCCTTGACCAGCTCGGCGATCTTCTGGAGCAGGTAGCTCTTGTTGACCTGGTAAGGGATCTCGGTGACGACTATCTGGGTCCTGTTGCCCTTGATCTGCTCGGTGTGGGCCTTGGCCTGCACCCGCACGGAGCCCCGCCCGGTCTGAAGCGCGTCGCGGATGCCGCGCAGGCCGACGATCGCGCCCCCCGTCGGGAAGTCGGGTCCCTTGATGTGTTTGGCGATCTGCTCGTCGTCGAGATCAGGGTCGTCGATGAGGGCCACCGTCGCGTCTATGACCTCGCCGAGGTTGTGGGGTGGGATCTTGGTGGCCATGCCGACAGCGATGCCGTCTGAGCCGTTGACGAGCAAGTTCGGGAACCTCGCCGGCAAAACCTCGGGCTGGCGCTGGCTCTCGTCGAAGTTGGGTACGAAGTCGACGGTGTCTGACCCGATGTCCCTGAGCATCTCGGTCGCCATCCGTGTCAAACGTGCCTCTGTGTAGCGCATAGCCGCCGGTGGATCTCCGTCCACGCTCCCGAAGTTACCCTGACCATCAACCAGCGGGTAACGCATCGAGAAGTCCTGCGCGAGTCTGGTAAGGGTGTCGTAGACCGCGGAATCGCCGTGCGGGTGGTACTTTCCGATCACTTCGCCCACGACCGTCGCGCTCTTGCGGTAGGGCCTGTTGGGCTGCAATCCGAGGTCGTGCATCGCGTAGAGAACTCTGCGGTGTACGGGCTTCAGCCCATCTCTCGCATCGGGCAGGGCGCGCGAGACGATCACGCTCATCGCGTAGGAGAGGAAAGAGTCCTTTATCTCGTCTTCTATGGAGTGGGGGCGTATGTTCCCCGAGAAAGTATCAAGCATCCAGGTTCTTCACCTCTCTGGCGTTCTCCTCTATAAATATCTTGCGCGGCTCGACCTTGTCGCCCATGAGCGCCGTGAACAGTTCGTCCGCGACCGCGGCCGACTCGACTGCGACCTGGAGCAGAGTCCTGTTCTGCGGGTCCATCGTCGTCTCCCAGAGCTGGATGGGGTTCATCTCCCCGAGGCCCTTGAAGCGTCCGATGTTGGCGTTGCCGTTCGCGTTCAAGCGTGTCAAGGTCTCCTGTAGTTCCCTGTCGTTGTAGACGTAATAATCCTTGCGCTGGTGCGTCACCTTGTAGAGTGGCGGCTGCGCTATGTACACGTATCCGGCCTCGATCAACTCAGGCATGTTCCTGAACAGGAACGTCAGGACCAGCGTTCGAATATGGCTTCCGTCCACGTCGGCGTCGGTCATGAGCACGATCTTGTTGTAGCGGACCTGCTCGACTTCGAAGGTCTCCCCTACGCCGGCGCCTATAGCGGAGATCATGGCCTGTATCTCGACGTTGGAGAGGACCTTGTTCATGTTGGCCTTCTCGACGTTGAGGATCTTACCCCGCAATGGCAGTATGGCCTGGAAGTTCCGCTCCCTACCCTGCTTGGCGCTCCCGCCCGCAGAGTCGCCCTCGACGATGTAGAGCTCGCTCCTTGCAGGGTCTTTGGATGAGCAATCGGCGAGCTTGCCTGGCAGCGTCGAGCTCTCCAGGTAGCCCTTGCGGATCTTCTCCCTCACCGTCCTGGCCGCGAGCCGCGCCCGCGCTGCCTGCAACGCCTTATTGACGATGGCCTTGGCTTCACCAGGACGCTCCTCCAGGAACTCGGCCAGGTAGCGGTTGGTCGCACTCTCGACGAGGCCTTTGACCTCTGTGTTCCCGAGCTTGGTCTTGGTCTGCCCCTCGAACTGGGGCTCGGAGAGCTTGACCGAGATGACCGCGGCCAGGCCTTCTCTGATGTCGTCGCCGGTGAGGCTCTCCTCTTTCTCCTTGAGAAGGCCCTTCTGCCTGGCGTAGGCGTTGACCGTGCGCGAGAGCGCCGACCTGAAACCGGAGAGGTGGGCGCCGCCTTCGTGGGTGTTGATGTTGTTGGCGAACGTGAAGACGGAGTCCTGGAAGCCGCTGTTCCACTGCATCGCGACCTCGACGTCCCCCACCTCCTCCTCGCGCTCGAGGTAGAAGACGGTCTTGTGAACGGGATCCTTCGCCTCGTTGATGTGCTCCACGAAGTCCCTGATGCCGCCATCGTACTGGTAAGTGACGTCCCTGTCCTCTTCCCGCTCGTCCAGAAGCCGGATCTTCAAGCCCTTGTTCAGGAAGGCCGACTCGCGGAAGCGGCGGCTCAGGGTGTCGAAGGAGAGCTCGACGGTCTCGGTGAAGACCTCGGGGTCGGGCTTGAAGCTTATGGTCGTCCCCGTTCCCTCGCCCTTCTTTAGCTTGCGGTCCTTTGTGAGGGCGCCCTTCGGGAACCCACGCTCGTAGCGCTGGCCCCATACGTGCCCTTCGCGCCTGACCTCGACCTCGAGCCACTCGGAGAGCGCGTTCACGACGGAGGCGCCAACACCGTGTAGTCCACCAGAGACCTTGTAGCCCTGGCCATCGAACTTCCCGCCGGCATGAAGGGTCGTGAGGATGACCTCGGTCGCCGACTTCCCGTACTTCGCCATCTTGCCCACCGGCATACCGCGCCCGTCGTCGATGACCGTAACGGAGTCGTCGGGGTGGACGGTGACCTGTACCTCCGAGCAGTACCCGGCGAGGGCCTCATCGATCGAGTTGTCGACGATCTCCCCTACAAGGTGGTGAAGGCCCCTTGGTCCAGTCGAACCGATGTACATACCAGGGCGCCTCTTGACGGCTTCGAGGCCTTCGAGGACCTGTATCGAACTTGCATCGTAAGCACTCTTGGTATTCTTGGTCGTGGGGTTAGCCGCCAAAGAACCGGACCCTCCTCTTGTTCAGTCCGGCGTCTTCGCCGGAGACGTTCTTCTCATCGTAACTCTGCACCCGATGATTGTAACACATCCCCCACGTTTTCCCAACGGCTCTCAAACCCGTTTGTGGCTTAAATAAGCCGGTTTCGCAGGGTAGCGCTACCTCCTGGCACCATCCGTTGCGGTCTCCAGGATGGAACCACCAGATATACGTATGATACGGGTTCTTCTCAAGATTTCTTCGTCGAAATACTCGAGGTTGGTCGTCGAGATCACGGCCTGCGTGCTCTCCAGAAAGTACCCGGCCAGATACTCTCTCCGCCGCTCGTCGAGCTCGCTCATCACGTCGTCGAAGAGCAGGATCGGATCCTCCCCAACGGCCCCCCTCACGTAGTCCCTCGCCGCGAACTCTAGCGCCAGCGTCGCGATCCGCTGCTGCCCCTGGGACCCGAAGGTGGTCAGGTTCACCCCGCCGAGCAAGACTTCGAAGTCGTCCCTGTGCGGCCCGACCGAGGTCGTCCCACGCTCGACGTCGGCGCTGTGCGCCTCTGTGAGCGCCTCGGAGTACGCTTCGAGGGTTCCGCTATGCGCGTAGCGTAGCGCGGCCTTCTCGGGGCCGTATAGGGCCCTTAGAGCGTCTTTGAAATGTTCCTCGAGGATGGGCAAAGCCGCCTCGCGCCCGGCGAGGATGGTTTTTCCGAGTTCTACGACCTTCCTGTCCCACGTGGCCAGCGTCCTCTCGGAGGAGAACCCGTCCCTGATGCGTCTCAGGAGCTGGTTGCGCTGCTGGACGGCCCTGGCGTACTCGCCGACGGCGCGGGCGTAAGCGGGACGCAGCGAGGAGAGCAGGCCGTCCAGAAACTCCCTGCGGTCCGAGGGCGCGCCTTTCACGACCCTTATGTCGTCGGGGAAGAACGTTACGACGCGGGCCCCCGCGCCGCCGGCGGCGTAGTTGGTGAGGGAAGGGGCAGGGACCCCGTCGACCGTGATGCGCTTCTTCTGCCCAGGGGCGTAGCCGATGGCTACGGCGCGTTCGCCCGCTGAGCCGTCGACTGCTATGCGGGCCTCGGTGCGGGTGAAGTCCGCGCCCCACCGGACGACCTCGTTCTCTTTCGGGGTGCGGGGAGAAGAGCCGGTGACGTTGAAGGCGATGGCCTCGAGAAGGTTCGTCTTCCCCTGGGCGTTTTCCCCGACGACAACGTTCAGTCCGGGGGCGAGGAGGGCCGTGGCGTCGACGTAGTTGCGGAAGTTGACCAGGCGCAGGGCCCGCAGGTGGGCGCTCAACCGATCTCCAACCGCTCGTCCCCCACCTCGACCACGTCGCCCTCCTCCAGCCTGCGGCCGCGGCGCGTCTCGGCCTCCCCGTTCACGCTGACCTCTCCTGCCTGGATCAGGACTTTCGCCTCGCCGCCCGACCCGACGAGGCTTGCAGCCTTCAGCGCCCGGCCCAGCGTCGTGCCCGGTGGGATCCGCAAGGCGCTTGCTGTCAGCCGCGGGAAGGGTCGCGCATCGGCATGATCAGGTACAGGAAGTCGGCCTCTTCACCGTTCTTCTCAGGCACTATGAGCCCGGGCTTGAGTGGCTCGTTGAGCTTGAAGACGACGTTCTCCGAATCTATCGCGGAGACGCCGTCGAGCAGGTAGCCCGGGTTGAAGGAGATCAGGAACTCGTCCTCGCTGTCCGCCTCCAGCCTTTCGTGCGCGTCTCCGATCTCGCCGTTCCGCACGATAACCTCGACTGAACCTTCGGAGAAGGAGAGGCTAACGGGGACAGGCGGCGTCTGGCGGGCGGCGAAGAGGTTGACCCGCCTCAGGGTGCTTATCAACTCCTCCCGCGAAACGGAGATCTCACGCTCGAATCCTCCGGGCAAGAGGCGCCTGTACTCGGGGAAGTTTCCGTCGATGAGCCGCGTGCCCAAGACGACGTCGCCGATCCTGAACAGCGCCTGGTTCTCCGAGAGCGCCACCTCGACGTCCTCTTCCTCGGAACCGGAGAAGACTCTGGAGACCTCCTGCATCGCCCTCGCCGGTATGATCGCCTCCCTCGATCCCTCGAAAGAAGTCGTCGCGAGCTCGGTCTCCTTGATGCTGAGGCGGTAGGAGTCGGTCGTGACCATCCTTACGCGCGAGTCCTCGAAGCTGATCAGGATCCCCGTCAACACGGGCCTGGTCTCGTCCCGCGAATACGAGCGCGACACTTTCTCCACGGTCTCGACGAGCGACTCCCCCGACATCCTGAAGGTGCCCTCCTCAGGGAGGACTGGTAGCTGCGGATAGTCGTCGGCCGCGTAAGCCCGAATGCGGTACTCGTTCTCCCCGGCCACGAGCCTGACCGTCCCCTCCGAGGAGTCGTGATCGAGCGAGAAGCTCCCGCCTGGCAGCGACCGTACGATGTCGTTGAAGATGCGGGCCGGTATAACGACGCGCCCTTCTCCTTCGACCTCGGCCACAGACGACGTCTGGATCGAGATCTCCATGTCCGTCGATGATAATCCTAGCGCCTCTCCCCTACCCTCAAGAAGTATCCCACCAAGCAACTGGATGGTCGACCTCGCAGAGACCCCGCGCGAGACCAGCGCCAACTTTTTGCCGAACGTTTCAGTGCTACAAACTGCTCTCATACAACTCCCTTCTCACCTTATTATTACTATCTAAACCATATATCTATTAGAATAATAATAATAATAAGGCCTGTGGATATGTGGATAACTCAGAAAATCCGCTTTACATAAGCCAAATGGTCGTCCTCTATCCTGTGGATAAAAATGTGGATAACCCTCCGTTTCCTGTGGACAAATTGTGGATAAGTGGCGAGTTATCCACAGGTTAATGTTATCCACAATTCTATCCACAGGTTTATCCACAGGTTTTACCCCTCTTATCCACAGGTTTATCCACAGGCCTCTCTCCACTCAAATGCTACAAACTGCCTGAGTTCCTTGTTTCCCGCTCATTTTATCCACAGATTGGGGGAGTTATCCACAGAAACTGTGGATAAGTGGAGCAGGTTGTGGAAGCTTTCCGGCGACTTATCCACAGGATGACGAGACCCTGTGGACCGGGTGTGGACAGAATACGCATTCAACGCATATTTCGTGTTACAATCTCCTTACCCTGGGGGAGAGGGTTCGAGGTCACCTTTTGCTCTTTACCTGTTGGGTGATCTCGTGTATCTGGGAGAAGACATCGCGGTCGCTGTTTATGAGGTTGGCTATCTTTGCAGTGGCGTGCATAACTGTGGAATGGTCGCGTCCTCCGAAGGCCTTCCCTATCTTTGGGAGTGACTCGTCTGTGAGCTCTCGGGAGAGGTACATGGCGACCTGTCTAGGGTAGGCGAAACCTCTGGAGCGACTCTGGCCGATGAGGTCTGCCTTCGCGACACCGAAGTAGCGGCAGACCC
>CADCVF010000075.1 GCA_902806095.1 uncultured Rubrobacteraceae bacterium
TCCCACCACGCGGCGGGTAATCCGCTCGCCATCGTCTATGGCGGAGCCCTCGAAGACGGAATGTGCCCCCGGCTCCAGAGGGAACCACAAGTTGTCTACCCTGGTCGAATTCTCGAAGTTGGTGCGGTCGAAGTCCTTCGCGCTCACAGTGCTCAAATGCCCAGAGTGGTTCTGGTCGGAGGCCTCGTCCGTGCTCGATCCCGACCTAGCTCCAGTGCAAGCCGCAGCCGAGAGCACTACCAACAAAAAGTAAGAGACGACGGCAATGTGAAGGTTGCGCATTTCAGACCCTTCCTTTCTGTGTCTCCGGGTAAGGATCGAAACAGCTTGATGGCCCCCAGACCGCGTATGTCCTCAGCGCCAGCGGGTTGGTGGCTGGTGTAGTTTGGGGCGTAGATCTCATCAGCAGCGGCGAGGTTTCCCTTAGTCCAGATCTCCTCAATCTCCATACGCGCTAGCGCCTTGTTCTCTTCAGCGGTCATGAACCTACTTCAAGCGGTGCTCTGCGAAGTTCAGACCATCCCCATCGACTCTCTCAGACTATTCTCAGACTCACCCACCATAGTGTACCTTTTCGGGGCTCGGCGAAGTTATCCCAACAGATCTCATTTTCCTTCGCCGAGCCCCGAAGGGGTGCCTACCCTCGTATATACGAGGGCATTCCTCAAGTGGTTCATTCCTTCCCGCGCTCCGCAAGGGTGCCTACCCGTATTGTGTAGGTCGAGGAACTGGTCAGGATCTGCCAGGAGCGTTGGGCAATAGAGGGTGCTCGAAGAGGCCAAAGGAGAGATCGGGATGGACCATTACGAGGTCAGGAAGTGGGGCGCCTGGCACCGCTACGTCACGCTGTGCCTCTCGGTGTCCGCTCCTGGTAGGGGTCATACCGAATCCGGGTGAAAAGTGACGCCATCAGGCACGAACCTACCTCTTTGACTACCGGTGGATTCCTGCTTGCGCGGGAATGCTGGAGTTTGGCTGTTTAAGATGGGCTTGGTACGGCTAAGAGCCCCCGTTCGGGATCACCATCGGTTTGACGTTCGCGGGGTCCTTGCCGCTCGCCTGAAGCGCCTCTTCGGTCTCGGAGAGGCCGTAGTGGCTGGTCACCATGGCGTCCAGGTCGACCTTGCCCGTCGCGGCGAGGTCTATGGCCGTCGGGTACGTGTTCGCGTAGCGGAACGTGCCCGTCAGTGTGATCTCGCTGGTCTGAATAAACGCGAGCGGCACGCTCGTCTCTTCGTTCGGACCCATCCCGACCACCACGGCGAAGCCGGCCGGCCTTACGCAGCGAATACCGTCGCCGAGGGCCCGCTCGTTGCCCGAGCATTCGATCAGGACGTCGGCCTTCAAACCGGTCTCGGTGGGGGGTTCCTCGGCCACGTTCAGGACTCGGGTAGCGCCGAGGCGGCGTGAGATCTCCAGCCGCTCGTCGGCGACGTCGGTGATGGTGACCTCCGTCGCGCCCTGGGCGAAGGCGACCTGCATCGCTAGGAGCCCGATCGGCCCTGCCCCTGTAACGAGGACGTGGTCGCCCGCCGTCACCTTTCCTTTATGGCAGGCCCAGATCCCGACCGAAAGTGGCTCCATCAGGGCGCCGGCGTTGTCCGAGAGTTCGTCGGGCAAGGAGAAGGCGAAGTCCTCGTGGATGCTGACGTAGTTGGTGAAGGCGCCGTCGATCGGTGGCGTGGCGAAGAAGCGCACGTTCGGGCAGAGGTTGTAGCGGCCTGCCCGGCACTCGCGGCAGGTCCCGTCGGGGACGCCTGGCTCGAGGGTGACGCGCTCTCCTACCTCGTGCTTCGTCGCATCCTCTCCGAGGGCCACTACCGTCCCCATCGATTCGTGGCCGAGGATAAGAGGTTCCCTGACGACGAAGGAACCGATGCGTCCCTCCTCGTAGTAGTGGACGTCAGAGCCGCAGACTCCGACGGCCCGGATCTCGACCAGGACCTCCTTCGGTCCAGGTTCGGGTACGGGCACGTCTTCGAGCCTGACGTCGTGCGTACCGTGCATGACCGCCGCTCTGTTTTGCATAGATGAGCTTCCTTTCTAGTGCGGCTCTTACTCTCCCGTTACCGCGCCGAGCGTTAGGCCCTTTACCAGGTAACGTCTCACGGCGAGGCCGACGACCATCATGGGGAGTACCACGATAGTGCCGATCGCCGAGAGCTGGCCCCAGTTCAGGCCCGTCTGGGTATTGAGCTGGGCGGCGGCGATGGGAAGGGTCTGGCTGTTTGGGCCCGAGAAGGTCGCCGCGAACGCGTAGTCGTTCCAGGAGAAGACCAGGCAGAGTATGGCCGTCGTCACGATGCCGGGTGTAACCAGCGGAAGGGCGACGCGGTAGAAAGCCTGGAACCTGGAGGCACCGTCGACCATCGCTGCTTCTTCCAGAGCAGGCGGCAAGTCCGTGAAGAAAGCGTTCATGATCCAGATCGCGAAAGGCAGGTTGAACGTCAGGTAGGCGACGACGAGGCCTGGTATCGAGTCGAGCAGGTTGACGTACCGAAAGAGGATGAACAGCGGCAGTACGATCGCCGCTATCGGGGCCATGCGCGTCGAGATGATCCAGAACGCCACGTGCTGCTTGCCGCGAAAGTGGCTCCTCGCGAGTCCGTAACCGGCGAGGCAGCCGAGGGACACCGCTATGACCGTAGAGATTCCGGCCGCCAGCACGCTGTTCAGAAAGTAGGACCCGAGGTCGCCGCCGGTAAACAGCGCCACGTAGTGTTGCAGGGTTGGTTTGAAGACGAAGACCGGAGTCGAAGAGAGTTGGGCGACACCTGGCTTGAACGAAGCGAGAACCATCCACAGTATC
Source organism: uncultured Rubrobacteraceae bacterium (assembly GCA_902806095.1). Classification (GTDB taxonomy): domain Bacteria; phylum Actinomycetota; class Rubrobacteria; order Rubrobacterales; family Rubrobacteraceae; genus Rubrobacter_D. The sequence continues at coordinate 2,810 of CADCVF010000075.1, forward strand.
GGCACCAGCGTCCAGAGCAGAACGAAGAAGAGGATGGCGTAGAGAATTACCTGCTTGCCCGTACCGCGGCCCGAAGTAGAAGAAGTCGTCATTTCGCAAGCCCCCTGCTCTCGAGGATTCGCACGAACACGTTGGCCACCAGGATCGAGAACACAAGCATCCCAAGCCCGATGGCCGCCGCGTATCCGAGGTCGAAAAAGCGGAAGGCCGTCTCATAGAGCCTTATCGGGATGATCTTGGTCGTGTTGCCTGGTCCTCCGTTGGTCGTTACAGTGATGATGTCGAAGTAGCGGATGGCGTCCATCGAACGCACGAGCAAAGCTACGATCACGACGCCGGCTATGGAGGGGGCCACGATGTAGCGCAGCCTCTCCAGGTAACCGGCCCCGTCCACTTTGGCCGCTTCTATAACGTACTGGTTCACCGAGGCGAGCCCCGCTAGCACGATCAGGACTATCAAGGGCGTCCACTCCCAGACGTCCATCAGGATAACGGCCGGCATCGCCGAGCTGGCCGTCCCAAGGATGTCTCTCTCGAATATACCCGTCTCGCGCAACACGAAGGCGTAGAGGCCGTAGGAGGAGTCCGTGAGGAAGCGTCCGAGGAGCCCAACGATGACCGGCGCCATGAACATCGGCAGGAGGATGAGCGAGAGCACCAGGTTCTTGCCCCAGACGAGCTCGTGGACGAGCAGGGCTATGGCTATGCCAAGGATCATCTCCAGCCCGACGGTGGCCACGAAGTACAGTGCTGCCCGCGCCCAGGCCGCGCCGACAATCTCGTCGGTGAACATGCGGGTCCAGTTGGTGAGCCCGGCGAAGTCGAAGGTGATGCCGTTTATGAGCGAGACGATATTCAGGCTCATCCAGATGATGTAGAAAAAAGGGAAGAGCGAGAGAACAGCGAGCAGCAAGAGGACGGGAACGAGCATCTTCGTCTCAAGCGAGATCCCACCCCCGCCGCCGGCACCCTTCGTGTCAGTGGAAGCGCCGCGTCCTTCTGTCTGTGTGGCGGCCACTACGCGACCCCCGAAGGTCTGGAGGCGAGGTTCTTGACCCTCGCCTGCGCCTCGTCGAAATACTTCTTGGCCGTCTTCATCGCCTGCTCGGGAGTCTTCTGGCCGGCCAGCATCTTGGAGACCTCGGTGTAGAGGGCCGTGTCGCATTCGTTCCACGCTTGGATCTTGGGCCTGAGCCCGATGTTCTCTGGCTTCCACGCCTCGGAGACGGCGTCGTAGGTGAGCAGGTTAGGCAGGTTCGACGGTGGTTCCATCGCCTTCTTCACTTCAGGCAGTTCGTAGAGGGACCCCCGCGTCGGGGTGCCGCCCCCGACGTCGCTCTTCAGGCCCATCAGCATCGTGTCGGGCGAAGTTGCCCAGACTAGAAACAGCCAGGCCGCCTTCTGCTCTTCGATCGGCGAGGCGCCGTTGATGCCAACGCCCGTTCCGCCCCACATGTTCGCGTTTCTAGCTGGGCCTTTGGGGAGCGGAGAGTACCCGATCTTGCCCACTATCGTCGATTCTGCGGGGTCCTGGTCTACGGCGGCGAACTCGTGCCAGTTCGGTACCATCGCGACCTGCTCCGTCCTGAATGCCTCGTCCGTGGCGTTCCAGTCCCACGAGACGCTGCCAGGGTGCGCGATGGACAGCAACTTCTTGTAAAACTCGGCGGCCTCTATCGCTTTCGGCTCATCGAGCGTGCTCGGGCCCGGACTGGTCGTCCCCAGGCTCCCGATCCCGGCGGAATCGAAGTAGTCGCCGCCGTAGGACCACAGGATATTGGAGAAGTCGCACATGAGGGAGTCGTACTGCCTGGCCTGATGTCCCGTGCCGTAGGGGACCTCGTCCTGGTTCTCGTTGAACCAGTCGGCGATCTGGTAGTACTGCTCCCACGTCAAGGAAGGTGAAGGATTCGGGTCGAAACCGAGGTCCTGGCTCATCTGGTCGCCGTACTTTTTGAAGAGGTCTTTGCGGTACATCCAGATCATGGTCGGACAGTCGTAGGGTAGAGCGTAGAGGTTCTTCTCGTTCTCGAAGCGCCCTGCGGCCGCGAGCTGGGTGGGGATAAAGTCACCCGTGCCCTTGGGTATGGAAGGTAGATCGTCGTCGCTCTCGAACTCACCTAGGTCGGCGAGAGCTTCGTGGTAGGGGGCCATGATCTGGTAGGGGTCGGCGTAGACGATCTGGTAGGCGCCCTCCCCCGAGCCGATGTCGAGTGCGACCTTCTGAACCAGCGCGCCGAGCTCCAACTGCAACACGTTGACGTTGATCCCCGTTAGCTCCTTGAAGCCGTTCAGATTCGCTGCTATAGCAGTGGTCGGGGCCGTGTTCTCCGAGACGAAGTTGAGCGTGGTTCCGGAGAACTGCTTCCACATGTCCGCGCTCGAAGAAAAGGACGCTGAGGACCCGCCGCATCCTGCGGCGCCCATGAGCGAAGCCCCCGCTAGGCCCGCGCCTGCGACCTTGAGAAAGCTTCTACGAGAATACTTCTTCTGCATCGGAAACCCCCTTCTCCGCCACCGTAGAGCCGCGCGTCTCGGCAGGAGCGTATGTAAGCGGCACCAGGGGCGTAAACAGCGACCCCGCAGCGTCCATTGCCACCGTATTCGTCGCCTTGCCTCCTGGAAGAGCTCCCCGCTATCCCCGCCGAGCATAGAGCCTGGGGCCACGGGTGTCAACAAGTAAGACCAGGCGCTGCGGCGTGCCGTTTCCGGGTTACCGTTGCGCGAGATCCGATTGCGGATGTACTCTTCTTTTCAGAGTACCGGCTACAGAATGCTGGAGGGTAACTCATGGACGCCACGCAAGCCACCCGTGAGGTAGTAAAGGAGATGGCCGCCGCCATGGAGGAGCAAAGGCGGTACCTGACCAAGCTCGACTCGGAGATCGGTGACGGCGACCACGGCAACAATATGAACAGAGGCTTCCAAGCCGCACTCGAACGTCTCGAGGATGCTGATCCTTCGACTCCCGCCGACGTGCTGAAGACCGTCTCTATGGCCCTGATCTCCAAGGTCGGCGGTGCCGCTGGCCCGCTCTACGGCACCGCCTTCCTGCGCGCCTCGACGGCGCTCTCTGACAAAGAGGAAGTCTCCGCCGAGGACGCCGCCGAAGCCCTCGAAGCCGGCCTTGGCGGCATAAAGCAGCGCGGCAAGGCGGAGGTGGGGGACAAGACGATCGTCGACGCTCTCGAGCCTGCGGTCGAAGCCGCGAAGGAGGCCGCCGGTGAAGGGAGCGTGGCCGGGGTGTTCAGGAGATCGGCGGAGGCCGCGAAGGAGGGGGCCGAGTCGACGATCCCGCTCACGGCGAGGAGGGGGAGGGCGAGCTATCTGGGGGCAAGGGCCGCAGGGCATCAGGACCCTGGGGCCACCTCGACGTATATGCTCCTTGATGCTGCAGCGCGGACGCTGGAAGGCTCCTCCTGATGGTCGGGATCGTGCTCGTCTCGCACAGCAAAGAGATCGCCGAGGGCACGGCCGACCTCGTCTTGCAGATGGCCGGAGAGGTCGAGATCTCGGCCGTCGGGGGCGACGCCGATGGTTGTTTCGGCACCGACCCGGAGAGGATCGAAGCCTCCATTCGCGGCCTCGAGACCGACGAGGTGCTCGTGTTCATGGACCTAGGAAGCGCCGTCCTCTCCGCAGAGACCGTCCTCGAGATGCTGCCCTCGGAGAAAAGAGACACGGTCACGCTGGTCGACGCTCCGTTCGTCGAAGGGGCCTTCGCGGCCGGGGTCATGGCCTCGACCGGGGCGGACGCCGTGGAGTGTATAGAGGCGGCGATGGAGGCCCGCACGGAGCCCAAGCTGCAGGAGGGGTAGGGGTTTAACAGGGTGGCGCGAGGGTACATTCTCCGTGTGCATCGCATGAGATCTAGTAGGAGGTCATAGAGTATGGAGACCAATCGCGGCAGCGAAGGCATCCTTTCCGAAGAGATGGCGGAGAAGCGCGAGGCCATCGTGGAGCTTCTGAAGACGGCTTACTTTATGGAGCTCGAGACCGTCATGAACTACGTAACCAACTCCATAAATCCCGACGGCGTCCGTGCCCAAGAGGTCAAGGAGAGTGTAGAGGAAGACATACAGGAAGAGCTTACCCACGCCCAGCAGTTTGCGGCCCGCATCAAGGAGCTCTACGGTGTCGTGCCTGGCTCGATGGACTTCAAGGCTTCGCAGGATATGCTGCAGCCGCCAGAAGACCAGGTAGACGTAGTACACGTCATAAAGGGCGTTATAGACGCGGAAGACGGCGCCATCAAGCACTACACTCGCATCGTGGAGGAGACCGAGGGGGCCGACCCCGTCACGCAGGACATGGTCATAGAGGTCCTGCACGACGAGCAGGGGCACAGGCGCCTGTTCGAGGGTTTCCTGCGCGAGTACGAAGCGGAGGGCCTGGCTTAGAGCGAACAGGAACGCCACTCCGAGGGGCCCGGTGACGGAGGTCGGGCCTCTTTTCGTGCTGGGGGATTTGTGCGGGCACCCGGCTGCGGTATAATCCGCCGGTAACGGGATGGACGAACCTCACGCTAAACACCACCGACGAAAACCCCGCGGCCCGAACGCCGGTGGGCGCGCGTAGAAGTGCCGGAGCCTTTTTTATCCTGGTTTAACCTCTTTCTGGCCCTCGTTTTGGTTGGCCTGAACGCTTTCTTCGTGGCGGCCGAGTTCGCGCTGGTGCGCGTACGTGAGTCGCGCATAGTGCAGCTCGAGCAGGAAGGCAGTGTGCGGGCCCGAATCGTACGCGGGACGCTGCGCGACCTCGACTCTTATCTCTCCGTTTGCCAGGTCGGAATTACGGTGGCCTCCCTGGCGCTCGGTTGGGTCGGCGAGCCTGCCGTCTCGCACCTCATCCGGCCCTTGCTCGAGGCCGTAGGAATCACGAACGAGCGGATAGTCACGATCATCGCCGTCGTCCTCGGTTTCTCGGCCATAACCTATGCACACCTCGTCTTCGGGGAGCAGGCACCCAAGTACTTCTCGATCCAGAAGGCCGAGAGGGTGTCGCTCTGGATCAGCCGTCCTTTGAACCTGTTCAGGCTCCTCTTGAGTCCCGTGGTCTGGGTGGTGAACGCGTCGACCAACTTCGTCTTGAGGCCCTGGGGCATCAGGCTCGGGGAGGAGATGGAGGCCCACTCCGAAGAGGAGCTCAGGATCATGATCTCCTCCTCGACCGCCTCCGGTGTTCTCGACCCCGAGGAGCGCGACTATCTGAACAAGGTCTTCGACTTCGGCGACAGGGTGGCCCGCGAGATCATGGTCCCAAGGCCTGATATCGAGGCCATCGCGAGCGACGCCCCGCTCCCCGAGCTGGTCGACGCCGCTGTCCACGGGCGCTATACGCGCTACCCTGTCTATGAGGAAGACCTCGACCACGTCCTCGGCGCCGCCCACGTGAAAGACCTGTTCAGGGCCTCCCGAACGAACCCTGAGGACTTCGACATAAGCTCCATTATCAGGGAGTGTCTGGTCGTACCCGAGAACAAGCGCATCGAGGAGATACTCAAGGAGTTCCAGACCCGTACGCTTCAGATGGCCATCGTCATAGACGAGTGGGGGAGCGTCGAGGGGCTTATCACCATCGAGGACATCGTCGAGGAGTTGGTCGGTGAGATCCAGGACGAGTTCGACGAGGACGAGCCCGCCATCGAGCAGATCAGCGACGACCTCTACGCCCTCGACGGCCGCATCCCCATAATCGACGTGAACGAGCGTTTCGAGCTCGACCTGCCCCACGAGGACTTCGACACCATAGGCGGCTATATCCTGGGCTCCCTTGGCCGTCCTCCAGAGACCGGCGACACCGTCGAAGCCGACGGCGCCACCATGCAGGTAAAGAGCGTCGACGGCCCCCGCGTTTCCATGCTCACCCTACAAAGGAACTAGGAGTCTCAGCCGGGGAGGAGTAGGCTTTGACAGCCTTTCCCTGGAGGTCCCGACGGCTCCTTTAGCAACGTCGAATGCCCCCTGCTACCATTGCACGAGCGTTATGGACGAGTAACGGATCGGCGGTACTTTGGCGACGGAGGCAGGACGCAAGCACGACATCGAGGCGCTGACGGGCGGGGCTATGGCCTCCATCTGGTCCTGGGTCGAGGCGAAGATCCCGGCCGGCGTCGAGATCTTCGACGCCCACTCCCACATAGGGGCCGACGTGGACGGCAGGACGATGACCGCCGACGGGATGCGCGAGCGCATGGAGGCCGCGGGCGTAAAGAGGAGCATCGTCTTTCCCTTGAACGACCCGAATGCCCGCGACGACTACTCGGGCCCGAACGACGTTGTGTGGAACGCCTATGAGGAGCACCCTTCCTCCTTCGTGCCTTTCTTCCGCCTCAACCCGCACCTCGACTACGACAGGGAGTTCGGGCGCTGCGTCGAGCGCGGCTTTATGGGCCTCAAGCTCCATCCCGTCTCGCAGAAGTTCGAGCTCGACGATCCGAGGGTCGTGCGCCTGTTAAGGATGGCGACGGAGATAGATCTTCCGGTCCTGATCCACACCGGTTTCGCCATGCAGCGGATCGTCGAGCCGCTCCTACCGACGGTCGAGGCGCAGCCCGGGCTGCGCCTTATCCTCGGCCACTGTGCGATGGTCGAGGTGCTCTCCGCAGCACGTGCCTTCGAGGGACATCCGAACGTACTGTTCGAGACCTCCGTGGTGCAGGCCAAGGACCTCTACGAGCTCTGCTCTTCCGTCGACCCTTCCCGCATCTGCTTCGGGTCGGACATACCCTACGGCGACCTTCCATCGACGCTGCACGCCATCCTCGCTGCGGCCGAGGCCGCAGGGGTGCCTGACGCGGCCCTGCCAGGAATCCTCACGGAGAACATAACCCGGTGGTTTCCTTGAAGGCGGGGGAGAGGGCCGACGCGTCGCTTAGAACTGCGCACCTGCTCAGGATCGACAGCTACATGGATATCGCGATCATCGCGATGTGGACCTCGAGCCCGAGGGTCGACACCATGCTCGGGATGGTCGAAGCGAGCCTGCGGGGTGGGAGTCCAGGCGGCAAAGACGACGAACTGCTCGAGAAGCTACGCGCCCTGGTAAGGGAGGGGCGCGAGTACCTGGATGGCGGTGACTTCTCAGCCGCGATGGGCCGGATGCGCGTTGCCCACGACCTGCTTTCGCTCCACATCATCCGCTCCTCGGATGAGTAGCCGGGTGCGCGGCGACGCCGGTCTGCCTCAGGACGCCCCGGTCGCGGCCGTCACGCGCGGCGATCTCCTCGAGAGCGTCCACCGCGGCCGTCTCGCCGTCTGCGACCCTGATGGCAACGTGCTCGAGGCCGTCGGCGACCCCGAGGCCTACATCTACGTCCGCTCCGCGGCCAAGCCGTTCCAGGCGCTCCCGCTCGTTCTCTCTGGCGCCGCCGAAGCCTTCGGGCTGGCGGATAGTGAGCTCGCCGTAGCCTGCGCCTCGCACAATGCCGAGGAGCCTCACCTCGCCGCCGTCAGGTCTATACTACTGAAGACCGGCCTGGCAGAGGACGACCTGCAGAGCGGCGCCCATCTGCCGCTGTACGAATCCGAGGCCGACCGGCTGATCCGCAACGGCGAGGAGCCGCGTCCGGTTCACGGCAACTGCTCGGGCAAGCACGCCGGGATGCTCGCCGTCTGTGCCCGCGAGGGCTATGAGACCTTCACCTACCGCGACCCAGGCCACCCGCTTCAACGCCGCATACTCGGTCTCATGGCCGAGGTCTGCGGCCTGCGGGAGGACGAAGTGCTCGTCGCCGGCGATAATTGCGGCGTCCCCGCCTTTGCCCTGCCGCTGCGGAGCTTCGCGACAGGTGTCGCCCGCGTCGCCACGGGCGACGTCCTCCCCGATGAACTCGCCGCGGCAGCCCTCCGTATCAGGGACGCGATGCGGGAGCATTCCTTTATGGTCGCGGGCACGGGAAGGCTCGACACTGACCTCATGGACTCGACGGACCTCCTCGTCAAGGGCGGGGCCGAGGCTGTGCTCGCGGTCGGAAGCCAGGACGGCTGGGGCATGGCGTTGAAGATCTCCGACGGTGCGGTCAGGGCCGTGCGCCCCGCGGCTCTCGCCGTGCTGGGCGGTATGGGCGTCGAGGTGCCCGAGGCAGTCTCCAGCGTGCGCGGCCTGCACGGTGAGACTGTCGGTGAGATTGGACCTTTGATCCAGGCTCCCGGATGGATGACATAGACCACGCAGGGCCCGGCTGGCTGGGGCCGTCAGGATAGGACGAGGTCGACTGTACCGGAAACTGACGACGGAGATCCTCGAAGCGTGTTACAGGGCTGGTGCGTTCCCGATGGCTGATTCTTGCGGGCACATCGAGTTCTACCGCTCGGATCCTCGCAGCGTGCTCGAGTTCGAAGACCTCCACATCCCGCGCTCGCTCGGGCGTGTGATCCGCAAACAGACCTACGAAGTGCGCGTGGACGAGGACTTCGATGGCGTTATACGGGCGTGCGCCGACAGGGAGGAGACCTGGATCAACCGGGAGATCATCGAAGCTTACGTCCGGCTGCACCACGCCGGCAAGGCCCACAGCGTCGAAGCCTACAGCGAAGGCGGGCTCATCGGAGGACTCTACGGCGTCTCTCTTGGCGGTGCGTTCATGGGCGAGTCGATGTTCACCCGCATGAGGGACGCCTCCAAAGTCTGCTTCGTCTACCTGGTAGGGCGTTTGAGGGAGCGCGGTTACGAGCTTCTCGACTGCCAGATCCAGAACCCACACCTCGGCAGGCTGGGGGCGCGCGAGATCCCCGAGATCGATTACCTGCGGCGTCTGGAACACGCCCTGAGCCTTGATCGCTCGTTTGTATAGAGGGGCGCCCTTTCGGATCGCCCGTTGCCGCGTGGTAAGCTAGCCCTATGGACATAGCACACATCAACATCGATCGGCTGCCCGAGCTGGAGCGACCCGTACTCATCGCCGGCTTCACGGGCTGGAACGACGCCGCCGACGCGGCGAGCGTCGCTGTCGGGGCCCTGGTCAGCTCTTGGGAGGCGCGACGTTTCGGCGGCTTCGACGGCGAAGAGTTCTTCGACTTTCAGACTACGCGGCCCCAGGTCAGACTGGTCGACGGCGTGACGCGCGAGATCGAATGGCCCGAGAACTTGCTCTCAGCGACCGAGCCAGTGCTGGAAGCCGCCGGTGGCCGTGGAGCCATCTTGCTATCGGGACCGGAGCCGAACTTCCGGTGGCGCGCTTTCTCTACGGCGGTAGTAGAGCTGGCCAAGGCGTTGAACGTGGAGCTTGTGGTTACTATGGGCGCCCTGCTCGCGGACGTGCCGCATTCGCGTCCCGTCTCGGTCGCCGCCAACTCCCAGGACACCGCACTGGTCGAGTCTCTGGGTCTCTCAGCCTCGCGCTACGAGGGGCCGACAGGCATCACCGGCGTCCTGCACCGCGCGTGCGCCGACGGGGGCCTGCCCTCGGTGAGCTTCTGGGCTTCGGTCCCACACTACCTGCCTGCCGTCCCCTCTGCTCCAGCTGCCCTCGCCCTGCTCGACAAGCTCTCGGGACTGCTCGGCATGGAAGTAGATACCGCCGACCTCGAAAGCACCGCAGAGACCTACCAGGAACAGGTCTCGGTGGCCGTCTCCCAGGACTCCGATCTCTCCTCCTACGTCAGGATGCTCGAAGAACGCTTCGACTCCGAGGCGGATCAGGGTCCGCGCAACCTGCCCTCGGGTGACGAACTCGCCCAAGAACTCGAAGGGTTCCTCCGCGAACAACGCCACGACGACGAGTAGCATTTCAGCCAGTCAGCACGCTATGGGCCTGCGGCCCTCGCTTGTCAGCATTTCAGCTTGCGCGTGTGCGAGCCCTTGCTGACTGGCTGACAAGCCGCCCGCAGGGCGGCGTGCTGAAATGCTGACTAGCTAATAGCCAGCACGAATGTAATGACGCTCGCGAGTCCGAGGAATCCCTGTATGAGTGCTGAGGCCAGGTAGCCGACGAGGACGCCGCCCGCCGCCCGTGAGGCGCGACGCCAGTCGGCCTCTGCGGGGTCCTGTTCTTCCGGGTTGCCGTGCCTTTCGCGTCTCAGGTACTCGCCGATGAAGACGCCTGCGATGGTGCCGAGGATCAGGCCGAACAGAGAGCCTATGCCAAGGAAGAGGAGTCCGATCAGGGCGCCTGCGACACCGCCTACAGCCCCGCCTACGGTACCCCAGTTGCTCGCCCCGAAATGGCGGGCGCCGTATGAGGTGGCGACGAAGTCAGCGACGAAGGCGATCGCGGCGAAGATGAAGAGGACTACTAGGATCGCGACCCCGACGGTTCGAAAATCCGTGAGAGTGGCGTAGAGGAGGGCTGACAGGAAGATTAGCGTGACGCCGGGCAGCCCAGGCACGACGCTTCCAAGCAGCCCCACGACCATCAAGATGATGGTGAGAGCGAGCAGCGGACCCTCTACGCTGTCCATACTCTACGACGAGATGAGGGGCAGTGCCTTCTTGCTCTTGCCCTTTTTCAGGGCGGCATTCAGGCTTCCCGATTTGTAGCCTGCGAGGTCGAGGGTGACGTAGAGGAAGCCTGCATTCAGGAGCTCAGTGGAGATCTCCTCCCTCATGGCGAAGGCCCTTTCGAGCTCTTCGGGGCCGACTTCGAGGCGGGCTATCTCCCCGTGGTGCCTGACGCGGACCTGCAAGAAGCCCTCCCTGCGCATAAACTCCTCGGCGCGGGCGACCTGGGAGAGCTTCTCGGGTGTGATCTCCTGCCCGTAAGGGAAGCGGCTCGACAGGCAGGCGAGCGCCGGCTTGTCCCACGTGGGCAGATCCAAGTGCTTCGCCAGCTCCCTCACCTCGGCTTTGGTCATCCCGGCTTCTGAGAGTACGGAGACGACACCGAGCTCTCTGGCGGCCTTCCTGCCCGGACGATAGTCGCCTTCATCGTCCTTGTTCGCACCGTCGACCACGCAGGCGTAGCCTCTGTGCTCTGCGAGCTTTGCCAGGTCCGAGTAGAGCGTGCTCTTGCAGAAGTAGCAGCGGTTCGTGGGGTTGCTGGCGTAGTCCGGGTTGTCGAGCTCGCGGGTATTTACGACGAGGTGCTCCACCCCGAGGGATTCGGCGAACTCACTTGCCAGATCCAACTCCGATGGAAGATAGGTCTCGTTGTTCGACGTGACGGCCAGGACCCTGTGTCTGGGTAGTGCCCGCGCTGCGGCGGCGAGGGCGAGCGAGGAATCGACTCCGCCAGAGAAGGCGACGAGCGCGCTCCCATAGGGGGCGAGAATCCTTTCGAGCTCCGCTAGCCTCTTGTGCAAAGTGTCGGTCGCGACGGGGTTCATCTATACGTCCTCTCTAGTTCGTAATGCGTTCGGAGAGCCACCCCAGTACATCTTCGGCGTTCCTGCCCGGAGGGAATACGGGATAAAAGACCTTAAGGATCTTCCCATCCTCGACGAGGAGGGTCACGCGCTTTATGAGGGTCATGCCTTCGGCCTCGAACGTAGGCAGATCCAGGGCCCTCGCGAGCTCTAGCTTCTCGTCGCTCAACAAGCGAAACGGAAGATGCAGCCGTTCTGCGGCCTCGCGCTGGTAAGCAGTATTTTGGGTACTCAGGCCGAAGACCCTTGCCCCGAGCTCTCCAAGCTCCGCGTGGTGGTCGCGGAAGCCGCAAGATTGCGGGGTGCAGCCACGGGCGCCGGGGATGTCGTCCCAACCCGATGGTAGGTCCTGCTCAGGCTTCCCCGTAAGCGGGTAGCAGTACACGACGGTCGTCCTCGTCAGCGCAGATAGGTCCACGGAGTCCCCTGCCGTGGACATCAGGGAGACGGAGGGCATCCGCATCCCTGGCAGGTGGTCGCAGGCGCCATCGTCTTCCGGCTCGGGCAGGTTCATTGGTACATCGTAGATGTTCCTCTGGCTTTCCATGCTCCTCCTCAGGCTCGTTCCAGGACGACTGCTGCGTTGTGGCCGCCGACGCCGAGGTTGGCGCAGAGGGCGGCTTCGAGGTCGGGGGCCTCGCGCGGCTCGTCGACGACGTAGTCGAGGACGGCGCAGCCTTCCGCTACCTTCGTAAGGTTCCTCATAGGGGGGATCGTCCTCTCCTTGACGGCCAGGGCGCATATCGCAGTCTCGACGGCGCCGGTCGCGCCCAGAGAGTGACCCAGGGTAGATTTGGTGGCCGAGACCTTGACGTTGGGGTTGATCTCGGCCATCGCCTGCGACTCGGGGCCGTCACCGGCCACCGTACCCGTGCCGTGCGGGTTTATGTAGCCGATCTGCTCTCCTCTCAGTCCGGCGTCGGCGACGGCGAGCTGCATGGCCCGCATGATGCCCAAGCCCTTCGGATCCGGGTCGGTGAGGTTGTAAGCGTCGGTGGTGCGGCCGACGCCTGTTATCTTCGCGTACGGGTCGGACCCGCGGCGCCCTACGGACTCGGCGCTCTCCAGGACCATTACGGCCGACGCCTCGCCGATCAGGAACCCGGCATGGTCGACGTCGTAGGGCCTGCACGCCCCCTCGGGGTCGTCGTTGCGGCGGCTCATCGCCCGCATGGCTATAAATCCGGCGACGATAACGGGCGTCAGGCTGGCCTCCGAAGCGCCGCAGAGCACGATGTCGGCGTCGCCGCGCCGGATCAAGTCGTATCCGAGTCCCATCATGTCCGTGCCGCAGGTGCAGGCGAGCGCGCCCGTGATCGAGGGTCCCTGCACGCCAAGCTGTATGGCTACGTGGGCGGCTGCGGAGTTGGGCATGATCTTGGTTACGGAGAAGGGATTTACGCGGGAAGGTCCCTTGGTGTCTATCGTCGCCTGGGTAGTCTCCATGCTCGTGACGCCGCCGATGCCGCTGCCGAGTATGAGGCCGACCCGCTCGGGATTGTTGTTGAGCACGTCCCAGGCGCCTGCGTCTTCGAGGGCTAGCTTGGCCGAGGCTAGGCCCATCTGCCCAAACCGGTCGGTCCTGGCCGCCACCTTCCTGTCCATAAAGCTCTCGGGGTCGAAGTCTTTGCACTCGGCGGCGATGCGCACATCGAAGTCCTCGGGATCGAAGAGCGTTATGGGGCCGGCCCCGCTCTCGTTGGCCAGGAGCGAACTCCAGAGCCTCTTGCGCCCTACTCCTATAGGGGTGACCACGCCGATCCCCGTTATGTAGGCCTCCGGGCGTCTGTCCGCCATCCCGCCCCCTAGCAGAATCCAAGATTCATCGAACTACGAATCTTAGCATCACACGCCCCCGGCGACTCCGGCGCGACTCGCCCTGTGCTATAACCCCAAAGGATGAGTCGGTGGAGCGAGCATTGATCTTCTACATCGCGATGGCCCTCTTTCTCGCGAACTTCGCGCTCGGCGTACTCGTGCAGCTTCGCATCGTGGATACGAAACCTTTTCGGTGGCTCCACCACGCCCTTTTCTTCGCGGTCTTCGCCTCCGCCGCCGTCGCGGCCGGCGTCGGATTCCTGCAGGGCGAACCCTACCGCTGGGTCCTTTTGCCTGTCCTGGCTCTTTTCTTCGTGCTCCCGCGGGTGCGGGCCGGAACACCGGGCCACGCCACGCTCGCCAGCGGGGCCATGATCCTCTACATTACAGGATTCGTATGGATGCTTTAGGAGGCTGAGTTGGATTTCCTGGAGGTCCTCAAGAGACGAAAGACCACGAACGGCCCCTTTCTGCCAGACCCCGTCAAACCCGAGCACCAACGCATGCTCGTCGAGGTCGCCGCGATGGCACCTTCCCACTTCAACAGCCAGCCCTGGCGCTTCGTGCTCGTCGACGACCGCGGGACCATAGATGAGGTCGCAAGGATAAGCGGCGAGAGCATGACGCGACTTCTGGAAGAGGGCACGTTCTGGAAGCGCTACAGGCCCTACTTCCGTTTCTCGGAAGCCGAGATGGAGGAGAAGCGCGACGGTATCCACTTCGACCAGATGCCAGGCGTCCTCAAACCCTTCTCGCGCCAGATCTTCTCGAACACGGGCCAGGCCGTGATGAACCGCTTCGGCGTCCCAAAGACCCTGGGCGAGGACAACAGGAAGCTCGTCGCAGGCTCGCCGCTCCTCCTGGCGGTACTTCTCGACAAGACCGAGTACCGTCCCGGAGAGCTTTCGGGTTTCTACTCCATCTTCGGGATGGGCGCCGCCATCGAGAACATCTGGCTCACCACAACGGAGCTTGGCATGGGCATCCAGTTCGTCTCGACGCCGATGGAGATTCCCGAGAACTGGGAGCGGATGAAGATGTTGCTGAAGGTTCCCGAAGACCTGGAGCTGATGGCCGTCTACAGGCTCGGGTACGTATCGAAGGAGCAACGGCGGCCGACGATCGACTGGTCGAGCCGACAGCGCAAGCGTATCTCGCAGTACGTCTTCCGTGATACCTGCGAGACCCCTGAGCCCGACTCCGAGCCTGACCTGGCCACGCAGACTCGGACGGAAACACGTTGAACGTACCCAGGATACTCTCCGTCGCAAGCGCCCTGCCGTCCCACCGTGTGGGGCAGGAGGAGGCGAAGACGTTCGCCAGGGGCATGTTCTCACGCGGGCACGGTGACTTCGAGCGGCTGCTCCCGATCTTCGACAACGTCCACGTCGAGAACCGCTACTTCTGCGTACCAGTAGAGTGGTTCGAGCGAGACCACACCTTCCCCGAGAAGAACGCCCTATACGTCGAGCATGCCCTCGACCTCTCCGAGAAGGCGGCGAGGCGGGCGCTGGATAGGGTTGGGGCAGCGCCCGAGGAGGTCGGTGCGATCTTCTTCGTCTCGACAACCGGGATCTCGACACCTTCTATCGACTCGAAGCTGATCTTCCGCCTCGGCCTCTCGGAGCATACGCGGCGCGTCCCGATCTGGGGCCTCGGGTGCTCGGCAGGGGCGGCGGGTATCGCGCGCGCCGCCGAACACGCCCGTCTCTACCCCGACCAACTGGTCCTCCTCGTCGCCGTCGAGCTCTCTGGCCTGACATTCCAGCGGGGCGACCGTTCGAAGAGCAATCTTATCTCCACATGCCTCTTCGCCGACGGCGCCGCCGCTGTACTTCTCGGAGGCACCACGGGCCCCAAGGTACTCGGAGGCTACAGCACCACGTGGCCCGATACCGAGGATGTCATGGGCTGGGACCTCGTTGAGACGGGCCTGAAAGTGCAGCTCTCCAAAAGCGTCCCGACCATCGTGCGCGAGAAGTTTCGTGACAACCTGGAGGAGGCTTGTAGATCTCTAGACCTCGACTTCGATGAGATCAAACACTTCGTGCTCCATCCCGGCGGTTCTAAAGTCCTCGATGCCTTCGAGGAGGCACTCGGCCTGCGAGCTGGTGGGCTCACCACGAGCCGGGATGTGCTGCGCGATTGCGGCAATATGTCGAGTGTGACGATTCTCTTTATCCTGGAACGCTACCTCGAAGGCGGAGAGTTCGAGAAGGGCGACCTCGGCGTGCTCTCGGCCATGGGCCCAGGATTCTCCGCGGAGCATGTGTTTTTCAGATGCTGACGGCCGAGGGCCGTCAGCATCTGAGCTGTCAGCACGCTCAGGCTTCGCCTTCGCTTGTCAGCATTTCAGCTAGTCAGCTTTTTGTAGTAGGGTGGAGCGTTCTTTGAACGTCGTGTACCTGGTTGTAGGCGTGACGCTTGTCGGGCTCCAGCGTTTGCTGGAGCTTTTTTACTCGCGGCGGAACGAGCGGAGGCTCCTTGCGCGTGGTGCGGTCGAGCGCGGGAGTGGTCACTATACTATTATGGTCGCCGTCCATGCTCTGTGGCTGGTCTCGACGCTTCTCGAGGGCGTACTGCGCGGACCCGAGCCTCCTGTATGGTGGCCTGTGCCGCTGGCAGCGTTTCTGCTCGTCCAGCCCTTACGGTACTGGGCGATCTTCTCTCTGGGGATGAACTGGAATACGAGAATCCTCGTCCTGCCAGGCGGAAAGCTTGTCAAGAGCGGACCGTATCGCTACTTCCCCCATCCCAACTACGTCGTGGTTGCCGTAGAAGTCCTGACTTTCCCGCTCATCTTCGGCGCCTGGATAACAGCGCTCGTCTTCTCAGTACTCAACGCCGCGTTGCTCTACGTACGCATCAGAACAGAGAACCGAGCGCTGAAAGAGCTGGCAGGCTAGAATAAAGCTAGTCAGCACTTCAGCACGCCGCCAGGCTTCGCCGGGCGGCTTGTCAGCAAGTCAGCCAGGCCTTGCGCACGCGAAGCTGACAGGCTGACAAGCGAAGGGAAGCACATGCTAGATCTCAAATTCATTCGCGAGAACGCAAGGGCCGTCGAGGAGAACTGCAGGAACCGTGGCGTCGAGGCCGATGTGGGCCTGGTAGTAGAGTTGGCCGAGCGGCGCTCGGCGCTTATACAGGAGTCGAACGAGCTCAAGCAACGCCAGAACCAGATGGCCAGGAGCATCGGCAGGGAGCGCGACGAGGGGGCGCGGGCGAGGCTCATCGAGGAGTCGCGCGCCATGAAGGAGAGGCTGCCACTAAGAGAAACGGAGCTGTACGAGGTCGAGGAGCGGCTGCGGGACGAGCAGTCGAAGATCCCGAACATGACACATCCCGACTCGCCAATCGGCAAGGACGACACGGAGAACGTCGAGATCCGGCGCTGGGGCGTGATCCCCGATTTCCCCTTCGAGCCGAAAGACCACGTCGAGCTCGGCGATGCCCTGGGAATCATCGACTTCGACGCCGGAGCGAAGACTACGGGGAGCAAGTGGTACTTCCTGCGCGGCGACGCCGTGCTCTTGGAACTAGGCCTGATCCGCTACGCGCTGGACATCATTATGGAATGTGGGTACCAGCCGACCATAACGCCTGATTTGGCGCGGGATCGGATGCTGGTCGGGACAGGATTCATACCGCGCGGACCTGAGACCCAGATCTACTCCGTCGAAGGCATGGACCTTTCCCTGATCGCGACCGCGGAGATCGCGCTCGCAGGCCAGCACGTAGACGAGATAATCGAAGAGAGAGACCTCCCTCGGCGCTACGCGGGACTCTCCCACTGCTTTCGCACGGAGGCTGGCTCCCACGGGCGCGCCAGCCGCGGTCTCTACAGGGTCCACCAGTTCACCAAGGTCGAGATGTTCGCGTTCACCACCCCGGAAGGGTCGGAGGAGATACACAATGAAATGGTCGAGATAGAGGAAAGAATCTTCCAGGGCCTGGGCCTACCCTACCGCGTGGTCGACATCTGTACCGGCGACCTCGGCGGCGCCGCCTACCGCAAATATGACCTGGAGGCCTGGATGCCCGGTCGAGATGATTTCGGCGAGGTGACGAGCACCTCGAATACCACAGACTACCAGGCCCGCAGGCTCGCCATCCGCTACCGCAAAGAAGGCGGGCGACCGCAACTGTTGCACACCCTCAACGGCACGGCCCTCGCCATGAGCCGGGCCCTGATCTCCCTCCTCGAGATCTACCAGCAACGAGACGGCTCCGTCATGCTACCCGAGGCCCTCGTCCCCTACGTTGGTAAGGCACACCTGACTCCTTCGTAACTCTCGCTCCTCGCCGAAATCCCGCGAGCCATCGACTGAGTTAGCCTGGCAGAGGTGGACTCCGGTTTCCGTCGCGGACCGACTTACGGTTGGCGCCGCGCTCTTCCCGTACGAAGAAGCCCTTGAGGTAGTCATATCTCAACGTAGGAGGGGCAAGCCGAAGGCTGCAGTATATAGGAGCTAGCCCCACACGATTTCCCGACCAGAAGCGCAGCCACCGAGACGAGCTCCTTCGTGGAGAGTGCGCGTAAACGCTTGAGCAGTTCATCAGGTGCCCTCACGCGCAAGCCTTGGAGCTGGTTGGCGGCCTTTAGGTCCTGGCCTTAACCGCCGAGCGGCGGGCTGCAACCCC
>CADCVF010000076.1:0-55360 GCA_902806095.1 uncultured Rubrobacteraceae bacterium
CCATGAGGCCGCTCACTCCGCCGCCCGTTTGCTATCCCAATGGTTTCCATCAAACGCCTCCTTGCTCCTTCTCAAATCGCCTCGTCCTCAAAATCCCGCGTGACTCTCCCACTTCCAGACGCCACGGACCTAGACAAAAGTACCGCGCGGACATCGTCCTTCGTTACTCGAAGTTGTATGGATGCGGGAATGCAGGCTGTTTTTAGGATCTTGCCAAACTAGTAGTTTACACATTCCGGAGCGTTTGTCAAGGTCGCCCCCTTCGGTCGCCCTGGCTTCGGGCTACAGGTTTCAGCCTGATGGTTTTCGCGGCCTGCCACCAGCAGCCCCTGGCACATGCTCCGGCCCTAGCCGTACGTTAGAGAGTATAGTATCTGGCGATGGACGAAACCGTAGAGAGTCGGGTACTGAAAGTGCCGTGCATACAGCCCATGGGCTTTACGTACGAGGAGCCATCAGCACTTCAGCAAACAAAGAGCTGACTTGCTGAAATGCTGACAAGCGCGGGTTGGGGAAGGTCAAACCTTCCCCAACCCGCTATGAGAGGAGGAGGGTGCGTTCCGGGTGCTTGAGCCTGGTGGTAAGGGTTGGCGTGGTGTCGGTTGCGGCGGTCTTCGCCGCGTTGAGCATGGCCCTCATCCTCTCGTTCGCCATCTCGGCGCTCGGGCAACCTGATGGGGTCGAGAGGATCATCATGGTACTCGTGGCCTCGGCGGCGGGGTTCGTTTTCTTCCTGGTCGGCCGTGGCATCTGGCGGGACCTGAGGCGGCATCCGTCTGCAGAACCCGAGGAAAGGCAAACCGAAGAGCGCCGGCGCTAGCGGGTCGGGAGAAGGCCTCCGGCGGCTCATCCCCAGTACATTGCCATGGAGCATCCGCCAGCGTGGGGGCGCGGTAGGTTCCAGCGCTTCTATACTCATCGAGCCGGCGGAACGAGAGACACGCATCCTCTCCGGGGGTAACATCTATCCTGGTCCGACGCCCATATCCCGGAGTAGAACGGAGAGACATGTGCGGAATCATCGGCGGATACGGAGGCATGGATCCTGAGACCGCCTCGCGCATGCTGGCGCGTGTCGTCCACAGGGGACCCGACGAAGAAGGGCACGTCGAGGTCGCGGGGAACGTGCTCGGCCACAGGCGGCTCTCCATCGTCGACGTAGAGGGCGGCAAGCAGCCACTCGTTACACCCGAGGGCGACCTCTACCTCGTCGGCAACGGCGAGGTCTATAACCACGAGGAGATCAGGGAGACCCTCGAAAACGGCGACATGAGCACCCGCTCGGATAACGAGGTGGCGCTGCGTCTGATCTCCGAACGGGGACCCGAGGCCCTCTCAGAGTTGCTCGGGATGTTCGCGTTCCTGATCGCCGGCGAGGACGGCGCGTTCGTCGCGGCGCGCGACCCTGTCGGCATAAAGCCTCTGTATTGGGCACATCGCGGCGGTCTCGTCCGCTTCGCCTCGGAGATGAGCGCCTTCGACGAAGGCTGGCAGGCCTATGTCGAGTCTTTCCCGCCGGGCCACTACTGGACACCCGAAAGTGGCCTCGTCGAGTTCGGTACCCCCGTTCCACCCGAAGACGAGTTGGAACACTTCGAAGGACCAAGCGAGCCTGGCGCCAGGATTCCGGATGAGATACTGGAGAAGGTCCGTGACCGTCTCGTAAGGACCGTCGGGCGTCAGATGATGGGCGACGTGCCCGTCGGCGTCTTCCTCTCGGGTGGCCTCGACTCCAGCCTCGTCGCCGCCATCGCCGCGCGCTGGTACGCGAAGCGCGGCAAGAAGCTAAAGACCTTCGCCGTCGGCCTGACGGATTCTCCCGACCTGCTGGCCGCCCGCGCCGTCGCTGAGCACCTCGGTACCGAGCACCATGAGAGCGTCTATACGGCGGAAGACGCGCTCAAGGTGCTGCCGAATGTAGTCAGCACCATCGAGAACTTCGACCCCTCCCTGGTACGCAGCGCCGTGCCCAACTACATCCTCGCGGAGTTCACCGCCAGGCACGTCAAGGTCGTCCTCACAGGCGAAGGGGCTGATGAGATCTTCGCCGGCTACGAGTACCTCAGGGACTTCCGCACGGAGGAGGAGTTACACGCCGAGCTCGTGCGGACTATCGAGGGGTTGCACGACCTGAATCTGCAGAGGGCCGACCGCGTCACGATGGCCCACGGCCTCGAAGCGCGGGTACCGTTCCTTGAGCTCGACATGATCTCACTCGGACTCTCCCTCCCCGCCGGGTGGAAGCTCGCCGGAGAGGGCCAGGAAGCGAAACGGCTTCTCCGCCAGGCCTTCGGAGGCTGGCTCCCAGACGACTTCCTGTGGCGCAAGAAGGCCCAGTTCGGGGACGGCTCGGGCGCGGCCTCGGTCCTAATGGCGCGTATGGAGGAGAGCATCACCGAGGAGGAGTTCGAGCGCGAGCGCCGCGCGGTCGAGCCTCCCTTGCGTACCCGCGAGGAGGTCGCCTACTACCGCATCTTCGCCGAAGACCTCGGCGAGGTAAGGCCGAAGCGCACCATCGGACGCTTCGCCACGACCTGAAAGTGGTTTGCGGCGGCCCTGGTGGGTATCTAGTATTGAGTTGGGACTCTACAGAAGGGAGCGGGCGTGGAGAAGTTCATCATCAGCGCGGCGATTACGGGCGGGATGACGGTGCCAGGGCAGAGCGAGGCCATCCCCATAACGCCGGATGAGATCGTAGACTCCGCCGTCGGGGCACACGAGGCCGGGGCGACCATCGTCCACCTCCACGTCCGTGAGCCTGAGACTGGGAAACCTAGCTCGGACATCGGGCTGTTCCGCGAGGTGGTCTCCGGGATCAAAGACCGCTGCGATGTGATTGTACAGCCGACCACGGGCGGCGGGAAGGGGATGACGCTCGAGGAACGAGCCGCCGTACTGCCCGAGCTGGAGCCCGAGATGGCTACGTTCAACACGGGCAGCTTCAACTTCGGCCTTTTCCCCATCGCCGAGCGGGGCGGAGACTTCGAGGCGTGGGAGATAGACTACCTGGAAGGTACCCGCGACTACATCTTCCGCAATACCTTCGCGGACATGGAGAAGGTCTGCGCCATGTTCCGCGAGGCCGACGCGAAGCCCGAGCTCGAGGCCTACGACGTGGGCCACCTCTACAACATAAAGTACCTGCTCGGCAGGGACCTTCTCGACACCCCCGTCCACGTCCAGTTTGTCCTCGGTGTTATGGGCGCGAACGCGGCGACCATCGAGCAGTTGATGCACATGCGCCGCACGGCGACGGAGCTCTTCGGCGAGGACTACACGTGGTCCGCGGCCGGCGTCGGCTACCCCGCCGAGTATCACCTCGCCGCGATGTGCCTGATGCTCGGCGGCCACGTGAGGGTAGGCCTGGAAGACAACCTGCGCGTTAGCCGCGAAAAACGCGCGGACTCCAACGCCGAGCTGGTCGAGAAGGCCGTAGCCCTCGGCGAGATGTTCGACCGAGAGCCGGCTACCCCCGACGAAGCTCGCGAGGCGTTCGGCCTCAAGGGCCGCGCCGAAGTAGCGTTTTAGAACCGCTTGGGAGCGGTTCAGCATTTCAGCTTGTCAGCTTTTTGGTCTCGCCCATGGCTGAACGCTCTAGAGAGAGGAACTTTGTGAAGAGAGTTTGTGTCTTCGATGTGAACGAGACTTTGCTGGACCTTGCGGCGCTCGACCCGCTCTTCGAGCGGGTCTTCGGTGATGCCGGCGTGCGTAGGTTGTGGTTCAACCAGATGTTACAGTCGGCCTTCGTAGCCACCATGACGGATGCGTATGTGACGTTCGGCGAGGCCGCTGCGGGTGCACTCAGGATGACCGAGGAGCGGCAGGGCGTTGAGGTCTCTGATGAGGACAGGCAGGAGATCCTGACCGGGCTGCGAAGTCTACCGCCGCACCCCGAAGTGCCTGATAGCCTGGACCGCCTGCGAGACGCCGGGTTCCGTCTCGCCACCCTGACCAACTCCACGCAGGAGGTCGCCGAGGCACAGATAGAGAACGTGGGGCTCACGGATAGGTTCGAGCAGATCCTCTCTGCCGACACCGCGAAACGCCTCAAACCGGCACCCGCCCCCTACAGGATGGCCGCGCGGGCGTTAGAGATCCCCGAGCACGAGATGCGCCTCGTGGCGGCCCACGCCTGGGACGTGGCCGGCGCCTTGCGCGCAGGTTGCGCCGCCGCCTTCATCGCCAGGCAACCCTTCGACCCACTCGTCGAGGAGCCGGACGTGATCGGGGCGGACCTGGCCGAGGTTGCTGACGGCATTATCGCCGCCGAGGAATAATAGCATGTCAGCACGGCGCCTGCGCCGCCTTGTCAGCATGTCAGCCAGTACAAGCGCAAGCGAAAGCTGAAATGCTGACCGGCTGAAGTGCTGACAAGCGCCCGATAGGGCGCTTGCTGAAATGCTTTAACCGGCTAGGTCCCGCAACTCCTCGAAGACATCCCTTCCTGGACGCCGTTCGTCGCTTTCCATCGAGTGCATCAGTTCGACGATCCGCTCGTTGAGCGGGGTCTCGACACCGTACTCCAGCCCCCGCTCTACTACGCCGCCGTTTATGACATCGACCTCGGTCTTCGCGCCTCTTTCCAAGTCCTGGAGCATAGAAGCCTTCGTGGCCCCTGCGTAGCCCATCGCCACTTCGAGGGCTTCGTCGGCCCTCTGGCGGTCTTCGGGGGCCCGTACGACGAGCGAATCTGCGGGGACGCCGAGGACTCTATCGAGTGTGATCTCCTGGGCCGCTCCAACGTCGTAGCCCTCGCGCCAGACGGCAAGCGCGACCTCCCTTCCTGCGGGGTCAGCGACGACCTCGCTGTAGAGTAGGCCCGAGACGGCGCCGAGGCCGGAGAAGGCGCTGTTGACGAGTAGCTTCGACCAGACCTGGCCGCTGATGTTCTCCGTGATACGCACGTCGGCCACCGCTCCGAGCGCCTCTGCGAGGAGGCGGGTCCTGTCCTTCGTCCCGCCTTCTGGCTCCCCGATCACGAACGGCGCCATGGTGGTCTGGGCGAGATGGCCAGCTCCAAGGTTCGTAGCCCCCCACTCTACCGTCCCGACGACGAGGTTCTCTCGGCCGACGATCCCGGCTATGCGGTCCTGCACGAGCCCGTTGCCCAGTGAGACGAACGTCTTAGCCAGGCCGATCTCCGCGAGAGGACCAAGGGCGGCTTCAAGGTGGGGCGCCTTGAGGGTTACGAGGGCGAAATCGAAGGGGCCTTCGAGGCCAGAGGGGTCGGCGTGGGCGTCGAGCCGCACGTGACGCTCCTCGCCCAGTTCGTCGAGCAGGAGGCCAGGGCCCCGCATCCTCCCGACGTGCTCTTTGTCGGTGTCGAGGACACTTACGCGTCGCACCCCTCCCTCCATCTTCGCCGCCGTCACGCCGCCGATAGCGCCGGCCCCGACTACGAGGATACTGGCGTCTATCATGGGCCGTCCCCGGATCCCGCATCGACTGGCGGCAGATCCTCCAGCAGCTCGTTCAGCGCTGCGTAGCGCCGGTCACGCTCAAGGAGCAACCGCTCCCGCTCCTCTTCCGTGTATTCGAGGAACCCGGCACCACTCTTGGTGCCCGTGCGCCCCTCCTCGACGAGCTTCCGCAGCGATCCCGGTGCCTCGAAACGCTCGCCGAGGCCTTCCTTTAGGACGTCGAGCACGTTCTCGTACACGTCCAGCCCGGCCATGTCGGAGATCTGGAACGGCCCGAAGAAGGGCAAGCGGAACCCAAAGCAACTGCGCACCACCTCGTCCACCTCCTGGGGGGAGGCGAGACCCTCCTCGACACACCGTACCGCTTCCAGGAACAGGGCGTTCTGGATACGGTTCGCCACAAAGCCAGGCCCGTCACCGACCACGGCTGGACGCTTCCCTATCCCCCGCAAGAACTCGACCAGCCGCCCGACGATCTCGGGGTCGGTCGCGGCGGCGGGTATGACCTCGACGCCAGGCGTCCACTCCGGCGGGTTGAACCAGTGCATACCGCAGAAGCGCCCTGGCCTCCCGACAAACTCCGAGAGGTCGTTGATCGGCAACGAAGAGGTGTTGGAGACGATAACGGCGTCTTGCGGAGCAGCCGCCGAACAGTCCTCCAGGATCTCCTGCTTCAACCCGAGGTCTTCGGGTACGGCCTCGAAGACCAGGCCAACGTCTTCCACGGTACCAGCCACATCGTCCGCGGTCTCCACAGCCTCGACCCTTCCGACGGCACCCTCAGCCACCAGCCCAGCATCGGCGTGCCCCTTTGCCCTATGTACCAGCCGACTCTTCGCCTGCCTCGTAAGCTCGGGGGTTGCGTCTGTGAGGAGCACCCTGATGCCGGCCGTGGCGAAGCACTCGGCGACGCCCAACCCCATAGTGCCCGCACCGATGACAGCGGCCGCACGCGGCCATCCTTCGTAAGTACCTCGCTCCTCCATCCGCTACCAGTTCTCCATCGACTCGCGGATGATGCTGGCCAGGTCTTCCTCGCCCACCTCTCGGGGGGCTCCTACGAGAAGCCGCTGCTGTTTCATCGCGCCTTCTACAAGGTCTTCTATATCGTCTTCGCCGTAGCCGAGCTCGCGCACGCCTTTCGGCGCTCTTACGTCTCTCATCAGCCGGATCAAGACCCCAGGCAGCGTGTTCTCGTCGGCCCTCTCTACCTTCTCGCCGGAGAGCAACTCGGCGACCCTGTGGTGCCTTTCGGGGTCGGCCTCGTACGTGAACCGGAACGCTGCCGGCGCTGTGACGATGACGGACCAACCGTGCGGCACGAAGGGATGGTCATCGGGATACCCCGGCGGCTGCCACTCGTGTTTGAGGCCTGCTATGGGGTAGGCGCAGGCGTGCGGGATATGGACCCCCGCTGAACCGAAGCCAATGCCCGCGAGGGAGGCCCCGAGCATCATCGCCCCGCGGGCCTCGACGTCATCGCCATCCTCGACGGCGCGCCTGAGGTACTTACCGCCGTACTCGAGCGCCCTTGCGCTCCACATATCCGCTATCGGGTTCGCCCCCTGATACGGTGGCCTGTCGTCGGGGCTCTCCGGTTTCGGGCGGGCGTCGTACGGTTTGGAGATGTATGACTCGGCAGCGTGGCAGACTACGTCGAGGCCGCAAGAGGAGGTTACCTCAGGCGGCATGCTCAGCGTGAGCAAGGGATCGACGACGCCGCGGTCGGGGCGGAGGTATCGATGTGAGATGCCTGTCTTCACCCTTTGTTCGGGGATGTCCAGGATCGCCACCGTAGTCGCCTCTGCGCCCGTGCCTGCGGTCGTGGGGATGGCGAGGAGCGGTTTCAACGGCCCTGGCGGCTTCTTGCCTCCGCCGACTGGGGCGTTGACGTAGTCGACGATCTCACCCCCGTGCGTCGCTATGAGGCTTGAGACCTTCGCGGTATCGATGCTCGACCCGCCGCCGACGGCTACGAACCCTTCGAAGTCTCCATCGACGGCGAAGTCTGCCGCGGCCTGGAAGGAGTCGTCCGTCGGCTCGACGCGCGAGCGATCCCACACCTCGACCTCTACGCCCTCGGCTTCGATCAACTCCACGATGCGGTCCGTTATGTTCGCCTTTACGATGCCGGGGTCGGAGACGAGCATCACCCGCCCGACGCCCATCTGCCTCAGCTCCCAGCCAGCCTCTTCCGAAGCGCCGGGACCGTACTTCAGCGGCGTGGCCTCCATGGTGAAGATGGTCTCGTGCCCGTTCCCACCGTCGGTCATCTCTCTCCTTCCCGCAACAGGATCCCCAAAGATCGTTTCCCTCGGACCAATATATGCCCAACCCTGGCCAGCGACAACCAGGGAAGGCTGCAGAACTCTCGGTATATGCCGTTAACACATAAGTTTCGTTTGCTTGTATAATCTGCGTGATCGGCTCCGCTGAGAGCGAGGTGGGTGCTGACGATGGGCATTGTTTCGTGGCATGACGAGGAGGTTTTCGGTTGACGGAGGAGAGAGGAGCGGTGTCCGGCATGGACCCTGCCGAGCTCTGGCGCCAGTGGATGGAGTCGGGGAGCAGGATGTGGTCTGAGATGGACCAAAGGGGCCAGGTCGATCCCTATGGCGCATACCGCCGGTGGTTCGAAGGCATGCGAGAGATGCAAGAGCGGATGATCGGGGCCGTCCCCGAGCCTGTCGCCGGCACCATGGGGGTCAATGACCTCTGGCAGAGGTGGTTCGAGATGACCACGGACTCCTGGCAGAAGAGCGCCGAGATGGGCCAGAATGCGATGGAGATCCTGCCGCGTTGGATGCAGATGCTCGATGAGGCGCGTACCAACCTGGTAGCTGGGGGCGCTCCACCGGGCGATCCCTTGCAGTTCGCGGCCCAGTGGTACAACGCCACGAGCGGCCCCTTCTCGGACTTTGTCGGGGACGTCATAGAGCGCGAGGAGTTCCTCGAGCCTTCGAGCCGCTTCCTCCAGAGCTATGCCAGCTTCTACAAAGTGTTCAAGCGCAACTCCGAGGACTACCTCAAGAACCTCCAGCTCCCCGTCCGCTCCGACATATCCAGGATCGCCGGCCTCGTCGTCAACCTGGAGGAGAAGGTAGATCGCATCGAGGATGTTCTCGAAGACTTCGAGTACGGTTACGCCGAGCCTGCCACGAGTGAGTCCGTCAAGGAGCTCGAGACGCGGCTCGGGCGGGTCGAGGGCAAGCTCGACCGGTTGCTCGCGGCGCTGGAGGACGGTTCCCAGGGCGGCGGCGCGCAGGTGGCCGAGACCAACGGGTCTGGCGACGAGATCAGGGCCACAGATGGTGCGAGGCGCAAGGCGCGTGAGATGGACGTAGAACTGTCTGAGGTAGTCGGGACCGGGGCCGACGGCCAGGTCACCGTCGAGGACGTGCGCAAGAAGGGAGAGAGCTAGATGACCGAGACGGCCAACTACGGCGCGGTTCCTACTTCGGGTGACGCCGCAATACCCGCTGACGTAGAGAACTTCTTCGACAAGTACAGCCGGGGGATGAAGATCGTCGTCGAGGGCGCCCAGGCCGACACGGGCCAGACTCCCAAGGAGACGGTCTGGACCAAGAACAAGGCGAAGCTCTACCACTACGCCCCCAACGCCGAGAAGAAGCATCCCATCCCCATCCTCATGGTCTACGCCCTCATCAACCGCCCCTACATCCTCGACCTCATGCCAGGCAACAGCTTTATCGAGTACCTGGTCGGGGAGGGATTCGACGTTTACATGCTCGACTGGGGCATCCCGGGCGACGAGGACAAGGACCTCACCTTCGAGAACTACGTCCTCGACTACCTGCCGAGGGCGGTCAAGAAGGTCCTCAGGCACTCGCACTCGGACGAGTTCACCCTGCTCGGCTACTGCATGGGCGGCACGATGAGCGCCATGTACGCCTCTCTGTTCCCCGAGCACCTCAAGAACCTCATCCTCATGACCGCCCCTATGGAGTTCCCTGAGGGCGAGATGGGCCTCTACAGCCTGTTTACGAGCGAGAAGTACATGAACCCAGGGCTCCTCGCCGACGCCTTCGGCAACATCCCGGGCGACCTCATCGACACGGGCAACAGGATGCTCAAGCCCGTAACCAACTACGTCGGCACCTACGTCAATATGTGGGAACGCATCTTCGAGGAGAAGCCGATGGAGACGTGGCTCGCGATGAACAAGTGGGTCAATGACGGGCCTCCCTTCCCTGGCGCGACGTTCAGGCAGTGGATCACCGAGTTCTACCAGCAGAACAAGCTCGCCAAAGGCGAGATAGTCCTACGTGGCCGCCGCGTCGACCTCTCGAACATAGAGGTCCCACTCCTAAACATCGCCGGCAAGAGGGACCATATCTGCACCCTCCCGCAGGCAGAGGCCACTATGAACCTCATCGGCAGTGAGGACAAGGAGTTCTTCGTCCTCGACGCCGGCCACGTCGGCCTCATGACGGGCCGCGGTGCCAAAAAGGGACTCTGGCCCAAGGTCAGCGACTGGCTTGGCACCCGCTCGGGCGGGTAGCGGAGGAAGGCTCGCCTTCCGCTACCCGCGCTGGTCAGCACGCTCGGGCCTTTGGCCTTCGCTTGTCAGCACGCCGTCTCGCTCTGCTCGGCGGCTCTCAGCACTTCAGCCAAGTCGTCTCGGAGCCACCCCACAAGCGTCGAACTTACTGCCGTAAGCAGCGGTTCCTCATGCGCTGCTGGGCGAGGGCGTAACGGGAGAGGCTGACAAGCTGAGAGCGAGGGCCTGAAGGGCCCGAAGCGTGCTGACAAGGCGCCAAAGGTGCCGTGCTGACCAGCGCGGGGTATGGAAGGATGACCCTTCCAAACCCCGCTATGACATTCGTCACCTGGAAACCACGATGAACTTCACTACCCAAGACCATGGTGCGTCCTTACACTCCTCTGTAGAACCTAGAAGAAGCGATAGAGGAGGTACGATGCAGGACAAGGGCGGCCAGGCATGAAGCTCGGCCTGCAGCTCAACAGCTTCGATTGGAGCGGGGGAGCGGAGCGGTTCGGTAGGAATCTCGCGGACATTGGCAGGGTCACGGAGGAGGCGGGTTTCGACCGCATCGCTGTGGCCGACCACGTGTGGCAACACCCGATCATGGGCGGTCCTGATGCGAATGAGCCGGAGTGCTACACGACGCTGGCTTTCCTGGCGGCCAACACGCAGAGGGTCGGGCTCACGGCGATGGTGTCTGGGGTGCACTTCCGTCACCCTGCCGTCCTCGTAAAGATCGTGAGCACCCTGGATGTACTCTCCGGAGGGCGTGCCGGTTTCGGGGTTGGCTCGGGCCACTACGAGGAGGAGACACAAGGGCTTGGGCTCTCCTACCCGCCGCAGGGGGAGCGCTTCGAGATGCTGGAGGAGACGATCCAGATAGCCCTGCGGATGTGGAGCGGCGAACGCGGCGACGAACGCCCCTTCGAAGGCAAGCATTACCGTCTCGGACGTCCCTTGAACCTCCCGCAGAGCCTGAGCAGGCCCCACCCTCCGATCATGGTCGCCGGTGAAGGGGAGAAGAAGACGCTGCGCCTGGTCGCGCGATACGCCGACGCCTGCAGCCTGCGTCCAGGCCCACAGGTGATCGGGAAGCTTGACGTCTTGCGCCGCCACTGCGAGGAAGAGGGTAGGGATTACGAGGAGATAGAGAAGACTTGCGCGTTCGCTTTCGACGTCGGTGAGAGCGGTGAGAAGGTGGACGAATTGATCGGGCAGTTGCGCTGGCTCTCGGGTATGGGCATAGAGACAGTGATCGGCTTCGTGCCGAACGTAGACAGGATCACGCCACTCGAGGTCATCGGCAGCGAGGTTATCCCTGCGGTGGCCGACCTTTGATAGCGAACGGGAGAGGAGTAACCATGGTCGAAAAGCATACTATCCACAGCAGGTCCGGTGTTGCTACGGCGGTCGGTGTCCTTTCCGCTATCTACGCGGCCACGTTTTTCTTCGGCGCTCTGATGCACCTTGGCGTGCGTATTCCGCTCGGGCTCGCTGACCTTTCCGAGCCCACGATACTCCCGGCTTCGATCGTCGAGAGCCTCTGCGGGCTGGCACTGTTGTTCGGCGCTTTCGCGGTGCTCACACGCACAAACTGGGCCTGGACGACGGCCTTCGCCGCCCACACCTTCGCCCTTGGAGGTGTCATGCTAGGCGTGATCGCGCTGGCTCTAGGGGCAGGCCCTAGCACGGACCTGAATACCATCTACCACCGCGTCATGCTGGTGGCGCTCGTGGCGGTACTGGGGCTGCTGCTCTTGCCCGCAGGAAGGACCGCGCTTAATCGCGGCGGGTGACAGATAGTAATACAATCGTGCCAAGTACGGAGGTCTCCGCAGGGGGTTCGAGATCTCATGCATGAGAGAGTAATGGGTGACGGCCCTACGGGAGGTGGCAAGACTTCCCGTCTCCCGCGAGGCGGGCGGTTGCTTGGCCCGCTATTCGGGCTGGTCTTCCTGATCTACCCGATCCGGGCCGTGCTGACCTCCGACCCTACGCCCGTGCGGGTCTCGCTCGCTCTGGGTGGGGCTGCGCTCTTCGCTGGTGTGTTCCTATGGCTGCTGTGGATGCAAATACCACTCTGGTCTACATGCGTAGAGCCCTCCGAGGTCCGCAAGCGTCGGGCGACCATAGCATTACTTGCCGTGCTTGCGATCGCGCTCAACCTCACCCTGGGCAGCGAGTGGCGCGTGCTCTTCTTCCACCTCAACGTCGCCGCTGGGATAATGCTACTGACCAGAGACGCCTACGTGGCGATCGCGGGTCTGGCGATCATCACGTTCGGACTCGGCATTGTCTCCGGCATGGCGTGGCTAGTTCTACCGACCGCCGCCATAGGCCTGTGGGCGACCGCTTTCGTCCGCCAGGTCGCCGCTGTCGCGGAGCTGCGGTCGGCCAGAGAAGAACTCGCCCGTCTGGCCGTAAGCGAAGAAAGGTTGCGCTTCGCAAGAGACCTGCACGACCTCCTCGGCCACAGCCTCTCCCTCATAACGCTCAAGAGCGAGCTGGCGGGCAGGCTCCTTCCAGCCGCGCCGGAGAAGGCGGCGACAGAGGTACACGACATCGAAGACGTCGCGCGCCAGGCCCTAAGCGAGGTCCGTGAGGCTGTCGCCGGCTACCGGCGGCCCACGCTCGAGGAGGAGCTCGCCGGCGCCAGCGAGATGCTCGAGGCAGCAGGCATCTCTTGCTGGATAGAGAACGGAGCCGGAACGCTACCGAACGCGGTCGACGCCGTCCTCGCCTGGGCGGTGCGCGAGGGAACGACGAACGTGATCAAACACAGCCGCGCGAAACACTGCTGGATCGTCCTGGCGAGTGACAACGAGGAGATCTTCGCCGAGATAACCGACGACGGACCGGGTTCTCAGAAGGACAACGGAGGAGCCTCGGGCAGCGGTCTCTCAGGACTCGCCGAACGCGTTGCAACCTTCGCCGGCCGTGTCGAGGCCGATTCGCTGCCGGATGGCGGGTTCCGCCTGCGTGTCGGCCTGTCCGCAACAAGCGATGCGGTGGCTTCGGGAGGACCAGAACCGGGTCCAGGCACTGGCTTCACCGGCGAAGGTCGGTCTCGATGACCATTCGCGTGCTCCTTGCGGAGGACCAGGCGATGGTACGCGGCGCTCTCGCTGCCCTGCTCTCTCTGGAGGATAACATCGAGATCGTGGCCGAGGCGTCGCGCGGTGACGAGGTACTCTCCGCGGCCCTGGACACCCTTCCGGACGTGGCACTCCTGGACATAGAGATGCCAGGTGGGGACGGCCTGGAGGCCGCTGCCGTCCTGCACGAGCGGTTGCCTTCATGCCGGGTCGTTATCCTGACGACCTTCGGCCGCTCCGGTTACCTCAGGCGCGCCATGGAGAGCGGCGCTGTCGGGTTCCTGCTCAAGGACGCCCCTGCCTCCGAACTGGCCAAGGCAATTCACACGGCCATGAAAGGTGAGCGGTTGGTCGACCCCGCCCTGGCAGCGGCCGCCCTGAGCGATGGCAACAACCCTCTCACGGAACGCGAGCGCGAGGTGCTTGTAGCCTCAGGAGGCGGAGCAACAATAGAAGATATAGCAGCCAGGTTCTACCTCTCGGAAGGCACCGTACGCAACTACCTCTCCACGGCCATCAAGAAGCTCGGGGCGCGTAACCGTGTAGAGGCGGCACGTCTGGCCGAACGAAAAGGTTGGTTGTAAAGCGCTAACGGGGAAGGCTGGAGCCTTCCCCGTTAGCGCGCTGGTCAGCACGCTGCCTACGGCAGCTAGTCAGCACTTCAGCTCGTTCTCCTCTGAGCGGCGCCTACTGCGGGTGATGTCTGGAGCGGGGCGTGCTCCACGTCAGCCGTCAGATTCTCCTGAAACCTTGGAAGCCTACTTCTCCCTAACGTAGCTGCCAGGGGCGTCCTCTATCGGTGGATAGTTCTCGCTGCCCATCTCGGGTGGGTCTACTTGCTCTCCTGAGTGGTCATCGAGCCACCTGCTCCAGTCCTCCCACCAGGAGCCTTCATGCTCTTTGGCGTTCTCGCGCCAGTCTGAGGAGGTATCGAAGGCGCCCCCGTTCTCGGTCGCCCAGTAGCGGCCCTTGCCCTTGGATGGAGGGTTGATCATGCCCGCTATGTGGCCCGAGTTGGCGAGGGTGAAGCGGGTCGTGCCGTTTGCGAGCCTTGAGATCCTCCACGCCGAGGCCCACGGGACGATGTGGTCCTTCTCGGCCCCGACGGCGTAGATGTCGCCCTCGATCCTGGAGAGGTCTATGGGACGGCCCTTTATCTCTACCTTGCCAGGTTCTATGAGGTTGTTCTCGAGGTATGTGTTGCGCAGGTAGAAGCTGTGGGCGTCGCGGGCCATGCGCGTACCGTCCGAGTTCCAGTACAGGAGGTCGAAGGCAGGAGGCTTCTGGCCGAGGAGGTAGTTGTTGACGACGTTGGACCAGATCAGGTCGTTGGAGCGGAGCAAGTTGAACATGTTGGCCATCTTGCGGTTATCTAGATAACCGCGCTCGAGCATCTGCTGTTCCATGAACTCTATCTGCGGCTCGTCTATGAAGACCCCTGTGTCCCCCACCTCCGTAAAATCGTGCAACGCGACCATAAACGTCGGCGGGCCGAAGGGGTTCTCGTCTTCGCCGGCT
The DNA here is from genome assembly GCA_902806095.1 of uncultured Rubrobacteraceae bacterium. Taxonomy (GTDB): domain Bacteria; phylum Actinomycetota; class Rubrobacteria; order Rubrobacterales; family Rubrobacteraceae; genus Rubrobacter_D. Next base: position 14,541 of record CADCVF010000076.1, read on the forward strand.
GCGAGCCAGGAGAGCGTGATCGCGAGCAGTGTTCCCCCTACACAGTAGCCGACGGGGTTGACCTTCTCGGAACCGGTGATGTCCCTCACGACCTCGGCCGCAGCGAGCGGTCCCTTGGTCATGTATTCCTCGAAATGAGTGTCCTCCATCGAGGCATCAGGGTTCTTCCAGGAGATCATGAACACCGTGTAGCCTTCGTCCACGAGGTACTTGACGAAGCTGTTTTTGGGCTGCAGGTCGAGGATGTAGTACTTGTTGATCCAGGGCGGTATGAACATGATAGGCGTCTCGTGGACCTTGTCTGTGGTCGGCTCGTACTGGATCAACTCTATTAGCTCGTTGCGATAGACGACCTTGCCAGGGGTGATCGCCAGGTTCTCTCCCGGCTGGAAGGCGTTGGCATCCGTCATGCTCATGCGGCCTTCTTGCAGATCCGCGAGCAGGTTGCGGGCGCCCTCGGCGAGGCTGGCTCCCCCGGTCTCGAAGGCCCGCTTGAGGGCCGCTGGGTTGGTCAGCAGATAGTTGACCGGGGCCATGGCGTCCACGAATTGCTTGAGATGGAACTTCAGGCGCCGCTGCTCGGCGGTGTCCTCCCCACTGGTCTTCTCTGCCTCATCGAGCAGGTACTCCGAGGCGAGCAGGTAGGACTCCTTGAGCGTCTCGTAGTATGGATTCTGCTCCCAGTCAGGCGCCGAGAACCGCTTGTCGGCACGGCCCTCTTCGTCCTCCTGCGACGTCTGGAGGCCCCAGAGACGGTTTGTGGCCTCCTGCCAGCTCTTCATCGTGGCGCCGAACAGCCTGGCGTTGAAGTCCGTGGCCCGCTCCATGGCGCGTGCGGGGTCGGACATCTCGCGCGCCCAGAGAGTCTGGAGGGAGCATGTGATCTCCATCCAGTCAATGGGCAAAACGTTCTGCATAGGGTTGGCGTCCCACAGCTTCTCGAGGGTAGAGAGCAAGGGGTCGTTCCGCACGGCCCCCTCGGGTAACTCCGTGGTCTCCTCACCTGTCCTCACACCCGGCATCATGAGCCAGGGCACGCTCGCGCCCGGCGTCGCAGTCATAGGTCCCATGTTCGCCTGCATCCACTCCGCCCACACATCGAACGGCGCCATCTGGAACGGGGTATCGGAACCGCGGTTGCCTGTCTTGCCTTCGCTCATCGAGTCTTCCTCCTCAGAGAGATTCACCCGGCAGTCAGCGCCACCGGTCTGTATTCGGTCGCACTATTCTACCCATTATGCCGGTGATCCCAAAGATGGTCTGCAAGAGGGTTCAGAAGATGCTGTCCTACGCCCGCCTCGACAGGCGTCCGAGGGACCATGGAACGGTCAACCTGGGGACGTGATAGCCATCACCCCTTTATTGACCGTATCGCCGCCAGAACCTATGCTCTCTCCGAGGGACGCTGGGTGGCGTCCGGAGTCGGAGCATAGAGGAGGCCCTGAGGACATGACTATTACGTCAGAGCGAACGCAGCGGGAGAAACGGCCTGTTGACCTCATAAACGCGGGCAGCCTGCTCTCGGATGAGGAGAAGCGGGTCAGGGATCGGGTCCGGGAGTTCGTTGACCGCGAGGTCATCCCGACTGCGGCGGACTACTGGGACAGGGCGCAGTTCCCTTTCGGGCTACTACCTGGCCTAGGAGAGCTCGGTCTCGTTGGCGGCACCCTCCCTGGGGAGTATGGTTGCGCCGGCTGGAACAACGTGGCCTACGGCCTTGCTATAGCCGAGCTGGCGCGTGGGTCCGGGAGCCTGGCCACTTTCTTGCACGTCCAGAGCGGGCTCGCGATGACGGCCATAAACGAGTTGGGTTCAGAGGAGCAGAAGCGGCGCTGGCTGCCACCAATGGCGAAGTGCGAGAAGATCGGGTGCTTCGGCCTGACAGAACCAGAGGCCGGGAGCGATCCTGGCTCCCTTAGCACGACGGCCGTAGAGAAGGATGGCGGCTACGTACTCAGCGGTGAGAAGAAGTGGATCGGCAACGCCTCCTTCTCTGACGTGGCCGTGATCTGGGCCAGGACCGATGACGGTAGGATCTCCGGTTTCCTCGTCGAGACCGATAATCCAGGCTTCCAGGCCGACGTCCTCCCCCGCAAAGCCTCCCAGCGCGCCGCCTGGCAGACGCATATCACGCTCGAAGACTGCCACGTACCCGAGGACGTCAGGTTGCCGAAAGCCAGGGGCCTTGGCTCCACCCTGTCGATCCTCACGCACTCGCGCTACGGTGTGGGGTGGGATGGATTGGGACAGGCTTCGGACTGTTACGAGACGGCCCTGGCCTACGCAGGGGACCGAAAGCAGTTCGGGCGGCCTATAGCTGCGTTCCAGCTCGTCCAACAGAAGCTCGTCGAGATGGTCAATGAGATCTCACTAAGCCAGCTCCTCTCCATCCACGTCGGACGCCTAAAGGATGCCGGCGAACTCGACCAGGCGACGGTCTCGATGTTCAAGATGAACAACGTCGCGAAGGCGCGCCGCATCGCGGCCACGGCGCGAGAAGTCCTGGGTGGCAACGGAATCCTCCTCGACTACCGTGTGATGGAGCACATGGCCGACATCGAGGGCGTGTACACCTACGAGGGCACGAACGACGTCAACACCCTCATAGTGGGCCAGGCCATAACCGGCCACCGCGCCTTCTCCTCCAGGCCCCCGCAACGCGCTGAAGAGAGAACAGAGTAACGAATAGGAATACCGTGTCCGAAAACGAGACCGCAAGGGCTGAACTCAGGATCACACCTGAAGACGCCCGCAGCATAGCCAGCCTCCTCCGCTACACCATAAGCCTGAACACGACCCTCGGGCTCGCCTCCCCCACCCAGCGTCGCCTGGCGACCTCCACCTACAGGGCCATCGAGCCCGCCGCGAGCGTGCTCGAAGGGAAGCCGCTGGAAGGGGCCATCCAGGACGCGAACCAGACGTGGTCAGGCTCTCTCGAAAACGACCACGTCCACGCCCTCGAACTGCTAGGCAGAGAACGCGACGCCCTAAGAGAAGTTCTTTCCAACCACCTTACCCCCGATCAACTCGCCGATTTCCTCGAAGGTGGGGGATCAGTACCTCGAACTACTGCGCCAGTACTCCACCAGGGAATAGGATAGGAACGAACGTAGGGACGAGCGCGGAAACTTCGCCGTAAACCCCGCGTAGATAGGGGGAGTTAGCCTGGCAGGAACGCTACCTGCTCCCACCCGAAGTATCCCACGAACTTCGGATGTACGGAGTTCTCGGCTCCTCTTTGTCAAGCGGCGCTGCGCGAAGGCGTCTGCGAATCCGCCACGAGGCTCCTGAACACTGCGTCGGAAACGCGCCTCTTGAGGCACCGCAGCGCCTCCTTGCGGGATTTGCCCTCCTCTATCTTCTTGCTGTAGTAGCTCCCACCAGGAGCGTCCGACCTGGCCTGAGAGGTGGCGGCCATGTGCAGGGCGTAGTTGAGCTTGCGGTTGCCGGCCAGTGAGAGCCTGTGGCGCACCACCTTCCCGCTGGAAGCCTCCACCGGCGCTGTGCCACAGTAGGAGGCGAAGTGGGCCTTGGTCGGGAAGCGCCCCACGTCGCCTACAGTCCCCAAGATCGTCGCGGCCAGGATGGGACCTATGCCGAAGATCTCGGTGAGGTTGCTGCCTGAGGCCTCCACCTCGGCTTCGATGCGCTCGTTTAGGTCCGCGATCTTTCGATCCAGCGTCCGCACGTCGCGCAGCACCTCAGAAGCCAACCGCCTACGGAGGCGGTCCGAGGCGCCGCCCTGGGCCCGTATGCCGCGCAGGATGCGCGGCCCTCTCGGCCGAGAGCTTCCCGGTCACCCCGCCGGGGAGGAGGTCCCGCAGGAGCCCGTGGAGGCGGTTGAGCGCTCGTGTACGCTCGGCCACCAGATCCTCTCGCCTCTCGGAGAGCAGGCGCATGACCTCCGAGGCGGCCGCGGGATCGACCGTCGCCAACCGCTCGTTGCGCGAGGCGGCAAGCGCAGTCGCTACGGCATCGACCCGGTCGTTCTTGCGGGCGTTGCCAGCGAAGCTCGAGAGCACCCTCACCCGCGCCGAGAGCTTGGGCGCTACGTCCACCACCGACTCGCCCGAGCCCGCCAACCTCACCGCCAGGTGTCGACCCAGGCCGCCGGCGTTCTCCACCGCTTAGGGCGGCGCTCCGGGAACCTTCTTGCCCAGCGTTCGAGGGACCTCAGGCCGACGCGGTCCTGCGAGAAGCTGGCACGCTCGAGGAGATCGCCTTTGGCTTCGTCGACCGCCGCCACGGCGACCGACGCCTTGTGGGGATCTACCCCGATTAGCACCTTCATGCGCGCGCGTACCTCCGTTTCGGTCGGGTCTCTCTGTGCCATCGGCGCGGGCGAAGGACATTCCGACTTCGGGTGCTGCTCCCATACCTCTTTTGAGTCACTCCGCACGCCGCGGACACAGGCGGGACGCAAGCCTAGAACAAGCCAACCCACCTTGTGCGGGCGAGCGGGAAGTTGGCGAGCGATCCCTGTATAACCGCTACCCTAGAAGCTTAGCGGCTCTAGAGACCACCAAGCTCCTGACCAGAGTGAAACAAGTCGGAAGTACGCTTGGAGGAGGTCAGCGCACCCTCGGCTGGGCCGCCCCTGCTCCCACCGCACGGGCACCAGAGGGGCGGCTCAAGACGGTTAAGACTATCCACGTCCCGCTTATCACCAGCACCACGGCCCCCAACGGCACCGTAAACGGGGTGCTCGCGGGGCCTATCGTCTGACCGTACATCAGACTCAAGTACATCAGCACGTTCGCGCCGGCCCAGAGCGCTCCCGCCCACCTGGGCAGCGTCCCCGAGCGCCACACCGCTACACCCACGAGGATGTGGCCCACGAACCCGAGCAAGATGACCACCAGGCCGGTTAGCCCGAACACGGTATTGGCAAAGATGGAGGGCAGCGCCTCGTACTCCTCTAGGCCCGCTAGCACCGCCTGCCCCTCCTCGGGCACGGAGAAGGTGGTGACCCCCTGCAGTGGCAGGAACAGGGCGCTGCCCAACACCGTGAGGAACATAGCCCACAGCCCCAGGCGTCCGGCTCGGCTCGTCGCGAGGTAGACGCCCAGGGCAAATACGCCGAAGATCAGGAAGACCAAGCCGAGGATGCTGCCGAACAGGTGGCCGATGACGTAGTAGTTGGTAGTGACGTAGCGAGACCAAGCCCTGAGTTGGGTGTCGGGGTCGGGCTGGCCTTCGAGGCTTGAGAAGAAGGTCAGCGCCCCATAGAGGGGCAGCCCAAGCAAGCCTATGACTATCCACCTGGTGGTGTTGGGTGGGACCATATCAGAGTAGCTCCTTTCGATACCCCTCGGCCGAGGATACTTTCCGCTGAAACGCAGCCATGATGCCATCCACGAGGGCTCCGCGCACCCAGCTTCGGGGACTATTCACCGGAGTGCGTGGAGAGACTGTCCGAAAAGGGTCGAAAGAGCCTGCTGAGTAGCCTTACTGAGCACCGAAACGCTACTTTTCGGTCCATTTCCGCCTCCCTACACCTCCAAAATCACGGTCAGAGCGTTGCTCGCACCCCTTTTCATACAGCCTCGGAAGGATGATTCTGCGAACTTCGAATTGGCGGCATTCTCGGAAGTAGTTCGCCAAGAACGTTTCGAATCTTCGACGACGGCCGCGGGGAGGGCGCCGACCAGATCCTCCAGCACGGCGGTAGGCAGGTGCTGCGCATCGAACCCTCACCGTGTGCTGTGACTTCGGCGGCTCGAGCGTGGAGGTGGTGGACGGGACCGTGGGCGTGGTGCCGCCCGCTCCCATGCCCGCCGACGACAGCTCCGGACGCGTCGGACGCGTGTAGCTTGGGAGCGGAAGGGGTAGTAAGTCCCGAAGCGCACGCCGCACCCAAACGAGAAGGAGCCAAGAAGATGAGCGACCCAGCAAGAGCCCGAGACCTGAACGAGGCGGCCACACGCTTCGCCCAGACCCTGGCCGACTCCTACAGGCTCGTCTACACTCAAGCCGCCGAGTCTGGGCAGCGCCAGCAGCAACGTGCCAGGGAGTTCTCCGAGCTCGTGGCCACCAACCTCAGGGAGCAGACCGAGGCGAGCCGCACTGGCGCCGAGCGGCTCTCCAAGCAGGCACAGATGCAGCGGGAGGCCGGGGAAGAGTTGGCCAGGGAGTCGGTTGAGGCCTACGCCGAGTTCCTGGACGAGGCCTTCTCCCGCTACCGCTCCGGCACCGAGCGGGCCGCACAGACCGTCCAGGAGGGGACGATAGCCACCGGGAGGACCGCGACCGGGCTGCTGGGAGCGGCGACCGGCGCGGTGGCCGACGCCACGGGTCGCGCCGTGGATGCTACGGCCTCGGGGGCCGAGCGGGCAGCCGAAGCCGCGACCTTCCCCATAGAGGGCTACGACCAGATGAACGTGGAGGAGATCTCCGGACGCCTGGATGGCCTTTCGGTGGAGGAGTTGCAGATGGTTCGCGACTACGAGGAACTCCACGAGCGGCGCAAGACGCTGCTGGAGCGGATGGACAGCAAGATAAGAAACGCCGCCTCCGCCTCTTAAGAGAGCCCCACAGGGATCAGAAGATAACCTCCAAGAGGGCCGGCACGACCAAACGTCCTTGCCCTCTTAGCTTTATCCACCCGACGGCGTGGAAGGTGCGTTCTAAGAAGTTGCTGCCCAAGGAGAAGGTCGAAGCCCCGCGCCGTGTGTTAGGGTGAGCAGCTCAAGCTAAGGAGGGGGGCGGCACGCTAGGTGGAAACCAATCTCGAAACCCTGCCCATAGGAGAAGACGCTCCTCGGCTGGTCAACGCCGTCGTAGAGGTCCCCGTGGGCAGCCGCAACCAGTATGAGTACGAACCCGAGCTCGGGGTCATCGTGCGCGACAGGGTCCTGCCCGGAGCCGTGCGCTACCCCACCGACTACGGCTTCGTGCCTTCCACGCTCACCGATCGCGGCGACGCCTTGGACATAGTGGTAGCCGCCTACGATCCCGCTTTCCCCGGCTGCGTGGTGCGGGCCCGCCCGATCGGGGCGCTGCACATAACCGACTCCAAGGGCGAGGAGCACAACGTCTTGGCCGTCCCTGACGACGACCCGCGCTTCGCGGAGATAAGCGCCCTAGAGGACCTGCCGAATGGGAACCTGCGCGAGATCGAGCAGTTCTTCGAAGTCTACAAGTGCCTCGAGGGCGACGAGGAGGCACGGATCCATGGTTGGGTGGGCTTCGAAGACACCCACGAACTGATCCGCCAATGTATGCAAGCCTACGCTCGGTCGTGAGTTCTCCTTGCCCTTCCTCTTGACCCTATTCACCGAAGTGCCTAGAAGGTGAATACTCCGAAAATCGGGGAGGTGCTCTATCGTCCGGCTGCCTTTCGGCTCCATGCCCTCGCCCGCCTAGTCCCACTCCCGGTTGGCGTGAGGTGATCGGGTGAGTAGAGCCTTCGTGAGAACAGCCCTGGCCCTCGCCAACACTCCCTCGCGCCGAACTCTTCTCTAGCGGAGCAGGCACCGGACACCCACCCACGTAGATCGTGTCTCGCTCTGCTGTGAGGGAGTCGCTCTGTGCGGCAAGGGTGGAGCTGCCAAGACTTGTCATCCCCCACCACCCGAGAGCCATAACCACCACCACGACCGAGCCCTCAGCCAACAACCTGAGGACGACATGGTTGCGCTGCTCTTTGTTCTGGCTTGCGTGTAAGCTGCTTGTCTCAAGATGTGTAGAGCTCACGCCCACAAGAGCACCACATGGCGATGAATTATCGATGAATCGACGGATGACTCGCTCGACCAGAGGCTTATTCACCGAAGCTTGTAGAAGGTGGAATCTGCGAAGTTCGCTAGAGAGGAGGTCATGGTAGATCATCCCTTTGGGGGATGCAGACCTGCCCCATAGAGGGGTAAGCTGCCCTTCATCAACCGCTCCCTCAAACTCGCCCTCGACGTCCTGCTGGGCGCGGTTGTCCCGATCCTGGTCCTCTCCTACCTTTCGGACCCGATGGGGGCTGTGCCCGCCTACCTGCTCTCCGCCCTCATCCCCGTGGGCTGGGTGCTGGCCGACCTGTTTTTCCTCAGCAGGCGCTTCAACTTCATTACAGCCTTTCTGGGCCTCAACGCCATCGTTCGCGGCCTGCTGGCCTTCTGGTTCGTCGACGGGGCGCTCTACGCCCTAAAGGACACCGTAGGCAGCATCCTGATCGTCGTGGTCTTTGGCGGCTCGCTAGTGTGGGGCCACCCCCTGCTGGGAGCCTTCGTAGCTCAGGCCCTCGATCCCCGCACCCCCGAACAGGAGGCATCGCTGGAGCGCCTCTTCGCCGAACGCCCGCTGGCCCGTACGCTTTTCATCAGTACCGCGGGGCTCGCGTTGTTGAACGCCATCACCGCCGCGATCAATTTCGTGCTTAACCTCTGGATAGTGACCGCCCCCTTCGGTACGGGGGAGTTCAATTCCCAGGTGGCGCGGGTAAACGCCCTAACCCGGCTGACGCTAGGTGTGCCGGAGTTCGTGGTGATGGGCCTGGCGATCTGGTGGGTCATCTACTCCTTGCATTCCCGGCTCTACTCCCGGCTGACGGATGTCGGGGGGCGAAGGGATTTCTGGGAACTGGTCGAAGCGCAGGGGAAGCGAGGACCGGCGCGTGCTTCGGAAGATCTTCGATAGCGCCTATGCACCCGAGTGCGTGAAACTAAATTCTACGAAGATGAGATGAGAAGGCCGACCCCCCCGTACGCAGTACCCTTAGGGTCTGCAAGCGTTCGAAGGGCTCTATTACGCCCATTATGGAAGGAGGATCGGCCCGCAACGGATGGTAGCAAACAGCGACCACACATGACAGCCGGATTGGACATAGGCGACAAGTACTCCTACCTGTGCCTCATCGATCAAGAGGGTGGCGAGGTGATCGAGGAGGGTAGGCTGCGCACCACTCCCGAAGCCCTAAGACGACGCTTCTGCTCCGAGCGGCCCATGCGCATAGCAATCGAGGTGGGCACCCATTCACCCTGGGCGAGCAGGGTGCTAGAGGAGTGTGGTCACGAGGTATTGGTGGCCAATGCTCGTAAGATAAGGCTCATCTACGCCAACAAACGCAAGACAGATGAAGTAGATGCCTTAAGAACCTCGCTCGCCTGGCGCGAGTGGACCCGAAGCTCTTGTACCCGTTAAAGCACAGGGGCGAAGACTCCCAGGCCCATATGGCCTTGATCCGCTCCCGGCAGGCGTTGGTCGGGAGCCGCACGCAACTTGTGAACCACGTGCGCGGGGCGGTCAAGTCCTTCGGGACCCGCCTGCCCAAGTGCCCGGCCAGGAGCTTCCACAAGCGAGTGCCCGAGCACATCCGCGAGGCGCTTCGGCCGGTCGTGGGGCCATCCTCGAGCAGATCGGCTCGCTTACCGAGCGCCTCCGTGACTACGACCGAAAGCTACAAACGCTCTCTGAAGAGCATTACCCGGAAACACAGCTCCTGCGCCAAGTCGAGGGGATCGGGCCGCTCACCGCCCTGACCTTCGTGCTCACCTTGGAGGATCCCTACCGCTTCGAGAAGAGCCGCTCGGTCATCTCCACCTTGCCGTCGCCGCTCTTAGGCTCTCCGACCGCCTCGCCGGCCAGCTCCGCCCTGGCTGCTGCCTCCGCGTCGATGGGGTCGGATTTGCCGTTGCGCCTGAGATGGCGGCGCTTGGGTCTCTCGACCTCCATCACCGAGATACCGGCGCCCTTAGGTGGCTGGCGAGTCCGGCTCCGTAGCTGCTGGTCCCCTCTATCCCGGCGCTTCCTACAGGACCGAAGCCCTCCGCCCAACGGAGGAGTCTTTCATAGCCCCTGCTCGTGGTCGGCACCTTCAACTCGCCCAGGCTTCTCTGCCCAACTGATCCAGGGCTACGGCCACGTTCACATCGAGATGGGTGTCCACCCCCAAGAGCACCTCATCTGCGCTGTCGAGTCCGTCCACGCCACTGATCGCTCGCACGTGCGTTGCTCCTTTCGACATCGCTATTATTACTACCGGCCCGAGTAGGCGGAGAACGGACGACACTGTGACGGGTCAGGTCACCGGCACGCTCTTATTAGGTCACGCTCTGGCCACGGGCGGTTACGGAGCGGCGTCCCGGATCGACCGACAGGTCACTCCAAAGGCACCATAGGGCCCGCGGATAGATGGGTCAGGCCAGTCCGAGGCGTCGCCCGCAACCACCTATAGCGTATTCACAGCGAATAGAAGCATAGCGCGAAGGGCAGAGAGTAGTTGCATTCACGACAGAGCGAGGCCGCCACGTCGACCTTGACAAACAGTGCCTTCTCATAGAAGTTGGCATGCAGGATCTTGCATGAATCGACGCCCGAAGTGCCCTTCGGGGCGTGCTTTCCGCCTACGCGAGGCTATGGGCCGAACACAAGATATTGTGGTGTCGGATAAAGATGCGAAATTGTGCATGAGATCCGGCAAGCCACCGCGTCAGAGAGAACCCAACTAAGAGCAGATCTCTGTCGAGCTAAGTCTCTCTATAGGTCGCGGGGTTCGTGGCAAAGTCTGGAACCCAGAGGTTACCTCTTTAACACAGGATAAAAGCACCGCCGTTGCCGGTGTTACCAGACGCGGTAGACTCCTTTATATGCAATACGCACATAGATCTGAGGCGACCGATCTTCCCGGAACTGTATGGCGATGAGCGGTCACAGGGTTCTGACATTGAGGGACGGGACTTGCTTACTGGTACGCGCGATCCGGGCTGAGGATGCGGCTGCTTTGCAGCGGCTCGTCGGGCGATCAAGCGACCGTTCCGTGGAATTGCGCTTCTTCGGTCCGTTGAAGGGACTCTCCGATGAGATGGCCGAACGTTTCACCAATGTGGACGGCGAGGACCGGTTCGCGCTGGTGGCGCTAGCTCCCGAGAACCCCGATGAGATCGTCGGGGTCGTGCGCTACGCAAGAGAGGCAGGCACTGACGGGGCCGAGTATGCCGCGCTCATCGAGGACAGGTTCCAGGGCCGGGGGCTTGGGATCGGGTTGACAAGAAGCCTCATCGAGGCCGCCCGCGAGAACGGCATCGGGCACCTCTACGCGATGGTCATGCGGGAGAACGTAGGGATGTTGAGCCTGCTGAGGAGCCTGGATCTCCCCGAGCGCAAACACTGGCGAGACGGCGCCGAGCAAGTCGAGATAGATCTCAAACCCGACACCGCTGCCTGAGACGGCGTCAACCTGGGCGGAGTAGCCTAGAATCTGTCGATAGTCCTGCAAAAACTCCGATAGGAAGTAAATGCTGCTGACCATCACCAGCACCGACCCGCCAGCCACGGACCTCGGGTACCTGTTGCACAAGAATCCTACCCGGTGCCAATCTTTCGAGCTTCCCTTCGGGATGACGCACGTCTTCTATCCCGAGGCTTCAGATAGACGTTGCACGGTTGCGATGTTGCTCGAGATCGACCCGGTAGGGCTGGTCAGGGGTGAGGGGCGGACGTTGAAGGAGTACGTCAACGACCGGCCTTACGGGGCCTCCTCGTTTCTGAGCGTGGCGATCTCGCGGGTCTTCGGCACGGCGATGCGTGGTAGGAGCAAGGAGCGCCCCGAGCTGGCCCTTACGCCCCTGTCCTTGAGCGTCGCGATCTCCGTGCTACCGTGCCGCGAAGGCGAGGACTTCTTGAGGCGGTTGTTCGAGCCTCTCGGCTACTCGGTGCTAGCCGAGAGGCACACACTGGATGAGGAGTTCCCCGAGTGGGGCGAGAGCCGGTACTTTACGGTCTGGCTCTCGGGTGAGATTCGTCTGCAGGACCTGCTCTCGCACCTGTACGTGCTCGTTCCGGTTCTGGACGACGACAAGCACTACTGGGTGGGAGACGATGAGGTAGAGAAGCTCCTCGAGCGCGGTGGCGAGTGGCTGGCCGGTCATCCCGAGAGGGAGGTCATCGCCAAGCGCTACCTCAAACACCAGCGCACGCTCTCGAACGAGGTTCTCTCGCGTCTAATCGAAGAGGAAGATGTAGGCTTGGAACGAGAAGTGGAGGCTCTCGAAGAGATCATTACCCTCGGCGAGCAGCGCATCGGCGCGGTCGCGGCCGCGCTCAAGAACAGCGGGGCGCGCAGGGTACTCGACCTCGGCTGTGGTGAGGGCAGGCTACTCGGGACACTCTTGCAGGAACGGAGCTTCGAGGAGATCGTCGGGGTTGGCGTCTCCGTGCGTTCGCTAAAGCGGGCACGCGACAGGCTGGGCGTCGACCGGCTGCCCCCTATGCAGCAGTCGCGCCTCAAGCTGTTTCAGGGATCGCTGCTCTACCGCGACCGAAGGCTCGCAGGATACGATGCCGCTGCTGTGGTCGAGGTGATCGAGCACCTCGACCCGCCCCGCCTCGCCGCCTTCGAGCGCGTTCTATTCGGCTTCGCCTGGCACCGTGGTCCTGACAACCCCCAACGCCGAGTACAACGCCAACTTCGAGACCCTGCCCGCAGGCGAGTTCCGCCACAGAGACCATCGTTTCGAGTGGAACAGGGAGGAGTTTCGCGCGTGGTGTAACGGCGTGGCGGAGAACTTCGGCTACGGGGTACTTTATCTCCCCGTAGGGAGGGAGGATGAAGCCGCCGGACCACCGACCCAGATGGCCGTGTTCGAGAGGGAGGAATCCTCGTGAAGATCTCCGTCCCCGAGCTCTGCCTGGTGGTGCTCGTGGGGGTGACAGGCTCGGGCAAGTCCAGCTTCGCCAGGGAGCACTTTTTGCCGACGGAGGTGCTCTCCTCGGACTTCTGCAGGGGGCTCGTCTCTGACGACGAGAACGATCAGGCATCTACCAGAGACGCTTTCGACGTACTGAACTACATCGCCGCCAAGCGCCTGTCCGCAGGAAGACTCACCGTTGTAGAAGCGACCAACGTGCAGCGGGAGGCCCGCGCGCCGCTCGTCGCCCTCGCGCGCGAGCACGACGTCCTGCCCGTCGCCGTAGTTCTGGCCATGCCAGAGAAGCTCTGTCACGAACGCAACAGGGACCGCCCAGACAGGAACTTCGGCCCGCACGTGGTGGCGCAGTAGGCGCGGCAGCTCAGACGCTCGCGCAGGAAGCTGAAGCGCGAGGGGTTCAGGCACGTCTTCGTCCTCTCCTCGCCTGAGGAGGTCGCTTCGGCCACCATCGAGCGGACGCGCCTGTGGAACGACAGAAAGCACGAGCATGGGCCCTTCGATATTATCGGCGACGTACACGGTTGCGCCGACGAGCTACTCTCGCTCCTCGACAGTCTCGGCTACACGGTCTCTTCGGCGCCTGACGGAGCGGGCTACGCCGTGAGGCCTCCCGATGGGCGAAGGGCGGTCTTCCTCGGGGACCTGGTCGACCGCGGGCCGAAGACGCCCGAGGTGCTGCGCCTGGTCATTGGTATGGTCGCCTCGGGAGACGCGCTATGTATTCCCGGCAACCACGACGTGAAGCTGGCCCGCAAGCTGCGCGGCAAGGACGTACGCATCGCGTACGGGCTCGCCGAAACCCTCGCCCAACTCGAAGATGAACCCCCGGAGTTCCGCGAAGAGTGGCCACGTTTCTCTACGATCTCGTCAGCCACTACGTCCTTGACGGCGGAGACCTGATCGTCGCCCACGCGGGGTTGAAGGAATCCTTGCAGGGGCGGACTTCAGGCAGGGTCAGGGACTTCGCCCTCTTCGGCGAGACAACGGGTGAGACGGATGAGTTCGGCCTGCCTGTGCGTTACGACTGGGCCACGCAGTATCGTAGGCGGGCGATAGTCGTCTACGGCCACACGCCGGTACCAGAAGCAGAGTGGATAAACCGGACGATCAACATCGACACTGGCTGTGCCTTCGGAGGCATGCTCACCGCCCTCCGGTATCCCGAGGGGGAGCTTGTCTCAGTACCGGCAATGCACACCTACTACAGGCCGGCGAGACCTTTCCTGGCGCCTGAAGTCGCAGCGCCTTCGGTAGAAGAAGGGCGTCCTTACGACGACCTGCTCGACATCGGAGACGTCGCCGGCAAGCGCATAATCCCGACCCGCCTCCAGCGGAACGTGACCATCAGGGAAGAGAATGCCGCTGCAGCGCTGGAGGTCATGAGCCGCTTCGCCATAGACCCACGCTGGCTCATTTACCTCCCTCCGACCATGTCACCCTCGGAGACCAGCCACAGGCCCGACCTTCTGGAGCATCCCACTGAAGCGTTCGCCCACTACCGCCAGCAGGGCGTCCCCGAGGTGATCTGCGAGGAGAAACATATGGGCTCGCGCGCCGTACTCGTCGTTTGCCGGGATGAGCAGACCCCCTGGCCCGCTTCGGCGTCGGTGAAGGCACCGGCGCCTGCTACACCCGCACCGGGCGGAGCTTCTTCGAGGATGCCACGTTGGAAGACGCAGTGCTCGGGCGGTTGCGAAGCGCTTTGGATGTTACCGGAACGTGGGAAGAGCTCGACACCGATTGGGTGTGTCTGGACTGTGAGATCATGCCCTGGTCGGTAAAGGCCGTGGAGCTCGTGCGCGGACAGTACGCCGCCGTCGGGGACGCGGCCGGTCCCGCATTGTCCGAGTCTCTAAAGGCGCTGGAAGCCGCCGCCTCCTCAGGCCAGGACGTCAGCGCGTGCGAGACCGCTACCACGAACGCATACAGGCAGTCGGAGCCTACGTCGATGTTTACAGACACTACTCCTGGCCAGTACGTTCACTGGACGACCTCAGGATCGCGCCTTTCCACCTGCTTGCCTCGGAGGGGCGGTTCACACGGACAAAGACCACGACTGGCACATGCGGATGCTGGCGAAACTCTGCGAGGCAGACACCGGGCTATTGCTCGCCACGTCTCACAAGGCGGTACAGACCACAGACCCTGCGAGCATAGAAGCGGGGACACGCTGGTGGGAGGAGATCACGGCCCGCGGTGGCGAGGGGATGGTGGTCAAACCCCTGGATTTTGTGGCCAGGGGGAGACGCGGGTTGGTACAGCCCGGCGTAAAAAGCCGGGGCAGGGAATACCTGCGGATCATCTACGGACCCGAGTACACGTCCCCCAGGAACCTGGAGCGGCTCAGGAGCCGGAGACTCGGAACCAAGAGATCCCTCGCCCTCAGGGAATTCGCCCTTGGCGTGGAAGCCCTGGAACGATTCGTCCGTCGCGAGCCGCTCTACAGGGTCCACGAATGTGTCTTCGGCGTGCTTGCCCTGGAGAGCGAACCGGTGGATCCCAGGCTGTAGTGCAAAGAGGTGCAAACCTCTTTGCACGCATTTCAGCACGCTCAGGCTGCGCCTTCGCTCGTCAGCACTTCAGCTGGTCAGCTTTTTGTTCTCGCTTGCGAGCAGAAGGCCGAGGCTCAACGCCTCGGCCCTCTGGCTGACTGGCTGAAATGCTGACAAGTCGCCAGGCTTCGCCAGGCGACGTGCTGACTAGCTGACTCGCTCGAAGATGGCGGCTATGCCCATACCGCCGCCGATGCAGAGGGTCACCAGGCCATACTGGCCTCCCGTGCGGGCGAGGTGGTGCAGAATCTTGACGGTAAGGACGGCCCCTGTGGCCCCGATGGGGTGTCCCAGGGCCACTGCCCCGCCTACCGGGTTCATCTTCTCCTCGGGCACCTCTAGCGTACGCTCCACGGCAATAGCGATGGAGGCGAAGGCCTCGTTCGCCTCGACGACGTCGAGGTCGTCGACCGAGAGCCCGGCCTTCTTGAGGGCCAGCCTGGAGGCTGGGATCATACCGGTTCCCATGACCGAAGGGTCGACCCCGGCCACCGCCGCCGAGACCAACCTACCCGCCACGGGCATACCTAGCTCCTCGGCCTTGCGCTCGCTGCTAACGAGCATCATGGCGGCCCCGTCGTTGATGCCGGAAGCGTTGGCCGCTGTTACCGTGCCTTCCTCCTTCTTGAAGACCGGCTTTAGCTTCTGAAGGCCCTCCACGCTCGCGTTCGCGCGGATGTGCTCGTCCGTGGTGAACTGGACGGTCTCCTTCTTCTGCTTGACCTCGACGGGTACGATCTGGCCGTCGAAGAGCTCTTCTTCGTGGGCCTTGGCGGCCCGCTGATGGCTGCGCACGGCGTAGGAGTCGGAGTCCTCGCGGGTTATGCCGTACTCCTCGGCGACGTTCTCGGCCGTCACACCCATGTGGTAGTCGTTGAAGACATCCCACAGGCCGTCGTAGACCATGTGGTCGTAGATCTTGGCGTCAGGCATACCCATCCTGTAGCCGTAGCGACCCTTATCCAGCAGGAAGGGGGCCATGTCCATGTTCTCTACGCCGCCGGCCATGACCACGTCGGCATCGCCCAGGGCTATTTCCTGCGCCGCGGAGATCACAGCCTGGAGCCCCGAGCCGCACATCCTGTTCAGAGTCATTCCTGGGACCTCCACAGGGAGGCCGCTCTTTATACCGACCTGGCGACCGGGGTTCATGCCCTGTCCCGCAGAGAGGATGTTACCGACTATAACCTGGTCGACCTGATCCCCTTCGACCCCTGCGCGCGACAGAACCTCTTTGCCTACCGTCGCCCCGAGGTCTGTCGCCGGCGTGTCTTTGAGCGCGCCGCCGAAGGTGCCAATACCCGTCCTCAAGGGCGTCGAGATGACTATCTCGCCGTTGCCGTTACCGTTGCCGAAGCTCACCCTCTACTCCTTCCGTTTACACCTGATAAAAGGATACCTCAAAAGACAAAGCCCGGGCCGGGCGGTCCGGGCTTCTTCGTACTCTCTCCAAAGTGCCGCTCTCCCGTTACTGGTTGGCCCTCCTCTGTACTTCGTCCAGGTTACCCCTGTAGTAGGCAAACATGGAGTTGAGGAAGTCCATGTAGGCGTCGGCCGATTCCTGGGCAAGCGCCTGGGAGGCCTCCCGCTGCTTGCGCTGCTGCTCGATCAAATCCTCAGAGAGGCCCCTGTTGTTCTCGGCCTGGGCCCTAAGGCTGTTGATGACGCCGTTGAAGAATTCTTGCGTTACCTGGGCGTTGAGTTCCTGGGCCGAGACGGAACGATCCGCGATGGACTGGTAGGACTCTTTAAGCGCGTTGGCGAACTTCTCAGCCGCTTCGTTTACCTGCTCTTGCTGCTTCGTGTCCACGATCTCACTTCCTCATTCTGAGCTTGCGAACGTGTTTGTTTTTACCCCTTATTGGGGCCGCGAAACACAAAAAAGAGGAGCGAACCCTAGAGCCCGCTCCCAAAACTTCTACCCCGAGCTACGCTCTACCTGCTGGCCTCCAGGCCCTCCTTGTAGTAGGTGAAGGGCGCGCTGGCAAGGTCCATGTAAGCGTCGAGGGACTGCTCGACGAGGGTCCTGTAGGCGTCGCGCTGGTCCTCTGCGCGCTCGAAGAGCTCGCCCACAACGCTGCGGTTGCTCTCGGCCTGGTGGCGAAGCTCCCTGATGGTGCCGTCCACCATACCCTGCGCGAACCTGACGTTCCGCTCCTGGAGTCCCACCGTGTGGTCCACGACCGTCTGGTAGGAATCCCGCGTGGTCTCAGCGAGCCTCTCCATAGCCTTGTTGGCCTTCTCCGTAGTAACCATCTACATCTCCTTTCTCGCGTAAGACGCGAACTACTCGCTACTCTCTTCGTCGTTCTTGTCCTGCAACGGCCTGCCCGTGTAGAGCCGGAAGAAGTTGTCCATGGTGTGCTGGTACTGCTCCAGCGACTTGGCCCAGAAGTCGAGGTAGGCCCTTCCCGTGTCTGTAATGGTGTACATCCTACGCGCCGGTCCGCCTCTGGAGGTCTCCCAACTCGACTCGACGATGCCGTCTTTCTCCATCTGCCTTAGCGTTCTGTACAGCGTTCCAGGGTTCATCGCCTCGAATCCGAAGGCCGAAGCCCGCTCCATGAGCTCGTACCCGTAGGAATTCCACTCCCGCAACGACAGCAGGATCACAGGCACCAGCCAATTCCTCGGCCGCGCCTCGACCCCACGGAGCTCTCGCTCCCTGCCTCCCGCCTCGCGCTCCCGCTCTTCGTTGTTCATGAGTCTCTCTTCCATAACCTATGTGCATTTTACATATATATATCGGTCTGTCAAGGGGTTGGACGGGCCTCTCACTCCAGACTTCCCTTCCGTAATGGAGACTACGACCCTAAGTTGGACCTCGTATGAACCCCTTACGATGATGCTTTGAGGCTATCCTTCTTTCGAGCATAAATACGAAGTACATCTTAGCCGAAATCGGACCATCTTTCGGAACCGTCGTATCGAAAGCGAACGGGATGTGGGGCGCGAGGCTGAAACTTGATGCCTGAAGCCGCATTTTGCGGAGATGGCGCTTCCGCAAAGCGCGCGACGGAATTTACGTGCGTATGGTACCTAGTTTGCGCCTGATTTCTCCAGTCAATAAACTCTGTTCACATACGAACGGGAAAGGGAGGCTAGTGTGGGCACCTTGAAGGAAGCCGTTGTCGTCGTGACCGGCGCGAGCAGGGGTCTTGGCAAAGCCATAGCGGAGGAGGTGGCGGACGGGGGGGCCAAAGTCGTAGTCAACTACTCCCGGAGCAAGGAACCTGCCGAGGAGTTGGTGAACCAGATCTCGGAGAGTGGTGGAGAGGCTATCGCGGTTCAGGCCGACGTCTCGGACGCTGAGCAAGCCCAGAAACTCATAGATCAATCGATAGAGCAGTTCAACAGGGTAGACGTCCTGATAAACAACGCAGGGATCAACATAGACCGCACGCTCCAGAAGCTCTCAGTCGAGGACTGGGACAAGGTCATACAGGTAGACCTCAACAGCGCCTTCTACATGGTCCACGCAGTCTTGCCGCATATGACGGATCAGGGCGGGGGCAAGATCATCAACATGAGCTCCTTCATCGGAGAGGCCGGCAACATAGGCCAGGCTAACTATTCGGCGGCCAAGGCCGGGCTGCTCGGCTTCACCAAGACGGCCGCCCAGGAACTGGCCAGGTTCGGAATCACAGTAAACGCCCTCTGCCCAGGATTCATAGAGACCGATATGGTCGCCAACATCCCCGAGGAAGCCCAGCAGAAGCTCCTCAAACAGGTGCCCCTCGGCCGCTTCGGGAAGCCTGAAGAGGTCGCCAGAGCCGTCCGTTACCTGATAGAAGACGGTGACTACATCACAGGCCAGTCTATCGACATTAACGGCGGTATCTACATCAGGACGTAACGGGAGAAGATCGCCCGCCCTCTCGTCCCGCCTGCGGGCGGGGCTTCCTGAACTGCTGTGTGATCCCGCAGACACCAGACCGCCTCGAAACGCCTGCGATCCTACCAGAGAGCCGGTGGCTAGCAATTGATCCGCGGTTGTACATATCTGTTCTGGACACATAAGTTCATCTCGTATACAATTAAATGTCATGTAACAAAGACGACACCCCCTTTGGGTGTAGACAGTAGCGTGCCCGAACTAAGAGAGGTGGACCTTTGAGGCTTGACGGACGTACGGCGGTTGTAACGGGGGCTGCGCGCGGCATCGGGGCTGCTGAGGCCATCCGGCTGGCGCAAGAGGGGGCGAACGTAGCGGTCCTGGACCTATCGGCGGAGGCTTGCCAGGAGACGGTGGAGGCGGTCGAGGCCGCTGGAGCCGAGGCGATTGCGATCGCCTGCGACGTATCGAGCGCGCAGCAGGTCGAGAAAGCGTTCGAGGAGATCGCCCACCACTTTGGGCGGATCGACATTCTCGTCAACAACGCCGGGCTGTTGCGCGACAACCTCTCTTTCAAGATGAGCGAGGACGACTGGGACAAGGTACTCGACGTTCACCTCAAGGGCAGCTTCCTCTGCTCCAAGGCTGCGCAGAAGTACATGGTCGAGCAGGAGTACGGCAAGATCGTGATGACCAGCTCCATCGTGGCTCTAGGGAACAAGGGGCAGGCGAACTACTCCGCTGCGAAGGCAGGCCTTCAGGCGCTAGCACGGACGCTGGCGCTCGAGCTCGGGCGTTTCAACGTCAACGTCAACGCCGTGGCCCCCGGTTGGATCGAGACCGAGATGACCAGGGAGGCTGCCGAGAGGGTCGGGATGAGCATGGATGAGATGAAGGACCGCTTTGCCAAGAACATCCCCCTAAAGCGCTTCGGGAGGGTGGACGACATAGCCAACGTCGTCGCCTTCCTGGTCTCCGACGAGGCCTCTTACATCAGTGGGGAGACGATTTACGTGGCCGGGGGTCCTTCGAGTTCAGTGATTTAGAGCTTTTCAGCACGCTCAGGCTTCGCCTTCGCTTGTCAGCACGGCGGCTTTGCCGCCTTGTCAGCCAGTCAGCAAGGTCTCGCGCACGCGCAAGCTGAAATGCTGACCAGCGCCCGTCAGAGCGCGTGCTGAAATGCTTTAACGGAAGGCCTGGATGCCTGTGATGGCGCCGCCGAGGATCAGGGTGTGTACCTCGTCCGTACCCTCGTAGGTCCTTACGCTCTCCAGGTTGCTCATGTGACGCATCGGGGGGTAGTCGAGCGTGACGCCGTTGCCGCCGAAGATGGTGCGGGCTTCGCGCGCTATCTCTATGGCCTCCCTGACGTTGTTTAGCTTGCCGAAGCTTATGTGCTCGGGCCTGAGGGTGCCAGCGTCCTTCATCCTGCCTATGTGGAGAGCGAGGAGCGTCCCCTTGCCGACCTCGATCAGCATGTTCGCGAGCTTCTGTTGGATGAGCTGGAAGGAGGCTATGGGTTGTCCGAACTGCTTTCGGTCCCCGGCGTAGGCCAGGGCTGATTCGTAGCAGTCCCTGGCCGCCCCCATCGCACCCCAGATGATGCCGTAACGGGCTTCGCCCAGGCACGCGAACGGCCCACCGAGGCCCCTGGCTTCCGGCAGCATAGCGCTTTCGGGGAGGCGGACGTCTTCGAGGTGGATGTCGCACTGGATCGAAGCCCGCATCGAGAGCTTGGGGGTTATGTCATTGGCCGAGAAGCCTTCCGTATCTGTGCGGACGAGAAAGCCGCGAACCGGATTTCCTTCTTCGTCGGTGCGTGCCCAGACGACGGCGACGTCGGCTATGGTGGCGAGCCCGATCCAACGCTTCTCGCCGTTCAAGACCCAGTCAGGACCCTCCTTCCTGGCGAAGGTCTTCATGCTCGCGGGGTCTGAGCCCGCTGTCGGCTCGGTGAGGCCGAAGCAGCCGATCGCCTCTCCCCTCGCCATCTGCGGCAGCCACGTCTGTTTTTGCTCCTCTGATCCGAACTTGTGGATGGCGCTCATGGCGAGCGAGCCCTGCACGCTTACGAAGGTCCTCAGGCCGGAGTCGCCCGCCTCGAGCTCCATGCAAGCGAGACCGTATTCGACGGCGCTCTTGCCAGCACACCCGTAGCCGGAGAGGTGCATCCCGAGCAGGTCGAGATCGGCGAACTCGGATACCATCTCCCTCGGGAAGACGGCCTCGTCGTACCACTCCTTGATGTTCGGTCTGATACTCTCGTGCACAAAGGAACGGACCCTCTCCCTGACACCCTTCTCCTCGTCGGAGAGGTGGGCGTCGATGTTCAGGAAATCTATCGCATCGGGGCGGGTGGAGGAGCGAGTATCCGTGTTGCTTCCGGCCCGGGTCACAGTCATCTACTCACCTCTCTCGGAGCTTGACCATCGACCCGATGTTAGCATGCGCCCTATCGGGCACTTGTCAGCAAGTCGTCTTGGGCGCCGCCTTGAGCGTAGAACCCTACCGCCTCAGGCAGCAGCTCCTCACACGCTGTTGAGCGGCGCCATCAGACGAAAAGCTGAAATGCTGACAAGCGATGCCCGTAGGGCAGAGCGTGCTGACAAGGCGCGTAGCGCCGTGCTGACAAGCGGAGGCCTTAAAGGCCGGAGAGCGCTGTTACACTGGGCGCATGGACGATGGTCCGAAGTTGCCGCTCGAAGGCGTCAAGGTCCTAGACCTCTCGCGGGTCCTGGCTGGACCGTACGCTACAATGGTGCTCGGTGACTTGGGCGCAGACGTTCTCAAGGTCGAACACCCCGAGCGTGGGGATGACACCCGCCACTGGGGACCGCCCTTCGCCGGCGACGAGGAACATGGCGAATCGGCGTATTTCCTGTCTGTCAACCGCAACAAGCGTTCGATCGGGGTAGACCTCAAAGATCAGAAAGGGCTGGAGCGAGTCAGGAAGCTCGCGGCGGGGGCCGACGTCGTGATCGAGAACTGGAGGCGCGGCGCCCTGGAGAAGCTCGGCCTCGGCTACAAGAGCCTGCGAGAGGCGAACCCCGGTCTCCTCTACTGCTCCATCACGGGCTTCGGCCCTGGACCGGATGAGGACCGTCCCGGCTACGACTTCCTGGTACAGGCGAGGGGTGGTGTCATGGGTATCACGGGCCAACCCGGCGGCGAGCCAACGAAGGTGGGGGTTGCGATCTCGGACATAGTGTGCGGCCTTTTCGCATCGAACGCGATCCTGGCCGCTTTGCATCGGCGCAGCGTGACGGGGGAGGGCGCGTGCATCGAAGTTCCGCTCTTCGAGTCCACCCTCGGCTGGCTCGCCAACCGCGGTCAGGAGTATCTCACGAGCGGCGAGGACACCGGCCTGATAGGCAACGCCCACCCCTCCATCGTTCCATACCAGACCTTCGATGCCTCCGACAAACCTATTGTGGTCGCCGTCGGCAACAACGCCCAGTTCGCCAACCTGTGCAAGGCAATAGGCCGTCCTGAGTTGGCCGAGGACGAGCAGTATGCGACCAATCCCGACCGCGTGGCCAACCGGGAGGCGCTGATCGCGGAGCTTCAAGAAGAGTTCGGCAAGCGGCCCGCGGATGAGTGGGCCGAGGAAATCCGGACCGCCGGCGTCCCGAGCGGCCCGGTCAACACGCTGGCCGACGTGTTCGCCGACGAGCACCTCCTCGGCTCGGGCATGCTGCAGGACCTGGATCATCCCTCAGCCGGACACCTCGAGATGCTCGCCTCTCCAATCCTCATCGACGGCGAGCGCCTGCCCATCCGCCGCCCCCCACCGACCCTCGGCCAGCATACGGAAGGCGCAGAGTGGGGAACATGAAGGAGCGTGCAGCAGTCATCAAACACCCGAGAACTATCCGGAGACGACCGCTACAGGCCTGACGGGAGAGCCGGTCGCGCCGACGAGCTTCAGGGGCGTGCAGATGAGGTCGAAGAGATAGTGTCCCGAGGCAGCCAGCTCGTCGAGCGCGAGGTTCTCGATGATGTAGATACCCTCCCTGGCCAGAAGGATCAGGTGCCCAGCCATCATGCACCCAAGCTCGGGATCTCTCACGCCCGGCGCGTCCCACGCCATGTTGTCAGCCCCGACCGCAAGCACGCCCCGCTCGGCCATCCAGTACGCCGCGCTCGCGTCCATGCCCGCTCCTGCCAGGTAGATCTCTTCGTCGTCCCAGAAGCTGGCGTTGCCGAGCCTGACGAGCGCCACGCTACCAGCTTCGACCTCCACTCCCTGACGTTCACAGGACTCTTCGAGGTCAATGCCCGTGACGACGCGGCCGGGCTCGAGAGATTCGACGCCGTCCTTGGCGGCAACGTCGAGGAGGACACCGGGGGCCACTATGGGCTCTATCTCCTCGACACCGTGGCGCGTGAAGCCGCGCGGGGATTGCACCTCCCCCACCGGTACACCTCCGCAGAGGGTTAGGGCGTCCGACTGGTGGGAGAGTGCGTCTATGTGGGTGCCTGTGTGTTCTCCACAGATCAAGATCCCTGCCGCTCCGGTGCGCGGTCCTGATTCTTGTGGGCGGTACTCGTCCTCGTGGTGGCGGTGCAGGAGGTAGGAATAGCGGGCCTGTTTGTGGGCGGGGTGGATCGGCATGTTCTCGGTGCGCGGTTGTTCGAGGTCGAAGATGTGTGCTGCCACGCCCTTCATATCGGTCCCTCCCGTGTCCGCCGGCCGGGTAAGGGTGACCGGGTTCGGAGCGGGCGTCAACGGCCAGTGCGCCGGAGCGCGGTGGGGATCAGGCCGGTATAATCCCTTTGGGATTAGAGGGACTCTCTTTCGAGGAGGCGGAGATGGAAAGTATCGGCGGGGAGAACACGGGGATGCCTACTTCGATCCGCAAGGTGGTCGTGGCCAGTTTTATCGGGACGACCATCGAGTGGTACGACTACTTCATCTTCGCCACGGCCGCGGCACTCTTCTTTCCGCAGGTCTTCTTTCCCGGCTTCGGTGAGACGACGGGGACCATACTCGCCTACACGACGTTTGCGGTAGGGTTCGGGGCGCGTCCTCTGGGGGGTCTGATCTTCGGCCACTACGGGGACAAGATCGGGCGCAAGACGATGCTTGTTACCACGATCCTGATCATGGGCATAGCCACCTTCCTCGTCGGCGCCCTTCCTGGCTACGACGCAATAGGTATCCTGGCGCCGATCCTGCTCGTGTTGCTACGCGTCCTTCAGGGCATAGGGCTCGGCGGCGAGTGGGGCGGGGCGGTCCTTATGGCGGTCGAGCACTCCCCCGATGACCAGCGCGGCCTCAACGGTAGCTGGCCGCAGATGGGGGTCCCCGCCGGGCTCGTGATCGGCACCGGCGTCTTCGCCCTCGTTGGGGCGGTCTCCGGTGAGGCGGCCTGGGCCTGGCGCGTGCCTTTCCTCCTGAGCGCGATCCTCGTAGCCGTAGGACTCTTCATCCGGCTCTCCATCTACGAAAGTCCGGCCTTCTCCAGGGTGCGCGAGTCGGGCACGGAGGCCCGCATGCCGATAGTGGACGTACTACGCACCTACCCCAGGAACGTGCTGCTCGGTGTGGGTTCCCGCATCGGCATCGACGCCGCCTTCTACATCCTCGCCGTCTACTCGCTGACCTACATCACCGCGGAACTCGGGCTCCCCGAGGGCGTCGGCCTTACCGCCATCACCATCGCGGCCCTCATCGAGATCTTCACCATCCCTGCGTTCGCCTCGCTCTCTGACAGGGTAGGCCGCAGGCCGCTCCTCATCGGTGGTGCTGCTTTTATGGGGATCTGGACCTTCTTGTTCTTCGCCCTGCTAAGCACCAGGTCTACGGTCCTCATTGTGGTCGCTACCGTGATGGGCCTGGCCGTCGGCCATGCCGCTGTCTACGGAGTCCAAGGGAGCTTCTACGCGGAGCTCTTCGGCACGCGCGTTCGTTATTCAGGGGCATCTTTCAGCTACCAGATCTCAGGCATCTTCGGCGGCGCCCTGGCCCCCATAATCGCGGCCACGCTCTTCCCAATAGGCGGAGCGACCCTGATCTCCGTCTACATCGCCGTGCTCTGCGCCCTCAGCGTCCTCTGCTATTTCCTGGCCGAGGAGACCTTCCGTAAGGACATCTACGAGGAGGAGCCCGAGGAACGACGACTCGTCGCCGAGCAACACGGATGAGACAGGGAAGGTCGGAAGATTAGCGGCACCCGACTCGGGATCGACGTTGGCGGTACGTTCACCGACCTCGTCGCGCTCGGGGACGGCAGGATTCTGACCGCCAAGGTCCCATCTACGCCCCGCGACCAGTCGGAGGGCGTGATGAACGCCTTCGAAGCCTCTGAGGTCGAGGCAGGCGCTGTCGTCGCCCTCGCCCACGGCATGACGGTCGCGACCAACGCCCTCCTCGAACGCAGGGGTGCCAGCACGGCCCTCGTTACGACGGTAGGCTTCAGGGACGTACTGGAGATATCCCGCCAGAACCGGCCCGCGCTCTACGATCTGGCGCAGGACCGTCCGCCCGCCCTCGTCCCGCGAGAACTGCGCTTCACCGTAGAGGAACGGATGGGTCCTGACGGAGAGCTGATACCGCTCGACGAAACAAGCCTGGAAGCCGCCGTGACCGCCGTCGAGGAGGCAGACGTAGAGGCGGTCGCAGTGTGCCTGCTCTTCGCCTTCGCGCACCCCGAACACGAACGGCGGGTCGGCGAGGCGCTGCGCGAGGCGCTGCCCAATGTGTACGTCTCCCTTAGCAGCGAGGTCCTGCCAGAGTTCCGCGAGTACGAGCGGTTCTCCACGACGACCGCAGACGCCTACCTCGCCCCGAAGCTCGCCGCCTACCTGGAGAAGCTGGCGGAGAGGATGGACGAGGTTGGTAGCCCGCCACCGCTCATAATGCAGTCCTCTGGCGGCGTTACCAGCGTGGACGATGCCGTCTCCGATGCCGCCGGCTGTGTCCTCTCGGGTCCTGCTGGAGGCGTCGTCGGCGCGGCCTACGTCGGCTCTTTAGGCGGTTACCCGGACCTCCTAACGTTCGACATGGGCGGTACGAGCACAGACGTCGCCCCGATCCTCGCCGGCGAAGCCCAGACGACCACCGAGACGGTGGTCGCGGGAGTCCCCATAAAACTCCCCATGGTCGACGTTCATACCGTCAGTGCGGGCGGCGGCTCTATAGCCTGGGCCGACGCCGGCGGCGCACTGCGCGTCGGTCCACATTCTGCGGGTGCCGAGCCAGGCCCTGCCGCCTACGACATGGGCGGCAGTGAGCCCGCCGTGACCGACGCCAACCTCTTCCTCGGCTACCTCGCCGACGGCACGGAGCTCGGCGGTGAGGTAGTGCTGCGGCGTGGGCTCTCGGAGAAGGCCCTGGCAGCCCTCGGTGAGAAGCTTGGTCTCACAGCCGAGGATGTCGCCCTGGGCACCGTGCGCGTGGCCAACGCAGAGATGACGCGCGCGCTCAGGATCGTCAGCGTAGAACGCGGCCTGGACCCGCGGGAGTTCGCCCTGCTCGCCTTCGGTGGGGCCGGCGGGATGCACGCTTGCGCCCTCGCCGAGGAGCTTGGCATGCAAACCGTCCTCGTCCCTCGTGCCGGCGGCGTCCTCTCCGCCCTCGGCCTCGCCATCTCGGACATCCGCCGCGACTACGTCAGCCCTTACCTCTCCCCTCTCGGAGACGTGGACGCCGAAGAGTTCGAGCGAAGGTTTGCGCGTATGGAGAGCACATCGGATGGGGAACTCACCGACCCCGAGCACACGCGCAGGGCTGACCTCCGCTACGGGGGCCAGTCATTCGAGTTGACCGTCGAGGCTGATCCCTTCGAGAAACTGGAGCACCGCTTCCACCAAGCGCACGAACGGCGCTACGGCTACCGCATGGAGGACGAGGCCGTCGAGCTCGTGAACCTGCGACTCATCTCCACGGTCCCTGTCGAGAAGCCCGGACTCACGGAGCCCGAGGCCGGGGACACAGCCGAGGCAGGAGAACGGGAGGCCAACTTCGACGGGGAGTGGATGGAGGTACCAGTGCTCGACCGCGAAAAGATGGGCGAGGGTTCCGAGGTAGAGGGACCTGCCATAGTCGAGTTCAGGGAATCCACATGCGTGGTGCGGCCAGGGTGGCGG
The DNA here is from genome assembly GCA_902806095.1 of uncultured Rubrobacteraceae bacterium. GTDB lineage: Bacteria > Actinomycetota > Rubrobacteria > Rubrobacterales > Rubrobacteraceae > Rubrobacter_D. The sequence continues at coordinate 41,654 of CADCVF010000076.1, forward strand.
GGCGTGGTTGACGGTGTAGGCACGCTCGTGCTGGAGAAGGACGATGGGTAGGCTTGATCCCGTAACCCTCTCGGTTCTGGCGAGCGCCCTGGCCGGCATCGCCGAGGAGATGGGGGCTGTCCTGATCCGGGGCTCCTACTCCTCGAACATCAAGGAGCGTCGCGACTGCTCGACGGCGCTCTTCGACTCGAATGGCCGCATGGTTGCCCAGGCTGAGCACATCCCCGTCCACCTCGGCGCGATGCCCGAGGCCGTAGCGGCCATAATGGACCGTGACCCCGAACCTGGCGACGTGTTCGCCATAAACGACCCTTACTCCGGCGGGACGCACCTGCCCGACATAACGCTCGTCTCCCCCGTCGCCTACGAGGGAGAGATCGTCGGGTACGCCGTAACCAGGGCTCACCACTCCGACGTCGGGGGGATGCGTCCAGGCTCCATGCCCAGCGACTCGCGTGAGATCTACCAGGAGGGCCTTATCATCCCCCCGGTCCGTCTCGTGCGCTCGGACGAATATGTCGACGACGTGCTCGACCTGCTGCTCGCCAACGTCCGCACCCCTGACCTCAGGCGCGGCGACCTGCGAGCCCAGATCGCCGCGAACAACATCGCCGAAGAACGCGTCGGAGAGCTGATACAACGCCGCGGCAAAGACACCATCCTCGCCGCTTTCGAAGAGGTGATCTCCTACGCCGAGAAACGCACCCGCGAGGCCATCCGCGACCTCCCCGACGGTGAGCACTGCGCGGAAGACTGCATGGAGGGCGACGGGATCACGGACGAGGACATTACCATACGGGCCACCGTCACCGTCGAGGGCGACTCGATGAAAATAGACTTCTCGGGCACCTCCGATGCCGCCGGCGGCAACATAAACTGTCCCCTCCCCGTCACCCGCTCGGCCAGCTACTTCGCACTGCGCGTACTGCTCCCCAAAGACGTACTCGCCAACGCCGGTACCTACGCTCCGCTCAGCATAGAAGCCCCTCGGGGGAGCCTGGTCAACGCGGCCTACCCTTCTGCGGTCGTGGCCGGGAACGTCGAGACCTCCAACCGCATCGCGGACACCGTGCTCGCCGCGCTCGCAGGCTTCGCCCCCGACACAATACCCGCGCAGGGCCAGGGTACGATGAATAACACCGTGATCGGGGGCCAGGGCTGGACGTACTACGAGACCATCGGCGGCGGACAAGGGGCGAGTCAAAGTGGTCCCGGGCCCTCCGGCGTCCACGTCGGGATGAGCAATACTCTCAACACCCCCATCGAGGCCTTCGAGATGGAGTATCCCATGCGCGTCGAGCGCTATGAGCTGCTCTACGGCTCGGGTGGGGACGGCGAACACCAGGGCGGCGATGGCATCGTCCGAGCCGTGAGAGTCCTCGAACCCGCGAGTCTCTCCCTGCTCACCGACCGCAGGCGTCACGGGCCGCGGGGCGTTGACGGCGGCGAGCCAGGGAGGGTCGGCCGCAACCTCCTGGGCAGCGAGGAGCTGGGGCCGAAGGTCAGCAGGGAGATGGAGGAAGGAGACGTGGTTACCGTCGAGACGCCCGGCGGCGGCGGTTACGGGCATGCCGACGAGAGACCGTAGCTGCTAAGCTCTTAATAGGGTTCACTACAAAAAGCTGACAAGCTGAAGTGCTGACCAGCGCCCGTCAGGGCGCGTGCTGAAATGCGCGGTTTCCGGAAGGGCAGACCCTTCCGGAAACCGCTATTACCGGAGGGAGTACGCAGGATGAAGGGTGTCGTCGAGAAGATTTTCGTTACAGGCCAGGGCAGCGCGGCCATGGAGAGCGTGGATGAGGTCTGTACCGTCGAGGGGTGTGGCATCGAGGGGGACCGCTACTGCGCGGGAACGGGATACTGGACGCGTTATGGAGACGTTTGCGAGGTGACCCTGATCGAGGGCGAAGAACTCGACTACATCGAGAACGAGCTAGGTATCGGCGTCAAGAACGGCGAGCACAGGCGCAACATAATCACCCGCGGCATAAGGCTCGGCGACCTGCGCAGGAAGAAGTTCCGCGTCGGGGAGGCCGTGCTGGAGTATGATCGTCCGCGGCCACCCTGCAGGCACGTGCAGGACCTGAGCGAGCGCGGCATGACACGGGCCCTCAAGGGTCGGGGCGGCATCTGCGCGAAGGTCATCCGGGCCGGTAGCATAAGGGTGCAAGACACCATCGAAACCGAGTAGCGTTCACTGGGGGCAAAGCTCGGCGGGGTTGGGAACGAGACACCCGCTCCCAGGAACCGGTCTCTCGGGGTAAAACCAGTAGTCGATCCACATGCGGCGCATGAGGTCGTCCTCGCTTATGGGCAGTGCCACGGCCAGCGGGAGGAAGAACACGGTAAGGGCCACGGCGCAGGCGGTAAAGCCGACGACCACCCAGGGTCCCCACCGCGGGCGGTTCCAGATCCTGCAGAGCGAGTAGACCAGCGCCAGTATGGCGAATGGGTAGATGGGCACGTAATTGTAGATGTAGGGTATCCTGGTGCCGGCCACCCAGGGCGCCAGGAGGAACACATAGCCGAGCACTATCGGTATGATCGGGTCGTCCGCCGAGAGCTTTCTGGTTATGGCCTTGCGCGCTATGTCGAAGATGCTCACGACCACGGCCAGCGTGCTGCTCCACCAGATCAGGGGGTTGCCGATCGCGACGACTACCTGGAGCAATCCCTCCGCGTTCGCCCCGTAGAAAAAGCGTATCGGCCTGAGCATGATCGGCCAGCTCCACCAGGGCGAGCCCCAGGTGTGGGGGATGACGGCGGTGACCTTGCGGGCGGCGTCAACATGCCAGTCCCAGGCCCACACCCATGCCCCTATAGGGTTCGTAGTTATGGTAATTAGCGCCCCGACGTAGACGACGGCGACGTAGACGATCGCGGAGATCCAGAGCCCCCCCAGAAATTGTCGCAAGAGCCCCTTGCGCCAGAGGACGTAGCCGACGGGCACGGCCACGGGGAAAGCAGCCCACTTTACCGCGATAGCAAGACCTATCAGCACGGAGGAGAAGATCACCTGCCTGTTGCTCTCGGCGAGCAGCGCCGCAAGAAGAGCCGCGAGCACGAAGAAAGCGACGAAGATGTCCATTACGCCGGTCCTGGAGTGGACTATGAATATCGTCTCGGCGGCGAAGAAGGTGGCCACCAGCATAGCGCCGACCCTCTCCTTGAGGCAATACCAGCCGAGGATCGCCGCGAGCGGCAAGAGGGCCAGGCCGAATAATGAGGGCATGATCCTCCACCCCAGAGCCTCGTTGCCCAGGATGGAGATGCCGACGGCTATGATGAACTTCCCGAGGGGCGGATGCAGGTCGAACTGGTAGACACCCTGCAAGAACTTGTTGGCCATGGCAGGGAAGTACCTCTCGTCCCACAGGATGCTTGGCGGGAAGCCAAGATGGTACAGCCTGGCCCACACTCCAAGTGCTACGGTGCAGACGCTGATGAGTACCATCGAGCGATAGGCCCACGACCCGTTGTAACTCAGGAAAGACTTCACAAGACCCACGTTACTAGGTCTCGCGAATGTTTGTAAAGCGGCGGCAGAGATTCTTGTGACGCGCCGTCAGAGCTATAAGCAGAGGATGTGAGATTAAGGACCTTATCTAGCCGACTCGTACGGGAACCCGCTGGACAACATTGATTCCGTATCCGTCCTGGTTCCAGACTTCTTCGCCCTCAACCGGGTGTGTCTTTCCGGATGCATCCGTCGCCCGGGTACACAACTCATACTCGCCGGGGCGCGCGTCCCACTCACTGCTCCACGATGTCCAGCCGTAGCGTCCGACCGAGCTTCCCAGGGCAGCGTCGTACCAACTACCGCCACCATCCGCGCTGAATTCGACCCGCTCGACCGGGCCGAAACCGGACCAGGCACGATCTTCTATGGTTGCCCTTCCGGCCTCTACGTGCCGCTTGCGGGAGAGGAAGTCAGGGATTCTGGGTGGGATCAGGAGGTAGTGCATCCCTATCGGCGTGATCGGATACCGCAACCCTTCGAGTTGCATGCCAGGGTTACGGAGGGCGAGTTCTACCTCGTCCCGGGAGAACTCCGGGGTCGTGCCGATCGGGGACATGTCGTTTCTCCTCCTCTGGCGGATAGCCTCTGATTATTCCACAGGATCGCTCTCCCGGAAGGCGACACGATCTGCCAGAGGAGGTGACTTCGGCGAATAGCGTAGTATACCGGACGATAATGGGGATACCGTTCGACGGGAAGGGGTACGCTGGCGAGGAGACCGACGTTGGGCGTGGGCGGGTTGCTGGCGCTGGAGCTGTCGGCCTTCGGCGTGTTCGGGCTCGCAGTCGGCTGCTACACCGTCCTTTTGGCAGACTTGAGCCGGACCCTGGGACTCTCCCCGGGTCCCTTGGGCGTCGCCCTGTTCCTCGGCGCAACCGCGTCCGTGGCGGGGGTGGCGACGCTAGGGTGGGCATTCGATAGGCCCAGCGGTAGGTCCTACCTGACCCTGGTGTTCTGCTGCTGGGGGACCGGGATCGCTGGACTCGCGTTCGCCGGGAGCTACCCTTCGTTCGTCGCGGCCCAGATCCTCTTCAGCGCCGCCGGCGGGCTATACGACGTGGGGATCAACGCTGTCGCGGTGGACCTCGAGCGGCTATCGGGGCGGCGCCTTATGTCCTACCTGCACGCCGCCTACTCGGGTGGCGCGGTCGCCGGCGCGGTCGTCGCCGGGGCGTTGGTATCGGCCGGCGCGGACTACCGGCTCGTCTACCTCTCGTTCCTCGTGCCCCTCGCCGGTTTGACGGGCGCCGTGGCGCTCTTCCGTCTGCCCGAGGCAAGAGGCCAGGGAGACGGCGCGTTCCTTCGGAGCGGGACGACCGAGGACTCGGGCGGGCGCTGGGGCCTCTACAGCAGCGCGCCGCTCCTGCTGGTCGGCGCCGTCTTCGCGCTGGGGGGATTGGCGGAAGGCGAGATGGAGTCCTGGGGTGGGATCTACCTGCGAGACTCGCTGGGGCTTGGGGCGCTCGTCGGCGGCTCGGGCGTGGCCGCCTTCTACGCGGCGATGACGGTTGGCAGGCTCGGGGCCGGGTGGGCCGCGGCACACGCCGGCAACCGCCGCACCCTGATCGCGGCGGGACTGCTGGTGGCTTTGGGAATGACGCTCGCCCTGGCGACCGGGCTGCCCGCCCTCGCGGTCGGCGGCTTCCTGCTGGTCGGCCTCGGCGTGGCCGGGGTGGCGCCGCTAACCTACTCGGCTGCGGGCGACCTCGTACCAGAAAGGGCGGGTGCGGCGGTCTCAGTCGTAACCACGCTCGGCTACGGCACATTCTTGCTGGGTCCCACGCTCGTGGGCGGCCTGGCCGAGCTGGTTGGGCTAAGGATAGCCCTTGGGGTGATAGCCGTGGCCGGGCTCGCTTCCTGCGCCCTCTCCTACGGGCTCAAGGAGGATCGGGAGAAGCCGGTAGCGTCCTGAACGGCCCTCGACGGTCCGGCGAGGGCGAACTACGGCAAAATCGTATACCGCGAACCTGGCCCTTGGGGTTCCACGAAGTTGGGCCACACCGTTACACGATCAGGCCACTCCTCGCCTCACCCCTCACGTAAGAACCCGCTCTCGAACAGATCCAGGCACCCGCCCAACCCGGGGTTGTGCAGCAGGACAGCCCTGTGAATCTCTGCCCACCCCTCCTGCGAGACCCACTCCGCCTCGATCGCGGCTGGCACCTCGTAGAGTGGGACGGCATTCTTCAACAGTAATAAGGGTGTAACCTCTCGGCCGTCCTGCTCACAGAAGGCCACCAAGAACCCCAACGCTCCAGGCGTCGCTATCACCAACAGGGTACCCTCGAATGGCTCAGTGGCCGCCCACCGCCACGACCGGAAGGTGCCCTCCACCGCCCAGCGCCTCACCCGCGAGGAGAGTTGCTCGTCGGCTATCTCCAGCCTCACCGCCATAGCACTCCGCCACCCATCTGACCAACAGTATATAGGCAGACCACCCTAGAACCTGCCGGCATTCGGCCTGTCGCCACCGTAAGTGATCCCTTACCCCTCCACCTGCTCCTGGAGGCGTCTCCTGATGCGCCGGGTGGGCATCCGGCCAGACGGGAAACCAAGCGGCCGGCACCCTAGTGAGCCGAATACCAGGCACATCCGCAAGCCCACGTTCTGGTATATACTACTGATCTAGACTGGTAGGAGGGGCCGAAAGTGCGGACGGCAAAGCTGTTCATGAATGGTCGAAGCCAGGCGGTGAGGCTGCCCAAAGACTTTCGCTTCGAGGGTGAGGAAGTGTTCGTCAAGAAGGTGGGCAACGCGGTTGTGCTGCTTCCGCAGCGGGGTTCGTGGGAGACGTTATACGAGAGCCTTTCGGTCTTCTCGGATGACTTCATGGAGGAGCGGGAGCAGCCGAGTAGCGAGCAGGAGCGCGCGGAGACGCCATTCGATTGAGTACCCGGGCGATGGATCCAACAGTCCAGCGTAGGGCTGCTAGCCGTTGAAGCACCTTCTGGACACGAATGTCTGCATCCACATCATCAGGCGCAGGCCGCCCGAGGTGCTCAGCAACTTCGAGCGGTTCGAGGTCGGGGATGTCAGTGTCTCCTCAGTCACGGTCGCCGAGCTCTCCTACGGTGCTGAGAAGAGCTCCCGGCCCGAGCAGAATCGAGAGGCCCTCTCGCGCTTCCTGCTGCCGCTGGAGAACGTTGCCTTCGGGCCGGAGGCCGCCGCGGCCTACGGGCGAATCAGGGCGGTTCTCGAGAGGGCCGGCACGCCCATAGGACCGCTCGACACCCTGATCGCGGCACACGCCGTTAGTTTGGGCGTCGCGTTGGTCACCAACAACGTCAGGGAGTTCGAGCGCGTGCCGAACCTAGACATCGAGGACTGGACAAGGGTCGAAGGGTCGGCTTGACTCCCGTCCCCTCAAAAAGTCCCCGTGCATCATCCCAGGCGGATGGGACAATGGTGGCTCCCAACCCCTGCGGTCACCCTTGACCAACAGGACCCGATCCCCGCCGTCGGTGACGATGCCCGTCACGGCCACCACGTGGTGCGGGTGGTGCTCCGGTGCGGTTACGCTCACGCTTCGTCCCTGATCCTTCGCCCGATGCGCGCGGCCAGGGACGCCATCTCATCTTGCGGGATCTCGAGCACGCCCTTACTCCAGCTCGTCCACGCGTCCTGCTGATCCTCGTAGGGGACGCCGGGCGGCAAAGGCACGACATGCCAGTGGGTGTGGGAGTTGCCCTCGTTGGAACCGAAGGTGAAAACGTACATCCGCTCTGCCCCAACCTCCTCACGAACTGCCTCCGAGACGCGGTAGACGAGACGTTGCAAGTCGATGTACTCCTCCAGGGTGAAGTCCCCGTCACCTGCTCGCGGTGCTCTTTCGGGACCACCAGAGTGTACCCGTACGCCCTCGGGTAGCCGTCGAGGAAGACGAGGGCGTGCTCGTCTTCGTGAATGATGTTCTCGGGAAACCGGATGTCCCCAGCAACCATCCTGCACACGAAGCATGGCTCCGTTCTGAAGCCGCGGTGCATAGCCTCCATGTCCGGATGGTAGCGTTCGAAACTTTCTTCCAATACGCCTTCTCCTTAGGCTGCGCTCAACCGGTGGCCCTGAGCGACTCTACCAGCCGGATGCCGGTCGGTGTTATGAGGAACATCCCGACGATGCCAGTCCCGGTCGTTCCTGTCGTCCGGATCAGGCCCAGCCCTTTGAGGTATCTCGACGGCGAAGAGAAGGCCCTGTAAGTGTTGGGGATAACGGTCCTCGCGGATATCCTCGTGCTCACAACGGCCGTCTGCGAGTCACCACCGGCAAGGTCGTGTACGGCCTCGAGCAGCCTGTAGGCTTTAGCGTTGTAATCGATCGCCATCACTCTATCCTCCGGAAGTCCTGTGTTGTCATCATTGTAAGCTGATCCCATGCTCATCGAGAATAGTTTCTGTGACTACGGCCGTACTTGCGGGCTGCGGGCAAAGTCGCCGCGCCGGGCGTCAGACGGAGGGTGTAAGCTGTTAGCGTGCGAGGTGGGCGGATTCTAGAGCGTTGCACATGAGCGGCATGCCTATCCTGCGGACGGAGAGGCTCATCCTGAGGCCGTTCTCACCCGAGGAGGCGTCGGCGGTCTAACGGACGCCGGGCTTGCGGGCCTCGAAGCAGAGGAAGCCGGGTATTCGCGAGAGCTTCTCGTAATTCTCGGGGTCCGCCCGCCGGAAGCGCTCGTCCGGCCTCGGCTCCACCAAGTCCGTCAGCTCGAACCCGCCGCCGAGGATCGCCCCGACCATCGCCCCCAGCGACCGTCGGTAGGAGGGCATCCATACCCTACCCGAAAACCCCGTCCACTCCATGCCCACCGCCTCGGTCTCGAAGTAGTTCCCGGCGCCCCTGTAGACGTGGCGGACGAACGTGGAGGCGGGGTGCTCCACCGAGAAAACGAGCCTCCCGCCGGGCCGCAAGACCCTGCAGAACTCGGAGAGCGGCCCGGACCAGTCTCGCACGTAGTCCATGGCCAGGGCGCTCAGCGCCAGGTCGAATGAGGTGTCCTCCAGCAGGTCCCACGCGGCCTCGAGGTTAGCCCGAAAGAACTCCGCCCTGCCGCACAGCCTTTCCTTGGCGAGCTCGACCATCTTCTCGCTCGCGTCGTAGCCTACGATCTCGGCGCCGCGATCGGCCAGTATTTCGGCGTAGATGCCGGGTCCGCAGCCGGCGTCGAGGACCCGGATCCCCCCGACCTCCCCGAGCAGACAGAGGGTAGCGGGGCGTTCGTAGTAGGCGTTGTGGGGCTTGGTCGGCGCCAGGGCCGCGTAAGTCTCCGCGAGTTTCTCGTACGCCCGGCGGGCTAGTGGCTCGGCGTGTCCTTCTTCGGTCATCGTCAGGCAAATGGTAACGCGTTCTCGACGCCGGTTCGACGGGATGTCCGGACAGTGCGCCTGACAGCCCCGTGTGGCATCCTTCTCCGCCCCCGGCGCCGGGACGAAGGAGAGGTATGGGCGCGAAGAGCAGACGCAGGAGGCGGCGCGCCGAGCCGGTCGACGACCAGGGCCGACCGGGGCTGCTGTGCGGGTGGTCAGGGCAAGAGCGCTGCGAGGAGATCCGCCCACCAGTGCTGTCCGGCTCCCTGGTGGCGTTGTGAAGTGGCTGGTGTGGGACTTCGACGGAACGCTGGCCCACAGGGTCGGCGAATGGCCCGCCTGGACCCAGACACTCCTGGAGGTCCTCGACCGAAAGACCCCAGGCCACGGCATCGACCCTGAACTCGTCCGTCCCTTCTTGCGGACGGGCTTCCCCTGGCACTCCCCCGAAGTCAACCACCAGCACCTCGACTCAGCCGACGCCTGGTGGGGGGCGCTCGAACCCCGCTTCGCTGAGACCTTCCGGGCTGCCGGCGCCGAGGAGGCCAGGGCGAGTGAGATGGCCAGGGCCGTCCGCGGCGCGTACCTCGATCCAGAGCGTTGGCGGCTCTACGAGGACACCATCCCGGTCCTGGAGGAGTTGTCTTCCTCGGGTTGGAAGCACGCGCTGCTCACCAACCACGTCCCCGAGCTGCCCGAGATCGCCGGCCGCCTGGGTCTGGATCGTCACGTGGAGCGGATCTTCAACTCCGCCCAGACCGGCTACGAGAAGCCGCAACCTGAGGCGTTCCGCCGCGTGCTCGATGCCCTCGTCGGTACCGATGAGATCTGGATGATCGGCGACAATGCTGCAGCCGACGTCGCCGGCGCCAAAGCGGCCGGGATACCCGCCATCCTCGTGCGACGGCGCAGCGATGGTGTAGAGCCCTACTGCGAGGACCTCACCGGGGTCGCGGAGATCGTCGACGGGTAGGCTAGACGCCGACCGCGACGGGGCGCTCCGGTGGTCCCTCCTCGACGAGCCCCCTCACGAGCGCTGGTAGATCGGCTGGTGCGAACTGTTCGTCGGAGTTCTCCAGCTCCGGAAGCGTCCACCAGCTCAAACCGCCGAAGACGCCGGCCTCGGCGGCCCCGAGGTGCTTCGGTCTCGGTTCGAAGCTGGGCACTTCGGCCAGGAAGTAGCGCTCCTGCTGACGATAAAGGCGCCCCTCGAAGCGAAAGACGTGCTCGCGCGTCCAGGCTCTTTCACCAGCGGCTCAGCAGCGGAGCTCCCCTCGATCAAGACCTGGTCCCCTTCCCCGGCCCCGATGCAATACTCTGCCAACAGACGCGCCATCTTCTCGACCCGCTCGTCCCTCACTGGGCACCCTTCTATCCCGGATCAACTATGAGCTTCTGGTAAATCACTCGAATCGGTACCGCAGGGCTTCGGCGACGGCGTTGTAGCCGATCCGGCGGTACACCGAGTTGGAGGTCGGATTGCCCAGGTCGGTGTAGAGGATGCAGCCGTACCCCTCCTCATGCATACGTCTCGAGAGATCGCCGACGCACGCTCCGGCGTAGCCTCGATTGCGTCTGTCCGGCGGAGTGTAGACGGCCTGCATGCGGAGAACACCTTCTACAGGCTCCGAGTTGGCCGCCATAGACACGGGCTCGCCGTCTTCCCACAGCCAGAATAGCCCGGCTGCCAGCCGCCGCTCGACGACGGGTTTGTGATCTCTTACTACCTGGCCGACGTCGGCGTAAAAGCCGCGCATCCAGGCGACGACGAGGTCGCGGTCATTAGGAGACGCCTTGCGAAGGCGACCGCCGATCACCTCTCTTACCGGCATCCGGGCAAACTCGTAGATGCGTTGTCCTTCGACGGGGAACGCCGCGGAACCCTGGCGCTCCGTCCACTGCCCGGCGAAGCGTGCTGCTGTCGCTGCCTCGCCGATCACGCCCGGGAGGGTGACACCCGCCTCCACGATCGCCTCCACTACCGCAGCGACCACTTCGGGCCTCATGGGGGTGAGGGTAGCGGCGAAGTCCACGGGTGACTGGAAGGCTACGCCCACGACGGTGTCGCCGTCTTTCGCCAACCAGTACCGGCCAGGCTCGGGGTAAGCGAGACGCTCTTGCAGGAGCGTGAGGATGAGGTTGTGGAGTACAGGATCCGAAGCCAGAAACACTTTGGCTTCGGTGAGCACCCGCCCGGGATCCTCGCTAAAGGCGACTTCGACGGTCATGCCGAGATTGTTGCACGCCGCCGTTGCGAATTCTCGATCGAGTTGTCGCTTCGCGAGCATTGCGCGATCCAGCTTGCACTAGACCCACGAGGTCTGGCCTCCCTGCCAGGGACGCCAACACGACCCGCGAGCAGGCCTCCCGAGACCGGCCCAGCGGCCCAACCCAGGGAGTATCCGGTGCGCACGACGCTGGCGACCGTCGCCTCCGACCGCTCGCGCTCGCGCTCGAAGACGTCCTTGAGGACGGCGAAGACCTGGGCGTTCATGACACCAACGAAGGCGCCGAAGGCAATCCCCACGGCCACGGCCGCCCAGAAGTTCGGTGCGAGGCCCATCGCCACGCGACCGAGCGCGACCCAGACTGCGGCGGCCGCGATCAGGGGCACCCTGCTCGGTAACCTGTCGGAGAGTCTTCCCGCGAGGATTCCCACCAGTGGCGAGGCCAGAAACGTCAGCGTGAAGAGCCCGACCGAAGTGTCGCCCACCCCGAGCGTCCGGACCAGGAACAGGGTGACCAAGGGCACGTAGGAGGACACCGAGAGGCCGGATAGCACCATGATGAGCAAGAGAGATCGGTACTCTTGGTGGCGCCAAACCTGCACGAGGGCGCTCCTTATCGACGCCCGCCGACCTACCAATACCATCTCCCGGCTCCGCGAACAGGACGTCCACAACTCTAGCAAAGCCAGGAAAACGCGGAAGCCTCGGCCATGTCCGTCAAGAAACGTATAGACAAACTCATTCTCGAAAATCCCTAAGGAAAGCGGCTGGCGAAGTTTGTCTCCCTAATCTCTTGTGAGTGCGCGGTCCTTAGACGAGTGATGTGTAACTCGGGCCAACGGAGAAGGAGCCCAGACCGTATGCTGCACCAAACTCTCTCCAAAGGATGGTGCCGACATGGATCTGGACTCCTTCTTGGTCTCATTGTACGTCCTCGTCGACGATTGGTGGAAGCTCGAGCACGCTTCGCGGCCGCCCAAAACCGGTCGACCCGCCTTGCTCAGCGATCCGGAAGTCCTCACCCTGGCCATCCTCGCCCAGTGGCCGCGCTTCCGCAGCGAGAGGGACTTCTGGCGCTTCGCACATGCGCACCTGCGCACCTACTTCCCAAATCTCTGTTCGCAGGGCCAGCTCAACCGGCGCATCCGAGCCCTGGAGCCCGAGTTGCGCGAGTTGCAGCTGGCCTTCGCCCGAGAGCTCGCCGAGCCCTCGGCCGTCTATCGCGTGATGGACACGACCCTCGTGCCGGCCATCGTGAGGGTGAGGGCTTCTCGCAAGGGGCTCTTTGCCGGGCAGGCCACCTTCGGCAGGAGCGCCTCCAAGACCGAGTGGGTCTACGGCTTCAAGGCGGCGCTGGTGGTAGACCCGGACGGCGTAATCACGGCTTTCGGTCTGGCCCCGGCGGCTTCCGACGAGAGGCCCATAGGGGAGGCACTGGTGGCCTCCGACCGCTACGGAGCCTATCTGGCCGACAAAGGCTTCACGGGTGTAGAGTGGGAGCGGCTGTTGAGGGAACAATACGGGGCGCTCGTGGCGGCGACACCCAAGAACAACTCCCGCAGGGCATGGCCAAAGGCGGATCGCCGCTGGGCGTCTGGCAAGCGCCAGATCATAGAAGGGGTCATCGGTCAGCTCAAGGACTTCTTCAGTCTGGAGCGCCACCGGGCGAAGACCCTCGGCGGGTTGCTGACGCGTCTGGCGGCCAAGGTTGCGGCCTACACCTGCGCTCAACGGATCAACGACACCCTCGGCCGACCGCTACGCCACCTGGCGGACCTGCTGATCTAGCTTATTGCACATCAGTCGTCTTAGAACTCTGTTAAGGCGAAGTTCGCAAGATTCTCCTTCCACGCGCTTCGGTAAATAAGGGCTACATGTCTCGGAGGAGGTGACGCGTAAGTTGCATTTGTCCGAGCATGGCTTTATGCTACCCGTTACGACGGAGGGTAGAGGCCGAGAAGTTCGTCCCACAGTTGTAGTGCCTGAGAGGCCGTCTCGGTCGGAGGGGGGCGCATGCGAGCTCAAGCAGGTAGCTCGTCGTGAAGCTCATGTGTTGTTGGTAGTTACCTGTTCCTAGGGGGGATCACTTGACGAGCGTAAAGAAAATATCGCAACGTGGGTTGGCGGCGGCAGCGATCATGCTGGCTCTCGTCCTTGGCTTTTACTCGCTTGCTGGTGCTGCAACACGCACTGTCTCCATACCGTGCGGCCAAGACATCGACGCTACGATCAACGCCGACTCCAAGAGCACCGCAACCCGCTTCGTGCTCGGGGCCGGATGTACCTTTACTGCATCTGCCACTATCGCCCCGTCGGAGGGTGATGAGGTGGCGTGCGCCGCAGCGCCTACATTCGTGCGGCGCGATCCCGCCTTCGACCCGGAGCCCACAGTTGACATCGTGGGTGGCGCTGGCGTGAGCAGCGTGATCCGCGCCCAGGGTACGGTTCGAGTGGAGTGGGTCAAGATCGTTGGTGGCACGGGTCAGTTTTCGGCGGACGGCTCACCGGTACACGGGACGGGCGCCGGGCTTACCATGGGCTCGGCGTCAGACGACTCTAGCCTCTACGCGGTACACATCACGGGCAGCGACGCGGCGGGCATCACCAACGCCCGCGGCACGTTCGAGCGTATAGAGTTGGACGACACCACGCAGGATCC
>CADCVF010000076.1:55370-60538 GCA_902806095.1 uncultured Rubrobacteraceae bacterium
CGTCTTGTCCGTCTTCAGGCCCATGGGTCCCGGTGGAAGCGAGGCCACGGTGCGCTTTGAGGGCATAAGGATAACCGGCGGGGTCTACTCCTCCAAAACGGGCTCTGGCACGGGCGTTGCGATGGGTAGTGCCGCCGATGACAGCTCCATGTACGCAGTGGAGGTCATGAACAACGAGGCCGCAGGCATCCTTAGCGGCAGGGGGACGTTCGACAGGATCGAACTCACGAACAACACCACTAACTCCCAGGCTCTGGGGATCAACGCCGCTGGTATGAAGAGTCGCCATGAGGTCGAGGTCAAGAACTCCTACGTCCATGATACGCAAGGGAACGGCCTGTGGTGCGATAACGAGTGTTACGACTCGTCGGTTGGTAAGTACTGGATACACGGTAACCTAGTTGTCAACGCCGGTCGCGGTGGTATCCGCTGGGAAGAGGTATCCCAGGGTGAAGCCTTGATCGAGGACAACTGGGTCCACGGTAACTCCAGGAACGCGAGCCGGGGAGGCATATCGGTCCGTGATGCCAAGGACGCCTTGATACAGAGAAACGTCTTCGGCGCCGCCACCATAGCAGGTGTGAGCTACTCTCAGAATGCGGACAAGGTACCCATCATGGCCTCCGACTCCGGTCTTTCCGACAGGCCTAATCTGGACAACATCGACATAGTGAACAACACCCTAAACGGCGAGATCATCAAGGGGTGCGAGCTGCGGGACACGGTTGTAGCCTGCTCCGGGAACACTCCTTAGGGGCGCGAACATTGTAGAGCCACGTCTACAACTTCTATGAGAAGGCACTGTTTGTCAAGGTCGACTTGGCGACCGCTGTGTGGTGGACGATACCGCTCTGTGCCCTTCGCGCTATGCTTCTATCCGCGCTCTCGGGGAGCTATCATTCGTTGGTAGCTCGGCGCATTGTGGGATCCGTCTTTTCGGGCTCTACCGAGGCGCTGCAATCTTCTTAGCGGCCTTCCCGGAAGGGTGGACCGAGTTCGCTCGCGCAGTCGCCTTGTGTGCTAGATCCCAAGCGCTATCTCGGGCAACGACGGCCGTGACCATCCGCCGCTCTGCGGCCGCGTGGCGCCGCTGCTATGCCGGTATCTTCACCTCCTGCATGCTCGGTCGTGCTCCATCGCCCCTCTCCTTTTAGGCCGCCTCCTTCCGTTGGCGCCTATGGGCGTCGTAGAGCGGATCGTAGACCTCCCCGCTCACCCACAGGCGGTGCAAGAGCACCGAGAGAGCTTCCTGGCCACAGCCACCGCCGCCCGTTTCTTGGCGTTCTTGGCTCCCCTGGCGGCTATCTTCTCTGCGTGGCGCCTCAGGTCCGAGTCGGAGCCGAAAGGACCCAGGACGTAGTGGGCGCTGCCTACCAGGAGCTTACGCTAAGCATCTCGTCGCCCTCTTTGGAAGATACGCTTCTCACGAAGATCTTTGTCTCCCGAGTTGTCGCTGGCTGGCACGAGCCCCAGGTACGCCCCCACCGAGCGGCTCTTCTCGAAGCGGTGGGGATCTTCCAGCGTCAGCACAAATGCGAGCGCCGTAAGCGGAGCGATCCCCTCGAGCTGCCTCAAGAGCTCGGTCTGCGGGTAGCGCTCCTTGGAGATAGTCTCCAGTTTTCGGTCGTATTGGCGGATGCGCTCGGTGAGCGAGCCGATCTGCTCCAGGATCGGTCCGAGGGCTGGCAAAAGCGCCTCAGGGATGTGCTCTAGAGGGCCCTCTTGTGGAAGCTCCTTGCGGGGCACTTGGGCAAGCGATGACCGAAGGATTTGAGCGCTCCTTAGGGACGTGGTTCACCAGCTGGGTGCGGCAACTGACCAGCGCCTGCCGGGAGCGGATGATGGCAAGGTGAGCCTGGCTCTGCTCGCCCCGGTGCTTGAGTGGATAGAGTAGCTTCGGGTCCAGACGCACCAGGCGAGCCAGATTCTCGGCGTCTATCTCATCCGTTTTGCGTTTGTTGGCGTAGATCAATCTCAGTTTGCGGGCGTTGGCCACCAGCACCTCGTGGGCGCACCCTTCGAGCAGACGCCTAACCCAGGGCGAGTGGGTTCCTGCCTCGATTGCGATGCGCATAGGAGGCTGCTCGGAGGCGAAGCGTCGCCTGAAGGCCTCTGGGGGCGTACGCAGCCTACCCTCCTCGATCACCTCGCCGCTCTCCGTTTCGATGAGGCACAGATAGCTGTACTTGTCGCCGAGATCCAGTCCGGCCGTCACCTTTGGTCGTTCTTTGCTACCATCCATAGTGGGCCGATCCTCCTCTCTGGGCCGCTAGAGTCCGTCGAACCTTTGCAGACCCAAAGGGTACTGCGCAGGGGGTCGGCCTTCTCATCTCATCTTCCGAGAACTCCGTGTATGAGCCTGTATGAAAAGTCCTCAAACGCGGGCAAGGCGCCTCGTCATGAGGCGTATCATGGCAGCGTACACCAACGCCTCTCCGCTTGCACACAGCCTCTCGTAGTCCTTGCTCCTCCTCCTTTGCTGATCGATTCATGACAGCGTCCGCTCCACCACCCACCTCCTCGGCAGCACCAGGTAGCCCTTGGGGGGTAATAGCTTCTGCCAATCCACGCCCACGCCCTCCTTGGCCCACTCCTTCGCCCACGCCAAAAGCACCCCTTCCGGGGCGGGCTTTTTGGGGCGCTCGAGGAGGTCAACGCTCCAGCCCAGGGTCTTTTCTACCCAGTCCGCGCCCTTGTCTTCTCCGCGGTAGCCCGCCTCCAGCCACAGGTGCGAGAGGCGGGGGAATAGCCGGTCCGCCCGCCGCAGCTGCGCCTTGATCCCCTCGTGGTCCAACACGTTCGCGCTGTGGACCTTGGCCTTGAGCACGAAACCCTCGGTGTCCACCAGGATGTGGCGCTTTCTGCCCTTCACCTTCTTGCCACCATCGTAACCGCGCTCTTCCCCTCCCACCACGGTGGAGTTCACCGGCTGGGAGTCCACCATGCCCGCGCTTGGCTCAGGGTCCCTTTTCAGGCGAACCCTGAGGCGCTCGCGCAGGGAGCCGTTGATCCTCTCCCAGGTGCCTTCTCTCAGCGCCATTTCCTGAAGTACCAGTAGATGGACTGATCACAAATGACAAATTCTGCTTCACGCGTCGTAGCCGATTGAAACTGAGGCCCAAACGGCGCGGATACCCTCCCTGAAAAGGCGTTCGTCAGGGAGGGATCGATGAAAGGGAACTGGACCGTTCGACGCACGACGGTGGCTCGCAAGGACGCCGCCAATCGCTGGGATCAGGCATACCTGCACCTGCTTCGATGGGCGCCCCAGACGCGCCAGGAGAGCCAACCGGAGGGGGTGAATGATGCGTGCAGCGATCTACGCTCGGGTTTCGACCCCGCGCCAAGCGCGAACTCAGGGGATCGATGACAGCTGGAGAGGCTCAAGGCGTACGCCGAGCAGAAAGACTTCGCGCTCGAAGAAGAGCACGTCTATCTCGATGAGGGCTACAGCGGTGCGAGCCTCGGTCCTCCGGGGCTCGACGCCCTGCGGGACGCTGCAGCGATGGCCGAGTTCGAGGTGGTGTTGGTTACCGCGCCGGACAGGTTGGCACGCAAGTACGTCCACCAGGTGCTGCTCATGGAGGAATTGCAGGGGCGCGGCTGTCGGGTAGAGTTCACAGAAAGGCCTATGAGCCAGGACCCCACCGACCAGCTCTTGTTGCAGATAAGGGGAGCGGTGGCCGAATACGAGAGGACCCTCATCTCCGAGAGGATGCGCCGCGGGCGGCTGGCGAAGCTGCGCTCGGGGCAACTCTTGCCCTGGTTGCGGGTGCCCTTCGGTTACCGCACTGAGCCCGAAAGGCCACGCGATCCGGCGGGTTTCCGTCTGGAGGAGTACGAGGCGGCGGTCGTCAGGCAAATGTTCGCCTGGTACCTGGAGCAAGGGGCGACCCTGGGCACCATCTCCCGGCGGCTCACGGAAGGGGGTGTCCTTACTCCCACCGGCAAGAGGAGCTGGTCCAGGAGCACCATAAGGGGCATCCTCAAGAACCACGCCTACATAGCAAACGCCTACGGCCACTGCACCTACCTGGTTCAGGCGAAGAGCAGAAGATCGCCGCTTGCGCCGGTGGGCGTGGGCCTCACCGTCAAGCGGCGCCCGGAGGAAGAGTGGATCAGCGTCTCGGTTCCCGAGATTGTCGAGAGGGAGACCTTCGATCTGGTTCAGCACAAGCTCTCCCACAACCGCAAATTCGCCTCGCGCAACAACAAGAGCCACCGCTACCTCTTGAGGGCCCTGCTCAGTCGCGGGGCTTGCGGGCGTTCGAGCCCCGCCCGCACCAGCTGGGACGGGCGCAGCTACTACGTGTGCAGGGGACACTCCGAGATCGTCGCGGAGCAACGCTGCCGGGCGCGCCACGCGCCGGGGGCGAGTGGCTGCCCCAGGAGCTGAAGGCGAGGCTGGAGAACGTCGGCAAGGCCATCGCCCATACCGAACGCCAAAGGGAACGGCTCCTAGAGGACTATCTGGGCGGGGTGTTGGAGCTCGCCGAGTTCGAGCGCAAGCGCAAGGAACTCCAAAGGCGCACCGATGCCCTCCTGGCCCAGGAACGCCAACTGGAGGCCTCAGCCCGGGAACGCACCGAGCTTGCCAGGATAGCCGACTCCATCGAGGAGTTCTGCGAGCAGGTGAGAGCGGGACTCGCCGACGCCACCTTCGAGCAGAAGCGCCGGCTGGTGGAACTGCTCATCGATCGGGTGACCGTCGATGACGAGGAGGTCGAGATCCGTTACGTCCTTCCGACCTCACCGGAAGGTCCCCACCAACCTTTTTGCCATTTGCGTACAGACTATCTAGATGGTCTTCCAGGGCGGGAAGTCGTGAGGAAGCAGGCGCCACTCACTGGCAACCACTCTTTAGGAGGTAGAAGACGGCGTTTAGGATCTCACGAAGATCGTGGATCCTGGGCCGTCCATGACCCCTTTGGGGGCTCTGGCATGTGAAGCTCTATGTATTTCCATTCGGCGTCGGAGAGATCCGTGGGGTAAGGCTTTCTCATACCTGCTAGAGTAGCGAAATACCCTCCGAGGACCACTTTTCATACAGCCTCTCCACGCATTCGGGTGAATAGCGTGGGATGCCCCACGGTGCCGGGCTCCACTTCCCCCTAGGGAGGACGCCCCGAGACCCGTAGACTCAAGCCTCGCCTCCAAAAGGCGGGGCC
>CADCVF010000077.1 GCA_902806095.1 uncultured Rubrobacteraceae bacterium
GGCATAAGCGACTTGGAGCGCGGCGCTCGGAGGCGTCCCCACCCACACACGGTGCGCTCGCTCGCGGACGCATTGGAGATCTCCGAGGACGAGCGCGCTTCTCTTTTGGCGGCCGTGCCGAAGCGCGGCGATGTCCCCACCGCTCCGGCGGTCGTCCCGGGGTCCGCCCTTCCGGCGCCGCCCTCGCCGCTCGTGGGCCGGGAACGGGATTTGGAGGAGATGACGGGCTTCCTCCGTCGAAGAGAGATTCGGCTGATAACGCTCACGGGGACGGGTGGAGTTGGCAAGACGCGCCTCGCCCTGGAAGTGGCACGGCATGCGGGGGAGTTCTTTCCGGATGGCGTTGCCTTCATTGCGCTGGCACCGCTGAACGACGCCGGGCTCGTCATTCCCACCGTTGCCCGCTCGTTGGGATTGAGAGAAACGGCGGGCCAAACGCCGCGCGAGGCCCTCCGCTACCACCTGCGGGAGAAGCGACTGCTCCTCTTGCTGGACAACTTCGAACACCTCCTGGAAGCGGCGCCCGAGGTGGCGGGGCTGATCGAGTCATGCCCGTATCTCAAGGTGCTCGCGTCCAGCCGCGCGCCACTTCGCGTTCGGGGCGAGCAAGCATATCCTGTGTCGCCCCTCGAGCTGCCCTCCTCTACTCTCTCGCCAGGCCCGGAAGAGGTTGCCGGATCGCCGTCCGGCCGTCTCTTCGTGGAGCGCGCCAGGGCGGCTTTCCCTGCTTTCGAACTCACCCAGGCAAACGCCCGAGCTGTAGCAGCGATCTGCTGGCGGCTCGCCGGACTTCCGCTTGCTTTAGAGCTGGCGGCGGTTAAGGCAAGGTTCCTGGACCCGGCGGCGCTCCTCTCCCGGCTCGATCAAGCACTGTCGGCAGGTTGGGCACGAGATCTTCCCGAGCGATAGCGGACCATGAGCGCGACCCTCGACTGGAGCTACGACCTGCTCTCCGAACCGGAGCAGGTCCTGTTTCAGCGTCTCTCGGTGTACTCCGGTGGCTTCTCGCTGGAGGCCACAGAGGCGGTAAGCGCGTACGAGGGAGATGTGCTCGACCATCTCGGGCGACTGGTGGAACAATCGCTGGTGATGGTGGAGCCGAACGAGGCCAAAACTCGTTACGGGATGCTCGAACCGGTGCGGCAGTACGCGCTCGAGCGGCTACAGGAGGGCGACGAGGAGGAGCAAACCCGAACGAGGCACGCCGCATTCTTCCTTGCCCTAGCCGAACGAGCAGAGCCGGAGCTGTGGAAACCCAATCAGCTAGAGTGGTTGGATCGGCTGGAGATAGACCACGACAACCTGCGGGCGGCTCTCTCATGGACCGTCGAGCAAGGGCACGAGGAGGCAGGACTGCGACTCTCCGTGGCCCTTCGACGGTTCTGGTCCGTACGCGGCTACCTCGAGGAGGGGCGGCGGTGGTTGGAGACGGCGCTATCTACCTGTTCTTCTCTGGAATCTTCCATACGAGCGCGTACGCTCCACGGGATAGGGAGTCTGGCACTCGAACAGGGTGATCGCAGGCTGGCAGATAGAGTTCTGCAAGAGAGCCTGGCGTTACGCCGAGCCTTGGGTGATAAGGGAGGCATGGCAGCATCGCTGCAAGGGTTGGCAGAGGTGGCCCTCTGGGAACGCGAGTATGTGCGTGCGGCTGAGGGCCGCCCCGAACAGATTGTCACCGATCACCGACCAGACTCCCGGCCCGTAAAGCTCTCCGGCGCGTCCGATGGTGGCGCGCACCTTGCCCGCCTCGTGGGCGCGCAGAAGCATCTCCGCGAGCCAGGCGCGAAGGACGCCCTTGTTGCTGACCGGCCTGGAGGGTAGATCCTCGGTCATAGAGCCGGTCACCTTGCCGTACATCCACGTATCATCAGCGAACATCAGCTTCGCATCGCAGGAGGCGGTGCCTTCGATGATCGCCTCCATCGCCGGCGGGAACACCTCGCTCCATTTCGCAAACGCGGGGTTGACGCAGTTGTAGACTACCGTCGCGCTCCGGCAGGCTTCGCGCATCGTCTCCGGGTTCGTCGCGTCGCCCGCCATCGCTTCGACCCCTCCGAGAGGTTCGGCGCGACCGCTGCGGCTGATGGCGCGAATGCGCTTCCCTTTCGCGGCGAGTTGGCGCACGACGGCTCCGCCGGTCCCGCCACTGCCTCCTATGACGACGTGCAGTTCGCTTGCCTCAGTGATTGGATGCCTCCTCGTCCTTCCGACCGCCCCACGGTCTGGTCCAGCCCCGCGTCTTACGCCGGTAGAGGAGGGGCGTCGCCACCCCCGCGAGCGGTAAGCCGAAGGCCCACGCCCGGAACCACTCCGTGCCGTACAGGCGTCGCGTGATCCCAAGGAACACGGCCCATTTGGTGATCCTCAACGGGAGCGGTGAACGCTTCCTGGAGAACATGACGCGCAACTCCCTCTCGAGTGGTTGTTCCTCACAACTTCGACCTACCCAGGAGTGACCGAAGCCGGTCAACCGTTTTTCTCGAACTGTCGGGTGGCTAGACGATATCTGAGACATTGCTCAGCTCAAAGCTTCACGGTATTGCCAGAGGCGAACCTATGCCTGAGCAGAAGTGAGGCGAGCGAGGACGTTGTCATCCGCATCGCGGCGTCCCGCACCGCCAGGATGGCGCGGTTGTCCGGGACGAACCACCGCGCCATCCTTCGCCCTTCCTGCTGCCTCTTCTCGACTGGGGGCTTGAGCTTGCCTTCGTACCTGGCCAACGCCCCCGCGATGTCCTCTTCTTCCCGCACCTCAGCTAGCTCCTCGGCCAGGGTGTAGGCACCAGATATGGCCATCGATGCGCCCTGACCCGCCAGGAGCGAGACGCACCCGCACGCGTCCCCGACGAGCACCACGCGTCCTCGCCTCCAGGAGGGCATCTCGACCTGCGCGAGCTCGTCGAAGTAGACTCCGCCTCCGTCAAGACACCGTTCGAGGAGCTCGGGGACGATCCAGCCCATCCCGCCGTATGCCCAATAAAGCTCCTCCCTTACCATCTGCGGAGAGAAGTCGTAAAGTCGGTGCTCTGCTTTGTGGATGAAGAAGGTGGCGAGCCTATCGCCCCGAATGGGGTAGACAGCGACCTGCCGTCCGGGTACCGTCAGCGTGTAGAAGGCATCGTCAACACCTTCGCGTATCTTCGGATCGTCCACGATGAAGGCCGCGGTGTAGTAGCCCAAAGGCCGCTCGAAAGAATCGTCTGGACCGAAGGCCAGTTCGCGAATGCGGGAGTGTACGCCGTCTGCCCCGACCAGCACATCGAACGTGTCTGTGCTCCCGTCGGTGAGCTTCGCTCTCACCTGAGCCCCGTCCTGCTCGAAAGAGGCGACCTCCGTACCTAAACGCACCTCTACCCGATCCCGGATCTTCGAGTACAGAAGCCGCTCGAGGTCTCCGCGCATGAAGTTGAAGTGACGGTCGCCGAAGAGGTTCTTCCTGAGAGTGGCGTAGCCCAGGGAGAATCTCTCCTTGCCCGACGGACCGAGAAAGGCGAGGCGTGGGATCTGGTAGTGGATCCCTTCGATCTCGGAGAGGATGCTCATCTTCTCGCTCGCCTCGTAGCCGGGTCCGAAGAAATCGATCATGTACCCCTCGTCCCGCAGCCGCGAGGACTTTTCGACCACGAGCGGCTCGTGTCCGTGACTGTGCAGCCAGAATGCCAGCGTCAGACCGGCGATACCACCACCGGAGATGAGTAACTTCATCCTCGATAACCTCCTGTTACGGTTTGTACCGTTATTCGTCGTTGTCAGCGGACTGGACTTGAGCGAGGTCGGACGAACGCGGTCATCCGGTGTGACCATGGGAGGGACTCGGCCGACGTGAAGGCTCCGCCCGTTCACCCTCTGCTCCGCCTCCGGTTCCCACTCCGGGACGACCCGCCGGAATGCCTGCGCCCCCACCGATTCTCGGCGGCCGGGCGTGGGACGGGCCTGCGCCCCCGACCAGAACGCCCGTGTCATTGCGAGGCGGGTTGCTCATACTCGTCATCCTTTCCTCCGGGTTCGACCGGTAAGGACGAGGAGGGCCAAGGGGAGCAGGATCTGGAACCCCAACCCGCCCATCTGCACCAGGTCTTGTAAGGGCGAGTAGTGATGCGTCTGAGTGAGGTGGAAGGCGAAGTGCGGCACGGCGAAGACAAGCAAGGTGATGAGGGCGACCCGCGACAAACGGCGTTCGAGGAAGATCGCTGCCGACACCAGCAAGAAGCTCAGGGCGAGGTTCATAGCGCCGTAGTCCCTAACCAGGTGCTCGTCGTAGGGACCCAAAGCCGAGACCCAGCCCCAGCCGGAGAGCGGAAAATCGTCGTAGAAGGCGCGAGGGAGCAACAGAGCCCAGCAGCCCGTCCCAATCATTGTGGCCGCAAGGACGAGCAAACCCGCCCGGAGCCAGCTGCGGCGTGGCGCGTGTCGGTCTTGTTTGCTGTTCACGAACGCTCCTTCCTTTATCCTTCTATCGGTGCTTCGGGTCGGTCGTCCGGCCCAGGAACTCCTCCCACGTGGCCTCGCCCAGCACCGAACCGGGCGCCACCCGTGTTACCTGGGCGCCTTCGCGGGCGGCCCGCGCCGTCTTGCCGGGCAGCGGCACTT
The DNA here is from genome assembly GCA_902806095.1 of uncultured Rubrobacteraceae bacterium. GTDB lineage: Bacteria > Actinomycetota > Rubrobacteria > Rubrobacterales > Rubrobacteraceae > Rubrobacter_D. The sequence continues at coordinate 4,594 of CADCVF010000077.1, forward strand.
TCAGGACCCCCTTCCTACGGCCCGTCGCCTTCAGGTAGGCACGCGCAAGACTCGCCGCGGTCCTGATCTCCGGCCCACCCATATCTCCCACACGTCCGACGGGCTCCGAGAGCGAGAGCTCGACCAGGCGGCTTGCGACCTCGCCCGCGTCTACGGGCTGGAAGAGGAACCCTTTAGGTACCGGAACGAGGAGGGGCACGCGGTTGAGGGCTTCGAGCATCCCGAAGACGAAGCCGTGGAACTGGGTGGCCCTCAAGATCGTCCACGGCACCGCCGAGCGTTTCACCGCGCTTTCGGCGTCGAGCTTCGCCCGGTAGTAGGCAAGTGGGTTCCGGTCTACGCCGACTATGGAGACGTAGACGAAGTGCGACACTTCCGATCTCTTCGCCGCCCGGAGGATGCGCCCCGTTCCTTCGACGTCCGTGCGGCGGGCGTCGCGCGGGTTCGAGGCGCAATGGACTATGGCGTTGATGCTGTCGAGGGCCTCGTCGAGTCCCTCACCGCTCGACAAATCTCCCCGGACCGTGCCGGGCCGTCCGCTCCGGCTGAGCACCCGAACATCGTGTCCGGCGTCGCGCAGACCTCCCGCAACGAGACGTCCCAGCGAGCCCGTGCCTCCCGTTACCAGAAATGCCGACGCGTTCACCGCCGAGCCTCCCTCGAGTTCAGTGGACCATTTCGCCAGGCTGATCGCCTCTTCGGACGGCCGGCACCGCGCCCGCCGATCCCCCTCCCACGACGGCTACCCTCACGAAAGGCCCACCAGCAGCAGGGTCAGTCCGAGCAGCAAACACAGGGGCGTGTACAGGGCCGCGTCGTAGCGGGCGAACTCCGTTCCTCTTACGCGCTTGAAGAGCCCGACGAACGCGAAATCACCGACCGCCCTGGCCGCGAACACGAAGGCCAGGCCGAGCAACGCCACTCGTAGCAACGGACCACCGACGACGAGAAACCCCGCCACGGCGAACCCCGCGGCCCCCAGCGCGACCGCGACCAGAAGTGTCATGCCCGGCGTGGGGCGCCGTACGGGGCCCTCCCCCGGCCTCTGGGGCAAGACCTGCGCCGGTATGCCCCCTCTCCTGATCGCCCAGTAGACGTGCAACGAGCTGAGGAGGAAGAGAACGGCGACGACCGGGACACCGAGCGCCACCATCACCACGGGTTCCCGCTGAGAGAAGGCGTGCACAGCATCCGCACCTGAAGCTCGCCGAAACCGGCCTCCAGAAAGTGCCCCCGTACGAAGCCGACACGTCTGAGATCGACCGTCCGTACCCGTTCGGCGACGCGGGCGTCGTGTCGGCCCTGGGCCTCCGATGTAAGGTCGAAGAGGCACCTGAGCGCCAGGAGCCTCCGGTACGCGGCTTCGCCTTCGGGCGTCTTGTGGACCGTCGCCCCGGTCATTCTGCTCTTCCCGGTCGGTAGGACGCCAGCCGTCCCAAGGATCCGTACAGAGCGTCGCGCAGCGCTTTCTCCCTCGGATCGTCGGCGATGGAGAAGCCCAGTCTGTTGGGCGCGTACGCGAAGCCCACCTGCGTGTCGGGATCCGCGAACGCAAACGAACCTCCGGCGCCCTCCGCCCCGAATGCCCGGACGCTGCTCCCGAACCGGAACAGCCGCGACGGTTTGATGAAGCCCATCGAGAAACGCAGGTCAGCGTGCCAAACCAGATCCCTCTCGCTGTCGGCGGGGACTTCGGCGAGGGCGGTCACCTCGTCTACGGTCCCGGCGGGCAAGCCGAGACGGTGGCCTCCGGTGGCGAGGTCGCCGAAGGCTCCGGCTATCCCGCGTACGTTGCCGTAGCCGTTCGCAGCGGGGAGCTCGAGCTTCCGGTACTCGGGCGAGTCCAGCATGCCGGGGCTGCTGATCTTGGGGTTGCCCAAAACCCTGTTGGTGAGCGAGCGCGGCCAGAAGAAGGCCAGGACCATCCCGGCGGGCATCGAGTTCATGTGCAGGAGCATTCGCGTGCCGTGGAAGGCTTTGATCTCAGCGATACGCTCTGGAGAGGTGTCTTCGGGGACCCCGAAGTAGAACTCGATGCCCAAGGGTTCGGCGACCTCTTCCCGGAAGAAGCGCGCGAAACCGCGGCGTTGCGGGTCCACGCGGCGGATCAACTCCGCCGAGCACCACCCGATGGTGAGGTAATGGTAGCCGCGCTGCGTGCCCGGCTCCCACGCCGGCTGCTGCGCCACGATCGCATCCGCAAGCCATTCCGGGTCGGCCATCTTCTCGACGGTGAGCGTCTCGTTGACCGTGGGGACGCCCGCTTGATGGGCGAGCAAATGTCGCACGGTCACGTCCTGCTTGCCGTTTTGGGCAAACTCAGGCCAGTACGTCGCCACCCTTTCGTCGAGGTCGATCAGCCCCTTGCCGTGTGCCGCCGCGATGGCCATCGCCGTGAGTCCCTTGCTGACCGAGTAGACGAGGATCAGGGTGTCTTGCTCCCACGGTTCTCGGCGTTCTGCGTCGCGGTAGCCGCCCCAGAGGTCCACCACCTTCTCGCCCTCGTGGTAGATGGCGCAAGCCGCGCCCAACTCGCCTCGCTCCGCGAAATTCTTCTCAAACTCCCTTCGGACCTCCTCGAAGCCCGGCGCGACGTCTCCATGAATCGGTGTTCTCGTGGCGTCGAGCTTGGGCATCATGTACCTCCCGGTTCCGACTTCGAGAACACTCTATGCGCGGCGTACAGCACCACCGCGTCGCAAATCAGGAGCCCCGCAAGGGCGGGAGGAAGCGACGTCCAGCCGGTACTGCCGCCGGCGATCACACCCCACGCCACCTTTCCTACGGCAATGGCGTTTATGACGACGAGGCCCCACACCAGCGAACGCCTCCAGAACGCCAGACACAGCACCCCGAGGATCAAGGGGACGAGTAGGGTCCAGGCGACTTTCGCCATCGTCCACTCGCCGGTGAGCCACTCACGCTCGAGGGCCAAGAATTCTCGGACTTCGGGGGACACTCGCTCTGGTGCGGGGAACCAGAACATGCTGGTCGCCAGGGCCACGAACGTCAGCACGATGCCCGAGAGATTGCGCCGGTACGCGAAGTAAGCCAGCGGCAGGATGAAGAGCGGCCTTATATACCAACTAAGTACGTTGTGGTGACGTTCCCACGCCCATCCCAGGAAGTCGTTGATCCATCCTGCGAACTCCATGACGTTCTCCTCCTAACTTGCCTTGTATTAGAGACGGCCCCTGGTAAAGATGACGACAACCGCGATCACCACGAGCGATGCTACGGGGATCAACAACGCCGCTGGACCGGAGGTCAACTCGGAGGTAAACCTCGCGCCCCCGAGCCGGTGCTGCTGTTGCGACAGCTGCGGTCATGATGCCTGCGAGCAGAACCGCAACAAGCAGGAAGACGAACGAAACGACCAGAACGAACAAAGTTATCATGTGTCTCCTTTCCGCGGGGCATCCGACCTCCGCTCTTGCCGCGGCCCTCGGTGGGCCGCCCGATTTCCGTTGCTTCACCCATCTTCTGCCTACCCGCCGTTCATACCAGACGGAGGCTCGTCTCCTACCTGTTAGCGTCCTCGCTCCACCTCCTTCGCTTTACCGGCCTGGACCGGTCTTTCATTACGCCTCTGAGTCTGCGCCCTGGGCCGGCCCGCGACCATCCACAATACTCCTGCCTTACTCCCGCAATAGGACTGCAGGAGTAGCGGTGGAACGCACCGCCAACCCGCGCTGTCTGCTACCATGTTTCGCACCCGGGAAAGGTACGTGGGCTCATGACTAAAGACGGGCGTGCGACGTGAGCGGAGGCCAGGACGCCCCGTTCGGCGCGCGGTTGCGGCAACTTAGGGAGACGGCAGGTCTCACGCAGGAGGATCTGGCCGCACGCTCCGGCCTGAGCGCCAAGGGCATAAGCGACTTGGAGCGCGGCGCTCGGAGGCGTCCCCACCCACACACGGTGCGCTCGCTCGCGGACGCATTGGAGATCTCCGAGGACGAGCGCGCTTCTCTCTTGGCGGCCGTGCCCAAACGCAGTGAGCCAGGCGGTGACATCCCGACGGCCCGTTTGGTGCCTCCCCTTCCGATGCCGACCACTCCGCTCGTCGGTCGGGAACGAAACTTGGAGGAGGTGACGGATTTCCTCCGTCGAAGGGAGGTACGGCTGCTCACGCTCACGGGCATGGGCGGGGTCGGCAAGACGCGCCTCGCCCTGGAAGCGGCGCGCGATGCGGGGAAGGCCTTCACAGATGGTGTTGCCTTCATCGGCCTTGCGCCGCTGAACAACGCCGAGTTCGTCGTTCCCAGCATTGTTCGCACTTTCGGACTGAGGGAAACAGCGGGCCAAAGCCCACGCGAGGCCCTGCGCGCCTACCTGCGGGCCAAGCGGCTGCTACTGGCACTGGACAACTTCGAGCACCTGCTGGAGGCGGCGCCCGAAGTATCATGGTTGATCGAGACCTGCCCAAATCTAACGGTGCTCGTAACGAGTCGTGCACCGCTGCGCGTTGGGGGCGAGCAGGAGTACCCCGTGCCGCCCCTCGAGTTGCCCATCTCCACCCGGGATCCAAGAGTAGAAGAAGTCCTCGGTTCGCCATCCGGCAAGCTCTTCGTAGAGCGCGCCCGGGCGGCCTCACCCGGTTTCTCTCTCACCCGACAGAACGCCGCGGCGGTCGCGTCCATCTGCTGGCGGCTCGGCGGGCTGCCGCTCGCGCTGGAACTAGCCGCGGCGAGGGTAAGGTTCCTGAGCCCATCGTCACTCCTGGCGCGGCTGGATAGGGCGTTGTCGACGGGTTGGGCGCGGGATGTCCCGGAGCGGCAAAGGACGATGCGCGCGACCCTGGACTGGAGCCACGACCTGCTCTCCGAGCCCGAGAAAGCTTTGTTCAGGCGTTTGTCGGTGTTCGCGGGGGGTTTCACGCTGGAGGCGGTGGAAGCTGCGGGCGCGGCAGACGAATTGGGAGCTGAGGATGTGCTCGACCTCTTGGGAGAGCTGGTAGAGCAGTCACTGGTGCAGGCCGATACGGACGCGCCAGGCGGCGAGGTGCGTTACAGCATGCTAGAACCGGTCAGGCAGTACGCCCACGAGAAGCTGGAGGAAAGTGGCGAGGCCCGGACGGTCGGCCGTAGCCATGCCACGTTCTTCCTCGTGCTGGCCGAACACGCGTATCACGAGCTGATAGGAGCGCGTCAGGTCGAGTGGCTGGACCGGCTCGACCGGGAGAACGGCAACCTCGGGGCCACCATGTCGTGGGCTCTGGATGCGGGTGCTGTCGAGATCGGCGCACGCCTGGGTTGGGCGCTGTGGTTGTTTTGGATGATACGTGGCTATCAGCACGAGGGACGACGATGGATGGAGGCTGTGCTGGAGCGCCGCGATCTTTCACCAGCTTTGCGGGCGAAGGCGCTCGTGGCTGCTGCCTCCTTGGCTTACGGTTACGGCGACTACGAGTGGTGCGAGAGGTACTCGGAAGAAAGCCTTGACCTGTCCCGGCGGGTGGGGGACAAGCTCGCGATGGCCTGGGCCCACTTCGGCTTGGGCGTGGTGGCGATGAGCAGGACAGATCATGAAGCGGCCACGCCCCACCTAGAGGAGTCCCTGCGATCCTTCCGGGAGATCAACGAAGACTCAGGCGTGGCCAGGGCTACTACTTGCCTGGGGATGGTAGAGCTTATGCGTGGTGACGTGAGCCGGGCGACAGAGACGTTCGAGGAGGGACTGGCGGTGGCCCGCCGAACAGGAGACAGGTCCGCCGTCTGCATAACGCTCTACAACCTGGCGCAGGTGGCCCTCTGCGGCGGCGACCACGACCATGCCGCAGCGCTCTTCGAGGAAGGGATGACCCTCTCCGAGCGGATGGGGGATAGGGCGAACGTCGCCTACTGCCTGGAGGGGCTGGCGACGGTTGCGGGGACGCGCGGTCAGGTAGAGCGTTCCGCCCGGCTTCTCGGCGCGGCAGAGAGGTTACTGCAGGACGTCGGGGTTCCTGTCTACACCTACTACAAACCGGATCCTTCCCTGTACGAGCGCACCATTGCCAATACACGTTTGCGGCTGGGTACAGCACGCTTCGAAAGGGTGCGGACCGAGGGAAGGGCGATGACCTTCGAGCAGGCAGTGGAGTACGCCCTCGAGGACGACGAGGTTTCATCCGAATAGGCGGCTTCTTACGTAGAGCGGTCAACATTCATGGCTATTGTCACCATCCGACCGATTAACAGTGCACCCTAATGACGAGGAACCCGTCGAGGGACGCCAAGACGGCATCGGAACACTCAGTGGTCTCAGAAGCCCAGCAAGATATATCCGGGCGCTTCTCAGATTCCGAGTAGTCAGACAGACTCGGTATCAGCCGGATCGGTGAGCATCCGCGCGCATGCAAGCGCCACGGCAAGGACGCATCCGTCCGCGTCGAAAGCCGGATCGTAGGAGGCGATGCCGGCCGCAGCGACGGCGAAGCGCTCTCGGACCACACCAAGGGCCGACTCTAGATCTTCGGCGCTCAGGCCGCCCTCGGGGGCGAACTGGTTTGCTTTGCCGGCCTTCTCGGGATCGAGGACATCCAGATCTAGATGCACGTAGACCCTGCCGACCCTGCTCTTTAGGCCGTCGAGCGCCGCCTCGAAGGTGCTTGACCCCTCCGGCCCGATGCGATCCGCGCCGACGACCGAAATCTCCGAGGCGGCGAGACGTTCCTCCTCGGAAGTCTCAACCGCCCTGACGCCAGCCAGCACTACGTTCCGCTCGGCCACCGGGGCGAAGCCGGGCACGGCCCTGGCCATCTTACTCCAGCAATGTCCCACGGCTACGGCGAGTCCCATCCCATCCGTGAAGCCGGTTGAGGTCGTCTCCGGGGTGTTGAAGTCCGCGTGGGCGTCGAACCATACCACGCCGAGATCCCCTGTGCCGAGGCCTGAGATCGTCCCCACCGCGGTGTTGCAGTTTCCGGAGAGCACCAGTGGGAACTCACCCTCGGCTAAGGCCTCTCGCACCTGCACGGCGACCAGGCGGTCCAGCTCGAAGGCGGTCGCCACCTCGGCCGGCGGGTCGACCTCGGTGAGCACTTGCACGAAGGACAAGTAGGGCCGCGCTGCCGGGCCGAGCATCTCATGGAGCCCGTTGTTCATGAGGTGATCGGGACCAGCGCCCATCCTGAGGCCGCGGTGCCCGGAGTCATAGGGCGCCAAGACGGTGCGGACAGAAGGTTCCTCTTCCACGTCTTGCATTCTACGGCATGGCCCGATCGGCGGAAGCGTCCGAGTAGGTAGGACTCGAAGAGCGGTGGTAGCGCAGGATAGCTACGCCCACGGCGACCGGCAAACCCACGAGACTGGCCAATACAAGCACGGAGCCGACCCACCCCAACCAACGAACGTCCATGGTTTCGGAGGCGACCAGATGAGGATGGCACTGGTAGTCAACATCGCCAAGGCGTAGGCGAACCACTTGACCTGCTGGTGCTCTACTCCCCTGGAGCGTCGCAGCCGGATCAACAGCGACGAAAGCGCTATGATCCCAAGGGCAAGCATGCTCGTCTCCACCGGATTGAAGGCGTCTGTCGCAGCCTCTAGGCCCAGAGGGCTGTTGGTGGGAGTGTAGTCGTCGACGATGGCGAGCGCTACCTGGTGTCCATGCTCGGGGAGGGGGTCAACTGGGTGCGAAACGTTAGGGCGGCGGGGGGCTGCGCCACACTGCGCCACGGACGCCGCGAGGTGGTCCGTCTAGAAGAGGTCGCCCCGGACAGGCGGGCGGGCGTGCTGAAAGACTACCTAGGAAGGGCGCCGAACGCTAGGACACACATGCCGGTGGATAAGGAGGCGCCGCTGAGCGATTTCGATCGGGTGGCGAGCCGGTTACCCGTGTTCCGGGTCGTGCCGAAGGACACGGCGTGAGCGCGGCGAACCGGACGCCGGGTCGGCATGTGTTACGAAGTACGAACGCACGGCTTCTCCTCGGTCGAACGAACGGGCTAGCCACCTACTACTCGGGCCTTGGCCGGGCTCTTATGCGTGGACGATCTCCTCGGCAACGCTCCTCTTCAGTATGCCCACTCTTCGTGCGCAAGGGACGCCTGGTTCAGCTCGTCCCTGTACAGCCGCCACTGCGGGAGAAACTGGTCCATTAGCGCTTTGAAGCGCTCGGAATGATTGCGTTCGAGGAGGTGCACCATTTCGTGGACCAGGACGTATTCGATGCAGTGGAGGGATTTCTTGGCGAGCTCGAGGTTGAGCCAGACGCGGTGGTCTTTTGTGTTGCAGCTGCCCCACCTGGTCTTCATCTTCTTGACACCCCACTCGGCGACCTGCACCCCGATTATGGGCTGCCACTTGGAGATCAAATCCGGCAGCAGCTCTTTCATGTGCCGGCGGTACCAGGCGTTTAGCAGTTGCTCGCGCTTGTCGCGGTCTGTGCCTGGTCGGAGCTGCATTGTTAGCTCCGAGGTGCCGTTTAGGGTGATGCGGTTCGGGCCGCCTTGCTCTGTCACACTCAGGCTGTAGCAGCGTCCGAGGAAGTAGTGGCTCTCGCCGCTAACCATCTCGCGTTGGGCTTGGCGGGGCTGGTCGGCGAAGGTCTTCTGGTGGCGCCGGATCCAGGACAGCTTCGAAACGACGACGAGCCGCACGGCCTCGTCATCTATGTGTGTCGGCGCTGATACCCGGACACGTCCGTTCGGGGGATGAACGCTTAGATGCAGGTTCTTGATGGGCTTGCGCACCACCTCCACCTGGATACCACTCACCTCGATGGATTGTCTGCTAATACTCACGCTGGTTCTTCACGATCTCGAAGATATCGTCCGCGCGGGTCTCATGCGTTCCACGCGCCCGCAGCCACGTTCGCAGGACTTCTTGCTCGATGTTGGAGTTGCCGGGACGGTACTGCCGGTTGCCGAGGTAGCGGTAACCGAGCCTTTCGGCGAACTGCAGGACCACCCGATCCTGGACGGGGCGTTCCCTCTGGCCGACGTCGCTCATGCCCCCACTCTTCCCGGCCGCTCGCGCAAAGTCTTTGCAGTGCGTAGAGAATCGCAGGCGGTGTGAGAAGACTTCAAGCGCGGCCTCACTCGATCTGGCCGATCCAGGCCACCATGTTGGCGGGGTCAAGCCGCTCGATGCCTTCTGCGGCCAACTCGTCGAAATCGGCGTCGGCGGTTACGATCCTGGCGGGAGAACCTTCTGCGCGTAGTATCACCGCCGCGTGCAGGAGGTCGCGCGCGGCCAGTCTGGCTCCCGACCCCATCGCGTACCGGTCGGCCAGATCGCAGGCGCGGACCGCATCCTCCGCCGTGACCTGCTCGACAGAACCGGCCATCAGGGCCGCGAAGTCGAGCACGACGCGTTTGCCTTCTGGCCAACGCCTTAGGGACAGGTAGCGGTGGAGCATCTCCTGAAGCACCTCTGCATCGGTAGAAAAAGTACGCGGATGACGCGCGGCGAGGCGCAACACCTCCATGCAAGGCTCCCTCAACGGGTGATCCCGTCCCGCCGCGTAGGTCGGCACGTTGGCATCGAGGAAGAGACGGCCCATAAGAAGCCTAGGACATCGGGCCCGGCCCGTGCGCCTCGGAGAGCTGGCGCTTGAGCTCGTCCGGCGCCGGAACATCCTCGACCTCCATACCGCCGATCCTCTCCACCGCCGCCAGCCGCGCCGCGCCCGCGACCTCCTGCTCGTGGGAGCGCTCGATCAGGTCGCGCACGAGCTCCGACACCGAAGTTCCCCTCGCCGCCGCCACCTCTTCGAGCTTCGAACGGGTCTCGGGGTCCAACCTGACCTCTACCCTCTCAGTCAGCACCTTGTCCTCCTGCGTCTCGTACGTACATGTGTGTACGGTAGTAGCATACTACGCTGAATCTCGAAAAGTGCTGACGCTGGATTCGGGAAGTCAGAAACCTTGCTGTCAAACCGTGGATCCTTTCCCCGAGGATTCACTCTATGGAGTTCGACGCAGCTAGTGACGCAATGACTCGCGCGATCTGCTCATGCTCGAATGACGGGCTCACGATTTCCAGTACCCCCGGTCGTAAAAGAAGCGCAGCCCCGACCGGTCGGGGTCCTCCTCCACGAGCATTCTGTAGGTTTTCCAACCCACGTTGCGCAGCGTCACCCTCCGCTCCGGGGGCTTTTCAGCGCCTCTGCCATACGAACTCCCTCTTCAGCTCTCTACGCTTGACTACGTGAGTTTACCCTCGTGAGATCTTGCCGACATCGCTTGTACGCCGCTCTTCGGCCCAACGACACCCTTCTCGCAGACCACCCGAAGAACGTATAATTCGCTCATGTAACGAACCGAAACCAGGATAGACCGGGTCCTCGTCGAGCGGGAACGCGAGCGCGCTCGCAGGGAAGGCCGCGAGGAGTCCGAGTTGATAGAAGGCGCGCTCAGACGCTACTCGAAGCTGACCTGTGCGGCATACTCCAGTGTCCAAAAGGTGCCGTCTTTGCCGAACTTCCTCGGATCCTGGTGGAGCATCTGCTGCAAGGCGCGGGCACTGTGCTCGTCGAAGGTGGCGTGGACCTCTGTGGGACGCGAAGAGCCCTGCTTTAGGGCATCGAGGCCCCTCTCGTTGAACTCGTGGATAGCTTTGCTCACAGTTTGTTGGCCGCAGCTTAGATTTTCGGCTATCTGAAGAGAACGCTCGCCGCGAGAGCTGGCTAAAAGGATCTGGCAGCGACGGAGGACGAAGGCATCGGAGGAGCGCAACCCGCTCTCCAGAGGCTTGCGCTCCTCCTACGAAAGCGTACGTACGAAGATTGGAGGTTTCATGAGCATTACTGTAACTCATCACTCACAACCTGTTCTGAAGATGTACTAGGGGGAGTCCTGGAAGTCCGGCCCCTGTCGGCCCATAAACTAGCCTCGTAGCGTATTTCGTAACGTTTGGGAGACGGCATTGCTGTAGAGTGGTGTTGTGACAGAAGGGGCAAAGGAACGGCGGAGTAGAGGAGTCGGTGGGATGAGACGTCGCACTGCCGCCTGGATTGCGTGGTCGGTGTGCACCGTGAGCCTGTTGATCATGGCACTTGGGCTGCTCGTAGTCTTTTTCGGCTGGTCCGCGCCGCTGCCCACTGGCTGGTACCCACTGACCTATCTGGCCAACGACGTCCTTCCGGCCTTCGGTGCACCGATACTAGGGGGGCTCATAGCCTCGCGGCGGCCCGAGAACCCATACGGGTGGTTGTGGCTAGGCCTGGGCATAGGCTTCGCTCTTGCGACTTTCGCTCCGGTATATGCTGCCTATGCTCTGGTGGTGGAGCCGGGATCGCTGCCTGCTCCTCGTACCCTAGCTTCGTTGGGAGTGTCGGAGGGGTACGTGATAATTATCATCCTTGCGCCGTTCCTTTTCTTGGTGTTCCCCAATGGCCGACTGCCGTCGCGGCGCTGGAGGTTGCTGGCCTGGAGCACCGTTGCGGTAGGGACAGTGCTAGCCATTCTTGCTCCGTTCCTCGCCGAGCCGGCCGGGCAGTTCATGAACCCCATCGGCATAGAAGCCGGGCAGTTCAAGAACCCTATCGGCATGGAAGGCTCCCTTGGAGAGATGATCGGGATTCTGTTCTTCGGTGGGGAGTTAGTATTAATCGGTGCCAGTATTCTCTCGGCACTCTCGCTCGTGTTCCGCTATCGTGGCGCTGGCTTTGAGGAGCGACAGCGGATAAAGTGGTTTGCCTACGCCGCGGCCTTCGTCAGCATATACATACTGCTGACCTTCTTCCTATCCGCCTCGTTGGTCAGCCTGCTCGGCAGTGTAGCTTTATTCGGCCTCTACGCGGCCATCGCCATCGCCATCCTCAAGCACCATCTCTTCGACATAGACCTTGTCATAAACCGCACCCTCGTCTACGGCGTGCTGACGGTAGTGATCGCGGGGATATTCGTGATCATCGACGAGGTGGTGCAAGAACTCTTCTTTATCGTCACCCGACAGGAGGAGTCCTGGCTGAGTGTAATCGTCTCTGCGCTGGCGATCTCAGCGCTGTTCGAGCCATTAAGGGATCGCATACAGCGCTTCGTGGATCGTCGCATCTTCCGCGATGAAGATGGGACAAAGAAGAAGGGAGCAGGCATCTCGGAGTAGCTCCACGATCAGCGGAAAGCTTCCAGGACACATGCTCGGAGGAGGAGCAGGCAGACCAGCAGCGCAATATTCACCGAGGGGCCGAGAAGACGAACTACAGTATCAGTTGGGCTTCTTGGTCGCCGGATCCGGCAGATCTTTTTGAAGTATTCTGAAGCCCATACAGGAAAACCTCGAAGGAGGAGAGATTGCGTGCCAACCCCCGCCAACAGCGAACACGTAGACGAGCGTCTGCAGGAGTTGTACAGGAGGCACTTGCTCGTAGGTGAAGACAGCGTTGCGAGCTACTACGAGTCAGGGCGCGGATACTACAAGCCAGAGCTTGCCGCCGCAGAACGCGACCGATTCAGCATCTGCATCGTCCGCACCGACGGTGAAGTCTTACAGGTTGGCGATCACGACCGACCGTTCGCCCTGCAATCTACCTCAAAGGTTTTCGTCTACGGCCTTGCTCTGGCGGACCACGGACGAGACCATGTCCTAAAACACGTTGGGGTGGAGCCCAGCGGGGACGCGTTCAACTCCATCGACTTCGACGAGCGGAACAACCGACCGTATAACCCCATGGTCAACGCCGGCGCGCTCGTGACAACCGACCTGGTGCGGGGCAAGGACTCTGCAGGGAAGTTCGAACGCATATTGGACACGCTCCGAAGCTATGCCGGCAACGAGAGGCTCGAGGTGGACGGGCATACCTTCGAAGCCGAGATGCGCATGGCGGATCGAAATCGGGCGACGGCCTACCTCATGCGAAGCAACGGCATGATCTCGGGGGACGTTGAGGGGATCCTCGCCCTCTACCTGCGGCAGTGCTCGGTGCAGGTCACCTGCCGGGACCTCGCGGTAATGGCAGCGACGCTGGCGAACGGCGGCGTGAACCCCCTAACCGGAGAGCGGGCCCTCCCCCTCCGCCACGTCAGAGAAGTGTTGAGCGTGATGCACACCTGCGGCATGTACGACGCCGCTGGTCAGTGGGCGTTCGACATAGGCGTCCCTGCCAAGAGCGGCGTGAGCGGCGGACTACTGGTGGTCGTACCCGGCAAAGGGGGCATCGGTGTCTTCTCGCCGGGGCTCGACTCTTACGGCAACAGCGTCCGCGGAATCAGAGTGTGCCGGGAGCTCTCCGAGCGACTGGGTCTGCACGTTTTTGCCACCGAAGCCGAAGACGCCCTGCTCGGTCCTAGGGAGTCTCGTTAAGATAGCAGGCAGCGAGAAGCCGCCCCGAGGGGAAGAGACGGCCCAGACATCTTCCCCGGCAGCAGTCAAGCGGTGGATGCGTTCGTGCTCCCTGTAATAGAGCAGGGACCCTCTGGTCGTGGCTGCTTGCACGTTAGACTCTCTTCAAAGATGACGATCAAGACGCTAATCCCGATGCCCAACGGTGTCGGGGCGTACAGGAACGCGAATGTCACCCCGAGCAACGTGAGCAACCAGACCACGATGTAGAGCAGCACAAGACCGCCCGTTGGATCGCGCCCCCGGACAGCCTCGAGAGGGAGCAGCGAGATTCTAATCCGCCATGGCAGAGCAGCCACACATGGATTCAAGTACAAGAGAGCCGACGAGCGGACTCGAACCGCTGACCTGCTCCAGCTACGAGAAGGATTCGGCGGGTTTCGGGGAATTGGCGGTTGTTTCAGAACCCTTTAGGTAAGCCGAATACGCGCACCAGTAACATCCTGGAACAACCGGAAATTGGGCCGGGTTGGTGTACGGTTGGTGTACAGAGTTCGGGTTTGCCTTGAGCGTCAGGACCAGGTGCGCCAGCTCTGGTGGGCGGCCTGGGGGTCAGAGAGGACGTTCTCCCAGTCGCTGCGCAGCGGCTCTACCCCGAGTTCGGTGATTACGAACCGGATGATGTCCACGAGGGTGATACGGCCGGTGGGGATGTGCGTCCGGTGTAGATCTTCGCGTCCGAGGCGGGCGCCTTGATCGAGGTTCAGGTGAGGGTGGCGTACTTTGAATATCTCGGCGGGATGCCAGTGGAAGGCTAGGACTACCCGATTGTCGGTATCGCGCAGGTTGTAGTTATATTCGGCGGTGCTGACCTTCCAGGGGTCCTGTCGGGATCCTCTACCCGGATCACGTAGTAGAACTGCTTGAGGACCAGGGAGAGGTCTGTTTCGCCGGGTAGCTTCTGCGGTAGTCCGTCTCCGAGTACCAATGCGTGCGGCTCGTCGGTGGTGGGATAGTAGCCACCTTTGACGTTGAGCTGCGCCCTGGTAACGCAAGAGATGACTCGTTGTAGTGGACCGAGGAAATTGTTTACGGCTTCGGCTGGGGTTCTGCCCGGCACCTAGGAGAAAGAGATCTCGCTAGCGCGCGAACGGCAGGAGCATCGCCACGTCCACGACATCGGGGTGGTCAGGATCCTCATCGTAATGGCCGCTGTCCCATCGTTCGACGAATTCTTCGCCGCTAATGCCGAGGTAGAAGCGAGCGGCGTTATCGAAGAGCGCGCGTCCCTCCTCGTCGGTGAGATCCCGTACGATTCGGTTTTTCCCGACCGCTTTCTCCATGACAACTCCTGTTTCGCCGGTCTCGAGAATTATACCTCGTTCCCCGGCACCGGGCTCTCGCCCAAAGAATATGCTCTACCCGGAGGCGGGAGTGGTCGAGGGCGAAGCGGGTCTTGGAGGACCCGTGCGCCGTCTGGGAAGTTCTACGCTTCGGGGCCCTCGTCGTGGCGCCACCGGCGCAGCGTGGCGACGAACTCGTCTATGTCCTCGTCCTCGGGTCAGAAGTCGCCGAGCAGGGCATCGAAGTCGTCGGCTGGTTCGACCCCTTGCTCGTTCGCGAGGGCTGCAAGGTCTGGGTGAGCATCGAAGGGACGTGGCGTGCGCTCTGGATCTTCGGCGCCGTTTGCGGCTTCAGCGTCTCCGGATTCGGATGTTGACTCGAGGGTCATCTTCGCATCCTCTTCTCATCCTGTGAGTAGGAGAGAGGTGAGTCCCGGTAGATATTGCGGGAGAACTGGTCCAAGACGATGATCAGCGCCAAGCGCCCTCGCGGCCTCTCTGCCCAATGGTCTAGCTCTCCCCGCCGGGCTTGCTCCAGCACCTCTCCGAAGCGCTCGGTAATCTCCCTGTCCACCTCGGGGCCGCCTTGCATCCATCGCTTCCCTTCGCGACGGAGAATCTCCAGATCGGCATCGTTTATGCCTTTGGGGAACCAATACGAGAGGACCCCCTCAGGATCGCTGCTGACTCTGTTCTCTTCAGACATGCTTGCTCTCCCTTCGACCTGTGAGCGACGCTCCCGTCCGTTATGATGCCACCCGTGGAGCTGGAGCGAGGGCCTACCAAGAGAATCGCTCCAGCTGTAGTCTACTCTCATACGTCAGTTTGTTTGCGAAATCATTCTCGAAATCGAAGAAACTCTCGTGTTGCCGGCGGAAGGGACTTCACGAACGCCTCTTCTTGCTTCAGAACCTCCTCAAAAGTACCGCGGACGAGCAGCATCTTCTCGCAGTCATTTGCGACCACATCTTTGCTGTCGATCACAGCTCGGTCGAAACCACCACCGCACGACACTTTGTCCTTTACCGCGGGCACGTGGTCGCCGAAGAGGATGTCGTCGCCGTCTCCGCCCGAGAGGATATCGTTTTTCGAAGCCTCATCTAAGTGACCGTCGGTGAGCCAGTCGCCGCCTTCTCCGCCCAGCATGCGGTCGGAGCCAGTCCAACCGTCGATGAGGTCCCTGCCTTCCTCGCCCACCACCGCGCTGTCTGAGCCATCATCACCGAAGACGAAGTCGTTGCTCCTTGCCGCCCAGAATCCCGTCGTTGCCAGGACCTCTTGCCAGGTTCTTGTGGCCTCCTTGGGTGCGCCGTTCGTTGCCGCCGAGGACCCAATCCTTGCCCTCCCTGCCTAGCAAGTTGTCGCGGCCAGGCAACCCCAAGATGTCGTCTTGGCCACCCTTGCCTAAGAGGTTGTCGGCATTATTGGTTCCCCTCAAAGTATTGGGTCCATCGGTGCCTATCTTGGTTACAGCCCAAGCTAGCCCACTTGCGAGCAGCAGGGTTAAGGCCATAGCCGTCAACAGAAGGATAAGTCGTCGCATCCTGTGCCCCTTCCCTAGAGGTACTCTTCTCTGCCCATGTTTACGACGAAGATTGTGCCTTTGCCGTCGCCGCGAGTGATCACTTCCTTCTCACCTGCACCCGCCATCTGCGCCGCGCCAATCCCACCAAGAGAGCCCGAGACTCTTCAGAGAGCCAGAGCAGGCGATCCAGGTGTCCGCACTCGGGGCATCGGAGCACCCACTCTCCGTCGTCGCGTATGGCCTCCTGGTACTGTAAATCCTCACCACCACAGTCACAGCTCTCCCGTAGCGAGGTCTCCTCCCGCTCGACCGGTCTCGCTTCGACCGGCTGCTCCACCAGTCCTGTTATGCGTAGCATGGAAAGTAAGGCCGCACGGACGAGACCCCGCTGCGGCGTGCTCAGCGCACCGGATGGTCGGTCCCGATCCGTAAGATGTCGCGCCACTGCTTCCTGATCCGAGGCCCTCCAGAACCAGATGTCACAGTAATAGTTCATGCTCTTTCCTTCCCTGCGCTACTTCGGGTGTTCCGTGCTATCTGGATCATGTCCCCAGCGCTTCGCCGCTCCCAGCGACAATCCAAACAACCCCACAAACAATTTTCCGAACAAGGGCGTGTTACGATGTCGTGAGGCAGTACGAACGGTCCAGGATCGGGAAGCAACGAGGGTGAACGCCAGTAAGGGAAGCAGGTTCGGGGAGCTACTCCGAAGCTACCGCGACTCGGCCAACCTTACCCAGGAGGAGCTGGCAGGAAGGACGGGGCTCACACCCCAGGCCATCGGCCTGCTCGAACGCGGGGAGCGGCGCCGGCCCCACAGGTACACCGTGCAGAAGCTGGCGGAAGCCTTGGAACTGAGAGGAGAGGATCATGCCGATTTTGAAGCGGCGGCACGTCGCTCCTCCGCCTACCGCGCGGCGGTGGAGCCCCACCGCAACCTCTCGGCACCGCTTACGTCGCTAATCGGACGCGAACGCGAGGTGGCGACCGTCGCCTCTCTTCTGCGTCTCGAGAACACGCGCCTGTTGACCCTGACCGGCCCTGGCGGCGTCGGCAAGACTCGCTTGGCCCTTGAAGTGGCTGAGTGCTCGCATGAGGCATTCGCAGGCGGGATCGTCTTCGTGCCCCTGGCTCCACTACGAGATGCCGCCCTGCTTCCGTCGGTTCTCGCCGAGACGCTCGGGATCAAGGAGGTGTCGGGGGAGCCGCTGCAGGAAACCGTTGAGAAGCATTTGCAAGATAAGCAGGTGCTCCTGGTACTCGACAACTTCGAGCATCTCCTAACAGCTGCCCCCGTGCTCAGCGAACTCGTTGGGAGGTGCCGGCAGCTGACGGTGCTGGCTACGAGCCGGGCGCCGCTGCGCCTCGGCGGTGAGCATCAGTTCCCTGTGCCTCCATTACCCCTTCCCGAGGCGGATATCCTGGCATCGGGAAACATCCCGGAGCACCCCCCTGCGGCTGTGGAGCTCTTTTTGCAGCGCGCTCAGGCCGTCATGCCCACCTTCGAGCTTACCGCCACGAACTCGGCCGCCGTGGCACAAATCTGTCGGAGGTTGGACGGGCTTCCGCTGGCGATCGAGTTGGCGGCGGCAAGGGTCAAGCTGTTTCCCCCGCAGGCGCTCCTCAACCGGCTGGATCACAGGTTGCAGTTACTTACGGGAGGAGCCCGCGACCTGCCGGAGCGACAGCACACACTGCGCGACACGGTAGCTTGGAGCTACGATCTCCTCGATCCAGCAGAACAGGTCCTGTTCAGACGATTCGCGATCTTCGCGGGCGGCTGCACCCTGGAAGCCGTTGAGACCGTCTGCGGTTCGGAGGAAGACGAGCAGGCGGTGAGCAGCGTTCTGGAGACACTAGCATCGCTGGTAGACAACAGTTTGCTGGTGGCGCAATCCGAATCCTTTGGGTACCAACAACACGAAGAACTACGCTTCACGATACTCGAAACGATCCGGGAGTACGCCCTGGAACGCCTCACATCGAGTGGCGAGCTGGAGGAGGTGCAACGGAAGCACGCACGATACTACGTAGAACTGGGGGAGGTCGCGCAGCCCGTAGCCTCTAAGCGGTGGGAGGAGGCAGAGTGGTGGTCGAAGTTCACCCGGATAGAGAGAGAGCACGACAACCTGCGAGCAGCGCTAGGCTGGGCCGTACAGAATCGGGAGGTGGAGACGGGGGCGCGGTTGGCGCTGGCGCTGTGGTGGTTCTGGATCGAGCGCGGCTACCTGAGCGATGGACGCCGGTGGACGGAGACGCTCCTAGCTCTGGACGAGGCGGGAGACCCAACCGGGGAAACTCAGCTCAAATTGCCCGCTCGTACGAAGGCACGCCTGATACACGTAAGTGGCATCCTGTCCATGGTGCAAGGGGACTACGATCGCGCGGTGGAGTTGCACGAAGTAGCCCTGGCCATGTATCGGGAGATGGGCCACAAGAAAGGAGAGAGTGCCTCGCTCCGCGAGCTCGGGTTCGTATCTTACGAGCGGGGAGACTACGAACGTGCGGCACGCCTGCACAAGCGGTCCCTCGACCTGGCCCGCGAGTTTGCTACGACTTTCAGCATCGCCTGGAGCCTTCGCGCCTTGGGGGACGCGGTGCGCGAGCAGGGAGATCTCAGACGCGCGAGAACTCTGCTGGAAGAGAGCCTGGCATTGTCTCGCGGCGAGGAGCACGCCTGGGGCGTCGTGCGCACGCTCGCCAGTCTCGGAAGCGTTGAGTGCGAAGCAGGTGAATACTCACGGGCGTCGGGGTTGTACGAAGAGAGCCTGAACCTGGGACGGCGATTGGGGATGAACCTTACCATCCTGCGCTGCCTGGAGGGGCTGGCTCGAGTGGCGGTCGCGCGAGGGAGGATGGAACGGGCAGCGTGGCTCTGTGGGGCCGTCGCTGCGCTGCGCGAGGATAAGGGCTGGCAGCTCCCACCGGGCAAGCGCGCCGAGCGCGAGCGTACAGTGGCCGCGGCCCGCGGGGCGCTCGGGGAAGGAGCGTTCGAGGCGGCTTGGGCAAAGGGCCACGCGATGCCGCTGGAGGAGGCCATCACGAATACCCTAAAAAAGGTCGAGTAACGAGCAGTGCGCACCGGTGTTATAGCTGTCGCTGCGAGGACGGCTACAAACCTCTCCCGCGCGATCTCCAACCCGCCGGTCGAGGCCAGCCCGGGAGACTCCCCTACCATCTGTACAGTTCCACAGAGGAGCAGGGATTTCGAGATCCGGCATCCGCCTACTGACTTACTTTGGCCCATGCTCGAACTCTCGAGGGTGACCGCGGGTAACTTCGTGGTGCGGGCCAAGCATTCGTTGAAGAGATACCCGTGATCTCCGTTGCTCTCGGCGTCCGGATAGACGTAGGCACAGAGCCTGACAGGGCATTCGTCCATCGTTCATTCTATGGACACCTGCTCTCATCTCCTCGACGGAGTCGGAGGGAAGGACGTGGACGGGCTCGATGAGACCCTTGGCTACCGGGTTGCGGTACGGTTGCAGTACATTCGTAAGCCTTGTTACCGCGGGAGGCAGGATGGTCTCGAGGAGCAGGTCGTGATCGAGGACCTCTAAGATATTGTCAGCGACAAGATAGTCGGGGTGAACCTGCTCATGGCCCAGGAGGTTGTAATCTCCCCGGTGGTCAGCCACTTCACACAGCCTCTGCACCTTTGCTTGGCCGGATTACGCCCTCGGCCAGCAGGACGCGGAAGCGTAGCGTCCAAGTCTGCGTGCTTCTGAACTCACGCGTCCCTTGGAGCACCGCCGGCCACGGCTGTGCCAAAGAACTGCGGCATCGCTGCGGTGTAGCCGAAGAATGACGCGGGAATAGATGAGAGTCCATGTCGAGTAAGGAAACGCAGATGGAGGCACGTCTGCAGGCGCGTCCACTGCTTGAAACCGTGTTCGTGCCGGTAGGCCTGCAACCGCTGATGTTCGGCACCGCGCGCGACAGCTACCTGTACGTGCCGACGACCTACCGTGCGGATCGCCCCGCCCCGTTGGTGCTCTTGCTGCACGACGCGGGAGGGCACGCGCGACGGGGTGCTGTCGATAGACCGCTTCAGCCGCAGGATCGTTCCCGAGCTGGAGCGGGGCGGCTACGACGTGTACTACAGGGAATTCGACGGTGGGCACACGATCTTGCCAGAGATCGCCTCGGAGGCAGTTGGCTAGTTTACGCAAGATAAGTTCCCCTAAAGGACCGGTCAGCGCCCTTCCGGAGCCGGACCTCCTCGCGCTCCGCCCGCAGCACCGGGTAGCATTGATGAAATGATCTCGATCTTCTTCGAACAAGGCCGCTTCGCACTAGTGCTGCGGGTCGCGCGGTCTCTGCTCGGTGGTGCCACAGGGTTAGAACAGCCGCGAGAGCCTTACGTGCAGGGCGTCACGGCGTCCTCGGCAGTCATCTGCTGGGTGAGCCAGCACCCGGGATCAGGCGTGGTCGAGTACGGCAAGACTCCCGAACTGGGACGCAACGAAGCCGAGGCCCGGATCGGCAGGCGCCACGCGGTCGCGCTCACGGGTCTCGACCCCGGCTCGACGTACCATTACCGCGTGGAAGGCGTTGGCGGGTCATCGGCGACGGGGTGCTTCCGCACCGCTCCCGCGGGCGACAACTCACGCTTCAGCTTCGCGGTGGTCGGCGACAGCGGCAGCGGGGGGAAGGGACAGCTGGCAGTAGCTGCGCTGCTGGAACGCTTGAGGCCGGACCTAGTCCTGCACACAGGTGACGTGGTCTACCCGGCAGGCCAGGAACGCCACTACGACCGCCGCTTCTTCGCTCCGTACCGAAACCTCATCAAGACTGTGCCCCTATTCCCTGTCCTCGGCAACCACGACGTGAGGAAGGGGAACGGCGCAGCCTTCCTCGAAAACTTCCATCCACCCCTCGGCAGTCCGGGTAGCACCAAGCGCTACTACTCCTTCGATTGGGGCAACACGCACTTCGTCGCGCTCGACAGCGAACTGTATCACGGTGATAGGGGTCCTAACCTGGAGGAGCAGAGGGACTTCCTGAAGCGAGACCTGGCTACCACGCGCAAGCGCTGGAGGATCGTGTTCTTGCACAGGTCTCCCTATGGCTCCTCGAGGCACGGCGGTGATGAGAAAGCGAGGGAAAACCTGGAGCCGCTCTTCGTGAAGCATGGGGTGGACCTTGTCTTCTCTGGCCACGACCACGTCTACGAGCGCACCGTGCCCATAAGGGGCGTGACTTACGTGGTGAGCGGGGGAGGCGGCAGGAGGCTGTATCCAGCGGGTAATGGAGAGTTGACAGCCTCCTCCGTGTCAGCCCACCACGCGGTGCTCGTGCGCGTCAGCGGCAGACGCCTGTCGCTGGAGGCAGTAGAAGTGGGCGGCAAGGTTGTTGACCGCTTGGAACTCTACCAGCCCCACGCGAAGTGACCATCTCGCGAAGAGTCGGCTCGCAACCGCTTTAAGCATACGTCCCAGTAACCCTAAGAGGCGTGTGGTCTTTAGGCATGCTCTGTCCCTCCTCGTCTGTCGATCTCTCGTCTGCTGCCAAATATCCGTCCGAGGGGCTTAGGAGAGATCCTAGTCCGTATCACAGCTTAAGCGAAAGCCCTGACAGTCGAAGATCTCCTCATACCCGTCGCCGAGCTGGAAGCGAACGTCGGCGACCTTGTCCCTATTACAGTCTTCTGCAAGACTGTGGCTACCGCCCGAGCGTTCTTGATTCCAGAGCGCTACCAGCGATCTTGACGTGGGAGTATCCCTTGTGGGCGTTGGGGCCTCGATAGGCTCCGGCGACGAACGTGGGTCCTGCAGGTACTGCGTATGTGGCGTTCTGCCGGAGGCGAAAAACTTGCACGCAAACGACGGTCATCGCTCCAAGGAGTTAGTTTCGCCGGTCGGAGGGTATACCGACGTATGTACCAGAGCGGCGAACCCGTCGTCCAAGGGAGCGCGGGTTCATTATCGGGAAGGAGGGTCAGCCGATGGCCGAAATGGGATACGTGCTCTCCACAGAGGGATATGACACCCAAGGAAATGGTCCGGAACGCCCGCCGGGCGGAGGAAGCGGGCTTCACCACCGCCTGGATCTCGGACCACTACCACCCCTGGATCGACGCGCAGGGCCAGAGCCCTTTCGTATGGAGCGTGATCGGGGGTATCGCCAGCGTCACAGAAGGTATACGTCTGGGCACTGGCGTCACCTGTCCCACCATACGCATCCACCCAGCGATAATCGCCCAGGCCACGGCGACTTCGGCGGCGATGCTGGAGGGTCGATTCTGGTTCGGCATCGGCAGCGGCGAGAACCTCAACGAGCACATACTCGGGGACCACTGACCCCCGTCCGACGTGAGGTTGGGGATGATGGAAGAGGCGGTGCACGTGATACGGCTGCTGTGGGAGGGCGCCAACAAGCGGCACTACGGCAAGTACTACACCGTGGAGAACGCCCGCCTCTACACGCTGCCGGACGAGCCGCCCCCAATCTACGTGTCAGCCTTCGGCCCCAAGGCGATCGAGGTCGCAGCCCAGATCGGGGACGGCTACGTAGGCACCGCCCCGGAGCCGGATCTCATCAGGTTATCCGGACCCCGGTCGACGGTCTGAGGGTGCACGCGCCTCGGGGATCACCCCCACCCGAGGGGTGTCCCCCGGTGGTACTGGTGCACGGGCTGGTCGTCTCCAGCCACTATATGGTCCCCACCCTCAAGAGGCTGGCTGCCTACCATCTGGTCTATGCGCCTGACCTGCCCGGCTTCGGCGAGAGCTAGAAGCCCCGTCGCGTCCTGGACGTGACCAGGCTCTCCGACTCCTCACCGCCTTGATGAGGGAAATCGGGCTGGAGCGCGGTACTCGTCGGCAACTACTTCGGGTACCAGATCATAGCCGACCTGGCGGTGCGCCATCCCGAACGGGTCGAGCGGCCATGCTGCAGGGTCCCACAATGGATCGCGGGCGAGGACCGTTCTAGGAAAGGTGCGGCGATTCGTGCCCGGTTTCTACGCTGTTGGGTGAGTAAGTAGGGACCGGACCTGCAGCACGTCGGACCTTCGTTGACCCTAGTCCTCCTCTAGAAGGCTCTGGCCCAGGTTGAGGATGGTCGGTGCCCATAGTCCAACAAAGATCGCCGACTCGCGCCTGCCCGTAGCATATAGCGCAAGCGAGATCAGTATAGAGACGAGCGTCCCTCCAACGTAGATTCCCTTGCCACCGTTCACGATCTACCTCCTCACATTGTGGATTCGTTAGGAGTCTACCCGGTGGCTGAACATGTTAATCGGGAGGGTGTTGCTGCCAAGCCTACGCGAAGAACGAAGTTTGCAGAAAGTCCCTTCTACGCGCTCGGGTGAATGGAGCAACAGGTGCGCAGAGCTCCTTCATTAGCCTGGCTAGCTGACTCTTGGCTCTATGCCGCCCAGCCCAGAAAGCTGCTTGCTGTAACAGTTTAAAAGCTTTAGAGTGTTGCGTCGTGAGTGCCGGGCAGATCTCAGAGCAACGGGCGCGCCGTGCGAGGATCGGGGCGGCTGCGTGCTTCCTGCTCACAGGAGTCATTTCCGCGAGCTGGGCCTCACGCGTACCTGCCATCAAGGACGGTCTTGGCCTGAGCGATGGACAGTTCGCGATCGCCCTCCTCGGCTTGGAGGCTGGTGCCGTTGTCGGCCTCCAGCTCGGCGGTCTAGTGGTGCCTCGCACGGGGAGTCGAAGAGCTTTGATCGGCTCGCTGCTTGCGTTCTCGGCCGCGCTGTTGGGTCCGGCCTTCGCTCCGAGCCTGCTCGTGTTGGCCGCTAGCCTTTTCGCATTCGCCGCCCTAAACAGCGTCGTTGATGTTGCGATGAACGCCCAGGGCGTGGCCGTACAACGGTTCATGGGCCGCCCGGTACTCTCCGGCATGCACGCGATGCACAGCCTCGGGGGTGTCCTCGGTGCAGGAGCAGGCGCCCTTGCTGCGCGCCTCGGCGCCATGCCGCCGCCACACTTTCTAGCCTGTGCCATGGTTGCCGTGGTGGTGGGCCTCGCCGCCTGGTCTCTGTTGCTGCCCTCACGGATCGATGCAAAGGAGGTACAGTCGGACGACGGAGCAGCGAATGCGAGTGGCTTGAGGCGGTGGTTTAGCGGCTGGTCGGTTTCTATAGCCTTGCTGGGGGCATTGGCGTTCTGCTTCACGCTGGCCGAGGGCGCTGGCCTGAACTGGTCTGCCGTGTACGTCGCGGATGCCCTTGGGGGGACCGAGACCCTAGGCGCAATCGGGCTGGGCGTCTTTTTGGGGGCGGTGACAATCGGGCGCTTGGTGGGCGACAGACTCGTCTCCCACCTCGGACCCGTGGGTGTGTTCCGGGCGGGGGCCGTCATGGCCGGGGTGGGCTTCGGCGGCGCACTGCTGATCGACGCCCCGGTGGCTGGGCTGGTTGGACTGGCGCTTCTCGGGGCGGGGATCGCCAACGCACTGCCGCTCGCCATCGCCGCGGGTGGCAACACCCCCGGCGAGACACCGGCCACGGCTGCCGCGCGTGTCTCGACGCTCGGTTACCTGGGATCCTTTGTCGGTCCCGTACTCGTCGGCGGCCTGGCGAGCCTTTCCAGCCTATCCGTAGCGTTGGGGCTGCCTGCCCTCTTCGTCCTAGCAGCGGCCTTCGGAGCAAGAGCGGTCCGGCGAGCAAGATAAAATGTACCCGTGGCAACCGATAGAGACGACAGACGCTTGGCGGCTCCGGGAGATCTGGAACTCGTCCGCGACTTCATAAACACTCTAGACGTCCTGCCGGGTACCGACGAGATCGGCGATCCTGCCAGCCTCGCCTCCTGGGTGGCCGAGCACCGCCTTGTGCCTACCCAGCCTACGCTTACCGAGGAAGATCTTGGGCGCGCCTGGAGCCTACGCGAGGCGCTGCGCGCGCTCCTTTTGGCCAACGCAGGTTTCCCGCTCGTCCCGGAGTCTGCCGAGGCGTTCGACGACGCTGTCAGCTCCGCCCGCTTTCGCGTCCGGACCGACGAGGCTGGTCGGCTAGAGCTGCTCCCGACTGAGACGGGTGGGCTGGAGCACGCCATCGGCAGGTTGGTCTCGATCGTGCTCGCTGCTCAGCAGGGCGGGACCTGGCACCGCCTCAAAGCTTGCGCGGAGTGCCACTGGGCACTCTACGACCGCACCAAGAACCGCTCAGCCGCCTGGTGTGGCTCCCAGTGCGGCGCCCGAGTCCGCGCTCGGCGCCACCGCAGACGACGTCGCGAAGAGTACGCGTAGCCTCTGACCTGCTACCAGGACCAACTTCTGAGAAATCTATCTCCTACGAGGCTGTATGAAAAGTGGTTCTCGGAGGGTATTTCGCTACTCTAGCACACATGAGAAAACCTTACCCCACGGATCTTTCCGACGCCGAATGGAACTACATAAAGCCTCACCTGCCCGCACCCGAAGGATTCGGACGGCCCAGGACCCACGACCTTCGCGAGATCCTGAACGCTGTCCTCTACGTCCTAAGAAGCGGCTGCCAGTAGTGGCGCCTGCTGCCTCACGACTTCCCCAGAGGTGGCCCACCGTTTAGTGGTACTTCAGGAAATGGCGCATCGATGGCACCTTCGAGAGGATCAATCGAGCGCTCCGCCAACGCCTTAGGGTCCGCTTAAAGCGGGACCCTAAGCCCAATGCTGGCATAGTGGATTCCCAGGGGAGGTCAAGACGACCGGCGTGGGTGGAGAGGAGCGCGGTTATTGAGTAGGAGCCAAGAAGGTCAAAGGCACTCTAAGCCTCACCTGCTGGTGGACACCCAAGGGTTGGTGCTCAAAGCCAGGGTACATAGCGCGCAAGGCTGATGGACCTTAAGACGGCATCAAGATCCTGCTTGCGGCAGCGTGGGACGGTTTCCCACGACTCTCTCACGTGTGGCTTGAGAGGCGGCTTACAACGCTCAAGAGAAGGGCGCGGATTGGGTGGAGAAGGTACTAGGCTGGAGTGCCGAGAAGTAGTGCGCCATCCACGGAAGCTCGCCCCCGAAGAGGTAATGAGGATAGGGGCAAGGGAGTGGGCCAAAGAGGGCGTGATGGTCGAGTGGAAGAAGCTTTTGCCCCATGAGGGTCCAAGGCCCTTGTTGCCCAAGAGGTGGATAGTGGAGCGATCCCTTGCGTGGATCTGCCACAACCGTCGGATGAGCAAGGACTATGAGAGGTTGTGTGCGAGCGGCGAAGCTTTCTCGTATATGCTGCTATGGCTCGCCTTATGGTGGGCCGATTGGCTCGCACTTGAGGACTTTTCATACAGTCTCAAGGGGAAGTCCAAGTCGAGAAGCACGGACTTCCGAAGATTCATCTACTTAAAGAGTAAGCAATGTATTCTTGTGGCCTTGAAAAAGTGCTTAGCCAAGCTCGGGTTGCAGTACGGTTGCTGTAACTTAGGCTGGAAGGAGTTCTGCCGAACTTACATTTTTCCTGCAAATCGCAACAAAAAACAGAGCCGACGAGCGGACTCGAACCGCTGACCTGCTCCAGCTACGAGAAAGAATCGGCGGATTTCGGGGTGTTGGCGGTTGTTTCAAAACCCTTTAGGTAAGCCGAATACGCGCACCAGTAACATCCTGGAACAACCGGAAATTGGGCCGGTTGGTGTACGGTTGGTGTACAGAGTTCGGGCTTCGTCGCGGCCATCCTCGGGGAGGCTTGCGATTGGAACGAAGGGGCTTGAGTGACTTCGTTTAGTCGAAAGGGGTGTAGGTCATCACGTGCCAGGCGCCCTCTACGTCGACCTCGAGCTGCGCGAAGCCTATCGTGGTGCCATGGGGGCGGCTGACCTCAACGTAGAGCCCCTGGCCGGCTTCGCCCCCGACGGGGTAGGTGTGATCGACGGTCCCCAGATACCCTGCCTCGATGCCGAGCTCCGGGATGTCCTCCGGGATGGGGACCATGTCGAGCTCCTGATAAGTGGTGCGCGTCTTTGCCATGATAAGTCTATTTTACCGGCTCACCGTTCAACCGACCACCGGGTAGGCGGTGGCGAGGTGAGGATGATCGTTCGGGGGAGCGAGCGCCCACCCGGTTTTGACCGGCCCCTCGTTGCCGTTCGGACCCTTGAAGCGCGGGATAAGGAGCTCCCATTGCCGCACGGTGCGGTCCGGCTCGTTCACCTTCTGGGGCGGACGTTCCACGGGTGTGGCCTGGAAGAGTTGCTCGCGGATCAGGCGCTCCAGCAGCTCCGCGTCACCCTCCCCCACGCCGAAGACGCTACGCCACAGCCTGAGCTTGTTCCTGCCTTCGGGATGGGTCGAGGAGAGCAGGTAACCGCTTACCTTTCTCTCGCGATCGATGATGCCTCTGGCGAACCACTCGACGGGTGGTTGAGGCTGCCCGGATGATTCGCTCAAGGGGCGCGGGGGGAGCCGGCTTCCGGTCTGTTGTCGATGGTCTGGATGTTCAGGCCGGGGTGATGCTCTCGCCAGTATTGCAGCGGGCGCGCGTTCTCCCGTATCCGCTGATCCACCTCGTCCTGGTGAGCCCGATGGTAGGCCCGGGCGATGTCGAGGTGGTCTTCGGAGATGCCGGACTCTTCGAGGGACCTTTGCCGGCCCATCGCCTGGTAGCCGGCAACGATCTCCCACACGTCGAGCGCTGTGCCGGGCACCCACGCGCGACGGCCACTCCCAGTCCCGCGGAACGCTACGCCGGGATACCGCTCCGCCCTTGCAACCTCTTCGGCGGATCGTCTGAGGCGCTCGTACTCGGCGACGTCCAACACGACGCCTATGCGGTCTCCGCTCTCGTTGGTAAGGTAGCGCACTCCCATTTCTTCCATTGTAACTTCTCGACGGTCAGCGCAGACTCCGACATCCGGCCCAAGGCATAGTAGATGCCCTCTTGAAAGTCTCTGGTGAACCTCTCCGGGTCTGATGGAGGCTCCGACCTTTGAGAGGATGGAGCTATGACAAGAACACGCAAGTACCCACAGCAGATCCGGAGGGAGGCCCTCCGGCTGGTGCGGGCACACCGAGACGAGTACGACTCGGTGTGGGCAGCGATCACCTCGGTTGCCAGCAAGTTCGGGACGGTTCCGCAGACGCTCCACGGTTGGCTCCATCGTGCCGATGTTGATGAGGGTGTCGTGGGCGGCCTCTCCAGTAATGAACGCCAACGGATCAAGGATCTCCAACGCCAGAACCGTGAGCTGCGACGGGCCAACGAGATCCTCAAAGCCGCCTCGGTTTTCTTCGCGGCGGAGCTCGACCCGCGAGCGAACTCATGAGCGCCTTCATCGACCAGCACCGTAACCGCACAACGGCTGAGGGGCTGAAGTGGGGAGTCGAGCCGATCTGTGTGCCGTGTTACCGATCGCCCCAGCCACCTACTACGCTGCCAGAAGACCCGCACACCTTCACACCGCAATGTCCGCGACGCCTGGTTGAGCGGTGAGATCCACCGGGTTCAGGCGGCCAACTATGGTGTCTATGGCGCACCGAAGGTGTGGCGCCAGCTCAACCGAGAGGGCATCACAGCGTGGCCCGCTGCAGCGTGGAACGGCTCATGCGCCGGGAAGGACCCCGTGGGGTCGTGCGTGGCGGCTACAAGAGCGTCACCACGCCCGCCAAGGATCCCGACGACCGGCCGGATCTGGTAGATAGGAACTTCAGCGCAACCCGCCCAAAGCAGTTGTGGGTAGCCGACCTTACCCCTACGTGCGAACCATCTCAGGGTTCGTGTATGTGGCGCTTCTCATAGATGTGTTCAGCCGCATGAGATCGTGGGCTGGCAGGTGTGGCGCAGCCTGCACACCGACCTTGCCCTAGTAGATGCCTTCGAGCAGGCCATCTGGCGAGGCGAGGAGCGGCTTGAGGGCCTGGTGCCTCACTCTGATCGTGGCAGCCACTACACCGCGATCCGCTACGCTGAGCGGCTCGGTGAAGTCGGTGCCCTAGCCTCGGTCTCCACTACGGGTGATTCCTACGCTGGATGCCACTGAAGCATTGATGTCTTCATAGCTTAAACGTCCAAACGTTCGCTGGCATACCTTGCGAACCCGATGTGCGGGTTTTAGTCGGCGAGGAGCTCCGAGAAGCGCAGCGGAGCAAGCCCGCTCTTTTGGCAGAGCATAATCGCTATGGTGTGGCTTAGGATCTTGCGCATAAAGCGGCTGCGCAGGTGCCAGGTGTCCCTGGCCACACCTTCTTGGCGTTGTAGCGTCCCACCAACTGCCCAATTACGGTCTCTATGATGCGGCGCTTCTGGACCAGCCACAGCAGCCAGCGCCTGGGCTCGGTCTCGGAGACCTTGTGGGGGGTAAGGAGCCTCAAACCCCTCTCTAGCATCCCTTCGGCGAGCTCCGGGCGGTCTATCACGCGGCATCCGAAGAGGGATTTGTGGATGGCTCGCTACACGGTGGAGACGCCTACAGGGACGAAGCGCAGGACGGTCTACGGCAAGATGCGTGCTGAGGTGCGCGACAAGCTGGCGAAGGGCCTGGCGGAGCGGGCGGGCTCGTCTTCGACGATGAGAACATGACCGTGGGCGAGTACGTGACGCGCTGGCGGAAAGGGTGCTCTACCGCAAAATAGCGGCCTTCCGCAAGGAGGGCATGGTGAGCCTCTTCTCCCCGCCGAAGGCCAAGCGTAGGGTGCTGCCCCTTGCCATCCGCAGGAAGATCGTGGACCTCAAGGCCGGGCACCCTCGCTGAACCTGGAGGAGATCGCCAACATCTGCGGCACCCTCTTCGGGCGCAGGCCCGACGCCTCCGGCTACGCCCGCGTGAAGCACTGGAGGGTGTACGCTGAGGAAGGGCTCGCCTCCTGCGAGGTGGCCGTCTGGCTCGGCGACGGGAGATGGCCCTGGAGTACGGGGGGCGAACCCTCTCGCGCTACGACTTCTTGCTCTCGCTGGGCGCCAAGCTGGAGTCGGTGACCAACCAGCGCCTGTTCGCCAGCCCCTACGAGACGGGACAGCACAAGCTCTTCGCGCTCTCCGCCCTCGGCGAGGGCGGCTGGATCAAGGTGATGAGGCTGAAGGGCTACGCCCCCAGGTCGCCCGGGCGCCCGAAAGCCCTCCAGCAGGCCCTGTTCCGCTACGCGGAGGCGCTTAAGCGCGAGTCCGCTGCCGACCGGGTCGGGCGAGGGGGGCGCTCCCGTCGCTCAATCCTCGGGGGTGGCGACCCTGATCCTGCTGCCGTCGGGGTCCCTGATCTCGATCTCCCGCGCTCACGGGGCCTCTTCCACCTCCGCGCCGAACTCGCCCGCCGCGACTACGACGACCAAGGCACTCCGACTCACGACCACGCCAGCACACTACGAGACCAGGACGCACCAGCGTTGGGGGAACAGCTCAGAGAACTCCACTGACTCGCTGGTAGCGCTCGTAGATCACGCGTGAGTTGAACGACCTGGTCTCGATCAGGTCTAGTCGAATGTCTTCGGTGACCGGCGGCAGGTACGGCGTACCGCCGCCGACGACGATCGGATTTCGGAACATGCGCAGCTCGTCGACGAGGCCGAGTTCGATCGCCGCCGCGGCCAGGCCGGCGCCGCCGATCTCGACGTCCTTGTCGGTTGCGTCGAGCGCCGCAGCGACTTCCTCGGCCACCGACGCCTTGGCGAGCCGGGCGTTGCCTTGAACGCTGTCAAGCGTGCGGCTGAAGACGGTCTTCGGGATCGCGCACCAGACGTCGGCGAACGCGGCGCCGAGCTCGTTGTCGCGCAGCGATGGATCTGTCTCCCACACCAGCATGGTCTCGTAGAGCCTGCGGCCGCACAGGTAGCCGCCGAGCTTACGTACCTCCGCAAGGTGGAACTGAAATAGCTCCTCGCTCGGGACCGTCCACTCGATGCCGCCCTCGCGGTCGGCGATGAAGCCGTCTACCGAGACGCTCATCGAGTAGATCAGCATGGCTTCACGGTAACGGGACAGCGCGCGGACATGGTGGGCGATCTGTTCCACGCCGGCCACGTGGCGCTGTTGCGGGAGGCTCGACGCCACGGCGACTGGCTGATCGTCGGCGTGCTCTCCGATGAGACGGCGGCGTCGCCGACCCTGAGTATGGGGATCGCCTTTTCGTGCATGACCGCTCCTCCCTGTTCCGGTTGCCCTCCAAGGGGATTGTACGGGTGACGAATCCCGCTCCCACCCTCGATCCGTCTTTCGCCGTGGGGCGTGAGGATCGCGGAGAGGTTTCTCGCTTCTGCCGTGCTTCGCTCCGGGCGGGCGTTGCGAGGTTATCGGCGAGGTCTGCGACGAGGCCGCCCACGAAGATGCGCTGGAGGACGAGAGTGACGCTCTCTAGGAGTGCCGGGGCGCAGGCCCCACCAGCCTCACCGCAAGGTCTACGCAGTGTGCGAAAATGGGGGTTAGGAGGCGTAGAGATGGCGGAGAAGCAACGAACCGAGATCGACGCCGGGCTCCTGGAGGAGCTGCGCGCTAAAGCCCACCAGCAAAGCCGCACGGAGAGTGAGCTGCTGGAGGAGATCATCCGCAGCTACCTCGTCCTGGCGCCTAGACGGTCGAATAGCCTGGGCGTCTTTTTTGAGAACCTCGAGCGTCGTCGTCGGGAGGAAGGCGTCGAGCCGCTCTCCGAGGAAGAGGCGATAGA
Organism: uncultured Rubrobacteraceae bacterium; assembly: GCA_902806095.1. GTDB lineage: Bacteria > Actinomycetota > Rubrobacteria > Rubrobacterales > Rubrobacteraceae > Rubrobacter_D. Next base: position 36,186 of record CADCVF010000077.1, read on the forward strand.
CCTTGCCAACGAAGAGCTGCACGCCATGAGGCGGGAGCGCAGGGCGGCGCCGTAGCTCGCGCGGTACTCGACCCTGGTGTCCTGATCAGCGCGGCCATCTCTGAGAAGGGCGCGCCATGGGAGGTTTCAAGGCGCTGGATGGCGGGCGAGTTCGCCCTTGTCGTTTCACCACGCCTGCTCCACGAACTGCAATCGGTCCTTGCGCGGGAGAGGTTTCGCCGGTACTTTACCTACGAGGAGGCGACCGAGTACGTGAGTTGGCTGCACCATGGAGCCGAGGTCGTAAGGGATCCCGCCGAAGGTGTGGTCCGCGGCGCAGTGGAAGCCGACCCGGACGATGAGTACTTGGTCGGGCTCGCGGGGACCCTGGGAGGTGACGACTCCTACCTTTTGTCAGTCGACCGTCACCTGCTCGACCTCCCGGATCAGGCCGTGAAAGACGGCGAGGGTCGTACCTTGGCCCGTATCCTGACCCCAAGGGAGTTTGTTCGCGAGATCGAGCAGGAAGCGAGCCCCGGGTAGCCTCGCCTGTAAACGGATGCATCCATCTCGAACGCCGACGAATCAGAGGCGGGATCGACGGTGCGCCCTAGCGCAAGAACAACGGCGCTTCGTCGGAGACCAGCGAACGGCGCACCGACAAGAGGGCTACGGTCGGGAGGTCCTGACCTCTCTAGCCGTCCCCCACCCTCATGGCCCCGTACGCGCGACGTTTTTGTGTCCGTGTTACGTCGTACACAACGAGTTTACACGAGAAACGGGGCTCGAACCTCTGGTCGCATCTCCAGCTACGAGGAATTATCGGCCGGTCTCGGGGTGTCGATGGTCGTTGCCCAGGTTGTGTGCCCGAGTCCTAGCACCTATGGTATGGGATGAGAGCCTCGGGGAAAAGGAGTGGTTTGCGGTGGTCGAGTGGTTTGGAAGACCCGAGATCGAAACGGACGAGGTCAGGGAGCGCCGGATCACCATGGAGGCCGTCGTCGATGCCTACGACGAACAGGAACGGGCTATAGGCTGGTACTACTATCTCGAACGGAGGCTCGATTCCCCCTTCCTCGCCCGGTGTGCCACCAGGAGATCCACCTCTCCACTAAAGGTGGGAGACGAGATCGAGGTGATCGGCATGGCTCCCGTAGAGGATTGCGAGCACGATATGTTCGTCGAGATGAACTGGGATGATGAGGGTCTGGCGATACCTCTCTCCCAGCTCGAAGTGGTCGACGCCGACGACGAAACCCGGGAGGCGGTAGAAGACTGGCTCTACTGGACCAAGAAGGGCTACAAGTTCTGAGTCAGAGGGCCGCCGAGCGCGCCCGACAGGGTTCCTTGGTGCTCTTCGATCTCCCGGCGCAGGTAGGCTTTCGGATGGCGCCGATCTCCACGAGGTCCACCCTGCGCGCCAATAGATTCTCAAGATCCTCGAGAGGCCCGAAGTACGCCCCAGCGTCCTCCTCTGCCGCAAGATATGCAAGGACCTTGGTGTGACCCCGCCATGAAAGTCGGGACAACGCCGGCCGATGTCCGAGGACCAAGAAGCAGGACGACGGCCGGCGCCTGTTGCGGTTGGTGTACGGGTTGGTGTACAAGGGTCTCGGCGCGTCCGCCGGGCATCCGCGTCCGCTACAATTGTCCTGCAAATCGCAACAAAAAACAGAGCCGACGAGCGGACTCGAACCGCTGACCTGCTCCAGCTACGAGTGTGCGGTCAGTGGTTGCTGGGGTGTGCAGGAGGTTGCAGATCCCGCATAGGCAACGGGTTTCCTGTTCCCTGCCTTGCCCACTGTTGCAGGGCATTGCGTCCGGATTAGGGTCAAGTGAACTACCTTCAGTGCGCGTCATCCGGGTTCCCGAGGCACCCTTCCAGTAGATGTGGCCCTCGAGTTACTTACCGAACGGTGTCTCCGGACGCATCAGTAGATAGAGACGCTTGCGCGTTTCTTAGCTACGCGTAGGAGCGCCACTTGCCAATCCCACCTGGCGCGCTCGGGGTTGGCCTCGATCAGGCTCCTCATGCGCTCGAAGTACTCGTTGGCAAGCCTCTCGCGGTCCGCGGGTGTTCGGTCCGCGTCTAATCCTGCGAACAGGGGCGCCTCGGTGAACGCCCGCATGAACTCGGTATACGAGCCGGCGAAAGTGCTAGCGTCCCGTCTCTGCTCGTACTCGGGCCACAACTGGTCCGAAAACTTCGCCTTGGTAGCCTCCTTCAGGGTCAGGTCTTCGGTGAGAGTCCCGGAACGCAGGGGTTCGGTGAACTCCTCCATGGTGCGGTGGTAGGCGGGCATGTTCATTCGCCCGTATTCCTCGGGACGGATGAACCCTGCGTCGACCATCGCTAACAAGGGTTCGTTCGTTAGGTCCATCAGGGACTCGCCGCCGGTACTGCCGGTGTCGTCCGTTGTGACCGCCACCACGATCAGCTCGCCGCCCGGTCGCAGCTCGCGTGCCCGGTGACCGAGGAAGCGCCGCCAATCCTCGCTCGCTTGCTCGGCGTAGGCCTTCCGCACCCTTTGTCCGGCCCGCTGGGCGTAGACGTGATCGGGTATGCTGCATGGGACCTTGCTCAACCAGTGCACCGAGATGGCGGTCCAACCCAGCGAGAGGAAGCCATCCGGAAAGATGCGTTCGTAGAACGATTTTCCGGCCGCCAGTGCGAAGGCGTTCTCTACGCCACGCAGGTAACTCTCCGGCGAGCGCTCGACCAAGGCGAAGAGCGAGCCGAAGTCGTTCTGGGGCAGGTCGGTGTGGACAACCACTATCGGGGTGGAGACCGCCGTCCGCCGTCGCATCTTCTCTAGGGCGAGGCGCATGGGTTCCAAGGAGTTGCGCCCCTGCGCGGCCCCTAAGTCTGCTACCGTTGCGGGCTCCGCCCCCTGGGGCACGGTCATCTCCCCCACGGCCCGCTCCAAGAGAGGCAACCCTAGACTGTCGGCCTTCTGCTGAGGACGGGAGTGCTCATTGTAGAAACCGTGCCCTTTCATCACCGCATCGGCGGACGCTGCGGTTCGCTGTGACGACCCCGGCGCCAGATTAGACCCGCTCATCTAACTCCTCCCCGAACCGTAGCCACCTTTTGAGATCTTAGCGGAATTTCCATGTGAGTGAGAGGGAAACTGTAACCGTCAAGTGAGCACCTGCCAGCGAACCGACACCCCTTGACAAGCGTGATTACTATCGGCCTAGGCTAGCGGCGGCGATCGAAGCTCAGTAAGATAGCTGCGGCGCCTGCAAGCTGCCCCGTTCGGCTTACCAGTAAGTTACTGCCCACGTTAGGAGTCAGCTAGATGGCAATCAGCAATCAAGCAAAGACGTACCCGCCGGCGATCCGTGCGGCGCTGACCGAGAAACAATGTCAGCCAGCAGCAGTACTGGAACACATCGACGCAGGAGACGATCTCATCGTCGGCATGTTCAACTCTGAGCCACTGACCGTACTCGATGCCTTAGAAGCCAACGCTGACCGGTTATCGGGCGTCCGGATCCATCAGATGTTCCCCTATCGCGAACGGCGTTATATGCACGGCGTCTTCCCCGGGCTCCGCCACGTCTCTTGGTTCCTCTCCCCGGCCAACCGCGAGGCCTTCCACAATGATACCTGCGATCTGGTACCGAACAGCTTCAGCGAGGTGCCTGCTCTGATGCGGCACACTACGAAGTGCTCGCTGGTGCTGGCGGCCGTCTCGCCTCCGGACCGCCACGGCTACTTCTCGCTCGGCACCCACGCGGATTACGCCGCGGCCCTCATCGGGGAGGTCCCCTTCTTCGTGGAGGTGAACCGCAGGATGTCTCGCACTTATGGGGAGAACCAGGTACACGTGAGCCAGATCGTCGGATGGTGCGAGGCCGATTACCCGCTTAGCGAGCTACCAGCGCGACCCCCACGAGAGGCCGACCGCGAGATCGCCGGGTACGTCGCCGAGCGTATACCTGACGGCGCCACGCTGCAGGCGGGCATAGGCTCCATTCCCAACGAGGTGCTCGGGCTGCTCCGAGACCACAAGGACCTTGGGGTCAACACGGAACTCCTCTCCGAGGGGTTCGTCGAGCTCATCGAGAGCGGCGTCATCACCGGCACCCGTAAGCGAAACCACCGCAACAAGGTTGTAGCGACTAACGCCTTAGGGAGCCAGAAGCTCTACGAGTTCGTGGAGGAGAATGCGGGCGTCGAGTTCTGGCCCGTTGATCACACCAACGACGAGCGCAATATCGGCGAAGAAGACAGCTTCGTGGCGATCAACGCCACCCTCGAGGTCGACTTCCTGGGCCAGTGCGCATCCGAGTCCCTCGGCAGCGAGTACTGGTCCTCCTCGGGAGGCCAGCCTGACTTCGCGCGCGGGGCGCTCTTCTCCGAGCGCGGCCAGTCCTTCATCGTGCTGCACTCGACCACCGCGGACGAAGCAACCTCTCGCATCGTGGCGCAGCTTCATCCGGGTGCCGCCGTCACGACGTTCAAGAACACAGTGGACCGGGTCGTGACCGAGTACGGTGTGGCGGAGCTGCGCGGGAGCAGCATCAGGGAGAGGACGCGCAAGCTCATAGGCATCGCCCATCCGAAGTTCCGTGACGAACTGGAGCGTAAGGCAAGAGAGCTAAACTATCTCTAACTTCTGGCGCGGACTAGGAATTGGTGAGGAAGCATACCCCGTGCCAGATCAAGATGGAACACCTGACCTGGAAGGGGCCGTCGCCCCGACGCTGGCGACTATCGATGCCAAGCTCTTGCCTGCCCCGACGTCGTCGAGCATGCCTTCGATCCAGCCGAGGCAGGGCAGCATGACATCGAGCAAAGCAGTCGAGGGGTCGCGTCGCCGCGTTGGCATTCCGAGTTTTCCAGAAGCCTAACTGCGGCTCCCTACACCTGTTACAGGTTAGATTCTACTGCTGACGGACTGCTGACAAAGTCCCCGAGACCTAGATCGGGAGCTCTTCATTTTGTAAGATTTGCAGGAAAAACGAAGAGCCGACAAGCAGACTCGAACCGCTTTCCTGGTCATTACGAGTGATCCATCAGGCGTTGCAGGGGTTTGCAGAGAATTGCAATTCCCGTGTATCTAAACCGGTTTCTATTCTCCGGGTTGCTGTGAGTTGCACCGTATTGCGCTCCCGGTGGTATCAGAGTGGTATCAACATCGTCCTAGTACTACTGGGTTTGCGGAACAGCCACATCCCCCGCAGGCGAAGGGCTCAACGCGCTCGGAGAACCGACCACACTCGCACACATCCAGCCCGACGGGCCAAGCGACCCACCGAAGACGCGGGAGATCCGACACCCATGCGGGTGGGTCAAGACGGTGCCTTGTCGGCAATGGAGCGGAGCAGCTCGGGCCAGCGATTGTAACCGAAGCTCTCACCCATACGGACGATCACGAGGTCCTTGTCTGGGACCACGTAGATGTACTGGCCCAGGTTGCCGCGGGCCATGAAGCGGCCGCGCTCGGGTTCGACGAGGTCTACCCACCAGAAGTACTGGTAGAAGTCCGCAGGGTCGGAAGTGGTGTCCGCTCGGGTCGATTGCTCGACCCAGCCCGCCGGCACCACCTGCTCGCCGTTCCACTCCCCCCGGTTCATATAGAGGAGCCCGAACTTGGCGAAATCTATCGCCTTGCCGTTGATGCCGCTCTCCATTTTCTCGAACCCGCTCGCCTCGCTGTCCAGGCTCCACGACCCGTCCGCCTCCATCCCTATCGGTCGCCATAGCTTCTGCGAAAGGTAGACGGCGACCGGTCGGTCGGTGGCCCGCTCCAGGATCATGCCCAGCAGCAACGGATGGTAGTTGTTGTATTCCCAGCGCCTCCCCGGCTCGACTTCGGGCTTTACCGTCAGCGCCAGTTCCCTGAGGTTCGGATCGTAGTACGTTTTCGCGTCGTCGCCCAAAGGACCACCGCCGCCGCCTTCGCCCGAGTACTCGAGCCCGGAGGACATCGTCAACAGGTGCCGTATGGTTACCTTTTCCATCCCCCGGCCTTCCAACTCCGGGAGATACTCGGTGATCGGGTCGTCTACGCTCCCGATGTGGCCCTCCTCGATGGCGAGGCCTACGAGGGCGGACACGAACGATTTGGCCGTCGAGAAGGACGTCTGGGTGGACTTGCGATCGTAGCCATTGAAGTACCTCTCGTACAGGAGGGCGTCGTCATGGATGACCACGAAGGCTGTGGTGCCGGTGTCCGCGAGGAATCCGTCAAGCGGCTCGGTGACCTCTTTACCTCCTAGGGAGTCGAGGGTTGTGGCCATGCTCTCACGGGGGGTCGTAGGCTCCGGCGCGTCGCGGCGGTAGGTGACCGTTCTGAGGTACTCGGGCGGGTTCTTGGGCGCGGGTTCGAAGGAGAACGCCTCCGCACCGGCGGGCACCGGTCGAGAGGGGAACCTCTCGAAGTCCCTGAAGTCGGCATTCCGCCAAGCGACGATCCTCGACGCGTAGAAGCGATCGGCCGTCGCAGCGGCCGCAATTATCCCCAAGAGCAGGATCGCTATCAGCGAGAGAACGACCGCCAGCCACCGCAGGTATCGCTTGCCGAACACGTCCCGATTCCTCTCCCAATTGGTCACCTAATGCACGGCCAAATGGATACTCGACGGTGAGAAGTTCATCAGAAGAGCACCATTAGCATCACGGAGACGTTCCCCAGCACGTGCGCGCCCATGTTCACGTAGATGTTCCTCTTCCACCACGCTGCATACACCATTGGAAACAGCCCTTAGATCCTACCCACGTTTTGCCAGGGCGTAAAGAAGTGGTAGATGGAGAAGAGCACCGTGTTGATGAGCGGCGCCCAAGCCCCAAAGCGCGAGAGTCTCGGCAGCAGGTACCCCCGGAAGTACATCTCCTCCACAATGGGGCCGGCCACAGCGTTTACGGCGAACCCCACGACCCACGTGGTAACCAACGCCGCCGTGGAGTACCGGGAGAAGTCCTCGAGCAAGAGGAACGAGTCGGCTAGCCAGGAGAAGACGTTCCTTCCAACCCGATGCCGGAGGAGGCACCCGTGATCAGCACGGTACCGCCGTCTAAGGGCGGAAGTGAGGACGCCACCTCATCCCCCGACTCGGTGTCCGACAGTGTCCCCAGGATGGCGAAGATGAGACCCGCCGCATTCAGCACGTTGCGCGCGGCGTGGAACCCGTCCCAGCGTTGCCTCAGTGCAAGCAGCTCATGCCTCGACACAGACCTGGGATCCAACTCGAGTGTGCGCCGGTTCGCGGGCATGTTGCCCGCGAAGGTCACGGCGAGCATCGCGAGGTAGCAGATCATGCCCGCCCAGGTGAAGCGTAGGGAGCGACGATCCCGTGTCAGCGATAGTACGGGGACGAAGGAGACGATAGTGGCCATCATGAAGGGGGGCATGATCTTGCCGAAGCGGGCCGTTATGGCCTGCTCGGCGCTGGCGTGAGCGTCGGTGGGCAGCCGGTACAGGGCCGGATGGAACCCGACAAGGCCGCCGAACTCGTTGCCCGTGAGTACCCCCGTTAAGAACAGGTTGGCAAAACGCGTCGCCGTAAAGATCATCTTGTTGTCTCCTTTCTGCGGGTTCATTTCCTGGGGGCGTCCGGAGCGCCGGTGAACGGTACTTTGTCTTTTCTTCCTTCCGGCTCACCGTTTCAGTGGGGTAGGCTGTGCTGCTCAAACCTAGGAGCTCGTTGTTTCTCGCACCACTGGCGCAGCATAGTCTTCGGAGCTCCCAGTACCTCGTTCGCTTCGGAAGGGTCGCCTCGCTCGTCCACCCTCTGCATCACCCTCATCAGCTGGAGCGTGCTTCGGAGTTGTCCGTGCATGAAGAGCGTGTCGACGACCGACATGAACCCCAGCGGCATCGACACGACCCGCTTGCCGGGCTCCACCAGCGAGCAATACATACGTAAGGCGTCCGGAATGGTGATCGCCTCCGGCCCGTGCACGAAGAAACGCCGATTCGCGGCCTCGGGCGTTCGGAACGAGCGGGACACCATCCGCGCGAAGTCGCTAGCGGCGACCATGTGCAAGGGGTGGGGTTGCCTACCCAAAACGATGGCCAGCTTGCCCTGAACGTGTCTCGGCAGCGTCTCCATGAAGTAAGTAGGCCTGAAGATAGTGTGCGGCACGCCGCTTTGTTGGATCGCTCGCTCCGCCCGGAACTTGGCTCGATCCCCAGGTATCTCTGCGTCCTCGGCTACCAGCATCCCCGAGAGGTAGGTCAAGCGGGATATTCCTTGCCGTGCGGCTAGTTCAGCCACGCGCGCCGTTCCCCGATGCTCGACGTGATCGAGCTCATCGGGATCCGAACCGCCGCGGAGGCTCACGTGAACCCCCGTAGAGCCCTCCAGCGCAGGCTCGATCGCGTCGGGGTTGTCGACGTCTCCGGCGAAGTATTTGACATCTGGACCGAGCAGCGTGCGGGCCCGCTCGACGTCGCGCGCCAGCAACCGCACCTCGAACCCGTCGGCCAGCAGTTGCCGGGCGACCGGTCGGCCGAGTTCTCCGGTGCCACCTACGACGAGGATCGTTTGCGTGTTCACGGCAGCCCCCTCACTTACCCAAGACCTGCGAGTTCGCCGCCGAGCGGAGTACCCGGATAACCACGATCACAAGCGTCACTAAGCTGGCCACCAGTCCCGTCAAAACGACGAGCGCGAACAGACCCGCCACCGGACTACCGTAGACGGCGTAGATGTCCGCTATCGGCGCCTCGTAATCCCCTGTTGGCACGAAGTGGACCCAGACGACCAGCGCCAGTCCCACGACCGCTGTGAACAGCCAGTACCCTGCCATTAGGCGTCCCTTCGTCGTCAGGTAGAGGCCCGGCAACAACAGGGCGTAGATCAGTAAGCTGAAGGTGAACGGCGTGAGTGCCTCCTCAAACGGCCAGCCCGAGTGGTTGCCTCGGACCACGTGGTCGGTATGGTGCATGATCGCGAATGCGGTCGTGCCGGTCGCCGCGATCAGCAGCCAACGTCGCAGCTTGGTCTGTGCCGCCTGCGGTCTTGTACTCGCGTTCATAATTGCGCTCCCCTTTCTGTGAAGCTCCTTCGGCTGTCGCTACGTTCAACGGACCGCTCAAGGAGGATAAAGGGCATCCCTCCGTGTCCTAACGCTCCTTGCGAGGAGTTTCGTCTCACAGGCGTCCTTTCGCTTCCAGCCTCTCCCAAACCGCGTTCCAGGTCTCTTTCCTGTCCGTGGCGACCGCCTACGCGAAGAGACGGCGCGCTATCCGGGCTCGCAGGGAGGGTACGCGGGACGCAGACAGCGCCTGCCTCGTGCTCTCGGCCATCCACTCGTCAAGCTCTTGCTCCCGGATCTCGCGATACTGCAGCGCGTGGAGGTTGTAGTCTGCGTACATCTTTCGGGTCTCCCTTCTCGTTTATCGTCGCGCTTGAAGCGCCTCTTTGCTGGCTCCCAGAGTGCACCGCCAGGAGTCCCAACACCACAGACACCACTCAGACATTGGCCTAGACACTCAAGTGTCTGACCCACCGCCAGAGAGCGTGCTACCATGCCCCTGTATCCGACGATCGCACCGCTAATCGTCGCGGGTGGGTGAGGAAGAGCAAGCCAAGAGCATGGCGGTCGCACGACAGGGATCATTCGGCGCACAGCTAAGGCGCCTTAGGGAGGCTGCCGGCCTTACGCAGGAGGAGCTTGCTCTACGGGCAGGGCTCAGTTCAGACGCCGTGAGCAGGCTGGAGCGCGGCCAGCGCAGACGCCCCTACCCGCACACGGTGAGGGCTTTAGCTGGCGCCTTAGAACTCTCCGAGGACGAGCGCGACGCCTTGATCGCCTCCGCCCCCAAGCGCGCCGGCACGATCTTTACCCCGCCTGCCGGGCGCGGGGACTGGATCCCTGCGCTGCCGATGCTGCCGACGCCGCTCATCGGGCGGGAGAAGGACGCCGCCGTGGTGCGTTCGCTGCTCCAAAGGGGCGACGCGCGGCTAGTAACGCTCACAGGCCCGGCCGGGGTGGGTAAGACGCGCCTCGCCCTCGAGGTGACTCGGGACGCTGCAGAAGACTTCCCCAACGGCGTCGTCTTCGTCGACCTGGCGCCCTTGGGCGACGCCGTGCTCGTTATGTCCGCCGTTTCGCAAGCCCTAGGGTTGAGGACGACCGGCGACCGGCCCTTGCTCGAAGCCCTAGTAGCGTACCTGCGCGAGAAGCAGCTGCTCTTGGTGCTAGACAACTTCGAGCACCTGATCGAAGCGGTGCTAGAGGTGGTCGGGTTGGTAAGCTCGTGCCCTAACCTCACCGTGCTCGTAACCAGCCGAGCGCCCTTGCGCGTTAGGGGTGAGAGAAGATATCCCGTCCCGCCCCTAAGACTGCCCGCTCCCACCCATGCGCCGGACGTGAAGGAGGTTGCCGGGTCCTCGGCCGTAGAGCTGTTCGTGGAGCGTGCCCGAGAGTGTTCCCCCTCCTTCGAGCTCACGCAAGAGAACGCATTGGAAGTAGCCACGATTTGCAGGCGCCTGGACGGGATGCCGCTGGCGCTGGAGCTCGCGGCGGCGAAGGTGGAGCTCCTGGGGCTCGTAGCGCTGCTCTCGCGGCTGAACCAGGCGCTGGAGACCGGAGGATCGCGGGACCTCCCAGAGCGCCAAAAGACGATGCGGACAACGCTTCGGTGGAGCTACGACTTGCTCTCGGAGAAGGAGAAGGTCTTGTTCCGGCGTCTCTGCGTGTTCGCTGGCGGCTTCTCTCTGGAGGCAGCTGAGACGGTGGGCGCGTCCGAAGAGGCGACTAGCGACGAGGTGCTCGGACTCCTCGGGCGGCTGGTGGATCAGTCGCTAGTGGCGACCGATACGAGCGCGAACGGCGACGACGAGCCGCGCTACAGGATGCTCGAGCCGATCAGGCAGTTTGCGCAGGAGCTGTTGGAGGAGAGCGGAGAGGCCCAGGAGACGCGGCAGCGGCACGCCTCGTTCTTCCTCCTCCTCGCCGAAAGCGCTCAGCAGGAGCTGCTCGGACCCGATCAGGTGGAGTGGCTAGAGCGGCTGGAGAAGGAGAACGGCAACCTTAGGGCTGCAATGGATTGGGCTCTCTCAGAGGGCGACGCCGAGGTCGCCGCACGCATGAGTTGGGCGATATACCAGTTCTGGTGGCAACGCGGTCCTCACGTCGAGGGGCGCCGATGGGTGGAGGCGGTGCTGCTCAGGAGCGACCTGTCATCGGCCGGGCGAGCGAAGGCGCTTGTGGTCGCCGGGGCCTTCGGTTTGTCCCACGGCGACTACGAACAATCCCAAGGGTATTTCGAAGAAGGCCTGGGGCTGGCCCAGCGGGTAGGGGATGAGCCCCTGGCGGGTTGGGCGCGGGTCGGCTTGGGCCTGGTGGCGATGGGCAAGGCCGATCATGAGTTGGCCACGTCCCACCTCCAAGAGGCCTTGCGCTCCTTCCGCGAGGTCGACCAGGATTATTACGGCGTTGCCCACGTGACCACGTATTTGGGGATCGCAGCGCTGAGGCGCGGTGATCTGGGCCGGGCGACACAGATGTTTGAGGAGGGACTGGCGATAGCCAGAAGACTTGGCGAGAGGTTGAGCACATACATGACGCTCTACAACCTGGCGCAGGTGGCCCTCTCCCGCAGCGACTACGACCGTGCCGCAAGCTTGTTCGAAGAAGGAGTCACCCTGTCCGAGGAAGTGGGAGACTGGGCGAACCTCGCGTACTGCCTAGAGGGGCTTGCCGTGGTGGCCAAGGCACGGGGGGAGGCGATGCACTCTGCGCGCCTCATCGGCGCAGCCGAGGGGCTGCACGAAGCTGTTGGGGTACCCGTCTACGTCCATTACGAACCCTACCGCTCCGTCTACGAGCACACGGTGGCAGCCGTACGTTCCCGACTGGACGAGAAGGCCTTCGAGGAGGCGCGATCTGAGGGACAGGCGATGACCCTCGAGCAGGCGGTGGCGTACGCCCTCGAAGACGACGAAGGTCCGCCCGCATGAACAGCGAGCATAGCGTGCGATCGTAGGATCCGACTGGAGAAGTCAAGGATCTTTGGGAACTTGCGAGGCCTCGACACACCCCTGACTAAGAAGATCGCCTATTCGGCTACCGGCCCTAAGCCACCACGATGCTTTACCGTCAAATCGATGCGCTCTGCCTCACGCCTCCATTCGACCAAGAGTGCCTCTTTGGCGAGTTGCAGTAAGTTAGCACCGGCCTTCGTGCCGAAGCTTCTTTGGGCTCCGAAGGTTTCCCTGCAAATCCCCACAAAATAGGGAGCCGACGAGCGGACTCGAACCGCTGACCTGCTCCAGCTACGAGTTTGCTTGAGCGCACTCTAGCCCGTACTAGTGTGTCCGGGAATAGCGCTTATCTATGGGGTTTTCGGCACGTCTGGCAAGGCTGCGTGTCCACTGCGTACAAGCCTGTACTAGCCCGGTTGCAGTACGGGTTGCAGTAAACCCATCGGAGAAATCGCTGATCGCTGACCTGCTCATCACGAGTGATCGGTCAGGCGTTGCGGGGTGTGCAGGGGATTGCAAATGCCGCATATTTAGAGGGGTTTCCTTTCCCTGCCTTGCTGAGTGTTGCACCGTATTGCGCTCCCGGTGGTATCAAGAGGAGCGACAGCTACAGCCTGACGGCAGGTCCAATGGCACGGACCCGCGGACCTTCGGAGCCACAATCCGCAGACACGTGTTTCTTGGCGTTGCCGGAGGTCGCAGAAACGGCTTAGATAGGCAGATTTCTTTGCTTCCGGGTGCTCTTCGTTTCTTCGTGTTGCGTCCTGAATGATGTCGGAAGTGGTGTCAAGTGGCATCACTGTGGGCAGGTGACACGGGCTCAACATCGTTGTCATTCCTCATGTACAGGAGCATGCTTTCGTCGAATTTCGTAAGCGTGGGCGGAGAGATCAGCCGCCTGCCTCCTCCAACGCGTAGGAGATGGCCTCCTCCAGCGTCATTGCTCGTCCCTCGGTCCAAGCCTCCTGCCACTCTGCCTCATCCAGTTGAGAGCGGGCGGCTGCGAGGTAGGGCTGTGTCAGCGCGTCTTCTCCGGCGTCCTGGGGGATGCCCATCACCTCGTTCAGCTTCTCCACCACTCCATATAGCCTGGCTGTACGCTCGGCTTCTCCCTGAGCTGCGGCAGCGCTGGCCAGCGCCTCCAAAGTGTTGGGAGCCATTAGCTTGTCGCCCAGCTCCCGCCGTAACCCGAGGCCCTGCGCAAACAGGGCCTTGGCCTGCTCTGAACTGCCTTGGAGCAACGCCGCCCACCCCAGGTTCTCGAGGACCTCGGCAAGGTAGTAGTTTCTGTTCGTCCGCTCCCGCAGCATCGAGGCGGCTTCTTCGCTGACTGCTGTCGCTCGCTCGATGTCGTCTTGAAGCAACAATGTGTGTCCCAGGTGAGTCAAGATACCGGCAATGATCGCTGGATCGCCCGACGCTCGCCCCAGCGTCAGTGCCTCTTCCAAGAGCTCCCTAGCCCGATCGAGCTCGTCCCCCAACATGCACGTGGCCCCCAGCGTCCAGAGGGAATGCGCGGCCCCTCTGATGCTCCCGGCTTCCCGGCTGAGCGCCAGACTTTCCTCTAACAGCTCCATCGCCCGGTCGAGCTCGCCCCGGTTGCCCACCGCCATCGCCAACGCTCTTCGGAGGTTGGACGCGGTGCTGTCCCCGCTTCCTGTCCGGAAACGCTCCACACCTTCCAGCTCAAGGCCCTCCTCACCAGCCCCTATCGCCCGGTCGAGGTCGCCCTGCATCATTGCCAGCCAGGAAACCCTATACAGCGCCTTTGCACGCGCTGCCCTAGTTGCTGGACTGGACTTTGCCAGCGCCTCCTCTAGCCACCTGAGCCCCTCGGCGAAGTGTCCCTGCCAGTACCAGAACTCTCCCAGTGCCGCTCCCATCCGCAGCCCCATCTCGGCATCTTGGCCCTGCCCAAGTGACCAGGAGAGGGCTGCCCTGATGTTGTCGTGCTCTTCCTCAAGCCGATCCAGCCACGCCGCCTGTTGCGGTCCCTCCACTTGCGGTTCGGCCTCCTCGGCCAGGGAGAGGAAGTATTGAGCATGAAGCCTCCTCAGCTCCTCGCTCTCCTGCAGCTTCTCTCTGGCGTACTCGTGGATAGTCTCGAGCATCACGAATCTAGGCTCTCCCCCTACCCCCTCCTCCTGCTTGAGAAGGCTCTTGTCCACCAGGGAGGCCAGCCCGTCGAGCACGTCAACGGGCAAGTCGCCCTCGGCGTCGCAGATGGCTTCTATGGCCTCCAGGGTGCGTCCCCCCGCGAATACAGAAAGCCTGGCGAAGAGCACCTTCTCGCCCTCCTCGAGTAACCCAAAGCTCCATTCTATGGTTCCCCTGAGCGTTTGCTGCCTTTCAGGGAGATCTCGTGCTCCTCCGGTAAGGAGCTTCAGGCGGTTGCCAAGGCGTCCTAGCATCTTCTGGGGGGAGAGGACTTTGATGCGCGCCGCAGCAAGCTCTATGGCCAGGGGCAATCCGTCGAGCCTGTAGCAGATCTCCGCTACGGCAGGGGCGTTATCGTTGGTCACGGAGAAGTCGGCTTTGGCGGCCTGGGCCCGCTCCACGAAGAGTCTTACCGCCTCATACTGGGTAAGACGCTCCACCGACAGTAGCCGCTCCGGGTCAGGCAGGCCAAGCGGAGGTACCGCATACTCGTGCTCTCCGTAGAGCCTCAAGGGTATGCGGCTTGTGGCGAGCACTTTCAGGTTGGAGGCGGCCGCAAGCAGCCCGGTAACCACAGGCGCCGCCTCCAGGACCTGCTCGAAGTTGTCCGCCACCAGGAGGATATGCTTCTCGCCGAGATAGTACTCGAGGCTCTCTAGCAGCGGTTGCCCGCCCGCTTCCTTCACTCCGAGCGTCCCCGCCACAGCGGGCAACACGAGCTCCGGATCGCTTATGGCTGCCAGCGAGACGAAGAATACCCCATCCGCGAACCTCTCCGTAAGCTCCGCCGCAGCCTGCAAGCCAAGGCGCGTCTTTCCCGTCCCTCCCGCTCCCGTTAGGGTCAAGAGCCTAACCTCGGGACGCGAAAGCCGTTCGCAGACCTCAGCGACTGCCTTCTCGCGCCCTATGAGGGGAGTTGGCTGGAAGGGGAGATTGTTGCGATAAGCGTCGAGGGTTCCAAGCGGAGGGAACTCCACAGGTATTCCAGGAGCGAGGAGCTGGAAGACCCTCTCTGGCCTGAAGAGGTCCTTGAGGCGATGTTCGCCGAGGTCCCTGAGATTCGCCTCCGCAGGAAGCTGATCTCGGACCAACTCCTGAGTAGGTAGCGAGAGCAGCACCTGCCCTCCGTGGGCAGCAGAGAGCAGCCTGGCAACCCTGTTTACAGGAGGACCGAAGTAGTCCCCGTCTCTCTCCTGTGCTGCTCCTGTGTGCAAAGCCATCCTCACCCTAAGGGTTCCGATGTGCTCCCACTCGGAAGAGAGGAGCCTGCGCTGTGTCTCCAGGGCGGCTTGCAGGGCATCAGGGGCAGTTAGGAAGGCACAACAGAAGGCGTCACCAACCGTCTTGAAGACGTAACCACCACACCCCTCTACGACCGACCTGAGTAGTTCGTCGTGGCGGATCAAAGCCACTTGCATGGCCGGGGCATTATCCTGCCAGAGCCTGGTGGAGCCCTCTATGTCGGTGAAAAGAAAGGTGAGAGTGCCTGTTGGGGGCTGGCCACTAACTTTACATCCTCCTTGCTTACCTTGAGAGGACACTATAGCAGCGCAGCCTTCCCTGGACCCTCTGTTCGCCCATCCTCCACATCCGGCTGCTGACCAACCGTGGCAGAGAATCAAACCTTTGGGCCGTTGCTCAGGGAGGCGGGGCTAGCGTGGGAGCGGCCGCGCCGCAGCCGGGCGCGTTATGTTGTGTGGCCCTGTTCCGGGGCCTCACCCACGTGCGGCACTAAAGGCGAAGAGCCATTACGAAGCAGAACGAGGTAAGCGCCAGCCACGAGGGGGCGGAGGGATTCGTCTCGAAGCCAAGGAGCTTCCAAGACTCACTATTTGTTGCTGATCAGGTGATCCTCGAGGCGCCCAGACCAGGGAGGCCAGGGACTACAGGCACATGTACGCTCAGGAGGATGAGCCGCAGGCCTGGGAGGACCTCATCGGCTGTATAGAGAGTGAGGGCGAGGAAGACGCCCAAGGATTCGACGGAGCCTTGGGCCAACGGGTTGCAGTACGGTTGCGGTATAGCGAGGCTCGGCTGCTCCGATGTGCCTCATGTTTTGCCTGCAAATCGCGATAAAATAGAAAGCCGGCGAGCGGACTCGAACCGCTGACCTAGTCTCTTTACGAGTCGGCCGCGGCGGTTTCCGCCCCATGTCGCCGGGTGCATTTCATGAGAAACGCCCTTTCCCTGGTGCCCAAGGCGGCCCAGGAGATAGTCGGCGCAACCATTCGCACCGTCTTCGCCCAGCCCGATGCCCAGAGCGCCCGCGAGCAGTGGCGCAGGGTCTCAGAGGGTTTCCGACATCGGTTTGGGAGGCTCTCGGAGTTGATGGAGGAGGCCGAGGAAGACGTCTTGGCCTATGCCACCTTCCCTCAAGAGCATTGGCAGAAGATATGGTCAAACAACCCGCTTGAGCGGCTAAACAAGGAGGTCAAGAGGAGTACCAACGTGGTGGGGATCTTCCCGAATGAGGCGGCGGTGATAAGGCTCGTAGGCTCTGTGCTCTCGGAGCAACACGACGAGTGGCAGGTCTGCAAACGTTACTTCAGCGCCGGGTCCTTGGCGAAGCTGGATCGAAGGGAGGAACAGATGGCGGAACAGCCGCAACTGGTGGCGAGCTGAGGAGCGGTGAGGAGTGGAGCTGCACGAGGCTTTTACACACTTGACAGGACGCATACCATTGAGATGGGGTACAGAAGCCTCGTGCCGCAGGCGCCCGCATCCCGACCTTCGGAGCACCCTAACAGGCGAATTTCGATAGAGCTACCTACCTTTATGTGAGTCGTTGAGGTACATATCCTGGATGGCTCCCATCAGGGCTGAGGATGAGTTTCTAAGTTGAACCTTTCTTTGCATACTTGAACCCTTCTTTGCATACAGTGCAGCAGATTCAGATATCCGAGGTCACGGCACGGGCTTCATGGTCCCTGCAGCGGGGCCTAGTGTGCACTAACCATGAGCGACTCCTTTACATGACCGTTACAAATCTTGTCAGAATTACATCAAAGTGGGGACAGCCTTGCAAATGCGATTATCCCGGAGTCCAGGTCACCTTATACTAGCTAGATCGACTCATAGATGACGCTGTAAGGAGAACCCGATGGTTGAGAAGCCATACCTCTTTGCCAACGACCATCCAAGACGGAGAGCGGACGTAATTGCGCTGGCCCAAGAGGCAGAGGCCCGAGATTTTCCGGGTCTCTTCTCGGAGAGCCCCGGTGACAACCTGGCGCTCTCGCTCGCCCTGCTGGATCGTACCAAGCGAATCGCCGTCGGCACCGGTATCGCAGGCATCTACCTGCGCCATCCCCACACCATGGCGACTGGGGCCTCCTTGATCGAGGAGCTGCACCCGAAACGTTTCCTGCTGGGCCTGGGCACTTCACACGTGCCGTTTCACGAGGAGATGGAAGTCCGCTACGGTAAGCCTCTGGACGACATGCGGCGCTACGTGCAGAATATACGCTCTGTAACCGAAGGAGCGCCGTGTCCTCCCATTATTGTGGCGGCTTTGCGCAAGCGGATGAGCACTCTGGCCGGGGAGATTGGGGACGGGGTGATGTGGGCGAATGCTGCGCTTTCACACCTGCCGTTTTCGCTCGCCCAGATTCCGCCTGAACGACGATCTACTATGATCTTGAGCAACTCGGCCCCGGCGTGCGTTTCGGAAGACCGTGGGGCTGCGCTCATGGCGATCCGGCGCTACTTGCTGTTCTACCTGAAACTCCCAAACTACCAGAACTACTTTGTCGAGGCCGGCTACGAAGAGGAGGTGATGGCCGCCCGATCCGCGATAGGCGACGGTGACGACGAAAGCCTGATGGCCAAGATCCCAGAGAGGATGGCTTCCGATGTCGCAATCTTCGGCACGAAGTCTGAAGTACTCGAGAAAGCTGAAGCCTGGGCTGCGGCAGGCATCACCCACCTCGTGCTCGACTGCACCTCCACGACCGGCGATAATCTCAAAGCCGCCTACGAGGTTATCGACGCCTTCGCATAGAGGAGTTTGCAGAATAATTGCAAGCTTGCGAGGCCGTGGATAATGAGCGCCTGCTTAAGGTAATTCAGGCTGAGGGTGCTCGGCGCCTTAGACTTTCCGCCATGGGCGACTTCTCACGGTCTACGGTGAGGCTACACTCCCAACGGTAGCGAGTCCATCCTTCTCGGATGAGCCGCCCCACGACGATGACCACCTCGGAGAAAGCGTACTCAAGAGAGCCGACGAGCGGACTCGAACCGCTGACCTGCTCATTGCGAGTGATCACTCAGGCGTTGCAGGGGGTTGCACAGGATTGCAAACACCGCACATCTGAGCCTTGTTCCTTGCTGTGCTTTGCCCCGTGTGGCATCGCATTGCGCTCCCGGTGGTGTCAGAGTGGTGTCAACCATGTCACGGATTCGATCGCTGACGCTGCCACGCTCAGGCGTGTGAATCTCATCACCACCATCCTAAGCAGGTGACCCTCAAGCTGGCGAACATGCTCACGACGGACTCCTTGGGCCGGAACATAGATATGTGCCCTGACGGCAATGCATCTCGCTCGGACCCTTCTACGCGAGACGCCGGGCGGCCTCCTTCTCGGAGAGCCCCGCTCGGCAGGCCCCGAGGTGCCCGAGAAGGAGACCCGGCCTCTCTCCGGGGTCAAGGACCGCATCCTTAGGGGTTTTGGGACCTCCGTCCAAACTCCTGTGCTCTTCGGAGGTGAGGACCTCAGTCCGTATGACAGCTGTCAGCGGCCCCCAGATCAGACGTGTCTTGCGGGGGTGAGAGGTCAATCTCGATGTAGTCGGTGCCATCCTCGTAGCGCGACCTCTCAGGCAGTCCGAGGTCCCTGAGCAAGTGAAGCATCCCGCGGTTCTGGGGGAGGACGAACGCCGTGAAGGTTCTGACGTCTCTCTTCAGGGCAGCCTCTACCAGGCGCCGGGTCAGAGCCAGCCCGAGCCCCCTCCCCTGCCACCTGTCCTCCACCTCCGCCGCGTATTCTGCCCGCTCGGTCGTCCCCTCGCGGTCGAAGCTCCCCACACCGATGATCTCTTCGGGGCGCTCAGGATCGACAGCGACCAGAGCAAAGCGGTTTATCTTATCGAGATTCGTGAAGTAACCTGCTTCCCTGTCGCTTAGCTCCGGCTTGGCGGCGAAGAAGCGCAGGTAGATCGAACGCTCGCTCAGGCGGTGGTGGAAGCGCTGGAGGGCCGAGGCGTTGTCTGGCGCTATGGCATGGTACGCGACGCTCGTACCATCGAGCAGCTCGACGCTATCCGAGGCCTCCTCAGCGGTCGGAGCGCTAGTCCCATCGACCATGAGCCCTTCTGTGGCCGGCTGCTTCATTCCCAAACCCCCAAACTCGCGAAGTCCTCTGCAATACAGAATTTGCCACCCTTTACCCTGAATCAGCGAATTGTCTCATAATTCTGTTGCGCCTGGAACAATAGTAGTTCCGCGCCTCAGCGGCGCGAGTTGGCACCCTGGGCGTGATGCAGTTGATGGCCTGCAATCAGGGCGAGCATCTTGATGAGGCCCGCCTTCCTCAGGCTCCAAGTGTCCTCTTCTATCACGCGCGAACCCACCGCAACCCTGAAGCCACCGAGCAGCCAGCCGGTCAGCACCTCCTGCGGCAGAAAGGTCGCCGCAAGAAACGCGAAGGGGGAAACAGCCGGATTGGATGCCGGTCACCGCGAAGACGACCGCAATGTTACCCTCGAACCTGCGCACAAGTCCCTCGGTCCGGACGGCGGATCCGTCCGCTTTACTGCGCAGGGCGCTCATAGCTCTGCCACCTCTCTCCGCACCTCTATGGCTGAGATCCCGCCGCGACGAGACCGACCCCCTTTCTTCGCTTCGGGTCCCTGCCGCATTGGTGTAACTGGACTTTCCTTATGCCGCCGTTCCACCCGGCAGTTCCCCGGACGAGATGGACTCGGCACTCGCCTCGGCGAGCCGCTCATCGACGATGAGGACGAGCTTGCCGCGCACGCGACGGCTCTCGCTGTAGCGGTGCGCCGCAGCAGCGTCGGAGAGCGGGTAGCTCCAGTCGATAACTGGCCTCACCTTTCCAGCGGAGATCCATGACCCTACGGCCTCGAGGTCGGCGCCGCTCGGCTGCACGAGAACTCCTTCCAGACTTATGCGACCGATGGCGCGTGCCAGCCGTGTGACCACGGCGTTTTCGAACAGGGGGTTGACCGTGACGATCTTGCCCCCGGACGCAAGGCTCGACGCCAGCGCAACAACGGAAGGGTGTTGAGCGCGCTGATCACGACGTCGTAGCATGACCCTTCCGCGGTTATGTCGCCGCGGGTGCAGTCGATGACCTCGTCGGCCCCGAGGCCGCGCACAAGTTCGACGTTGCGCCCGCTGCACGTCGCAGTGACCCGCGCTCCCATGGCCTTGAAGATCTGGACCGCGAATGATCCCACGCCGCCCGAGGCGCCGTTGATCAGCACGTGATCTCCCGCCATAAGCTCCGCCTTGTCCCGCAGCGCCTGCAAGGCTGTCAGCGCAGCTAAGCGCACGGCCGCGACCTTCCCGAGCGAGAGCCCCGACGGCACCCTGGCGGCACTGTCTGCGGCCACAGTGATGTACTCGGCGTATGCGCCGCCGGTGGTGGTGGGCGTCATCACGTAGACCGCCTCCCCGGACACGAAATTCGTCACCCCCTCACCAGTCTCCTCCACGACGCCGGCCACGTCGGAGCCGGACACGAAAGGCAGCTCGAGCCGCACGAAGGGGCGCAACCTGCCGCCTCGCAAAGCAGCCCAGTCGGCCGGGTTCACCCCGGCGGCGGAGACCCTTATGAGGAGTTCCCCCGGCCCGGCTCGGGCAGAGGGACCTCGAGTGCCTCGAGCACCTCCGGTGGCCCGTAGCGGCGAAAGCCAAATGCCCGCATGGTCTGCCTCTCGTGTTGCTCCTGGCACATCTATCGTCATGGATCAAACCTCCTCTTTCGGGTGGACACGTTGGGGTTCGTCACTACACATGCCGCACGCCTTCAGGCCGTCCCGGGTCGCGCAGATCGGCGCGCGTCTCCACCTGCGCGTCCGCCACGCAGCGCGCCGAACAAGACAATCGCTACCAAGGCGGCAGCGAGCAGCGCCGCGCCGGTCGTAACGAGCGAGTAGGCGTACTGGTTGACGAGGATCCCTGTGAGCGCCCACAGCACGGTAGCACCGTAGGTCAGGTAACCTTGCACGGGTCCCGTCCTGCCAAGCAGGATCACGGCGCAGGTCAAGAGCGCCCCGACGAGCAGAAGAACGGTGCCAAGAGCCGCCTCGCCGACGCCTCCGGGTGCCACCAGTTCCCGACGTACGGCCTCGGCGGTGAGGCTTACGGCGTTGGCCGCCGTTATCCACCCGAGGAACGGCCCGATCGGCAGCGCGACCAGCCAACGCTCGCCTATGCCAAGGTCATGCTCGCGCGCGTACCAGGAGAGGCGGAGGTAGGCGAGTAAGAGGAAGATGAAGATGGAGATGAGCATCAGCTGAGCGAGGCCGAACTGCCTCAAGGGAACGAAGACCGACCACAGGCCCGTGCAGAAGAACGCTGCCGCGGTGAAGGGCCCTACGCGCCTCAGAAGCGGATTGTCGCGGTTGGAGGGTAGGGCCTGGTAGACGGCGTAGGCCAGCGACAAAGTGAAGATAAGAACCCAGATCGTGAACGCGTATAGCGCAGGTTCGACCAGCGAACGCGGCCCTTCATCGACTACGCCCTGGATCGTGGCGCTCGCGGCCGCCGTCATCCCAAACTGGAACAGCGCCCCTACGAGGTTCGCCGCCTGTCGCGCCACGTCCCACCTGAATTCGCTACCCATGATCTACCTCCTCGATATTCTCGCTCTTACCACACGCTCGCCATTCCACCCGGAAGGGGTTTTCGTGCACGGATGCGTCGAACACCTCAGGCCACCCTCGGGCTCGAGGGCTGACCGGCACCCCCGCGCACGCCCGACCGGCGCAGCGCGATGAAGAGGATAGCCACGACCAGCAGAGCACAGACGATGGAGGTGAAGGAGGGGATCAAGGAGTTCTGGTACTGATTGGCGACCACCCCGCCGAGCGCCCACAGCACCGCACCCCCGTACGCCAGGTAGCCCTGCACGGGGCCGTTCCTCCCAGCCAGTATCACGGCGCAGGCGACCGCGCCGCCGACGATCAGCATGAGCGCCCCGAAGATGGCCTCCCCGATGCCGCCGCTCAACACACCCGTGGCCACGAGGACCGTGACCAAGCCGATGAAGAACGCGGCCGTGACCCAGCCGGCTAGTAGCCCGAAGGCCGGCGCGACGAGCCACCGGTCGAAGCGGCTGCCCGAGCCGGCCCCACGCTGTAGCAGGACGAAAGCGACGACGGCGCCAGTAGAGATCCCCACGAATACTATCTGGGAGAGCACGAACTCACGCGCGGGGAACACTATCTCCCAGATCCCGTTCGAGAAGTAAGCCAGAGCGGAGAACCACCCGATTTTCCGCAGGAGCTGGCTCTCCCGGTTGGACGGTAACGCTTGATACACCGCGTAGATCAGGGCCAAAAGGAAGATGGGGGTCCAGATGACGAACGCGTAGTCAGTCGGTACGACGAGTGTCGGGTTCTCCCCGGACACCCGTCCCACCGCCGGCCCCGTGAAGATCGGGACCGCGATCTGGAAGATTGCCCCTAATATGACAGCGACCTGCCTTGCAATGTCTACCCGCGCACCCTTGTTCATGCTCGACCTCCTCCTAACTCCTTCGTTGTCTTCGCAGCATCTCAGCCTAGCTCACCAAACTTCACTATACCCTTCAGTTATTTGACATACCTACCGATAAGTAAGTAGCAGCCTAAAAAAAGAGAACCTCTTCTCACGGCAGCACTCCGTTGAGGAACAGGTCTACGGTACGGTCCGCCATTCCCTCGGCTGTTCTGGTGGCCTCCGGTAGGCTTGGTCCGGCTGGTATGTTGTTGACTTGGAGCATACCGGAGAGGAGGCTAAGGAAGGCCCAGGTCAAGAGCTCGGGGCTGTTCTCGGAGAACTCGCCTGACTCGACCGCCGACGAGATGGCTCGGTGTATCGGCCCGTAGAGCGAACCGAAGAACCCTTCCGCGAGCTTGACCTGGTGCTGCTCGCTGACGAACCTGGTGAGATCGCGAAGCTCATCCATGGGGTGATCGTGGTTGCTCTCGCTCATAAGCCAGCGAGCTACCGCACGCAGCTTGGCCGCCCCAGAGTCGTGGTCGGCGATTGCACGCTCGAGGCCCTCGCGGTGGTGCTCAAGTGCGCGGTGGGCAATCGCGAGGAAAAGCTGCTCTTTGCCCTGAGGGAAGTGATAATACAGAGCGGGCTTGCTGACGCCGACCTCCTTGGCGACTTCCTCCAGCGAAACTCCCAGGTACCCGCCTCCACCCAGGTGCGTCTCAGCTACGTCCATGATCCGCTCCCGAGTCTCAAAGCCCGCTGATCGCTTGCGTCCATTCGAAGCTGCGCTCTTGCGTTTACTACTCACGACCGCTATATCATATTACTTACCGATAGGTAAGTCAAATTCCAGTGGGTGCTGCCCTTCCTTTCGGCTCATCGGGCATCGTGGAAATGATGAGCGGAAGGCTACGAAAACAAAGAACCGACGAGCGGACTAGAATCGCTTACCCCTGCTCATTACGAGTGATCGGTCGGGCGTTGCAGCGGTGTGCAGGGGGTTGCAGAATCCGCATATCTAGGCGGGTTTCTGTGCTCCGTATTGCACCATATTGCATTCTCGGTGGTATCAGATTGGTATCAGGAGGTGATGGATTATCACCCTTCCAACACACCTGAGTAGTCGAATCTAGCAGAGACACCAGGACAGACGCCAACGTCAAGATATCCTCCCGGTTCGGAAAAGGCTTCGGGTAGCCTTCTGAGCGGGAGGATACTGTTTACCGGTATATAGGGACAACCTAGATTGGCCAACATACCGACACGGATACCTTATTACTGCAAGGCAAACAACAGGACAGCACCTACTAGCGCAATAAGGAGCAACGCTATCAACAGTCCCACCGCAGCGGGAATCAGAACCACCAGCGCAGCCTTGCCGGTCGTCGTCTCGTGAACTTCC
>CADCVF010000078.1 GCA_902806095.1 uncultured Rubrobacteraceae bacterium
TCTTCTGGGGCGTTATCTATCTGGTCGAAAGCGACCTCGCGGTTGGCCGGGTCGTTTGGGACCTCCTTGGCCAGAACCCTTGTAATGGCTGCAGTAAGGGTGGTCTTGCCGTGGTCAACGTGACCAATGGTGCCGACGTTTAGGTGCGGCTTGGTGCGCTCGAACCTGCCTCTTGACATCTCTCCTACCTTCCTCGTTACTATATCCGCACTAAGAGACAAAAGAGAGTAGCGGTGGCAGGACTCGAACCTGCGACACGCGGATTATGATTCCGCTGCTCTAACCGACTGAGCTACACCGCCACGCCTATGTCGTAGACCGAGTATACCCCGGCCCCAGAGCCCCCGAGCGGACTTGAACCGCTGACCCCCTCCTTACCATGGAGGTGCTCTACCGGCTGAGCTACAGGGGCATATTCCGTTCGTGGGGGCGGGAGGATTCGAACCTCCGTAGGCGAAGCCGGCAGATTTACAGTCTGCTCCCTTTGGCCGCTCGGGCACACCCCCGGCGACGCCCCCGCGGCACTCTGTGCGGAGCGCCCGAATATGGTAGCAAACGCCACCGACTTTTCAACGGACAAGAGAGGCCAAGGGCGAGAGCCCGGGAAGGGATTCGAACCCCCGACCGGCCGCTTACAAGGCGGCTGCTCTACCTCTGAGCTACCCGGGCGCGCCGCCCATCGGGCGGCTTGTCAGCACGCTCCGGCCTACGGCCTCCACTTGTCAGCAAAAGCCTTGTCTAGACCAGCTCGCCGGCACGCAACTTACGCTCCAGGGATTGTAACAGCGCAAACCCCGTGCCGACATCGCCCCTGTTCTTTGGCTGAAAGCGGAGCCCGTCAGGGCGGAGCGTGCTGAAATGCTGAGAGGCGCGAAGCGCCGTGCTGAGAGCGGAGGCGAAGCGTGCTAAGCGTCGCCATCGGCGGCGCGCCGGCGTATCTCTTCCAGCCTACGCAAGGTCTCCAACGAAAGACGATCTGCGATGCGAGACTTTCGCGGGACGTTGGGGCTCCTCGCCACTGCAGGCAACTCGTTCAGGAGGTTCGCGAACTCGCGCGGGGTGGCACGGGTCGAGCCTCGGGCGAGGGCCGTGCGCTGAAGGGCGAAGTCAGCCGTGTAGACCGTGGCAGAGCCCTCCAGTCTGGAGAGCAGGCGTTCGATCACGTCGTCCGCCGACTCCCCTGGGGCGCTGTAGATCACTCGCACGGCCCCGCCGGCCCGCAATTCCGCCCTCTCGGGCTCGGGACCCCGGTGCGCGTCGAAGACGACGATAAGAGGCCTCCCCGTCCACCCGGCCGCCTTCGAGGCGTCGTTTATCAGGACCTCGCGGGCCGCGTCGAGGGTCTCAGCCACCCTGTAGCGGTCGAGGGTGCCGATCACATTGTAGCCGTCCAGGATCAGGACCATCCCCGCCTCCTTCGCGCCTCGTAGAGCAAGACCGCCGACGCGACGGAGACGTTGAGGGACTCGACGGCCCCCAGCATGGGGATGGAGACGGTCCCGTCGCACCCCTCGCGAACGAGCCGCCGCACTCCCCGCCCCTCGCTGCCGAGCACGAGCGCTACGGCCCCAGCGAGGTCGAGGTCCGTGTATGGTGTCCCGCCAGTCTCGGCGGCGTAGACCCAGAGACCCGCCCCTTTCATGGTGTCTACTACCCGTCTGAGGTTCGTCTCCCTGGCTACACGCACGTGCTCGCTCGCCCCCGCGCTCGCCTTGACAGCGGCGGCCGTAACCCCTACGGCCCTGTCCTTCGGGATGACGACCCCGCTGGCCCCTGCCCCGTCCGCGGCCCGCAGGACAGCCCCGAGGTTGCGCGGGTCGGTGACGCTGTCGAGCACGAGGACCAGAGGGTCATCGGTGGAGAGGATCTCCTCCAGCCCAGAGTAAGGATAAGGTTCGACGCGGGCCACAACGCCCTGGTGGACCCCATCCCTGGCCATCTCCTCTACCCACTGCCTGGATGCGCGCTTCACGTTCAAGCCGCACGCGGCGGCGGCCTTCGCGACCTCCTCGTTCCCTACCGCGTCGACGACCTCGAAGACTCTTCGACGCCCGCTCCTGAGAGCCTCGACCACGGACCTTATGCCGTAGACGGTCTCCTGTTTCAATTATCGGCGGCTGAGGATCGGACCTTCAGAAGTGTCCTCGACGGCCCATCCCTCTTCGAGGAGCTCGTCGCGCAGCCGGTCGGCGGTGGTCCAATCCTTCTCGCGCCTGCCTCTCTCCCTCGTGGCCACGCGTTTCAGAACCTCCGCGCCGGGCTCCTCGGCGTACCGAATGTGCACGCCTTCTACCTCGGTAGACAGCTCTTCTGCGAGGTCGAACCCGAAGGTGGTCATGACCTCCTCGATGGCCTCGGCGAGCGAACCGAACTCGCCTGAGGCTTCGGGGCGCGTCGAGATCTCACGTCCCGCCCGCCCGGCGACCTCGAAGAGCGTAGCCAAGGCCTCTGGGGTGTTCAGGTCGTCCTGCATCGCAGCATCGACGTTCTCGCGAAGATCGGCGGCCATCGTGTCGGATAGCCTCGAGGAACTTTGCGAACCGGAGATCAGAAGGTACAGACGCATGAGCCGCTCGTAGGAACGGCGCTTCTCCTCCAAGATCTCCTCGGTGTACTCGATAGGCTGCGAGTAGTGGCTCTGCAACAGCCACATCCGCACGGCGTTGCGGCCGTGGAGGTGCACGGCCCTCTCGACGTCGAGCACGTTCCCCACGGATTTGGCCATCTTTCCGCTCGTGAGCGTCACCATACCGTGGTGGGCCCAGGCGCGGACGAAGGGTTGGTCAGGGTGGGCCGCGGCGCTCTGGGCTAGCTCGTTCTCGTGGTGCGGGAAGCGTATGTCTGTACCGCCGCCGTGGAT
Source organism: uncultured Rubrobacteraceae bacterium (assembly GCA_902806095.1). GTDB lineage: Bacteria > Actinomycetota > Rubrobacteria > Rubrobacterales > Rubrobacteraceae > Rubrobacter_D. The sequence continues at coordinate 2,861 of CADCVF010000078.1, forward strand.
GTCGGCCCCCTCTGGCAGGTGCTTGCTCACCATTGCGGAGCACTCGATGTGCCAGCCAGGGCGTCCGAGTCCCCACGGGCTCTCCCAGGACGGCTCGCCAGATTTGGAGGCCTTCCACAGTGCGAAGTCCAGCGGGCTCCGCTTGAAGCCGGTCTGGCCCTTCTCCGTCTCGCGCATCTCCTCGGGACGCTGGTGGCTCAAGGCACCGTAGGGTGGGAAGCTCCCTACTGCGTAGTAGACGTCGCCTTTGGCTTGCTCAGGGGCGTACGCGTGGCCCTTCTCTATCAGCTCTTCGATCAGGGAGATCATCTCGGGGATGTGCTCGGTGGCGCGCGGCTCGACGTCGGGCAGCCCTATGCCCAGCATCTCCAGTCGCTCGTGGAAGGAGTCCGTGTATCGGGCTACGATCTCCTGCCAGGAGACTCCCTCCTGGTTGGCCTTGTTTATGATCTTGTCCTCTATGTCCGTGATGTTCTGGACGAACGTCACGTCGTAACCCCGGCTCCTCAAGTACCTGGCCACCACATCCCAGAACAAGGGCGCCCGCGCGTTGCCGACATGGAAATGGTCGTAGACGGTAGGACCGCAGACGTAAATTCCGAGCCCGCCGCTCTCCCCCACCTCGACCCTCTTACCGCTCATGCTGTCCTTTACGAGCAAGCTCATATCCCTAGTCTAGCCTCTCTCGCCCGAAGTATCCGCTCCCTCGCCTCGTCGGCATCCAGCACCGCGAAGAGGTAGGCCATCTCGGGTCCCCTGCTCTTGCCCGTTAGCGCGAGCCTGAGGGGACGCAGGAGATCCCTGGTCTTGATCCCTCGCTCCTTCGCCCAAGTGCGGAGTCCGGCGACGAACTCACGCGCCTCATCGACGTCCTCGAACTCGCGGCCTTCCAGCTCGGTGGCGGCGTGCGAGAAGACCTCGGCACTCGAGTCCTGCAGCTCCTCTACGAGAACGGCAGGGTCGACGGGGCCCGTGATCCCACGCAGCAGGCGCGGGGCCTCGGAGAGGGTCCTCATATCTTCCCTTATTGCCTCGAGTGCCGCAGGCTCCCGTCCGCGTGGCAGCGGCGCTTCGAGGAAGGGCTCGAGGCGCAGGCAAAGCTCTTCGGCGGGCAGGTGCCGGATGTGGCTGGCGTTGAAGAACAGCAGACGGTCGGGGTCGAAAGTCGCAGGACTCGTCCCGAGACGTGAAGGGTCCCAGTCGCGCGAGATCTCACCCAGGCTTGCAAATTCCTCCCTCCCTTCAGAATGGTTCCAGCCGAGCAGGGCGAGGTAGTTCACCAGCGCCTCGGGCAAGTATCCTTCCCCGCGATAGTCGGCGATGCTCGCGGCGCCGTGGCGCTTGCTGAGCTTCTTGCCGTCAGGACCGAGGATGACGCCGAGATGGATGAACCGGGGCTCGGTCGCGCCGAGCGCCCTGTAGAGTAAGGCCTGGCGGGCCGTATTGGAGAGGTGTTCTTCGCCCCGGATCACATGCGTAATCCCCAGCTCCAGATCGTCGACGACGGCGGCGAAGTTGTACGAGGGTGTGCCGTCGGACTTTCTGATCACAAAGTCCTCTACGCCGCCGAACGTCACTTCTCCCCTCAACGCGTCTGTGAAGCTACCACTGCGACCTGGCGGGCGGAAATAGAGGGCGCGTCGTCCCGACTCGTCCGTACTCTCGTAGGTCAGACCGGCATCTGTCAGGCGCCGGGCGGCCCCCTCGTAGAGCTCCCCGCGTTCGCTCTGGCGGTATGGCCCCTCGTCGAAAGACAATCCGAGCCAATCGAGGTCTTCGAGTTGCGCCCGCTCGAACTCGGGTCTGCTCCGCTCCCTGTCGGTGTCCTCGATACGGAGGATCAGAGCCCCTCCGTAGTGCCTGGCGAAGAGGTAATCGAAGAGCGCGGTGCGGGCTGCTCCGAGGTGGAGAAGCCCTGTCGGGCTGGGGGCGAAACGTACCTTGACCCCGCTCAACGCCGTTCCAGCAAGCATACCGCCTGGACTGCTATGCCCTCGCGTCTGCCTGGGAAGCCGAGACGTTCGGTCGTGGTGCCGCGTACGCCGACGCTGGACTCTTCTACTCCGAGGGCGGCGGCGAGGTTCTTGCGCATGGCCCCCCTGTGGTCCCTGATCTTTGGCCGCTCGCAGATGACGACGGCGTCCACGTTGGCAATCTCCCAAGCCCCTCCGACGAGCCTGCGGACCTCGCGCAGCAAGCCGATAGAGTCGGCGTCCCTGTAGCGCTCGTCGGTGTCGGGGAAATAGTGGCCGATGTCTTCGAGGCCTGCTGCCCCGAGAAGGGCGTCGGTTACGGCGTGGGCCAGCACGTCTGCGTCGGAGTGGCCGAGGAGGCCTCTATCGAAGGGGATCTCGACCCCCCCGAGTACGAGTCTGCGGCCCTCCTCAGGCGCGGCGAAAGCGTGGGCGTCGACGCCGAGCCCGACCCGCATCAAGGCCAGACCTCCCTGGCAACACCCTCGCGCGCGGCGAGCATAGCCTCGGCGAACACAAGGTCCTCCGGGGAGGTCAGCTTGATGTTGGTCCTCTCTCCCGCGACGACCTCCACACGACCTCCATCCCGCTCGACCAGGGAGGCGTCATCGGTCGCGACGCGGAGCAACTCTTCTGGCGAGTCATGGAGTCGGCGCAGCAAGCCGAGGCGGAACGCCTGGGGGGTCTGGACCGCGAGCAGATTCGTCCTGTCGAGGGTCTCGGAGACGGTCCCGTTCCTGGCGACCTTGATAGTGTCCGAGACGGGGACCCCAGGGACGACGCCGTCAGGCTCGCTAGCTCCGCAGGCCGCTCTTACGACGCGCTTTATGAGGTCGGGTGTGACCAGGCAACGGGACCCGTCGTGCACCAGCACGATAGTCTGTGGGTCTTCCGCGCAGAGGAGCAGGCCTTTCCTGGTCGAGATGGAGCGGGCCTCGCCGGGCTCGGCGCAGGCAGCGTACTTGGTTATGCCCGCCACCTGAGCGAGGGCTTCGATCCTTTGCCTGTCTCCGACCGCATAGATCCTTGCGATCTCCGGAGACTCCTCGAAGGCCCGCAAAGTATAGTGGAGGGCTGGCATGCCAAGAAGCTCGATGAACTGCTTCGGACGGCCCATCCTGCGGCCTGTTCCGCCGGCGAGCACTAGCGCGATCGCTAATCCCCGCTCTTCTATCTCGGGCCGCCCTCCTGAGCCCAGGACTCCACCTCTATGAGACCTCGCCGGTAATCTCCAGGTTGCGCTGACGTTCGAGGCCGCGCTGGATAGTGCGGGCGCGTGCCTGGCCGACCCCCTCTACCTCGTCGAGCTCCTCCTCCGTCGCGCCGAGGAGCTCTTCGAGAGAGCCGAACTCCCGGATCAGGCTCTCGGCGACCCTGCGCGGCAGGCGTGGCACGCGCTCGAGCTGACGGTATCCGCGAGGCTTGATGAACAAGTCCTCCATCCGGCCGGCCGAGCTGTAGCCGAGCGTACGGGCGATCTGGGCCGAGTCCGAGAGCTGCTCGGCGGAGAGAGTCTTCAGCTCCCCCCTGACAACCCTGTAGTCAGCCTCTTCGGCGACGTAATCCCTGAGCAAGGCTTCGTATTGCTCGGGAACGCCGTGAAAGGCCTGCTCGAGCTGCATCTCGACCAACCGGCCCTCGCTGCCCAACTCCCTCACGTAAGCCTCTATCTCTTCGGCGATCCTGGCCGAGTACTCGAAGGTTCCGACGGCGCCGACGACCTCCCGCAGCGTCACGGCCCCGTCGTACTCGTGCACGGTGAGGTTCCGCGCCTCCTCCCTCAGCCTCCTGGTGAACTTCTCGAGCGTCGCGATAGCCGAATTCGCCTTGGTCAGTACTACCCCGATATCCTCCAGGACGTGCGGCCCGTAGGAGCCCTGGTAGAGGCTCACCACCCTCCTGCGCTCGGAGACCGCTATGACGAGGCTGCCCGTCTGCTGCGCCGTGCGGTGGGCCGCCAGGTGACGCATGCCTGTCTCTTCGGACTCGAAGGAGGGGTCCGGTCCGAGCTGAACGTTCGCGTAGTGGATGGCGGAGATATCGGGCGAGACCACAATAGCGCCGTCCATCTTGGCAAGCTCGTAGAGGCGCATCGGCGCGAACTCTACCTCGATCTTCATTCCTCCCGAGATGATGCCGAGGCTCTCGAGCTTCTCGGGGTTGTCTAGGACGATCAGGGCCCCGTTATGCGCCCTCATCACGTTCTCTATGGCCTCCCTGAGATCCGTACCAGGGGCAACCAGTTCGAGGGCGCTGGCCAGTTCCGCAGGCAAGTGTCGACGCTGGGGACTCAAAGTAGCGCCACTGCCACGGCTTCCTCCAGGGTACTTACTTCCACGACGCTCGCCTCCCTACGGGTGCTGCTCCCCGTCTCGTCGGACGGCGGGCCGTCCGACGTACCTTCCGGCCTGATTATACGACCGAAGCCCATCTTGGCCATCTCGGTGGTCCGGCGCGGCGCTCCGGAGACGTAGCGCACGTCCCCCGTAAGACCGACCTCGCCGAAACACGCAGTCCCCTTGCCCACAGGCCTGTCCCGCATCGCAGAAGCGATGGCGAGCGCCACCCCGAGGTCGGCCGCCGGCTCCTCGACCCGCACACCGCCGGTGACGTTGACGTACACGTCCTGATCCTGCAGCGCGAGGCCCGCCCTCCGGCTCAGCACCGCGCAGAGCATGTTGACCCTACCTGTGTCCACCCCGTTGGCTATTCGCCGCGGGTTGGCGAGCGGACTCGGTGCGACGAGGCTCTCTATCTCGACCAGCATCGGCCGCGTCCCCTCCAATAGACACACCGTCACCACCCCCGGCGGCACTTCCTCTTCCCTCTTCGAGAGGAAGAACGCGGAAGGGTCCTCGACCTCGACCATCCCGCGGCCCGTCATCTCGAAGACCCCGACCTCGTTCGTCGACCCGAAGCGGTTCTTGAGCGCCCGCAAGACCCGAAAGCTCTGGAACCGATCCCCCTCGAACTGGAGCACGGTGTCGACCATGTGCTCCAGGACGCGCGGCCCTGCTATTGACCCCTCCTTCGTAACATGCCCCACGAGGAACACCGCGATGCCCTCACTCTTGGCGAGCCTCATGAGCCTCGCCGCGCACTCACGAACCTGCCCGACCCCGCCCGGCGCCCCCGAGAGCTCGGGCGAGTAGAGCGTCTGGATCGAATCTACGACCACGGTCCTCGGCCGCTCTTCGAGAATGGTCGCCTCGATGATGTCCACATCCGTCTCGGAGAGGACCCTGAAACCTCTTCCTTCGACCCCGAGCCTGCGGGCGCTCAGTGCGACCTGCCGGGGCGACTCCTCGCCCGAGACCATAAGGCAGCCTTCTCCCAAGTGCCCCATAACTTGAAGAAGTAGCGTGCTCTTGCCGACGCCGGGTTCTCCCCCGACAAGGACCATCGAGCCCGGTACGATTCCACCCCCTAGAACCCTGTTCAGCTCCCCTACCCCGGCGTCCATCCTGCCCCCGCCCTCCACGACAGGCACCTCGCTGAGGGCAAGCGTCCTGCCTGGGGCCCTGCTCTTCTGCCTCGTCGCCCGCTCCGCGAAACCGACGACCTTCTTGCTCTCGAGCACCTCCTCGATGAAGGTGCTCCACTCTCCGCAGTCAGGGCAACGCCCGAGCCACTTGGGCTCCGAGTGTCCGCAGTTGGAGCAGGTGTAAAGCGTCTTCGTAGCCACACTCCGATTGTACTGGATCGGCGGAAAAGTACAGCAAACAAGGGATCAGTACCGCCAAAACGGACGAAGGGTTATACTTTGTTTAACTTCACATCTGACCAGGGGAGGTAGAACATGGAGACCAGGAGGCGGTTGAAGAAGATCGGGGGTTCGGTGGCCCTGTTTATTCCGCCGGAGATGTTGGAGGAGCTAAGGTTGGGGCCTGATGCAGAGGTAGAGGTAACTTCCGAAGGCACGAGTATGCGTGTCCGACGCGTCGAACAGGGTCCACCGGATGAACTGATCGAGTTCGCGCACCGTTTCACGAGGAAGTATGACACGGCTCTGAAGAACCTCGCGCAGCGGTAGGTGTGCGTCCGACCGCAGAGAACGTACTCTTCCTACACACGGTCGCCGTCGAGGCGTTCGGAGGCTCAGGGGGGGTGCGTGACCGCGAGTCTCTCCGCGCCGCGGTGGCGCGGCCTTGGGGCTCATCGTTCGGGCGCGAGCATTTTCCGACACCCTTCGACAAGGCGGCTTCTCTGGCCGAGTCAATAATTTGGCGACATCCCTTTATCGACGGTAACAAGAGGACGGCGATGTACGCTGCGTCGTACCTTCTCGAAACTTTCGGATACGAGCTACAGGCGGAGCAACAGGACCTGGAAGACTTCGCCGTGAGCATAGCCGTGGGAAGCATGGACACAACAGACATCGCCCACTGGTTCGAGAATCACAGCCGCAAGAGTTGAGGCCCCAACTTCGGATGCGCTGGGCGGTTACACCACGAGGCCAAGCGCCAGGATCAAGACCAAAGAGACGTGTGACGGGCGTCGCGGATCACCGTGTCTCCCTGTAGCCAAGCTCTGCAAAGAGCTTTTCGTTGTGCTCCCCGACCTCGGGGATGGGGGTCATAGGAGGTTCCGCGCCGTCCAGGGTGGCCGGGGGTAGGAGCCCGCGCAACGGACCCACCGGCGAGCCGAACTCGCGCCAGCGGTTTCGCGCCTCCAGCTGGGGGTGAGCCAGGAACTGCCGCACGGTACGTATCCTGGCGTTCGCCACCCCAGCCCCTTCGAGTCTCTCTATGACCTCCTCTGAGGAAAGGCCGGAGAAGACCTTTTCTATCTCGGCGTGCAGCCCGTCACGGTTCTCGACGCGGCTGGAGTTCTTGTCGAAGCGGTCGTCTTCCGCCATCCCCTCGCGCCCGAGGACCTCCTCACAGAACCGCTTCCACTCGCGCTCGTTCTGTATCCCGAGAAAGACGACTTCGCCATCCCCGCACCCGAACGGACCGTAGGGCGCTATCGAGGCGTGCGAAGCGCCGCTGCGCCGAGGTTCCTCGCCGCCGTACCCGGCGAAGTACGCCGGGAAGCCCATCCACTCTCCCAACGCCTCCAGCATCGAGACCTCGAGCGTCGCGCCCTCGCCAGTCCTCTCGCGTCTGAAGAGGGCGGAGAGGATGCCGGAGTAGGCGTACATCCCCGCGGCGATATCCGCTGCGGAGATGCCGACCTTGGAGGGCGTCTCAGGCGTGCCTGTGATGGAAACCAGGCCCGCCTCGCACTGCACGAGCAGGTCGTAGGCCTTCTTCTCCGTGTAGGGCCCGTCCTCGCCGTAGCCCGAGACGGAGCAGTACACCAGGCGTGGGTGCTCTCCCCTCAGCTGTTGTGCGCCGAAGCCGAGGCGTCCGGCCGCGCCAGGGGCGAGGTTTTGGACGAAGACGTCGGATCGGGCCACGAGACTGCGCAGGATCTCTTTGGCCTCGTCCTGCTTCAGATCGAGGGCCAGCGACTCTTTGGAGCGGTTGAGCCAGACGAAGTGGCTTGACATTCCCATGACCGTTTCGTCGTAACCCCGGGCGAAGTCTCCGGCACCGGGACGCTCGACCTTTATGACTCTTGCGCCGAGGTCGGCTAGCTGGCGGGTGGCGAAGGGGACGGCTACGGCCTGCTCGACGGAGACGACGGTTATCCCTTCGAGAGGGAGGTTCGCGTCCCTCATCCCAAGTGCCTGTCGAGAGCAGTCACGTACTCCGACCCCCGATCACCGCCGCTGACGGCCAGCCCCATGCCCTATCCCTCCCTGATCCATGCTTCGCGAACTACGAAGGTGCCGGCTCCTATCCCTCCTCGGAACCCTTCGAGCGCCTTTCTGGCCACCCTACGATGGAGGCGAAGCCGCAACGGCCCACACACTACCACAGCCCGCCAAGAGAGAGGGCCGGAGCGTATGCCCCGGCCCACCTGTAACTCTTTGAGTCCTACCTATTCAGATTCGACCTTGACGATCTCCTTGGGCTGGGTGACCTTGATGTCGACTATGGACTCTTCCTCGTTTATGTCTTCTGAGGACATACCGTTGGGCTCTATTATGACCTTGGAGCCGTTGGGGATCTCGCCGCGCAGAATCATCTCGCTCATCGGGTCTTCGATCATCCGCTGCAGTGTGCGCCTCAACGGACGCGCCCCGAAGGCGGGGTCGTAGCCCTCTTCGGCGAGCTTGTCCAGGGCCTCGTTGGTGAACTCGATCGTTACGTCGCGCTCGACGAGCTGCTGGCGGAGGCGCTTTATCTGGATCTCGATGATGTGGCGCATGTCCTCGCGCTCGAGCTTGTGGAAGACGATGATCTCGTCGATCCTGTTGAGGAGCTCGGGACGGAAGATCTTGCGTAGCTCGCTCGTGACGCGGCCCTTCATCTCCTTGTAGGAGAGACCGGCGTCGTCGGAGCCGAAGCCGAGTGACTTGGTCTTGTTGATCGTCTGCGCCCCGACGTTGGAGGTCATGATCAAGACGACGTTCTTGAAGTCCACGGTGCGGCCCTGCGCGTCCGTGAGCTGCCCGTCCTCCAGTATCTGCAACATGATGTTGAAGACATCTGGGTGAGCCTTTTCGATCTCGTCGAAGAGCACGACGCTGTAGGGACGACGCCGCACCTGCTCGGTGAGCTGTCCACCCTCGTCGTAGCCGACGTAACCGGGAGGCGAACCGACGAGACGCGAGACCGTGTGGCGCTCCATGTACTCGGACATGTCGAGCCGGATCATGGCGTCCTGGTTGCCGAAGAGGTACTCGGCCAGCGTCCTCGCGAGCTCGGTCTTGCCGACCCCGGTAGGACCGAGGAAGACGAATGAGCCTGAAGGGCGGTTCGGGTCCTTTATGCCTGCAAACGTACGCCTTATGGAGCGAGAGACGGCCTTTATGGCCTCGTTCTGCCCGACGATGCGCCCGTGCAGGGCGTCCTCCATCTGCAGCAGACGCGCGGACTCCTCCTCGGTCATCTTCTTGACCGGGATACCCGTCCACATGGAGACGATCTCGGCGATCTCGTTCTCACCGATGGAGACGCGCTTCTCTTCGATCTTACCCTCGCGCCAGGCTTTCTCAAGTTCGCGGCGCTGGGCGACGAGCTTGCGCTCGGAGTCCCTAAAGCGCGCGGCCTTCTCGAACTCCTGGCCGTCTATGGCTGCCTCTTTCTCGGAGCGCACCGCGGCGAGTTCCTCGTCTATCTCCTTGTAGTAGGGCGGGGATGACATGGTCTTTATCCTCATCTTGGATGCAGCCTCGTCGACGAGGTCGATGGCCTTGTCGGGCAGGAAGCGGTCCGAGATGTAGCGGTCGCCGAGTTGCGAAGCGGCCTTGAGCGCCTCGTCCGTAATATCTATGTTGTGGTGCGACTCGTACTTCTCGCGCAGGCCCTTGAGGATAAGCTCGGTCTCCTCGACCGAAGGCTCGCCGACCTGGATGGTCTGGAAGCGCCGCTCCAGGGCCTTGTCCTTCTCCACGTACTTGCGGTACTCATCTATCGTCGTCGCGCCGATGACCTGGATCTCACCCCGCGCCAGCGCGGGCTTGAGGATGGAGGCGGCGTCTATGGCACCCTCAGCGGCCCCTGCTCCGACCAGGTTGTGGATCTCATCGATGAACAGGATGATGTCGCCGTGGTCTGTGATCTCCTTCATTATCTTCTTGAGGCGCTCTTCGAACTCGCCCCTGTACTTGGACCCTGCGACCAGCGCCCCGAGGTCGAGCGTGTAAACCTCTTTGTCCCCGAGGATCTCGGGGACCTTCCCCTCTGCGATCTCCTCGGCCAGCCCCTCGACGATGGCGGTCTTGCCGACGCCAGGCTCACCGATGATGACGGGGTTGTTCTTGGTGCGCCTGACGAGGATCTGCATGATCCTCGCTATCTCCTGGCTCCTGCCGATGACAGGGTCGAGCTTGTCCTCCTCGGCGTAGGAGGTGAGGTTCCTGCCGTACTGGTCGAGCTGGCGGGTCTTGGGCCGCTTGGCCTCGACCCCGCGCCCGCTGCCGGCCTCGCCACCACCGCGGCTGCGGCTGCGACCGCCGCCGAGCCTCCTGACTACCTCCCGCCTCACCTTATCAGGGTCGACGTCGAGGTTGGAGAGAACCCTCGCGGCGACGCCCTCGCTCTCCCTCACCAGCCCGAGAAGGATGTGCTCTGTGCCAATGTAGTTGTGGCCGAGCTGCAGCGCCTCCCTGAGCGCGAGCTCGAGCACCTTCTTGGAGCGCGGGGTGAACGGCGCCTGGGCGCCGGTACCTTCCTCGCCGTAGCCGACGATGCTCTCTACCTGTTCGCGCACCTCGTCGAGAACGACGTTCAGAGAGTAGAGCGCCTGGGCCGCGACGCCCTCGTCCTCGCGAAGGAGTCCGAGGAGCAGGTGCTCGGTACCAATGTAGTTGTGGTTGAAATGACGGGCCTCATCCTGTGCGAGCACCACGACCTTGCGGGCCCGCTCCGTGAAACGTTCGAACATTAGCGGGAATCTCCTCTGCTTCGAGGGTCCTTCACGGCATCGGGGGTCATAACGGTCTCTAGCTGTATACGACTATCGGGGATCGACGGATTACACATCTCTAAAAAATCTGCCTTTCGAAATAAAGTGCGCCTCTCTAATACGTACCTCTCTAATGCGTACCTCTCTAGCTCGTGCCGGCTGACTAGGAGTATACAACCGTTGGCCCTGTATATCGGCACCCGCCAGGAGCTTTACGCTCTAAGCGCTATACCTCGTGTTGCGGTAGGCTGTCTGATCCTCCTGCAGCGCTTTATGGAAGAGTATCGTAGCCACCCCGTCGCTGTGGTGTCTAGTCTCACACGGAGAGCCTCTCACGGGCCTGATCCAGGGTCAATCCGGCGATAAAAGGGCCTGCCTTGGGCCCGCTACTCTTGCCGAGCAAGACTCTGTAGACGGCGGCGAACGCCTTCTTGGGCTTGAGCCCACGCTCGATGGCGGTCGAGTACAGCAACTCCTGGACGGCCTCTCCATCCATCTCGGCCCTGAGCTTTCCGGAGACCTCGCGCAGGTACGCGCGCTGCTCCTCGTCGAGCCCTGCGGCCGCCTCTTCCGAAGAGGCCTGGTCGAGCAGCCCCAGCCGCATCGACTCGGGAGCCCACTCCGCGGCCCAGTTGCGGGCGTAGTGGAGGTCCCGCGCCAGCTTGTCCGTGTCTCTGGCTACCTCCCCGTACCCGCCACGGCACAGCATCTGTGCGGCGGCGTCCTGATCTTCGCCGAAGGTCTGGGCGACGGTCACGAGATGGGTGAAGGGGATGTAGGGCTCGCCGGCCTCTGCCCGATACTCCTCCATAAAGCGCGGAAAGCCACCTTCGAGGTCGATGTCGAAGCGACGGGCGGGGTCGCGGCCGAGGATGATGCGTCGCACTGCGTCGGGGGGCATTATCTCGAGGAGATCCTTCGGCAGTAGCACGATACCCCGAGAGCTGCTCATGTCCCCGCGGCCCTTGAGTCCTATCCACTCGTATTCGTAGCGGCCAGGCACCGGATAGTTGAACACCTCGCTGGACATCCGGTCAGCGGTGTCGGTCGAGCCGCCGCGGCTGGTGTGGTCCTTGCCAAAGGGCTCGAAGGTTACCCCGAGCGCCTTCCACCGGGCCGCGAGCTCGACCCGCCAACCCAGCTTGCCCTCGCCTTTCGAGTAGTCCGCCGCCTCCTCGAAGCCATCCTCATCCGCGAAGACGACGCTGGTCTGCTCCGGCAGGTGCTCCAGGACGCGCATCCCGGACAGCTTCCCTGACGAGGCGCGCGGCAGGTAGGGCGACCAATGCTCGGGCATCTTCCGATGCGTGACCTCTTGAAGGATCTCGCGCAACCTTTCCGTATGCTCGATGGCCCCTCGGGTTACCTCGGTGTAGACGCCCCGCTCGTACAGATCGTGCGAGCGGAGCACCTCTACGTCCATCCCCATCTCGAGGAGCGCCTCCTCGAACGGCACGAGAAAGTGCTCGGCGTAGGAGACGTGGCAGCCCTCGGGGTCCGGTATGTGCGAGAGGCTGTGGCCGATAAACTCCTCGTAGCTCTGGGGGATGCCGGGGGCTATCTTACGCAGGGGGTCGATCGTGTCCGCGTGGAAGATAAAGCGAACCTCTTCACCACGTTGCCGCAGAGCGTTCGCCACCGCCTCGGCGACGAGGACCTCGCGCAGGTTGCCGGCGTGGATGTTACCGGAGACGCTGATGCCACTCACGACCACATGCGGCCCCACGCCCAGAGAATCGGCTACCCTCTCGGCCCAGCCGGGTATGTGAATGCCGGTCGACCTACCGGTCTCGCTCATGCGATGCTCCCGTTGGGGTTCGGTCGTCGAAACCAGAGAGAAGCGGCTTGCGCTTCCGGCGCCCTAGCTCGCCGCCTCGACGTTGACGATCTCGTACTCCGTCGCGCCGCGGGGGGTGGAGACCTTGACTTTCTCCCCCACCTTTCGCTTGAGTACAGCCCGGCCTACCGGGGAGGCGTGGCTGAGCTTCCCGCTCGTCGGGTCCGACTCGTTGGCGCCGACGATCTGGAACGTCCGCTCTTGACCCTTCCCGCCGACGACCCTGAGGGTCACCGTGGTCCCAAGGTCGACCGCGTCTTCCTCGACCTCGGAAGGGTCGACCACCCTCACGTTGCGCACCCTGCGCTGGAGCTCGCCGATACGACGCTCCAGCAAGCCCTGCTCGTTCTTCGCGTCGTCGTACTCGGAGTTCTCCGAGATGTCCCCGAAATCACGGGCCTGGCGGATGCGGTCGGCGACCTCCTTGCGACGCGTCTCTGTAAGGTATGCAAGTTCTTTCTGGAGCTTCTCGAGACCCTCGGGGGTAACGAGCTCCTGGTTCTTGTCGATCATAAGCCGCGAGATTATAAGGGTGGGTGAGAAAGCTGTCAACGAGTAAACGCTGCGCGTTTCCGCACGCTCCGGCTTCGCCTCCGCTTGTCAGCATTCGCGTGCCGGCTGACTGGCTGAAATGCTGACAAGCGATGCCCGTAGGGCAGAGCGTGCTGAAATGCTGAAGTGCTTTTCACGCGTTCATCTCGTAGAGTGTTAGCAGACCCTTCAGGGTGAGGTCGGGGTCGAAGTGCTGGATCTCGCGGCAGTAGGGCACTATGACTCCGGCCGGACCTCCTGTGGCGACGACCCTGACGTTGTCCTCGCCCAGTTCGTCACGGGATCGCCTGATCAGGGCGTCGACCGCGCCGGCGTAGCCGTAGATGAAACCGCTGCGGATGGAGTCGGGGGTATTGGTGGCTATGACCCTCGGTGGTGCTTCTTCGAGGTCGACGCTAGGAAGCTTGGCTGTTCTGGAGACGAGCGCCTCCAATGATACGTAGAGGCCCGTCAGTATCGCGCCCCCGAGGTAGCATGCTTCGCCGTCTACGGCCTCGACGGTCGTGGCCGTGCCGATGTCGACGATGATCGCGGGGAAACCGTAGTGCCGCCCCGCCGCGACAGCGTTGACGATCCTGTCGGCCCCCACTTCCCCAGGGTCGTCGTAGCGATTGTCGAGGCCCGTCTCCATCTCCGCGGTCACCCGATAGAAAGGCACCTCGAAGATCTCGGAAGCGAGGTTCCGGTAAGAGCGGGTGAGACCAGGCACTACGCTGGAGACGATCACCGCGTCCACCGCGTCGCGGCGCAGGCCCTCGAGCGCTAGCAGTCCCGCAAAGAAGACGGCGAGCTCGTCGGCAGTCCTGTGCACCTCCGTCGCGATACGCCACTTTCCCAGCGGCTCCTCCCCTTCGAAGAACCCGAGGACGGTCTGCGTATTCCCGACGTCCACAGCCATCAACACAGTTCTTCAGCCTCCCCGAACGTCAGGATTCCTCCCTGTTGGACGCTTCCAAGCAACTCTTGGACCGTTCCGCGCCCCGGAATATACAGATCCACATCCAGGTCCGCGAGCCCCCTGAGGTTGAAGGCACGCGCCACTCCCGCGTGCGGCACCAGGAGATCAGGCTCCGCAATGGTCTCCTCTCCGAAGAGGAGTAGGTCTATATCCACCGTGCGTGGGGCCTTCTCGCCGGCCTCGCCGCGCTCGCGGCCGAGGGCAGCCTCGACGCCCTGGCAGTAGCGGAGCAACTCGATCGCCGCGACACCACACTCCAGCTCGAGCACGCAATTCAGATAATCCGGCTGCTTCTCCTCGACCTCGACAGGTACTGTCTCGTAGACCCTGGACGTGCCTGTAATCCTCAGCCGAGGACTCCGACCCAGGGCGGCGACCGCGGCCCTGAGGTACGCCAGCCTGTTGCCCAGGTTACTGCCCAGACTCAGGAAGACCCTGCTCACCGGCGGAAGGTGTGGAGGATGGCTTTGGCGGCTGCGAGCGCTTCGCGGTTGGCGCACACGTCGTGCACCCGGAAGAAGGTAGCGCCCCGTTCGTAGGCGAGCACCGTTGTAGCCACCGTGCCGAAGACGCGCTCTTTCGCCTCTTGGACGCCCGTGATCCTACCTATAAACGTTTTGCGCGAGGCCCCGATGAGGACGGGGAAACCCAGATCTGCGATGGCATCGAGGTTCTGAAGGAGATCCAGGTTGTGCTCGAGATTCTTCCCAAAGCCGATGCCGGGATCCACGATTATGTTCTCCGGCCCGATGCCCGCAGCGACGGCACTCTCGGCCCTCTGCGCCAGGAAGTCCCTGACCTCGCGCACCACGTCTTCGTAGTGGGGTTCCTTCTGCATGGTCCTCGGCTGGCCCTGCATATGCATCAGGATCACCGGGCACGCCGCCTCCTTCACCACGGAGGCCATGCGGGGGTCGCCGCGGAGCGCGGTAACGTCGTTGATGAGGCGTGCGCCGGCTCCGAGGGCCGCGGTGGCAGTGCCGGACCGGTAGGTGTCGACAGAGATAACCGCCCCTGGGCGCACCGCGAGTATTCGCTCTATCACAGGGATGAGGCGCCGTATCTCCTCATCCTGCGAGACCGGGTTTGAACCGGGGCGGGTGGACTCTCCACCGAGGTCCAGGATCTCAGCCCCCTCGTCGAGCATGGCAGCGGCGTGCTCTGCTGCGGCTTCGGGATCGAGGAAGTCCCCGCCGTCGGAGAAGGAGTCAGGGGTGACGTTGAGGATGCCGACGACGACAGGGCCGGGACCCCCCGCAAGGATCCCGGCCCTCCCCGTGTTCCGGGCCGTGCGGCCCATCTAGTCCTGGTAGCTACCCCTGTAGCGGCCGTCAGAGTCGGGTACGGCGCCGTTTGGCGAGACGTTTTCCTCGGCGTACTCCTCGATCAGGCGCTTCAGGTGATTGGCGTCTACGGTCTCGTACTCGATGAGCTCAGCGGAGAGCTTATCAAGCAACTCACGATTACGAACCAGCAAGTCTTCGGCGGTGTCGTAGGACTCATCGACGATCCTGCGGATCTCCTTGTCTATCTGGAAGGCGATCTCGTCTGAGTAATCCGGCTGGTTGTTGAAGTCGCGGCCCATAAAGACCTGTCCCTGCTGGTGGCCGAGTGCCATGGGCCCGAGCTTCTCGCTCATGCCGAAGCGGGTGACCATCTGCCTGGCGGTCTGCGTTACTCGCTCAAGGTCGTTGGAGGCGCCCGTGGTGATCTCGTCGAAGACCACCCTCTCTGCGGCCCGACCACCGAGCATCATCGCGAGCTGCGCCATGAGCTGGCCGCGGCTCATCATAAAGCGGTCCTCCGTGGGCAGGCTCATGGTTACCCCAAGTGCCTGGCCGCGCGGGATAATGGTGATCTTGTGCACCGGGTCGGCCTCGGGGAGGAGCGCGCCGACGATGGCGTGCCCGCCCTCGTGATAGGCGGTGATCTCCTTCTCCTTGTCGGAGATGAGGCGCGTCTTCCTCTCGGGGCCGGCGATCACACGGTCTATGGCCTCCTCCATCTCTAGCATGTCGACCTGGTCCTTGTCGTGACGGGCGGCAAGGAGGGCGGCCTCGTTGACGAGGTTGGCCAGGTCGGCGCCGGTGAAGCCTGGGGTCCCCCTGGCGAGTGTGCCGATCTCGACGTCGGGGCCGAGGGGCTTGCCGCGGGTGTGGACCCTGAGGATCTTCTCCCTCCCTGGGAGGTCGGGCCTGTCGACCACGATCTGCCTATCGAAACGGCCTGGCCTGAGGAGCGCAGGGTCGAGGATGTCAGCCCGGTTGGTGGCGGCGAGCATGATGATCCCGCTCTTGGAGTCGAAGCCGTCCATCTCGACGAGGAGCTGATTCAGTGTCTGCTCCCTCTCATCGTGACCGCCCCCGAGGCCGGCGCCGCGCTGGCGGCCCACAGCGTCGATCTCATCCATGAAGATGATGCAGGGAGAGTTCTGCTTGGCCTGCTCGAAGAGGTCGCGCACCCTGGAGGCACCGACGCCGACGAACATCTCGACGAAGTCAGATCCGGAGATCGAGAAGAACGGTACACCGGCCTCGCCGGCGACGGCGCGCGCGAGCAGGGTCTTGCCTGTCCCAGGAGGCCCGACCAGAAGCGCGCCTTTGGGTATACGAGCCCCGAGCTTCTGGAATTTCTGGGGCGCTTCGAGGAACTCCTTGATCTCGGTTAGCTCCTGGACGGCCTCGTCGGCCCCTGCGACGTCGGAGAACGTGACCTTGGGCTGGTCTTTGGTCATCCTACGAGCACGGCTCTTGCCGAAGCTCATGACCCTGTTTCCGCCACCCTGCATGGAGCTCATGAACAGGATAAAGAACAATACGATAAGCAGGATCGGTGCAAGTGTGCCGAGAAGGGTGAGCCAGAAGCCCGTGTTCTGCGGGTCCACCGAGTAGGCTATGTCCTGTTTGTCCAGCTGGCTTGCCACGTCGGTGAGTTGCGTGTAAGAGTACTCGAAATTCTTTGGGTCTCCCTTACCGGTATCCAGCTGACCCTCTACCGTCTGGTCTTCGTCGAGGATCGTCAGATAGTTCTCGCTAGTCTTTTTGAGATCTGTGTTGAAAGCCTTGTCCTGGACCGCCTGCTTCCACTGCTGGGAGCTTAGTTCCTCCACGTCCGGGTTGCCCCGGCTCAGCATGTTCACCAGGACGACGGCCAAGACTATGAGGATGACGAAATACAGCAGTCCGCCGCTTCTCAAAATTCTGCCCAAAGCTTCTTACCTTCCACGAAGTGCGTCTAGGACATGGGAATTATACTACCTGCGGACCGAATGGGACGCTCTTTGTCTCAGCCGGTCTCGAAGACCTCGGGCTTTAGGATGCAGATGTCGGGGAGGTTGCGGTAGGCCCCTGCGTAGTCGAGCCCGTATCCGACGACGAACTCGTCGGGCACTTCGAAGCCGAGATATCTGACCTCCAAGTCCGTACGTCGCCTGGAGGGCTTGGAGAGGAGGGCGCAGATCTCGAGCGAGGCGGGCCCGCGGGCGAGCAGGGAGCGCCTCAGGTACGAGAGCGTGAGCCCCGTGTCTATGATGTCCTCGACGATCAGGACGTGACGGTCCGTGATGTCCTCTTCGAGGTCCTTGAGGATGCGGACGACACAGATCGGAAGAGCGTC
>CADCVF010000079.1 GCA_902806095.1 uncultured Rubrobacteraceae bacterium
GACAATTCTACGGAGGACTACTACCCTTCCTATTCACCTTCCGGTAAGAGGATAGCCTATGTCAACGACGCCGGACCCGGAACCGACCCTGAGATCTATACGATCAATCCCGGCGGGGGTAGTAGGCAACCAGTCACCGACAACTCTGCTAACGACAGCGATCCTTACTGGGGCAGTAAATAGCGATTGCTCCCTCCGGGTAGCGCTGGGGAGAGAGTGAGTTTCACACAATAGAGAGTTCGGGAGCCCGGAGGCGCCATCGCGCGTCATCCGGGCTCCACTTTGTTCGAGGTTGCTCTGGGGCTATACATCGAGGCGATCAGGTAACGATGGATAAAAACACATAATACTTTCTTTCGATAAGCACCCGCTCCCAGCCTCGCCGGTCCTCTGGCACGATTATCTTGGCTGCGCGGGGCGGCAGCAGACTGGCGGCTCGGCTTGCTGACTTGATCCCTTTGAACCGCGTGGCTAATATTCGATGAGCAGAGCAAGTACGCCATCTCGAGATTCGGGGTTCAAGGGAGATTGTGAAGCTGAGGTCGTGCGCAGGGAAGACGCCGTGAGTACCGAGCGGATCGGGGGCTTCGAGGTCGAGCACCTCTGCGGTCCTGAGGAGATAGTTTACAGAGATGATGAGCTCGTCGTCGTCTGCCTCGTAAGGGACGGAGAGCCGTGGGTGAGGGCATTCGTCGAGCATTACATCTCCTTGGGTGCCAGGCACCTGGTCTTCCTGGACAACAACTCCAGCGATGGTACCGTGTCGGCTGCCTCCGAATTCGACGATGTGACGGTGCTACGGGTAGCTCTGCCCTTCGATGCCGACGTCGATGGCACACGTGGGCAGGTCGTCATGAGGAAGTATCTCATCGAGCGCTTCGGCAAGGGCAGGTGGTCACTGTGCGTCGACATCGACGAGTTGTTCGACTACCCCTACTCGGATGTCATAGGTCTGGAGTCTTTGCTCGGCTACCTCAATAGCAAGTCCTACACTGCGGTTGTGGCGCAGATGCTGGATATGTTCCCGGAGAGACCATTGTTGGGCCTTGCGGACGGGCCCGACGAGCCCCTCAAGGAGGTGCACAGGTTCTATGACATTTCCGGGCTCGAAAGGGTGAGCAGGAAAGAGCGTTCCCGGAGATTGGCTACCGACAACATCACGCTCGAGAGTGATGAGATCGAGTGGTTCTCAGGCGGGCTTCGCAGGACCATTTTCGATTTGCCTGGTCCCTGGCTGACCAAGTACCCACTCGTGTTCTGCGATGGCAGCCTGGAGCCCGATCCTCCACACGGCGTTCGTAACGCCAGGATAGCCGATCTCAGCTGTGTATTGTTCCACTACAAGTTCCTCAAGAATTTTCGCGAGCAGGCCGTGCGGGCTGTAAAGGAGGAGCAATACTATAGCAAATCTCGCGCATACAAGAGATACCTCGACACCCTGGAGCAGAACCCGGAATTGCGCCTTAGGCTAGAGAGCTCCAAGGAGATCGCAAGCGTGAACGAATTGCTCGAGAGTCGATTCCTGGTCGCCTCCGAGGATTACGTCGGCTGGGTAGACGCCGAGGAGGAGAGGGGCTACTCGAACGCGAGTCTCAAGGCCGAGCTTGACGTATCGGCCGAGGCCGTTCTCCGATCCAGGCGTCAAGAGAGGGCGATGACACTCAGGGTAGGGAAGCTCGAGCACCGGCTCCTCGCGCGCGAGCGGCAAAGGGTCGCGAAGTCTCGGAGGATACGGACTCTCCAACGGAAGCTCGGCGACCAAGCTCAGGAGACAGAACAGCTAGAAGGTCAGATTCTCGACCGGGAACAACGAATAACTATACTGAAACGGAGACTGCGAGATCGCGGGCGGAGGCTACAAGGCTTCAAACGAAGGGCGCAGAACCTCACGCAACAAAACAACAGCCTCAAGCAACAGATCGAGAACTTCCAAACTTCCTGGGTGTGGAGAGTTATATCTATAATACATTCGATCAAGACCCACCTAAGCAGCCTAATACGCAGACGATGATAAAGCATTTCAGCTAGTCAGCATTTCAGCCAGGGTTTCACTAAAGTAGGCGCTCTCGTGCCTACGCCTCGGGGCCCTCGTCGGTGCGACGGGCCACGCCGATCTGGAGGGTGCCTACAACCATCGCTGCGTTGCCGACGCTCTTGGCATTGCTCGATGCACCCTAGTTCGCGAGTTTGCGACAGCAGTTCTCCTCTGTGTAGCAGAGAGTACTGGAAGGCTTTGTACGAACTTCCGAGAATTCCCGTTATGCGAAGTTCAGCCTGAATGGTGGGCACTCGCTCGCCTCAGGCCGAACTAGCGCAACGCCTCAGGCAACGGAGTGCTTGATCCCAGAGCTTCATCCCGACGACGATCGCGGGACTTCTGATTGTTAGCGTACCACTAAATAGGTGCACAGAATGATTGAACAGTCGATCGTTTATATCGACAAACCTGTGTCCATTTATCTTGTGTACCTATCTAGCTTGTTGTCGGCAATGGTCTGCAATGGTTGCGCGTTGCTTTCCCACTGCGCGAGATGACGTAACTCGTATCTTCTACAGGGTATTATACAGATTTCTGTGCACCTAGGCTCCTTCCGGACTGGAGCGGTCACGTGAGGCTTGCTGCACGCAGGGGGCTCGCGTACCCTGGGGCTATGATCTTTGCGGCAGTTTCGATAGGCTGCTCCACATGGGTGTCCTTACGAGGGCGAATGCGCTTTTGCGCATCCCAGCCGCGCGAACGATAGAGTGGGTTTGAAAAGCCCACTTCCGGGTCCCCTGCGGGTGCTTCGGGCAGCGGCCTTCGTGAGCACGTTCGACCGGTTCACCATCGCCCCGATGCTCGTGACCATAGCGGCGGCCCTCGGGGCATCTCTGGAGGAGGTAGCGGTTGCGGCGAGCCTGTACTTCTTACTATACGGCCTGATGCAACCCGTGTGGGGAATGCTCTCCGACAGACTCGGGCGGGTGCGAGTCATGCGGCTTGCGCTGCTCGCCGTCGTGGTACCAGGTCTGCTTTCGGCTCTGGCGCCGAACCTGGCGGTCCTTGTCGCAGCGAGGGCCCTAGCGGGCGGGCTGTTTGCGGCGGTGATACCGTCCGCCCTCGTCTACATCGGCGACGCTGTGCCGATCTCAAGCAGGCAGAAGGCACTCGCCGACCAGATGGCGGCGAGTGCGATGGCGACCGCAATTGCAACCGCTGCGGCGGGACTGGCAGCCTACCTGGGCCACTGGCGCCTCGCCTTCGCGGTACCAGCAATCGCCTCTGGGGTTCTTGGCCTGGGCCTCGCCAGCAGGCTGCCCGAACCGCCGAAGGAGAGCGCTAACGCTGGACCTCTGGCACAGATCGGCCTCGTGGTAAGGCGCCCCTGGGCGATTCTCGTGGTGCTGCTCGCGCTCGTCGAGGGTGGCGTCATCCTTGGCTTCCTGACCTATCTCGCCCCCTCACTCGAGGCACAAGGCTACGGCGCCGCCGTCGCCGGGCTCGCCGTCGGACTCTACGGGCTCGCCACGCTCGCCTGGACGTGGGTGTTGAAGAGGGCCACCGACGGTCTCGGTCGTCACGCCCTGATGTTGATCGGCGGCGCCATGCTTGCCTCGGGGTACGCCGCCGGAGCCCTGGACCGCCATCTTGGGGGTGCAGCGATCGCGGCCGTCCTCGTCGCCGGCGGTTTCGCCTTCATGCACTCGACGCTTCAGACCTGGGCCACCGAGGTCCTCCCCGAGGCGAGGGCCACCGTGGTCTCGTTCTTCGCCGGTGCCGTGTTCGCCGGCAGCGGCGTCGCAACCGCCGTGGCAGCGCCGCTCGCAGAGGCCGGTTCCTTCGGGACGCTCTTCGCCATCGCGGCGCTTACCGCCATCCCATTGGGGTTGGTCGGAGGTTTTGCGCGTCTACGCTACGAGCGGCGATAGCCGCATTCGTTCGAATGCTACCCTACTATATAGCGTCCAGGATTATATGAGGGCAAGAATTCTCTATGCAAGCTAGCGACCCTCCTCGTCCTCGCGCGGCTTCGCCTGCGTCGCTTCGAGTCCACGCTCTTCGTCCTTCGATAGGAAGTAGCTGAGCCCAGCCCGTACAACTGCGATCCCGGCCAAGACGCCCAGGTCTGTCAGGGTGGGGTTCACCGCCGTACTTAGTATATCCGCCCCCACCTGGATAGTCAGGCCGAACATCAGGTAATGTATCAAGTCAAGCTGGATCTGCTCTATGCTGGGGTACTTCTTCGAGCCGAAAAGGAACATCGCGAAACGCAGAAGCGCCAACAGGACACCGAGCAAGACTATGAAGATTCCTATCAACTCAAGCGTCGGCTTGAGGTAGTGCTCGGTCAATGATACCACAAACTCTTCCATGACTAATGTTATAGGCCGCTGCGGCACAGAGTCAACGTATGGTCTCCCCCTGCCACAGATGGATCCAAGACCATCCTGGGGCAAACAGAGTACCTTTGCGAGTGGCGGCAGGATACAATAGTGGTTCTTGCAGGCAGCGATTACAAGGAGTTGCCGACGATTTCTGGCACACGACGGTTATCGAGGTTGGACGGGGCATGATGCGGATCGAACGGCTTCGTGGCATCGAGGACGTGGACAGGCAGACGTGGCGCACGCTCGAGCCGCCCGAGTTCCCTTTCTTCGACTTCGAGTTCTTGCGGGCGCTGGAGCGGTCCGGAAGCATCGGCCGACGCAGTGGATGGTCGCCGGCCTATCTCGTCTGTAAGGAAAGGGGACGCCTCCTCAGTGCGCTGTGTCTGTACTCGAAGACGGATTCTTATGGGGAGTACATCTTCGACTGGGAGTGGGCCCGGGCTTACCAGCAGTACGGGCTCGCTTACTACCCGAAGCTGGTCGCCGCTGTGCCTTTCACGCCGGCTACGGGGCCCAAGCTACTGGTGCACCCCGATGTGGATAACCCAACCCGAACGAGGGTCAAGAGAGCTCTGCTCGAGGCTGCTGAGGACGTCGGTACCGAGTACGGGGTGAGCTCTTCGCACGCGTTGTTCGTACCTGAGGATGAACTCGGCGAGTTTGCGGGGCGAGGCTTTGCAGTGAGACACTCGCTACAGTTTCACTGGCACAACCGAGGCTACGAGACCTTCTCGGACTTCCTTGGGGCGCTCTCGGGGAAGCGGCGGCGTCAGATCTCGCGCGAGCGACGCCAACTCGAGGATGAAGGGCTCGAGGTCCTACACCTCACAGGTGACGATCTCCTCCCCAAACATGCCGCATTGATGTACAGGTTCTACCTCTCGACGCTGGACGGCAAGTGGGGTGTACCTTACCTCAACAGGGCGTTCTTCGACGAGGTCTTCATGACCATGAAAGACCGGATACTCCTCGTCCTCGCGCACGATGGAGCCGGTCTCCCTGTGGCCGGCGCCCTCTTCTTTCTCAAAGATAGCTCGCTCTTCGGACGCTACTGGGGTAGCCTACAACACAGGCGTAACCTTCACTTCGAACTGTGCTATTACCAGGGTATCGACTTCGCTATCGAGAGGGGCTTCAAACTGTTCGAGGCCGGCGCCCAGGGCGAACACAAGCTCGCGCGTGGCTTCCTACCTTCTCTTACCTACAGCGCTCACAAGATAAGGGACCCGGCCTTCGGACGCGCTATCGGAGAGTACATAGAGTCGGAGAAAGAGATGCTCGCGTATTCCATGAAAGAGTACGCCTCCCACAATCCTTACAAACGCTGAGCCATCAAGCTATATCGGCAAGGTATTATATTGATAAGCATGAGAAGCGAGTTCTTCTGCGCGGCGGATATAGCGCATGGTCGTCTTGGGGTCTGAGTGGCCGAGGAACTGTTGGATGACGAGGAGCGGCGCTTCGTTTACGGCCATATTGGTGCCTACGGTATGGCGGATGGAGTGGGGTGAGATGGCCTTTGTTATACCTGCGGCCAGCACATACTTCTTGACTATGTTCTGGACCGAGCGGGTAGTGAGGGGCTTGTCTTTGCCGACCCTTGAGGTGAAGATAGGTTTACGAGAATCGGGGTGAGAGGTGAAGCTACGTTCGGTAAGGAGGACGAAGCGTTGGATCAGGCGCCACAGTTCCGGGGAGATCGCCACGTTGCGGACCTTATCGCCCTTGCCCAGAACGCGCAGAAGCACCTGGTCTGCCGCCGCTTCGCGGAAGTCTCCGATCCTTAGTCCCACGACCTCGGCTTCCCGCAAGCCACACCCCGCCATCACGGCGAGCATGACGTAGTCGCGGTAGTTGGAGGCCCTGGCGGCGTTCAGCATGCGCGAGAGCTCTTCGTCGGTAAGCACGTTGTAGGCCGGGTCCTGGCGCACGCTCGGACTCTTGGCGAAAAAGCGTAACGACTCGGGATTGACCGTCGTAGCGCCTGCCATGTACGTGAAGATCAAAAACCGCCTTAGCACGGCAAGCTTCTTCGCCGCCGTAGCAGCCGCATACCTCCCTATCAAATGCTCCCTGTAAAGCGAGATGTCCTCCGCACTCAAATCCCCAAGCCTCTTCCCCATCTCATCCCCTAGAAAGGAGATGAATAGTGAAAGTTCTGTATTATAAGTTTTTATAGTCTGAGGGCTGGTGAGGGTACGGAGGTAGACTGCGATGAGGCGTTCGGGCTTAGGGAGGATGGCCTGAGGGGATGTATCGTCGAGCGGTGTTGGGAGGTTAGTCTTCTGGGTCATCGTAGGTTATGAGGGAGACGACGTCGTAGGGTTTTAGTTTATCGCGGCCGCGGAGGTAACCGAGTTCTATCAGGAAGGCTACGCCGGCGACCGTGCCTCCGGCGTTCTCGACGAGTTGGCACATGGCGCGGGCGGTGCCCCCTGTTGCGAGCAGGTCGTCGGCGACGAGGACGCGGGTGCCCTCGGGGATCGCGTCGGCGTGGGCTTCGAGGGCGTCGGTACCGTACTCGAGTTCGTAGGTGGCGGAGATGATCTCTCTCGGGAGTTTTTTCGGCTTGCGGGCGAGGATGAGGCCCTTTCTTGCGCGGTAGGCGAGGGCCGTACCGAACACGAAGCCGCGGGCTTCGGCCGAGAGTATGCGGTCGTAGGAGATACCATCGGTAGCCTCGGCCAGGGCGTCCACGGCCGTATGCAGGGCGCGGCCGTCCTCTATCAGGGGGGTTATGTCCTTGAAGGAGATGCCTTGGTGCGGGAAGTCTTGGACGGTGCGGATATGGTTCAGTAGAACTCTTGCGGCGTCTGCGGTGCCTCGCGCCTGGCCCGTCACGGGGCGAAGGTATCTATCACGTTCGCCATCATAAGCTCCTTGATGCGCGAGTCGACGGCTGCGAGGTGGCGGGCCTTGTTCATGGCTTCGCCAACGCGGCCGTCGTCACCGCTGCGGAGCTCGGGGTTGAGGACCTGCTTGAACAGGGCAGCCTCGCGGTCGACGGCGGCCATGATACCGCGAAGGTGGCGGGGTTGAATCGAGTACTTCGCCATCTCCAGGGCCATGCGCGCTATCTCCGCGTCGCGCTGCGTCAGCTCGCCGCTGCGTCCGATCACGCCCACGCTGATCAGCTCTTCGACAAAGCGTATCTCCGTTTCGAGGGTATCGGCCAACTCTTCGCGCGTGTAGGTCCTCTCTTCGAGGACCCTGGAGAGGTCCCCCGCCGCGTCGCCTGCGGTGAACGCACCGCCTCCCTCTATACGCTTCTTTATGACCTTCAGCGGGAGATACTCCTTGTCCTGGAGCGTCAGGATGTAGCGGAGGAGCTCTATGTCCTGGGAGGAGAACAGCCTGTATCCGCCGCGCGTGCGGCTGAGGTTGATGAGTCGGCGGCGCTCGAGGTAGCGGATCTTGCTGACCGAAAGGGTCGGGAACTCTGGTCTCAGGCGCTCGACGACCTCACCGATGGTGAAACTGTCCTTGGTCGCGCTGTACCTCTCCGACGCTGGTGCGTAGCCTTCGTTGGTCTCTGCATCGATACCGTCGTTCTCCACCACGGTCACTCCCATCCTCTCGACTACAATTCCTGCTGCTCTAGGAGAACACGAACCTGAACCGGTACTTGCCGACCTGTATCTCATCCCCGTTGCGCAGGTCGACCGCATCGACCCTGACCCGGTTGACGTAAGTCCCGTTCAGGCTTCCGATGTCGCGTATTCTATACCCGCTTTCTCCGTGCACGATCTCCGCGTGTTTGCGTGAGACGGTGACATCGTCGAGGAAGATGCTGCTCTCCTGCCCACGCCCGACCGTGACGACATCATCCCCAAGGTCGTGCATCCTGCGTCCCGCCGTGCCCTCTACCTGATCCATCTCGATCAAAGCCGCACCCTCGGCGCCGCCTGAGGTGCCTGGCTCGACATCCTCGCCGAAACTCGGCGCGTAAGAGACGGTGCTCTGACCGAAGTCGACCTTAGTGCCGCACTCGGCGCAGAACCTCATCCCCACCGAGACATCGGCTCCACACTCAGGACACTCACTCACCTGATCTCCTGATCTCCGAGCAACACCCGCGCCAACTCCTCGGGGCCACGCGCGAGGGCGCCCCGCTGTAGGAGCTCGGCACGAATCAGATCTATCCTCCCCTGGAGGATTCTCCGCCTGTAACTGATCCTACGCTCCTCCTCCGAGAGCGCCTCTAGAGTCTCTCTCAGATCCTCCTCAGAGAGGGCTGTGATGTCCCAGGCGTCCTCCCAGTCGAAACTCCCATGCACCCCTGAATCGTCCATGGCACGAGTATAACCTACCCTGAACCTGAAGTGCAATCTCAGCTTGAAAGCAGAGCCTGGTCGTCGATCAGGGTCTTCACCAGGTCAACATACTCCTCCACTATCTCCGCTGGACTCCCGTAGCCTTCCTTGGACTCGGCGTAGACGTAGAACACGGGGCTGTCCGGATCAGGGAGCATAAGGACCCAGCCGTCTTCGACGCCAAGCAGCACGCCCTCGGCGAGGATGGCATCGGGGTCTCCGCCGAACTTCTCGGCGAGGCCGCGCATCACGCGTCCTTTGGCCGACCACGGGCACTCGATGCGTTCTCTGTGGACGTGGTCGAAGGACTCTCCGAACTTCTGGCGCACGCTGGAGAGAGACGTCTCGCGGAACACTTCCAGGGCGCTGGCCAGCGTCATAAAGCAGTCAGGAGCAGGCAGGAACGCAGGGAAGATGTAGCGGCCGTCGGCGAGAGAAGCGAGGTCAGCCCGGATACCTGCCGCCTTTATGGCGACGTTGGAGAGGCCTGTGCGGCTCATTTCGACGCTACCATCGCCTTCCTCGACGAGCTTGTGGTATCTGCGGCTGAGGTTTATCGGGAGCACGGCCCTTTGCGGATGCATCTGGTCGATGAGGCAGGCGAGCATGACGTCGGGTGGGACCCACTCGCCCGTATCGTCGACGAACTGCACGTACTCGGCTTCGGGACCGACGACGGCGCCGAAGGCCGCGTCCACTGTCGGCACGATGCGGGCGACGCGCTCGATGCTCTCCTGTAGGTTCATCCTCCCCGCTTCACCGACGGCGTTGGCGTTGGCGAAGCCTTCCATGACGACGGCGCTCACGCCGAGACGGGAGAACACACGGCTCGCCACAAGGCCGGCGACGCCACCGCAGAAATCGACCACGATGGTGGCTCCCGACGTTTTTTCCCTGTCCACGGCGCGTTCGAGGCGCTCCACGAACTGCTCCACGACGCGGCCGGGGTAGATCAACTCCCCAATGTCCCTGCCGTAGGCCCTACGGTAATCCTCGCGCACGAAGGCCTTCTCTACGGACCTCGCATCCCCCTCCGATATAGGGGTGGCGTCGGAGGAGAAGAAGAGGATCTCGACGTCGTCGGGGTCGCTGCCGGCGCGGACATGCGCCCCTGCCGAAGACTTGCCTGCGAGCACGTCGTGGCGGACGACCCCGGCGTGGGCGGCCCTGAGGTCCCTGATGTTGATCCCGGTTCCGAGCAGCGCGGCTGTCATCGCACGCTTGGCGACCTGGGCCGAGAGCGAGGAGTCGCGTCCGAGGGTTACGACGGCCCCTGGGTCGTGCGTGGTGCCGAAGGATGAGGCCAGGCGGGTGACGAACTCTGGCGTGAGGTCCACGTTGAACTTGCCGCTTACGATGCCGCGTTTGAACACCGTACGCAGGCCCATGGTCTCGTAGATCAGGGACTGCGTTACGTTGGCGCCGGTCTCTATCGTCTTGTGAGGGTACACTTTGACCTCTGGGGCTATGGTCGCACCTTCACCGACGATCACATCGTCACCGAGGGCGCTGCGTTCCAGGATGCGGGCCCGCGCCTGTACGTAGGAGTTGCGGCCGACGAGGGTGTCTACCAGCTCGGCACCCTCTCCTATGTAGGTCCCCTCAGCGATTACGCTACGCTCCACCGTGGCACCGGCCGAGACGACAACGTTGTCGGCGATGACCGAGTAGGCGCCTATTTTTGCGCCCTCATCGACGCGGACGTTCTCCCCGATCACGACTGGCCCTTCGAGCTCGTCGTCGTCGACCAGCGCCCTGCGCCCGACGAAGATGTTCTCCCTCAGGCGCGTGCCAGGGGGCCTGATTCCCTGTACGCGGCCGTCGAGAACGTCGCGTTGGGCACCGGCGAACTGCTCCAGCGTACCTATGTCCTCCCAGTAATCCTCGGTGATGTAGCCGTAGAGCGGACGCCCGGCGTCGAGGAGTCTTGGGAAGAGGTCTTTGGAGAAGTCGTACTCACCGTCCTCGGGGATCTCGGCCGTCGCCGAAGGTTCGAGCAGGTAGATGCCGGTGTTTACGGTATCTGAGAAGACCTGCCCCCATGCCGGCTTCTCCAGAAAGCGCGAGATACGCCCGTCCTCCTCGGTTATGACGATGCCGAAATCCAGAGGGTTCTCGACGCTCTTTAGGACCATGGTGGCCTCGGAGCCCTTCTCCCCGTGGAACTGGACCAGCCGGCTCAGATCGGCGTCGGTCAGGGCGTCGCCGCTTATGATGAGCAGCCGCTCGCCCCCGAGGCCGAGTTGCTGCTCGGCCATCTTCACGGAGCCTGCGGTCCCCGCCGGCGCGTCTTCGACGGAATAGCGCATGTTCACGCCCCACTCCGAACCGTTCCCAAAGTAGTCCCTTATCTCATCCGGCATGAACTGCAAGGTCACGGCGATGTCGGTGAAGCCGTGGCGCTCTAGTAGTCTCACGATGTGCTCCATGCAGGGCGCGTTGACTATGGGGATCATCGGCTTGGGCTGATCGCTGGTAAGTGGCCTCAGGCGTGTGCCCTGCCCTCCGGCCATGATGATCGCCTTCATCGAGCCTCACTCCACGCAGGGCCGCAGCTCATGCGAGGCGACCTCGCTGCCACATCGAACATAGTCTCTCCTCTTTCTCTAATGACCCTTCCCGCCGAAGGGATTGCTTTCCCGCCAAGAGTCTACCAGCACGCTACGCCCTTCGGGCTTCGCTTTTCAGCATTTCAGCCAGGACCTGAACATGCGAAAGCTGACGTGCCCTACCGGCTGCTCTTGACTCTAATTCTGACGCTGACGCCCCAGAGACCATACCTTTTGCGCAGCGCGTTCTCCAGATAGCGCAGGTAGCTCTCGGGCAGATCCTTCGGCCTGTTGGCGAAGAGCGTGAATCTCGGTGGTTCCGTGCCCGTCTGGGTAGCGTAGCGGATCTTGACTCCCTTCGGCGGCGCGCTGCGTTCTACCACATCACCAATGAACTCTGCTACCTCGTGCGTCGGCACCCGCAGCCGGTATGCTCGCCCTACTCCTGCCGCGAAAGGCAAGACCTCCTCGACCCCTGCGCCCGTGAGTGCGGAGACGTATACGGCCTGAGGCTTGAGGTCGGTGAGGCGGGACGACACGAGTCCCTCTATCTCCCGCAGACGTTCTGGGGCCACGAGATCTCGCTTGTTGACGACGACCCCGCACGAAGAGCCCGCCTCCTCTATCTCACGGGCGATCCTGAGGTCCCCCGCGACGATGCCGTCCGTGGCATCGACCAAGAGCAACGATACGTCGGAGATCCTTATCGCCTCGGAGGTCCGCAAGGATGAGTAATAAGGCACGCCGCTGGCCCGCCTGGCGCCCTTGCTCACCCCCGCGGTGTCGAGCAGGAGATAGCGTCCCGCCTCTCCCTCTACTTCAAGTGTAATTTCGGCCGCGACGGCGTCGGTCGTCGTGCCTGCTTTCTCCGAGACGACGGCGCGGTCGGTGCCGAGCAGACGATTGAGGAGCGTACTCTTTCCGACGTTCGGCCTGCCGACGATAGCGAGCTTTGGGGGCTCATCCTCCGTGTCCGGGTCGGACTGAGGCAGAAGGGAGACGACGACGTCGAGTAGGTCACCGATGCCAAGGCCGTGCAACGCCGAGATCGCATGCGGCTCGCCCTCGCCGAGGGTGTAGAAGCTGTGGCGTTCGGTATCGTCGGCTGGGTTATCCAGCTTGTTGACGGCGAGCACGGCCCTGGCCCGTGCCCGCCTGAGCTCGCCTGCGATAACAGCGTCGGCCTCGGTGGGCCCGAGCCTGGCGTCCGTAAGGTGCACAACCACATCGGCCTCCTCGAGGGCCACCCTCGACTGCAGCGTCACGAGGGCCCCGAGGCCGACCTTCGCGCGCGGCTCCATCCCGCCGGTATCGACCAGCGTGAACTCCCTGCCCGCCCACTCCGCCCTGCTATACCCCCTGTCGCGGGTGGTACCCGGTCTCTCCGAGACGACCGCACCGCGGCGGCGCATGATCCTGTTCACGAGCGAGCTCTTCCCCACGTTGGGAGCCCCGACTACGGCGACCACGGGTAGACCTTTCAAGTCGGCTCCCGTCGTTGTGGCAGGGCGTAGATGGTACGCATGATCTCATCGGCCGCCTCGCGGTAGGCCGAACCACCGCGGAGCGCCGGGTCCATTTGAATCGGTTCGCCCACGAAGATGCGGAGCCGCTGGCCGCGCAGGCGGGAGAGGGGTCCAGGCAGCCTTCCCACATGAACCGGCAGTACGGAGGCGCCGCTTCGGGCCGCGAGTACGATGACCCCGCTCTTCGCTTCCCTGGAGCTTCCTGCGCCCCTGTGGGTGCCTTCCGGGAAGATCCCCAACGCCCAACCTTCGGCCAGGAAGGCCAGGGCCGCGCGGATCGCACCCCTCCCACCGCCCTCGCGGTCGACGGGGAAAGAACCGATGAACTCGAAGAACTTCCTGAAAGGGAAGCCGAAGAGCTGCTTCTTGGCCATCCATTGCAGGCGCCTAGGGACGGCCACGCAGACAAGGACGGGGTCAGCATACTGGCTGTGGTTGGAAGCCACTACCAGGGGTCCTTCCGAAGGCACCCTTTCTCCGCCGTGCAGGGTGTAACCGAACAGGAAGCGGCAGAGCAGGATCATCGCCCTTCGGAACAGGCGGTACCTCGTTGACATCTCGCGCGGGGTACTTTTCCCCTCGAAGAGCACGGCCCCACTCACGTTTGCCCGCGCAGTTCGTTGGCAAGGTCCAGGACCCTGGAGATGACTTCTTCGAGGCTCAGCGACGTCGTATCGAGGACGAGGGCATCCGCGGCGGGCTTGAGCGGTGAGATCTCACGCTCCGAATCCTGGCGGTCACGCCTGGCTATGGCGGCCCTGATGCGATCCAACTCCCCCTCCCTGCCCGTCTGGTACGCCCGCCTGCGAGCCCGCTCCTCCGCGGCGGCGGATAGGTAGACCTTCAACTCAGCGTCAGGCAGGACGACGGTACCGATGTCCCTTCCCTCGACGACGGCCCCACCCCTGGCCCTAGCCTTCTCCGCCGCGGCCCGCTGCACAGGGAGCAGTACTTCTCTGAGGGGCGCATGGGCAGAGACCTTCGATGCCGCCGCAGAGACTTCGGGGGAGCGGAGCTCAGGCTCCGCCACCCTCGCCCCGTCGATGCTCGCACCCTCCGGATCTAGCCAAACCCTGCGCGCGAGGGCCGCAAGCTCCTCCCCGTCAGCGAGGTCGACGTTCTCGCGCAGGGCCAGGAGTGCGGCGGCCCTGTAGGCGGCGCCCGTGTTGAGGTTGACGACCCCCAGGCGCCAGGCAACCGCCCGCGCGACCGAGCTCTTCCCACTCCCCGCGGGTCCGTCTATGGCTACTAGAATGCCTCCCATGGACCCGGAAGTATAGCCGAAAGCCCCTGCGCCTCACCGCAGGGATTCCAACAGCCCGAAGTAGCCCGGAAAGGTCTTGGTCACGCACCCAGGGTCCCCGATCCCGACTCCCGGCGTAGCGAGCCCCGTTACCGCAAATGCCATCGCCATCCTGTGGTCGCCGTAAGTTCGTACAACCCCAGGCCGTACTATTCCAGGTATTATGTGTATAGATGATGGAGAGGTTCGTATTTCGACACCGAGACGGCTGAGTTCGGTAGCGACGGCGGAGAGCCTATCGGACTCCTGGAGTCGGGTATGGGCTACGTTTTTGATAGTGGTAGGGCTTGTGGCGAAGGGAGCGATGGCTGAGAGTGTGATCATGGTGTCGGAGAACGCGTTCATGTCGACTTCGACGCCCCGCAGCCGGTCGGGTCCTTCTACCTCGACAGAATCAGAGGACATCTCGACCCTGCAGCCCATGTCGTGCAGAACCCCTACGAAGCGGAGGTCGCCCTGCGTCGAAGTCGAGCCCAGACCGGGGATCCTCACGCGCCCTCCCGTTACGGCCGCGGCCGCCATAAAGTAGGACGCCCCCGAGGCGTCAGGCTCGACCTCGAAATTGCGCGCAGTGTAGACGGCGGGGTCGACAGAGTAGCGACCGTTTGATTGTTCTACCTCCACGCCGAAAGCCCGCATCATGGAGACAGTTATACCGACGTAGGGCCAAACTTTTCGGCCCTCGGCGAGCAGCGTAGCGCGACGCCCGGCGTAGGGTGAAGCCATCAGCAGGCCGCTTATGAACTGGCTGCTCTTGCTCCCCGACACACGAGCCTCTCCGCCGGGGATCCCGCCGCCGATCACGATCAAGGGGAACCTTCCGTATTCACCGGCGTACTCGACCGCGGCACCGAGCTGCTTCATTGCATCTACGAGATCTGCGACCGGGCGCTCGCGCATCCTTGGAACCCCGTCCACGGTGTATGGTCCCCTGCCGAGGGCGAGCGCGGGCGGCAGGAAGCGGGCCACCGTGCCAGCGTTGCCGACGAAGAGGTCGACACCGGAGGCGTCGATCACACCGCACTGCCCGTTTACGTTGATCTCTGCCCGCCCACTGTCGGCGCTGACGTCGATGCCGAGCCTGACGAGGGCGTGCATGAGCCAGTATGAGTCGTCTGCGAAGAGGGGGTTCGTGATCTTTGTATGCCCGTCCGCGAGCGCGGCGAGGATGAGCGCGCGGTTGGTGACGGACTTGGAACCAGGTACTCGAATCGTCGCGTCGGGTGGCCCTTCCAACGGCGTTACTTCGAGCTCCTCGGGGAACGTCGGGCGCACGTCTTCGACGGTGAAATCCACGCCCGGTACGCCCGTAACGGGGTTCACTGCAGGACCTCTAGCTCATAAGGCGTGAGGACACGGTACTCGCCCTCGGGGAGGTCACCCAGGATTACAGGACCGACGCGCGTCCTGTGCAAAGAGATCAAACACAACCCTACGGCCACACAAGCCCTGCGTATTATGCGGTTACGGCCTTCGTGGATCGTCAGGTCGAGGGTCGTTGTGTTTGCGGTGCAGCTCAGGTTGGCCAGTTTGGGGGCGTGCATCCTGCCGCCTTCGAGGGTGGGCCCCGCTGCAAGCGCCGCGAGGGCGGCGTCGGGGACGGGGTTTTGGAGGGTGAGGCTGTACTGTTTGTCGACCTTCGAAGAAGGGTGGGTGATGCGGTGGGCTAGCCTGCCATCGTTTGTGAGGATGAGCAGGCCCGTCGTGGAGGCGTCGAGACGGCCCGCCGGTACGAGTCCTGGCACGTCGGGCATAAGGTCGGCTACGGTCTTGCGGCCACGGTCGTCGTTCATGGTTGTCAAGTATCCCGCAGGTTTGTTCATGGCGAGGTAGACCCTGGTCTCTGGGAGGAGGACGGGGCGGCCGTCGAGTTCGACCTCATCCCCTGGTGTTACTGTGGCGCCAAGTATCGCTGTGTCGCCGTTG
Organism: uncultured Rubrobacteraceae bacterium; assembly: GCA_902806095.1. Taxonomy (GTDB): domain Bacteria; phylum Actinomycetota; class Rubrobacteria; order Rubrobacterales; family Rubrobacteraceae; genus Rubrobacter_D. The sequence continues at coordinate 15,986 of CADCVF010000079.1, forward strand.
ACCGTTACGCGGCCCGCCAGTATCGGAGTCTCGGCCTTGCGCCGCGAGGGGGCCGCGCCAGCCCTGGCGAGGAACGCTTGCAGGCGCACTACGAAGACTCGCTTCCGGCGTCCGGCGGAGTCGTAACCGAGGACGCCAGACGTTCGCGAACACGGGCGAGCTCTTCCTGCGTCACGAGTGAATCTACAGGGGGAAAATCCTTCCTGGATGAGGCGCCGGTCGCCGCCAGAAATTCGTCGGTCACCCCGAGGAGCGCGGGTGAGCCTGGGGCGTCGTGATCAGCGCCGACCTCGACGAGCAGGTTGCGTTCGATCAGGCTGCGTATGACCGCGTCCGAGTTTACGCCCCGCACCCTGGAGACGGCTCCGCGCGTGAGCGGTCCGAGGTACAGCGCGCAGGCCAAAACCTCGTGGGCAGCGCCAGAGAGCGGCGCAGGACGGGCCTCTTGACGGAACCGCTCGATGGCAGGGGAGCAGGATGGATTCGTCGAGAGCAGATAGCCGCCGGCGACCTCTCGCAGTACGATTCCCGAAGCCTCGGGGTCGTAGCGCTCCCGCAAGTCCGTCAGGGCACCGACCAGATCCTGCTCAGAGAGGCCCGTCGCAGAGCGGAGGTCCGAGGCACCGATAGGGCTTGCACTGACCAGGAGGACCGCTTCGACCAGGTGCGCAGGCCTGGGCACCCTTTCCTGCCCGCTCACCTTGCTGGTTCCAGTGTAAGCGGTCCCAGGGGTTCGGCCTGGGTGAGCGTGAGGCTGCCATCCTGGGCCAGGGAGAGCGCGGCGGCGAACGCGACCGCTCTATTCAGGCGGTCCATATCGCTCGTGAGGCTCTCGTAGGAGATGGCTCCGCCGGCGATGGCCGTGAGGATGATCCCAGCGAGTTCCTGGAGGGTTACCGTGATCGGACCCAGGTGCCTCACCGGCGGCTCGATGAGACGAGAGAATGCCTGCCTCGCGGCCAGGGACACGCGGTCGGGCTCTATACCGAGGCTTCCCTGTCTCGGAGCTATGGTGTGGGCCGAAACGTAATGGCCCACGTTCTGGGCGAGGCGGTCCTTTAGGTGCTCGGCTGCGCGCCGGACCTTCAAGTATTCCGTGAGCCTCTCGGCAAGTTCTTCCGGAGAGAGGGGCTCGTCTTCGATGCCCTCAGTATCTGCGTCGATCGCCGGTGAGAGCGTGCGGCTTTTTAGCAGGATGAGGGCTGCGGCGGAACCAGCGAAATCCGTATCGCGCTCCAGGGCGTTCGCAGCGTCCGGATGCCGTGCCAGGAGGTAGGACTCGACCAGCTCGCGCAATGGGACCTCGAAGATCTCCAGTTCGTCCTTGAGGATCAGGGCGAGCAGCCACTCGTACGGCCCCGAGTACACGTCGAGCTCGACGGTAAAGTCCGAGAGCGAGCGTCCGAGGGGCTCGAAGGTCATCTGGCCTCCGAGTGGAGCGGCAACACTGAGGAGAGCTGGTTGTACTCCATGCCAGAGTCGCGGGCGAGGACGGGGTCGACGACCCGTCCCTCGGCGACGACGACGCCCCTTGCAAGCCCCTCGTCGGCCCCCAGCGCGTCGGAGAGACCGACACCGGCAAGCCTGCGCATGTAAGGCAAGAGGGCGTTGCTGAGGGCCCTCGTGGCCGTTACGGGCACTGATGCCGGCACGTTCTTGACGCAGTAGTGGGTAACCCCGTACTCGACGAAGGTGGGGTCTGCAAGAGTGGTCGGACGGGAGGTCTCGACACAGCCCCCGTAGTCAACGTCGACGTCGACTATCACGCTCCCTTCTTTCATCTGCGAGACCGTCTCACGGTCAACGAGGGCCGGCGTGCGGGCGCCAACGACCTGTACCGCCCCTATAAGAAGGTCCGAGCGCAGCACGGCGTCCCTGATCCCGAGACTGCTCGCCGCAAGCGTCGTCGTGTTGGGAAGGCGGGCATCCTCGATAAGCCTGAGGCGGTCCAGATCCCTGTCTATGATGACCACCTCGGCCCCGAGACCGCTGGCCACCCTCGCGGCGCCGGCCCCGACGATCCCAGCACCGAGTACGACAACGCGTCCCGGCCTCACCCCCGTCGAACCACCGAGCAGTATACCGCGTCCTCCGAAAGGGCGTTGCAGGTAGTGGGCGCCTATCTGCGGGGTGAGGCGACCCGCGATCTCGCTCATCGGCGTGAGCACGGGCAGGCGGCCACGCGCGTCGCGGATCGTCTCCATGGCGAAAGCGACACACCGGGAGTCGAGGAGGGCCCGCATCAGATCCCGGTTGACCGGCAATGAGAGGAAGGAGACAAGGATGAGACCCTCCCTCAGGTACCCGTACTCTTCCTCGACGGGCCCGTAGACCTTGACGACGATCTCGGAGTCAGTGTAGACCCGCTCGGGCTCCTCGAGGAGGCGCGCGCCGGCTTCCTCGTAGCTCTCGTCGGTGATGCTCGAGGCCTCCCCCGCCCCGGCCTCGACGAAGATCCTGTGTCCCGCGCGGGTCAACTCGTATACGGCGTGCGGGGCCAGCGCGACCCTGCTCTCCCCCTGGGTCCTCTCGGTTGGCACCCCGATCCTCATCGTCGGCCCACTTTCAAGCCACGCTCCACGATGGATGGGCTTGTAAGAAGCCGTTCAGTTCCTGCTCGGCTCCGAGGACTCCGAGGCCGACTGCCCCTGCGGGCACCGGCGTCCACGATGGGGCGAACCTGACGCAGAAGCCGGCATCCCAGAGGTCGAGTGCGAGGGCCTGCAAAGTGGTCGCCGCTGCCGAGGTGGGGGGCGTCACGCGGGCTGCCCTTGTCTCGAGGACGGCCTCAGAGAGCGCTGCTGTGGTAGTCAGGGACCGTAATACGGTCTCCAGAGCCGAGCCGAGGTCGCGTTCCGAGAGAGCAAGGATCTCACCCAGGATCTCACGTTTTGGCATTGCAGGGTCGTCTGTCTCGAGGACCGAGGAGCGTGCGGTCCCGGGCAGGGCGGGAAGTGTGGGTGTTGGAGGAACATCTTCGAGTCTCTCCCAGGAGAGCGACGCCGAGAACTCGATCAGGCCAGCAGTACTTGTGGCGATGGTACCAGCGGGGGCGCCGGTGGCGAGCACGGCCGTTAAGAGCCGGCTTTCGGTCCCGAGGACCTCACGCGTTGCGCCGGCCTCCCTCAGTGGGCCGCCCTTTGTTCCGGCCTGAGGGCTTCTCTGTCCAGGTCGGCCGTCTGCCCGCAGGCGTCCACAAAGCCGTAGAACAGCGGGTGGGGCCTCAGGGGGCGGCTCTTGAACTCGGGATGGAACTGGCTCCCGATATAGAACGGGTGGTCCCCTATCTCTGCTATCTCGACCAGCCTGCCGTCGGGTGATGTGCCCGAGAAAATCATCCCCGCATCGGCGAGGGCGTCCCTGTAAGCGTTGTTCACCTCGTAACGGTGGCGGTGGCGTTCGTGGACTAGGCCCGAGCCGTAGACCTCCTCGGCAAGGGTGCCTGGCACGATCTGGCACGGCCAGTGCCCGAGGCGCATCGTACCGCCCATCTCGACGCCGACCTGGTCGGGCATGATGTCTATGACGGGGTGTGGTGTATCCTGCTCGAACTCGGTGGAGTTCGCGATCTCGAGGCCCGCGACGTTGCGGGCGAACTCGATGACCTCTATCTGCATCCCGAGACAGAGCCCCAGGTAGGGCGTCCCGGTCTCCCGCGCGTAGCGGGCCGCCTCTATCTTGCCCTCGGCGCCCCTGTGGCCGAAGCCAGGTAGCACGAGGACGCCATCGACGCCCGCGAGCCGCTCTTCCGTAGAAGCCCTGTCCACGAGCTGCTCGGAGTCGACCCAGTCGAGCTCGACCTTCAGGCCATGGGCGCCACCGGCGTGGGCAAGGGCCTCGACCACGGAGAGGTAAGCGTCCTGGAGCTTTATGTACTTACCGATGATCGCGACCCTTACCGTACGCCTGGCCCCGAGCATGCGGGAGACGAGGTGCCGCCACTCCCCGAGGTCGGCGTGGGGCGCGCTCAGCCCAAGCTTATCCAGCGCCAGGTCGTCGAGGCCCTCCTCGTGCAGATTCAAGGGTATCGCGTAGAGGTTGGGGGCGTCCTCGGCCGCGATAACAGAGTCGAGCTCCGTGTCAGCGAAGAGCGCGATCTTCTTCCTAATATCGTCGCTTATGGGCCTGTCCGCGCGGCAGATGAGCACATCGGGGGTTATGCCGATCTCACGCAGGCGCTGCGCCGAGTGCTGGGTCGGCTTGGTCTTGAGCTCGCCCGCCGCCTCTATGTAGGGGACGTAGGAGACGTGGACGTAGAGCACGTTTTTGCGTCCGACGTCGTTTCTGAACTGCCTTATGGCCTCGAGGAAAGGCAGGCTCTCGATATCTCCTACGGTGCCCCCGATCTCGGTTATGACGATGTCCTTGTCCTGGCCGAGGCGCCCTATCCTGTTCTTGATCTCATCGGTTATGTGCGGGATTACCTGCACGGTCGCCCCGAGGTAGTCGCCCCTCCTCTCGCGGGTTATGACCTCCCAGTAGACGCTGCCCGTGGTCACGTTGGAGAGTCTGCCGAGGTTCTCGTCGAGGAAGCGCTCGTAATGACCGAGGTCGAGGTCAGTCTCCGCCCCGTCCTCGGTGACGAAGACCTCGCCGTGCTGGTAAGGGTTCATCGTCCCAGGGTCCACGTTGATGTAAGGGTCGAACTTCTGAAGCACGACCCTGTATCCCCGGCTCTTGAGCAGCATCCCAAGCGCCGCAGCGCTAGTCCCTTTGCCTATGGACGACACTACGCCGCCCGTCACGAAGATATACTTGGTCTCGCTCATCTACACCCCCAAGGAAAGAACCAACGTGACGCCCCTACCTGCTCTAAGAGTCGGAATCGGGGAAGAGAATCCGGCGGCGGTGAGGCGCGGGATCACTACTTCCCGCAAACCTCTACTCAGGCACGCCTGCATGGATCTCTATCATACGACTTCTTGCGCCAGAATGAAACAGTCAGATCGGTAGACGCTGTCCCACAGGGCCTGGGGCCTTAGTCTGCCAACTCGCCATTCGGGGGCGTATCGGGGCGCAGCCACAGCGAGACGTGTGCCGGTTGCAGCGTCTGCCCCACGACCGTTACCAGATCCGCATTCAAACTGTCCAGGTCCGCCTCGTCACGAAGCTTCGCGGAGAACGCTTCGAGAGTCTTTCTCGCATCGTACTTCCGTCTGTACAAACGGCGATCTATGAAGGACTGGATGCGCCGTCTCACAGGGTCGAACAGGGCGGCGATCACAAGAGTAGAAGCCACAACGGCGAGCTGCGGAAGATCATCCTGTCCGGTGAACGTTTGGAGGAGTGCTTGAGTTGCCGTCACGCCCCCGAAGTAGACCAGCACCAGTGAGGCGGTCAGAGCTCCGTAGACCAGGGCGCGGTTTATGACCACGTCTATGTCGTAGAGGCGGTACTTGAGAACGGCGAAGCCGATGGCTACGGGGACTCCACCGAAGCTCAAGGTAATAGCGTCTTCCAGAAGGTTCCCCAACATGCCGGAAGCACTGCTCCCTGCATCCGAGGGGAAGAGCGTTCCGTAGATCACCGCCCCCGAAACCCCCAGGGCAACTATCGAGGCGGCGAAGGCCAGCCATTTGATCTGCTCCCGCACCTCTTCTCCAGAACGGAGGTAGCGTACGATCAGGCTCGACGCCGAGGCCAGAAGACATATGGGGAATAGTAGCCCGATGAGTTCGGTCGCATTCGCCAACCAGGGGGACCCTTCCAGCCCGAACGGGTTGCGCACGTTCCTAAGCTCGGAGAGCGGACCAGGAGCGAGGATGGTCACGACGATATTTGTGGCGATCACCGCCCCGCACAACCAGGCCACAGGACGCCACCTGCTCGAAGGGAGCCTCCCGTCCGGGAACAGCAGGATCAGGAAGGCCCCTAGTAGTAAAGCCGTCGGTGGCAGGAACTCGGCCAGTGAGCCGACCGCAGCCGGGTAAGGAACCAAGCCGGGCACAGTCATCCGTACGCCGTAAAGCCCGTACGAGCCGGTAGCCATACCCATCATCCATGCGATGCCGACGGCCAGAGAGATCCAGCCTATGGGATTCGTGGGGCGCCTGAAGACGATAAGGGCTCCCACGATCGGGAAGGGGAGGAAGGGCAGTATCGCCCACAACGGCGTGCTTATGCCCCCCGTACCCCAGCTACTGGAAGGCCGGACGGGCAGGGTGAGGATATGCAGAGCGACGGCGGCCAGAAACAGGGTCACAGAGAGGGCGGCGAGCGACCAGGCCAGCCAGGGGGTGGTCCGGGTACTCATCCCATTGACTCCCTATCCCTGATCTCGTCGGTCACGACACTACTCTACAGTGCTACCGTCTCCCGAGCGTTACGAACTGCGTTACGAAGTCGAGGAATGTGCGAAGGCGATCTTTACGGTGCTCTCGACCTGCTCCACGAAGCAGAGCGCCTGTACATGAGTGACTTTTCCCCCAATGTGCGTCCTATCGCGGCGTTGAAGACACGGGTGTGGGTCGCCCAGGGTAGGTTGGGTGAAGCCCTCGACTGGGCGCGTGAGCAGGGCCTGTCCGCCCATGACGACCTCAGCTACGTGCGCGAGTTCGAGCATGTCACCCTGGCCAGGGTGCTCATCGCCCGGTATCAGAGCGATCGGGAAGAACGCTCCATTCACGAGGCAACGGGACTTTCGGAGCGCCTCCTGAAAGCAGCGGAAGAAGGGGAGAGGACGGGAAGCGTGATCAAAATCCTGGTGCTGCAGGCGCTCGCTCACGAGACGCAAGGCGACATCCCTGCTGCGCATGTGCCGCTGGAACGTGCCCTGACGCTGGCCGAGCCGGAGGGCTACGTCCGAGTCTTTGTCGACGAAGGTATGCCGATGTCTCGACTACTGTCCGAAGCAGCCGCTCATGGGATCATGCCGAACTACACAGGCAGGTTGCTGGCCGCATTCGAAGCCGAGGCGCAGGGGAGCGAAGACAGATCCTATTCGCTTCTTGCCGAGCCGTTGAGCCAACGCGAGTTAGAGGTGCTGCAGCTCATCGCCCAGGGACTCTCGAATCGTGAGATCAGCGAACGGCTCTTCCTCGCCCTGGACACGGTCAAGGGGCACAACCGCAGAATCCTATGGCAAGCTTTCGGTACAGAGGCGCACCGAAGCTGTAGGAAAAGCCAGATCCCTCGGTATCCTCCCTCGTTACAACTAGAAACGACACCTCCAAACAACACTGAAGTATCGGTTGGCCAATACCGTGCCGTAACTATGCCCCTGTACAAACGATCTCGATCAACCGATGGTCTATCTGATCAGGGTCAAGGGCCACCTGGGTCCTCAATGGACAGACTGGTTCGGGGGCATGGCGATCACGCTGGAAGAGGACGGCGACACGCTATTGACCGGCCAGGTGGCCGATCAGGCCGCGCTCATCCGTAGATGCTTCCCCGGTGCCCCACGCGGGTCACGGTGACCGTCATCTCGGCGTCGTCCACGTTGTAGAGGACTCGGTAGTCGCCGACCCGCATGCGGTAGCCCTCCCGACCGGACAGCCTTCGAGAGCCTGCGGGCCTGGGGTTTTCAGCGAGGGCGTCCATGGCCGGGTCGAGGCGCTCCTGGACTTCTCGGGGCAACTTCCCGAGAGCCTTGTCGGCCCTCGCCTCGATAAAGACCGCGTAGGTCAAGCGTGTCGACGGCGGCGCTTGGACTCCTCCCACGGGATGACGTCGGCCTCGCCGCGCTCGATCTTTGCCATATCTTCGTCGTAGGCTCCGATGGCCTCCAGATCCTCGACGGCCTCCATAAGCCGCTCGTACTCATCGACGCTCAGGATCACGCCGACCCTTGCGCCATCCTCGTTCGTCAGATAACGGGCTTCCACCTTCATCCTTCCTCCTCGAATGATGCCGTCCTGGAGTTCGCCGCAACTCGAAGTGTACTGCAAACGTTGGATCGCTGGCACACTCCCTTACTTCGGGAAGCTCCGACAACTCCACGGATGATCGAGTCAGTCGGCGCCAGAACCAAAAACAACACCCCCAAACGACACTTTGGTGTGTGTACGTCAACACCGCATCGTAGCTATGCTCCTGTACATGGAACGATGGCTACGAAAGGTGGAGGGTAGTGTCAAGCGAACTCGATCAACCGATGGTCTACCAGATCAGGATCAAGGGCCATCTGGGTCCTCAATGGACAGACTGGTTCGGGGGCATGACCATCACATTGGAAGACAATGGCGACACGCTTCTAACCGGCCAGGTGGTGGATCAGGCCGCGCTCTATGGGTTGCTAAGGAAAGTGCGTAATCTGGGAATGCCCTTGATCTCGGCCATTCGCGTTAAACCCGGCTAGGCAAATGCGTCCGACGTCAAACAGTAATCGAGACAAGCCGCCGATAAAGGAGAGGACAATGACTTCAATCAAGAACACCGCAAGGCTTGCAGGGTTCCTGATACTATTGATCGCCATACTGGCTCCCTTCAGCATTTTGTACCTTCCCTCCACTTTCATTGTGCCCGGAGATGCCGCGGCAACAGCTAGCAATGTCATGGCGTCTGACGGGTTGTTCCGCCTCGGCATTGTTGTCGACTCAGTCGTCATTTTGCTCGAGATCGTGGTGATCTCAGTCCTTTACGTACTGCTCAGGCCGGTAAACAGAACGCTTGCTCTGGTTGCGGCGTTTGCCAGGCTGGCGATGACCGTTGTTATGGCAGTCAATGTGTTTAACAGTCTTGGTGTCCTGCTACTTTCGAACGATGCCGAGTACTTGACAGTATTCGAGCCAGATCAGCTGCACGCTCTCGTGCTGCTATTTCTCAGTCTGCATGACAGTGGAGTTTATATTTGGCAGGTGATTTTTGGCTTCCATTTTGCCCCCCTTGGGTACTTGGTCTTCAAGTCGGGCTACTTTCCCAGGATTCTGGGCGTCTTGTTGATGGTTGCATGCTTTGGCTATCTAATGGATAGCTTTGGAATTCTTTTTCCGAGTAGTGGAGCACTTTCCATGGTCTCCTCGGTTCTACTTGCGGCTGGGGTTATTGGCGAACTGTCGTTTACCTTGTGGCTTCTGATCAAGGGCGTAAACGTCGAACAGTGGGAAATACGTGCCCATAAATCTGCCTGAACATAGTCCAAACCGAAGGGATAGGACCTTCGGTTTCGAACCAGCACCCCGCGAGGCACGCAGGGCTGCGCCAAACCAAACTTGGAGGAGGAAACTGATGAAGGCAATCGTCCGGAACACCTACGGCCCACCCGATGTCCTGGAACTCAGGGACATCGACAAGCCCCAGATAGGAGACGACCAGGTGCTGGTACGCGTTCACGCGGCTGGAGTGGGTCGAGACGTCTGGCACGTCATGACGGGTCTACCTTACCCGATACGCCTCGCGGGCTACGGGCTCCGCGCGCCCACGAACCCCGTCATCGGCTCGGACGTAGCCGGGGTCGTGGAGGAGGTAGGCAAGAATGTGAGCAGGTTCCAACCTGGGGATGAGGTGTTCGGCATCGGAAAGGGCTCGTACGCCGAGTACGTGTGTGCTCGCGAGGACAAGCTCGCGCCCAAACCGGCGAACCTCACCTTCGAGCAGGCGGCGGTGGTCGCCATCTCCGGCATGACCGCCCTGCAAGGCCTACGCGATCACGGAAAGGTGCGCCAGGGGCAGAACGTGTTGATTATCGGCGCGTCGGGCGGTGTGGGCACCTTTGCCGTGCAGATAGCCAAAGCGTTCGGCGCGCAGGTCACTGGCGTGTGCAGCACCACGAAGGTGGAGATGGTCAGATCCATCGGTGCGGATCATGTCATCGACTACAGGCGCGAGGACTTCGCCGAAGGAGAGCAGCGCTACGATCTGATCCTGGACATCGGTGGGAACTCGACGTTGGCACGTCTCCGGCGCGCCCTCACCCCCGAGGGAACCCTCATCATCACCGGAGGCGAAGGGGGAGGACGGTGGCTCGGAGGCACCGATCGCCAGATCCGCGCGCTCGTGCTGTCCCGGTTCGTGGGCCAGAAGCTGGGCACGTTCATCTCGTCGGAGAACCACGAGGACATGATCGTCCTCAAGGACCTCATCGAAGCCGGCAAGGTCACGCCGGTCATCGACAGGACGTACCCACTGAGCGAGGTCCCCGGGGCAATTCGGTATCTCGAAGAAGGACACGCTAGAGGAAAAGTAGCAATTACCTTGGAAAACGACGACAGAGCCTGACCAGGCGCACCCGCTGCTATTACGTTGCGCTTCGTGGCAGCGGGTGTCATCGTCTCGGAGCCCCTCGGCGACCTTCCCGGGGTATGGAACGAAGTGCCAGAATCGAGCTACGGCGTCGTACGAGAGGGAAAGGATGAGTTGCACCCGTTCCGGCCTCGATGAAAAATGCCAGGCTCGACCCGGGCCCGAGATAAAGCACCCTATTGCGAGAACATCCGCGATGTCAGCAAGTACGACGTCGCCGTCGTCGGAGCCAGGCGGGCTGATGTGTCCCCGACCTGTGTGTTGGGGCCCGTGCAAGGCGGACCAGGGCGCGAAGCCCTGGTCCGGGCTACACTCAGGTTTCCTGGTTCGCTCCCATAGAGGAGTCCTGGTTGGCCAGTTTACTATGGCTCCTGCTGTAGCCGAAGTAGATCACGAGCCCTATGCCCATCCAGACCAGGAACCTCCCCCAGGTGCCGATGGTAAGAAAACCCATGAGGAAGAGGCACGAGATGACGGCGAGTATAGGCACAACAGGGTAGCCTGGCACCTTGAACGCCCGGGGGAGATCCGGCCGCGTCCGCCGGAGGACGATGACCCCGATGGAGACAAGCACGAAGGCGGCGAGCGTGCCGATGTTCACGAGCTCCCCGAGCGTCACCAGCGGGAGGAAGAACGCGAGGAGCGCCGCGACGATGCCGGTTATGATCGTGATCCTGTACGGCGTGCGGAAGGTGGAATGGACCCGCGAGAACCAAAGCGGCAGCAGATTGTCCCTGCTCATGGCGAAGGCCACCCGACTCTGGCCGAGCACCAGGATCATCACTACCACCGTGAGTCCGATGAGGATCGCCAAAGAGACGATCAGCTGCGCTGCTGGGAAGGGCGTCGCTTCGAGGGCCGTAGCTGCTGGGGCCGCCGTAGCAAGCGTGTCGTAGGGCACGAGTCCCGTAAAGACGATGGAGGCCAGGACGTAGAAGACCGTGCAGATCGCCAGAGAGCCAAGGATGGCGATGGGCAGGTCTCTCTGCGGGTTGCGCGCCTCCTCTGAAGTGGTGGCCACGATGTCGAAACCTATGTAGGCGAAGAAGACCAGCGCCGCCGCCGTGAAGATGCCTGTCACGCCGTATATTGTGTCTATCCCCAAGAGGCTCGGTAGGAGGTAGACCTGGAGCTCCTCCCCACCCGGCTTCGCCGGCGGGATGAAGGGCGTGAGGTTGGCCGTCGATATGAAGAATATCCCGAAGCCAATGATGAAAATCGTGACGAGGATCTTGAGCGTTGTGATCACCGAGTTGAACTGAGAGCTTAGCTTTATCCCTATAACCAAGATGGTCGTCACGAGCGCTATCACGATCAGCGATATGAAATCGTGGGACGGTCCACCGCCAGGAGCGGCGTAGAGCCAGGTCGGCAGTGTTATACCGATGATCTCGAAGACGCTAACGAAGTACCCCGACCAGCCCTTCGCCACCGTTGCGGCACCCAGGGTGAACTCAAGGATAAGGTCCCACCCGATCAGCCACGCTATGAACTCCCCCAAGGAGGCATAGGAGAAAGTGTATGCGCTTCCGGCTACGGGCACGGTCGAGGCGAACTCCGCGTAGCAGAGGGCAGCCAGGGCGCAAACTATGCCGCCTACGACGTACGACAGCGCCACTGCAGGCCCAGCGTAGCCGGCTGCGGCCTCGCCGGTCAGAACGAAGAGCCCGGTGCCGATGATCACCCCGATACCGAACAGGGTTAGATCCAGTGGCCCCAGCGCCTTGCGTAGCTTGAACTCAGGATCCTCTGTATCCTGGATGGACTGCTCGATGGACTTGGTTCGCATGATCCCCATATTCGTCCCCTTTCAGGTCCCGCGTACGATCCCTAAACCCTCGCTACGTGGACATTCTACAAGTTTCTACCTTCTTGTGCTGTACAGAGCAACTTGCACGAGGAAAAGCCGGCGTGGTCCCTCAGCGGTCCTGCGTTCCTCTGGCGACTTCGGGGCTATCATCGGCATTCGCTCCTGCGATGGTTCGGAAGGCCGCCCGCTGCTCCGGGGTACCGAGGACGCCGACCGCGTCGCCGGCCTGGAGTGCCAAATCCGCCCCTGGGTTCGGGATCACCTCGTCCCCACGCACGACAGCAAGGATAGACGCCCCGGTTTCGCTCCTCACACCGAGGTCCCCTATCGTGCGGCCGAGCTGGGTACTTCCTGTGAGGGTTTCGCTCTCATCTTCCTCAAGAGCTTGTCCCTCGGGCAGCCTTACCCACTCTACTTCGATCGCCTGCGAGGCCTGCCGCAGCCTCGCGTAGAGTCCGTCGCCGCCTTCGTTTGCGGTCCCCTCTCCGAAGATGGGCGCGTACAGCTCGCGCCTTACGCCGTCGGCGAAGTTCTGGGCCTCCTCCGCCGCGACCCCGAAGCGCGCGAGGGCCTGGCGCGCCAACTCCAGGCCGGCCTCTAGCTCCGGCTGTACCGCTTCGTAGACGCCGAGGCGGCCTAGATCTTCCAGTTGGCCGGCGTTCTCGGCCCTGACCAGGAGGTCGACGTCTGGGGCGAGGCCCCGCACCCTTTCGACGGCGAGCCTGGCCGCTATGGCATCGGGGATGGTCAGCACCGTGATTCGAGCCCGAGAGATCCCCGCGGCCTCGAGGACGGGTACGGCCACAGCGTCGCCATAAACGGTGGGGAAGCCAGCCGCCTTCGCTTCGTCGGCGCGGTCGGGATTGGCCTCCACGACGACGAAAGGCTTGTCGAGCCTGTGGAGCAGCCTGGCTACGAAGGATCCAACCCTACCGAACCCGGCGACGACGGCGTGGTCTGTGAGCCCTCCTTCAGGCAGGTTGAAGGTTTGTAGAGGCTCTCTTGGAAACCTCCGCCGGTAACGGCCGTAGAGAACCGGCGCGAGCCGGGCTGCCAGGGGGGTGAGGCCCATCGTGACGGCTGCTGTGGCGAGCACGAGCGAGTAGGTCTCCTGGGAAATGGCGTCTGCGCTGATCCCCTCCCTGGCTAGCAAGAACGAGAACTCCCCGACCTGAAAGAGGCCCAATCCCACAGCGAATGGGACTATGTTGCCGTAGCCGAAGACCCTGGTGAGACCCCCGAAGATAAGACCCTTCACAATGAGGACGAGCGCCACGACGAGCACGATGGTCCCGAACCTCGCCCACAGGAAGGAAGGGTCGATCAGGAGCCCGACGGAGACGAAGAAGATCATGGCGAAGACATCGCGCAAGGGCTCGACCTCGGCCAATGCCTGGTGGCTGTAGTCCGATTGGGAGAGGACCATCCCGGCCACGAATGCTCCGAAGGCGAAAGAGAGCCCGAAGAGGTATGTCGCGTACCCGACACCGACGCCTATGGCAACCACGGAGACCAGAAACAGCTCGCGTGAGCCCCAGGCCGCCAGCCTCGCCAAAAGCAACGGTAGGACCCTTGAGCCGAATAGCAGCATGGCGGCGATGAACGCCGCTGCCTTGAGGACCGCCAGGCCGAGTTCGGGAAGACCTTCCCTTATGTTCTCCAGAACAGGCAGAACGGTCAGTAGCGGTACGATGGCGAGGTCCTGGACGATGAGCATCCCGACCATCACCCTCGCCGACAGGGTGCCAAGGACCCCCTGCTCGCCCAGGGTCTTGAGGACCACAGCGGTGCTCGAGAGCGAGAACAAGGCCCCGAGCCAAACCGACTCGACCCAACCCAGGTCCAGGAGGAGGCGGCCCACCCCGTACCCAAAGGTGATCGTAAGTACCAACTGCAATGGGGTGCCCAAAAGGGCGACGCGTCGCACGGGCGCGAGTTCCCGCAGGGAGAAGTGTAGACCGATTGTGAACAGGAGGAGCGCAACCCCGATCTCGGCCAATAACTCTATCTCGTGTACATTCCCGACCGTAGGGCCGAAGGTGTTGGGCCCGACGAGTACGCCAGCGGCGATGTAGCCGAGGATCAGGGGCAGCCTGAGCCAACGGGCCACTATTCCTCCCAGGAGGGCAGCCACCAGGATGAGCGCTATGTCGCCAGCGATCCCCAAATCCTGCCTTCACTTTACCACCGTCGATGAGTGGCACCGTCACGGAGCCGCGACGCACTCGTACCCGCATGCCCGCCAGACCGGAACCGCGCACAGGATCACACGTAGGTCAGCCTGACCTCGCTGGTCCCGGTAAAGGAGGGTGCTATATTGCGCTGTGGAAAGGCTAGCAAAGGGTTAGAGAAAGCTCCGAGCTCGGGACGAGTGTGGCTTGGCCTGAGCTCTTCCATCTGAGACGGCGAGGACCGCCTGGGCGGGGAAATCGGGGTGGGTCACTAGCGCCACCGGGCGTCGATCAGTTCCAGTGCCAGGGATCTCGCCACACCGAGGGGCTCGCGGCTGCGGCGCATCGCCGCCGTCGCGGCGGCACCCTCGAGCAACAGCAGCAGCCGCTCCGCGAGAATCCTGGGCTCCTCGAACCCAGCCTCGTTCGCCAGGACGGCCAGGTGCTCCTCGATCCCCTCCTTGTGCCCCCTGGCGACCACCCGAGCCGGGTGGTCGGGGTCGGGGATCTCGGCCACCGCGTTGGCGAACGCACAACCCCGAAAATCTTGCCCCACCAACCACTCCTCGTATGCTTCGAAGACCGCAAGGAGCTTCTCCCTGGGCTCGTCTACAGCTTCGGTTACGCCTTGCAAGTACGCCTTCCACCTCTCGTCGCGGCGACGGAGGTACTCGGCGACGAGCCCGTCCTTGCCCCCGAATCGGTTGTAGAGCGTCCTCTTGGAGACCCCCGCCCTCTCCGAGACTGTGTCCACGCCCACTGCCCTTATGCCCTCCCTGTAGAAAAGGTCGGAAGCCGCTCCCAATAGCCGCTCCGCCCCAGGCCTCCTCCGCGTCGAACGTACTTCTTCTCCATCTGCCATCTGCCCCTTCTCCCGATCCTCACAACTCTTCACGTTCCAACCCCTTGATTATACAGGTCTGTGTACCTATAATCCTCTCCTAACTACACAGATCTGTGTAGTTGGCGTCGATAGACCGGAGAGGTGGTTGGGTGAACGGGGCGTTTGGGAAGCTCGTTAGGATCACGAGGAGGTTCGTCCGCTTCGTCGAAGAGGTGGACTGCGGCATCGCTGTGGGACGCGGCTACGCCTCGGTCGGGAAGAACACGCGGAGGGGGCGCGGGGCGTCACGAACTCGCGGGGCGTGGAGCGCGGACGGCGGGCGGGCGTGTACGGGCCCATCGGGCGGGAAGGCGGGGTAGCGGTGGGCGGGCCTGAGTCAGGTGCGGGGGGGCTGGTCCCACGTGGTGAGGAGGGGATTGCGTGGCTGGTGGCACCGGGGCTGGCTTTGATCGCCGTCACCTACGGCCTCGCCCGTTTCGCTTACGGTCTCTTCCTGCCGCAGATGCGCGAGGCTTTCGATCTTTCCCCTTCACTGCTGGGAGCGATCGGAGCAGGGTCTTATCTCGCTTACTGCGTCGCGGTCATCATCTCCTTGGTCTACACGTCGAGGACGGGGCCGCGATGGATGGCGGTCGGCGCGGGCGCGGTGGCGGTCGTGGGCATGGCCATCGTGGCAGGTGCGCCTGCCGCGTGGGTATTGGCGCTTGGGATAGTGGTTGGCGGCAGCAGCACGGGACTCGCCTCCCCGCCGATGGGGGAGGCTGTTGCGCGTTCGATCCGCAACGGCCTGCAGGACAGGGCCAACGCCCTCATAAACAGCGGCACCAGTGTGGGGGTGGCGCTCTCAGGGCCTGCGGCGCTGCTGTTGACCGGGCAGTGGAGGCTAGCGTGGGCCGCGTTCGCGCTCGTGGGACTCGCCGTCCTGGTGTGGAACGCCGTTGTGATGCCTCGCGAGACCATGGCAGAACAGGTCGAGGACGAAAAACGTGAACCGGACGAAGACGGTGCCGAGGCAGGCAATGGTTCGGGGAGAACTCGCGCGTCCTTCTCTTACCTGATGGGCGCCCGCGCGCGACCGCGTTCTGTGCCGCTTTTCATGGCCGCCTTCGGAGTGGGCTTCGCCAGCGCCGTGTACTGGACTTTTTCGCGCGACCTCGTGGTGCAGGTGGGGGGTCTCGGGCAGACGGGGTCCACGCTTTTCTGGACGGTGATCGGGATCTCCGGGCTTGCCGGTGGTGCTGCGGGAGATCTGGTGCGGCGCTTGGGGCTCACGGCCGTGTTGCGGGGCGCGCTCGTTTCGATGGCCGCCTCGATGGCTCTGCTCGGCGTCTCGCCCGGCGTGATTCCTCTGGCTTACACCAGCGCGGCACTCTTCGGTTCGACCTACATCCTGCTCACCGGCGTGGTCCTGGTGTGGTCGGTTAGTGTCTTTCGAGAAAGACCATCCGCCGGGCTAGGAGCCGGGTTTCTCCTGATCGCGGTGGGACAGGTGGTCGGTTCTCCCGTAGCCGGAGCCCTGGCGGGAACGACGAGCCCGACCACCGCGTTCTTCTCCTTCGCAGGCGTGGCCGTGCTCACCGCCTTGGTGAGGCCGCACCCCGACCTACAGGTCCTCCAGGTAAGAGAATAACCACGGCGGCTGCGAGGTGCCCATCGGCGCGTTTGCCATGTGCCGCGTGCTGAGCGAGAATGCGCGGGCGCATGGGCGAGGCTGACACTATCAGGGGCGTGTGGCTGGCGGCCCTGGCGATGTTCTGGAGGTACCCTCTGGCGTGCTCGCGCCGGCCGTGGCGCTCGGTGCCCTCGGGGAAGTCCCGGCCTACCTCATCGATGGTCGACCCCTGCTGGACCAGGTTCTTACTCTGGTGTCCGCCTACATCGCCTACTACCTCTACCTGGCGTACGCTGAGGGGCTCGTCAGAAAGGCCCAAGGCGGAGAGCAGCGCCTCGGCTTTCGTGGGGTGCTCGACGACCTGATCGGGGCCGCGCCCTTCGTCCCGAGCGTCCTCGTTGCCGCGTTGATCTCACTCTCAGTCACCACCATTGCGACCGGCCTGCTTGTGATCCCGGGGATGTGGCTGTACACGCGCTGGGCGCTGGCCACACCTGTGATCCGTAAGGAAGGCATCGGGCCCCTCGCAGCGACCCGACGCAGCAACGAGCTCGTCCGCGGTCACTTCTGGTTCGTGTTCATGACGGCGACCGTAGCCTATTATCTGGAAGGAGTGGTGATCCACGAGGGCGCGCTGGCTGCCGGGTCGGTCACAGATTCGCAGACCTGGGGGGCATGGGTGGGAGGTTCTATCGCGGCGACGCTGGTCGTGCCCCTGGCCGCCTTCGCAACCTCGCTGGCCCACTCGAGCGTCGCGAGGGGTGCGTAAATCGAGGCTACAGGCACCAGGTCTCAGATTTCGGGTAACGGGACGACCGGATCGGCCTATACGCGGTTTCTTGCCCGGGAGGTCTCGAGCAGACTCTCCTCCAGCCACGCTTTCGCCTCCGCGGCCTCCTCGCCTCTCCGGTCCGCCGCTAAGAACACGGGCATCGTGCCGAGATCGGGTGTGGCCTCCGGCTCGTACGAGATTTACTCATCTATTTCGGACTAGCGAATCCAGCCCTTGCCTGAGCTGAATATACGTTCATGTAACATGTCTCGGATGCCTTTCGTGTATCGTGCTCGCCATGACGGTTGGTGGAGGGCGATTGCCGGTAAAAGGCGTAGTTTGCAGGCGACGAAGCCGCGGTCGTTTTCGTCTGTTCGTCACGGGGACTGGCGGCCTTTCGTAATGATGAACGGGTTCCGGCTTCGCCGCGGCGTACGCCGTGCCATGCTCACGTTTTTTCTAGCCGTTGTCTTGCTGAGTCTCATCCTACCCGCGCCGATGGCGCACGCTCTCCTCGACGAGCAGACGCGGGACGATGGTCCCGCGGACGCGACAGGCGCGAGCCCGACCACGCAAGAGATGGGCATCTACATCACCTCGTTGCGAGACTTCGATGTTGCGGATGATTCGTTCGGGGTGGACTACTGGCTCTGGAGCGTCCACCCGCCCGAGACGGACCCGCTGGGCCACGTGGAGTTCGTGAACGCCAAGCAGGTCGACATCCGCCTCGATCGGGTGGCCGAGCGAGGCGAGGGGTCCTGGTCAAGGCAGAAGGTCAGGGCGACCGTGCTGCACGATTGGGACCTCAGCAATTTTCCCTTCGACCGCCAGGCACTGCAGCTCGACTTGAGGCTCGCCGATTCGGGCGCGCTTGCTTACCGCCCGGACGAAGCCGAATCGGGCTACGGCGAGGACATCGCACCCGACGGGTGGCGCGTCACGGACTTCGAGATCCAGGAGCGCGCTGTCGAATACGCAACCACCTTCGGAGACCCCGACGCCTCCGGCGGCAGCAGCCAGGACCATGTCATCGTCACGCTCCAGGTCGAACGCGAAAACGCGACCGGGTTCTTCAAGATGATCGCGGGGGTCTACGCCGCAATCGGGATCGGGTGCCTCTCTTTCCTGATGGTGCCCAATCAGCCGACGGTCTTCAGCGGGCGCATAACCTTGCTCGCGGCCTCCCTGTTCGCCATCGTCGTAAACCTGCAAGTCAGCGACGCGGTGCTTGGCTCCCTGGAAGAGGTAGCGTTGGTGCATAAGATACACATCCTGGCGATGGCCTACGTCTTCGTCGCGGCCCTGCTGGCTATAGTCTCGCGCAGTGGCTACGAGTCCGGACAGAAAGAGCTCGCAAAGCGCCGGGACCTGATCGGGCTCTTTGTGTTCGGCGTCTCCTTCGTGGTCTTCAACATAGCGCTGATCGTCGCTGCAGCCGTCGCAGGCTGAGACAAGGCACTTATGGTTCGAGCTCTGCGGCCCATCGCCGGATGGGCCGCTTCGTCTACGATCTCTACAGACTCACCGACGAGGAGATCGGTATAGTAGAGGCAATGACGTAGCGAAGGACAAGAAGGAGGAGATCATCTTGCTTGGCAAAGCGGTCGAGGAAGCGATGAACGAGCAGATCAAGAACGAGCTCTTTTCGGCTTACCAGTATCTCTCGATGGCGGCGTACTGCGAGTCGGAGAACCTTCCAGGCTTCGCGCAGTGGATGCGCGCCCAGTCTCAGGAGGAGACGGGCCACGCGATGAAGATCTACGACTTCATCCTCGAGCGCAATGGCCGCGTCGTTCTGCGGGGGATAGACGGGCCCGTAGTCGAGTTCGGCTCCCCGCTTGAGGTCTTCGAGCGGGCCCTGGAGCACGAGCAGGAGGTCACGGCCATGATCAACGACCTCTACGGGCTGGCGGTCAGGGAGAACGACTACGCGAGCCAGACTTTTCTGCAATGGTTCGTTACCGAGCAAGTCGAGGAGGAGAAGAACGCTGGTGACGTCGTCGAGACCCTGAAGATGGTAGGAGACAAGAGCGAGGCGCTTTTCCTGCTCGATAGGGAACTGGGCCAGCGCCAGACAGAGGAGCAACCGGCTGGCTGAGGAACCGGGTCTCTTTAGGGCTGAATCTCACCTCTGCCAAGCCACCCATCTCTGCGCTCCTTGAGCCAGGTAGTTCGCAACCTGTTCGCCGCGATCCTGGCCGGCATGTCCTCGGGAGCGAGGTCATGTATGTCCTTGTAAAACGTCTTGCCGCCGCTCATTAGCGCCACAAGTCCGTGTTCGGCCTGTCTCTGGTCTTCTGAGACCAGTCTCTGTAGCATCGCAGGGAACTCTCCTGGCAGCGGTTCGCCGAGTAGCTTGGCAAGCTGGCCGTTCTTGCGCAGTTGGAGCTGACGCTGCTCCGTCTGCACGAAACGCTTCCAGGCGGCTGCTTCTTCTGCCAGCTTCCTATTTCTGGTCTGCTCTCGCTTGCGCGCGAGTTCTTCCTGCCTGATGGCTGCAGCCCAGGCCGCTGCGAACCTGATCCGGCTTCGCTCCCTGGCCCGCTCTCGCTCACGCCGCCGCGCACGATCGCCTTGCCGATTCCGTGCGCCTTCCCGCCAAGCGTCGTCTAACACCGGAAACTTCCTTCCTTCGCCTTGCCGCCCGGGTCCTGAAAGAGGAGCGCGCCAGGGCTGTCGTGTGCGCAGGCCCACAGAAGGCGACTTCGGCTCCAGTAAAGGTATCCGGCTCTCCTATTAATGCTTATTGTATCATACTGTGACATCCTTGTGAGCCGTCTCGTTTCCCGGCGTTGGGCGTAGCCTGGGGCGCTTTCATCGCCTTTCACTTCGCGTCCTGCGGTCGCTTCCGCGCGATGCGATAGTATCGACGAAGCCAACGCAGCGGTAAAGTGTAACGTGGGGGGCACGTTCCGAGGCGGTGGGTAAAACGATTGTGGAGGTGCATCGAGGTGGCTCAACGGATGACGGATGCAGAATACAAGGAGTTCCTGCTCGGCCGCTCCCGAACGGCGGTCCTCGCCACCGTACGCGCCGACGGCAGGCCTCATGTGGCCCCGATCTGGTTCGACCTGGACGGAGATACACTTGTCTTTATGACTGGCGAGAGCACCGTGAAGGGGCGCAATATGCGCCGAGATCCCCACGTCAGCCTTTGCATCGAGGAGGAAGAACCGCCCTTCCACTTTGCCATTATCGAAGGTATTTCGGAACTGACCAAAAGAGATCCAGACCTCCTCTACTGGGCGACGCGTATCGGAGGCCGCTACATGGGAGCCGACAGGGCCGACGAGTACGGCCGGCGCAACGCGGCTGAGGGTGAGTTATTGGTGCGTGTAACGCCGCAGAAAATCGTCGCCTACAAGAACATCTCCCACTGATGTAACATTTCAGCACGTCAGCACGCTCAGGCCTTGCGGCCTTCGCTCGTCAGCAATTCAGCACTTCCACTATTCGCGTGGGCGAGCCCTCGCTGACTGGCTGAGAGCCGCCGCAGGCGGCGTGCTGAAGCGCTGACATACGCTATGATCTCGATGATGAACAAACGCCGGGAGGACAAGGGCGAGAACCACGGCCGCTATGATCTCGCGGATCGGCTGCGTGAGGCGGTCTCCCGGCCGCTGGACGATTGGAGCGAAGTCTACGAGGGCTTCTCGCCCGTTGACCTAAAGACCGGAGAGAGGCGTCCGCGGGTGCCGCCGCCGGGGTCTGATTCGCGGCGTGCGGCGGTTCTGGTGCCCGTCCTCGTAGAGGGCGAGGATGCGCGGGTTGTCTATACGGTGAGGAAGGATGATCTCGCCGATCACGCTGGCCAGATCTCCTTTCCCGGGGGCAGCATAGAGTCGGGTGACGGTTCGCTGATGGAGACGGCACTACGCGAGGCCGAGGAGGAGATCGACCTCAGCTCCGAACTGGTCGAGGTAGTCGGGGAGCTGGAGGAGATGTACATCCCGCCCTCGAACTTTCGCGTCAGTCCGTTTGTCGGGCTCCTGCCGCCCGAGGCAGAGATGGTACTTGCCCCTGATGAGGTGGAGGAGATCTTCACGGTCTCTCTCGCGACACTGGCGGCCAACGAGACGTTCCGGAAGGTGCTCTGGCACCGCGACGGACGCGACTACGAAGTGCCTGTGTTCGCTATCGAGGATCCTGTCCCGCGAAACATCTGGGGTGCGACGGCTGCGATAACAGCGGCCTTGCTGGCACGCCTGGGCTGGCGGGAGTACAGGCGCTAGGGGAACGCATGCTGAGAGTGGTCGCCATGGTGCTCTTCGGCCTGATGTTCCTGGCCGAAGCCGGGGATCTCTACGGGCTTGTCCTTACGCTCGCCGACCCTGTGCCGACGGCCGACCGGTTCGGCATCACCGCCAGGGCCGAAGTGCTGCGCAGCACCGTACTCATGATCCTTGCCCTCGTCGTTTGCTTTGGCGCGCTCGCTTCCCTGGTCGGATTACTCCTCAGGAGGCCCGCACTCTTTCGAAAGAGCGCCCTGGCGTGCGCGCTCGGATACCTCGTGTACGGGCTGTACCAGGTGGCTGACGGCACACTGCAGCTCGGCTCGGTCGTCGTTGTCCTTGCTGGTCTGATCTACGTGGTGCTCGGCGGTCTTGCGTACGCAATGTATCGGTCAGTGCATTAGAGCACTTCAGCGTGTCAGCACGCGACCTGACGGGCGCTTGTCAGCATTTCAGCTAGTCAGCTTTCGCAGGGTCGGGTCCTGGCTGACTTGCTGACAAGGCGGCACAGCCGCCGTGCTGAAGTGCTGACAGGCTGAGGCCTCAGACGCCGATGCGTGCTGAAAGTGTTCCTGAACCCACCGCCGAGCGCGTCACCTGATAGATTCTCTGACCGTGGCTACCGAGAGAGACGAGGGCGTTCGCCCGGTCTATAGAGACCACAATCTACACGTTCTTTGGGGCGTGACGCTGATGGCAGTCCTCGGGACTTCGAGCATAACACCTGCCTTCCCGACCATCGTACGGGAGCTCGGCGTCTCGAGCGGACAGGTCGGGCTCCTGATCACGGTCTTCACCCTACCAGGTATCGTGATGACACCGCTCCTCGGCATTCTCTCCGATCGTTACGGGAGGAAGAAGATCCTGGTCCCCGCCCTCCTCCTTTTCGGCCTCGCCGGTGGCGCCTGCGCCTTCGCCCGAAGCTTCGATTTGCTCCTCATACTGCGCTTTTTCCAGGGTATAGGAGCCGCTGCCCTCGGGACACTCAACGTGACGGTGATCGGCGACATCTACGACGGCCGCGAGCGCTCGAGTGCCCTCGGATACAACTCCAGCGTCCTCTCGGTCGGGACGGCGAGCTATCCCGCAATCGGCGGTCTGCTGGCGACCTTAGGATGGTACTACCCCTTCGCCCTTCCCTTTGCGGCGCTACCCATAGCCATTGTCGTCCTGTTCTCGTTGGACAATCCGGAGCCGCGCAACGATGATCGGCTGAGGGACTACTTCGGGAGCGTCTGGGAGAGCCTCCGCGACAGGGAGGTCTTCGGCCTGATCGGCTCTTCCCTGCTGACGTTTATCGTACTCTTCGGGCCGCAGATATCGTACCTCCCGATCCTGATGAACGCACGCTTCGACGCCCCTTCCTACGTTATCGGGGCAATTCTCTCAGGCGCCTCCCTGACGACCGCGCTGACCTCGACCCAACTCGGCCGTCTGACCGACCGCTTCTCGGAAAGGAGCCTCCTGAAGGCGGCATTCATATTCTATGCGGTCGCCATGACCGCGGTCGCTTTCACTCCCAGCTTGCTACTGCTCGTGATCCCCGCCGCCATGTTCGGCGTGGCGCAGGGGATCAACCTCCCCAACGTCTTCTCGCTCCTCAATGCCCACGCCCCCACAGAGAATCGCGGAGCGTTCATGGCCACCAACGGTATGTCACTCCGCGCCGGCCAGACCATAGGCCCACTCTTTATGGCCTCCGCCGCAGGAACACTCGGCCTGACAGGAGCCTACATTGCCGCCGCCGGCCTCGCCCTCGTCGCCTTCTTGCTAGTCCTCGTTCTCTTGCGTTGAGGTAGCACTTCAGCAACCAAGGGGCTGACAGCTTAACGCTGACCTGCTGACAGCCTACTCGAAATAGGCGGTCACTCTTCCTCACTTACCGTCCGCGCGGAAGATTCCAAGAAAGGCCTCCATGGCTCGACTTCGTAACGGTTGTCGTAACGTTTGGAAGACGATAGTACTGTAGAGTGGGGTGGTGGCAGAAGGAGTCAACAGGCGCTGGTTGCTTCTCGCGAGGGCGGCGTGGGTGGCGGTAGCCTTCGTTGCGCTGGGGACATTCGTAATCAGTGTTCCCGCTCGCTACGCCCAACTTGCCAACCCTACCGTCGAGGTGCGCGCGGCCCTCGCGGAGATTGGGCTCTCTGCGGGTGGATACGCTCTCTATAACGTTACCCTTGACACCATCTTCGTCTCAGTCTTCGCCGTGGTCGCCAGCGTCATCTTCTGGCGCCGCTCCAATGACGCTATGGCGCTGCTCGTCGCCACGATGCTGGTGGTGTGGGGACCGCTGAACGGGCTGTTCGTCCTTACGCCGAGCGCGACCGAGAGAATGTACCCTGTCTTGCAGGCGGCGTTGGGTTTGACGCTGACGTACGTTGGCTACATGGCGTGGATGCTCTTCTTCTACCTCTTCCCCAGCGGACGCTTCGTGCCGCGCTGGACGCGCTGGCTGGCTTTACTCTACGGGGTTGGATTCTTTGGTTTATGGACCTTCACGCCTTTCGGCCCACCCACCTGGCCGCCCCTCCTCTTCAATGCGGCCCTACTGGTGGTGTGGTGCAGCTTCCCGGTAGCCCAACTCTACCGCTACGCGCGTGTCTCCGACCGGACCCAGCGCCAGCAGACCAAGTGGGTGGTTTTCGGGGTGGCCATCGCGATAGCGGGCTCCCTGACTACCATATTCACCGTGGGTGCGGCGGTAGACCTCCCGCCCGAGCAGGTGGGACCGAAGATGCTGAGCATGCTGCTGATGGACGCGTTCATGCTGTTCATCCCGCTCTCCATCGGGGTCGCGGTCCTTCGCGCACGGCTCTTCGACATAGACGTGGTCATAAATCGTACCCTCGTCTACGGTTCTCTCACCGCGATGCTGGCGCTCGTGTACATCGGTGGCGTGACGACTGCACAGGCGATCTTCCGCGCCCTCACCGGCCAGGCGCAGCAGCCACAACTCGCCATAGTCGTCTCCACCCTGGTGATAGCCGCGCTATTCAACCCGCTGCGTCGTAGCAACCAGTCGTTCATAGACCGCCGTTTCTACAGGAGAAAGTACGACGCGAGAAAGACGCTCGAAGCCTTCTCCGCCAGGCTTCGCGATGAGACAGACCTGCAGGCGTTGAAGGACGACCTCGTAGGGGTGGCAAGAGAGACGATGCAACCGGCAAGCGTCTCACTGTGGTTGCGTCCCGACACAACCCCGCACCGCGAGGACGCAGACTAGCCCACTCCCACTAATGGCCACCTGGCATACAAAAATAGTCCATTTGGGGGATTTGCTGCACCTTATTTGGGAGTATGGTGCCAGTTGTCGAAAGGGAACGTTCGGGAGACGGGACTCCCGTATGGTGACGTTGTGACGCAAGGAACAAGAGGGCAATGGTGAAGACTCCCTGGATCGAACAGTGGAGTGCTGCAAGGCTGGCCTGGTCGCTGTGGGTGGCATGCCTGGCGCTGAGCGGGCTTGCCCTCTTGCTCGATTTTCTCCACACGGAGGACATCCTCACATACCCCTGGCAAACACTGAAGAATTCCAGGCTCTTGTACCCAATCTACGCCGTACTGACGGGGATTCTGTCACTGGTGTACCCGACGATCGGAGCGCTGATCATCTCGCGTCTTCCCAGAAACCCGATCGGCTGGATCTTCTGCGGCGTCGGCCTGCTCTACCAGCTACACCACTTCGCCCTGTCCTACTCTAACTACGCCGTGGCCGAAGATTTCGCTTTACGCTGGGGCGAGTATGCGGCCTGGTTCTCGGTGTGGGTAGGGTTCGCTGGACTCATCCTGGCATTCGTGTTCCTGATGCTGCTCTTCCCCGACGGCCGTCTGCCGTCCAGTCGGTGGTGGATCGTGGCACTGGCGGTGGTGTTGGGGACTGCGCTGACGGCGCTCGCCGACGGCTTCTATCCGGGGCTTATGTTGACCCACGGCTACGTCGAAAACCCGCTCGGTGCCATGGGGATGATCGGCCAGGAGTTGACGACTTATGGCTCCCTCGCGGCCTCGAAGCTCCTCGCTTCGGCACTGCTGCTGGTGAGCACTCTGGTGGCGCTGTTCTCGCCCGTGGGTCGGCTTCGCCGTGCCTCCGGCGATGCACGCCAGCAGCTCAAGTGGTTCCTGTACGCCGCTGTCCCCGCGGTCGCCGGCCTATCCGCGTTCCTTATCGAGGTCATGATCAGCAACTACACGATGAACTCGATGTTCGGTATGATGATGTCGTTCAGCATGTTCGAGTGGTTTGATGTCTTCGGGGGTTTCGACGTCTCGGCTACTAGCATCTTCACTGCTACCTTTTACGTGCCCGCTTTCGCACTGCTCCTCCTCGCGGTCTTCGCTTGCATAGCTATCCTCCGCTACAAACTCTACGACATAGACCTCCTTATCAACCGCACCCTCGTCTACGGCTCATTAAGCGCCTGTGTCATCGGGACCTACGTATTCGCGGTGGTAGCTTTGGGAGCCATCTTCCACGCACGGGGCAACCTGGTCGTCTCGCTGGTGGCCACCGGGGTCGTAGCCGTCCTGTTCCAGCCGCTACGGAGCCGGTTCCAGCGCGCTGTAAACAGGCTTATGTACGGAGATAGGGACGATCCATCGACGGTGACCTCGCGCCTGGGTCAGCGCATCGAGGCGACCCTCGCCCCCGAAGCGGTGCTGCCCACGGTCGTAGAGACTATAGCCCAGGCCCTGAAGCTGCCCTACGTGGCAATCCTGCTGAAGGAAGGAGAGGGTTTTCGGAGTGCGGCGGCCTACGGCTCCCCCCAGGCAGAACCCGAATCCCTGCCGCTTGTTTACCAGAGGGAAGAGATCGGGCGCCTGGTGATCGCGCCCAGGGCGCCCGGCGAACAGTTCTCCGCTGCCGACAGGACCTTGCTGGAAGACCTTGCCCGACAGGCTGAGGTGGCTGTACACGCCGTCAGGCTGACGGCTGACCTGCAAAATTCTCGCGAACGCCTGGTAAGTACACGCGAGGAGGAGCGCCGTCGCCTCAGGCGTGACCTCCACGACGGCATAGGGCCCACGCTTACGGGCCTGGCTCTGCAACTGAACGCGGCGCGCAAGCTGGTCGGGAGCAAGCCGGAGGACGCCGAAGAGTCGCTCGCTCGAATCGAACAGCGAACGGAGGAGACCATAGCCGAGATGAGGCGGCTGATCTACGGCTTGCGTCCGCCCGCCCTGGACGACCTTGGGCTCATCCCCTCCATCTACCAGCAGGCACAGAACCAGGGAATGGTCGAACTTTCCACGGGTACCGAGACGGACGAACGCTTGGAGCATAGAACGGTCTTCTCAATGAACGCTCCGGAGAAGTTGCCACCGCTGCCCGCCGCCGTGGAGGTGGCCTGCTACCGCATCGTCCAGGAAGCGCTCACCAACGTAGCGCGCCACGCGCACGCCAGAACCTGCCATGTCCGCCTCTTGGTCGACTGGGGGTCGGGTGTGCTGGAGGTGGAGATCACAGACGACGGCGTAGGAATATCCGGGGGCCGTGTAGCGGGCGTAGGCCTATCGTCGATGCGCGAGCGTGCGGAGGAGCTCGGCGGGACATTGACCGTCGAACGCCGGCCTGAGGGTGGCACGCGGGTGCTGGCGCGCCTTCCGTTGCCCGTCCCGAAGGGGCGTCCACGAAGAGAGACCCCTTCTCGGAGGGCACCATCCGCATCCTGATAGCAGACGACCACACCATCGTGCGGGAAGGACTGCGCGCCGTGCTGGGCTCGGAGCCTGACACGGAGGTCGTAGGCGAGGCTGCCACCGGAAAAGAGGCGGTCGAGCGGGCCACGGAGGTAAGTCCTGACGTGATCCTCATGGACATACAGATGCCGGATCTGAACGGCATAGAGGCGACTCGCCGTATCCTCGGGGTAGACCCGGAGGTGGGCGTCGTGGTCCTCACCATGTTCGAGGACGACGACTCCGTTTTCTCCGCCATGCGCGCAGGGGCGAGAGGCTACGTGCTAAAGGGGGCGCCTCCTTCCGAGATCCTGAATGTAGTGCGCGCCGTCGCAGCCGGGGAAGCTCACTTCGGGCCCGAGATCGCCCGACGCCTCATGGATTTCTTCTCCGCGCCGAGACCAGCCTCCCCCGCCGAAGCATTGCCCGAGCTCACCGCCCGTGAGATCGAGATCCTCGACCTCATCGCCCAGGGCCACACCAACGCCAAGATCGCCGCCCGCCTCTATCTCAGTCCCAAGACCGTGGGCAATCACATCTCGCACATCTTCACCAAACTGCAGGTCGCCGACCGGGCACACGCCATCATCCGGGCCCGCGAAGCGGGACTGGGCAGGGAGGATACGTAGAGCAGTTCGCGTAGGGGCCCAGACCCTTTGCGAGCCATCCGCTAGAGGAAACGGACGCGTGGGGACCAGCCCCCACAGATATTCCCGACCAAAATGGGGGCATGCCCCCATGACTTTGGGATACCTCCTCCCTTATGGTGCTCTGTGGTACTGATAAAGGGGCGCCGTGAGCCCGGACTCACTACACTACTCACCCCGCCCACTTACACGGAAGGCGGGCCTCTTCATGAGACGCACAATCCTGCTACTGGCCACCATTGCCCTGACCCTCGTGGTGGCTGCCGGGGTGGCACTGGCGGTGAACAAGGTCGGTACCGATGGTCGCGACTTCCTGAAAGGAACTGACGGAGCCGACAACCTTGTGGGCAATGACGACAGCGACAGGATCTTCGGTCTGGCCGGTAAAGATAATTTGATAGGCGGGCCGGGAAAGGATGCGGTTTTTGGCGGTAGTGAACGGCTCCCCTCGGGAGGTGACAAGAAGCTGGTCGGCGGTCCCGACAACGATGTCGTATTCGGCGGCAAAGGCTCAGACATTATCTTGGGCAATGAGGGTAACGACCTCGTGGCAAACGGGCCGAATCGCTCGACAGACAAGCTTTCCGCAGGAAACGGCAACGACGTGGTCGGCGTCTTCAACGATCCTGCGGGCAAGGACGTGATCGTATGCGGTGGCGGCTTCGACCGGGTGTTCGCCGATAAGAAGGATTTGGTCGCACCCGACTGCGAGAAGGCGGCCGACAGTGACTCTGAGTTTGGGCAATTGGATGCCTCCATCCCACAGAGCTTCTGGGATGGTCTGCCTGCTCCCTGGGGCCTTGATCAATACCCGAGCAGGCCTGGTGACTACGCCAGGGCCACGGGCCTGGCCAAAGCTTTCAAGAAGGCGAATGTCGACCCGCTCGTAGGGGACTGGCGCAGAAACCTAAGGTGCGAGGAGTACGTGCGCAGGATGAAGCAAGCAGGACTTGCCGATATGCTTCCCGACAATCCTTGTCAGGGAAAGAAAGTCCGCCAGCACGACCACATCTTCTACGGGGACGGCCGATTCGCTTCGGTGAACGGAAAGGGCGAGTTCGTCGACAACGACCACTACATTCTCCCCAACGACCACACCATCGTCTTCCCTGGAAGTGGCTCCGAGTCTTTTCCGCCCGTTACCGCCCACTTCCGCTTCAGCGATCATCTAAACACCGGGACGTTCGACCTCGTGCTGCCGAAGAACCTGGACGAATGCTCCGAAGGCTGCCAGGGGGCCTATGAGTGGGCCATCTCCGTGTTCTATTCGGGATTGCCCTGGCATCGGGTGTGCCAAGGGGACCATAGGGACAACAACGTCAACGGCCGCACCGACGAACTCGGCGAGCCGTGCTGGATCTCCTGATTCTTTACACCGTGCCTGAGGCTCGAGTGCCTCAGGCACGGCGAGCATCTCAGCATTTCAGCCAGTCAGCATTTCAGCAAGAACAAGAAACTGACCAACTGGTGCGACTTGGCTGTGGCCCTCGTACCTTGTAAGCTACTGGGAGGTCAGGCGTTCGGCTAGACAAGGGAGAGGTGCGATGGACAAAAAGTCAGACAGGGACATCGAGAAGGTCTACTCGACCTCGGAGTTCGTGGCGAAGCTTAGAAGGCTCGCCGACGCGCTGGAGGCGGGCGAGCGATTCGAGATACAGGTTGCCGGGGAGAGGGTCTACGTGCCCGCCCGTGCCGAGTTCAACGTCGAGCACGAGCGGGAGGGTGATGAGGAGGAGATCGAGTTCCAACTCAAGTGGTCCCACTCGTAAGTTCTTCCGTGCCGATCACCGCACCATCGAGGGCCCAGGGGTTTCTCAGAGACCGGGAAGTCCGAACAGTCTGGCGAACTCGGCGTAGGCGTCGCCCTCGTCTCCTGCTGACCTGATACCCACGTACACCACCTCGGCTACCTGCTCACCGTTCTCCAGCGTGAGCAGCCTCCAGATGATCCTGTAACGCCCACTGTGGATACCACGGAAACTCTGTAGGGGTCGCCGGAGCGGATACCCCGCGCTCGAAGGCGCGGCCTCGATGGTCGCCATCTTGCGCACCGCCTGCTTCTGGATCTTGGCCGGGAGTTCTAGCAGGCTCTCAACCCCCGTCCTGCTGACTACAAGCTTCCGTCTAGGGTTCGTACCCTTCAACGTCGTCTACCTCCGGGATCATACCCTCGACCTCGGAGATCGAGTAGGTTCGCGCCTGATCCCCGCCGGACGATGTCCTCAAGGCATCCATCGCCCGCTCGTCGTCCAGGATCTTCATGGTCTCAGCCTCCCCGACCAGTTCGAGGTAGGCATCCTGAAGCCGGCGGAACGCGTCGGCGTTGATCACGAGGGCCTCACGGCCCTTCGTTCCCTTGATGATGAACGTGCGCCCCTTCTCGACCTCCTCGAGGACGTGGGCCATCTCGCTCCTAGCCTCGGCCACGCCGAGCACCTTAGGGAGCTTCAACATATGCGGCTCCTTTCCGCGCCGATGCCTCGATTGACCGCCGAGTGAGCGTAGCCCCGATCAAACCCCCGGGTTGGGTAGTGCGCTCGGCTAGACGCACGTCTCGGTTAACCGTTCGAGTAGACGTACTTATATTGTACATAATTATGTACGTACTGCAAGGCGCACCCGAAATCATAACTTCCGTGAACATCTGGTACAGCAAGCACAAGGACCCCAGAAGGGAACAACTTCTCTTGGCTTGTGGCGACATCCGTGGTGCCTGCCTGGAGGAGTTCGGCGGTAACGGCTCGTTATCTTCGGGACGAGGAGCTTAGGAAAGGTTAGCCCTTCTTAACCGGCCGTTGCCCGATCTGTTACGCCCGTCCGCTACAGTGCCCTCCAGGCTACGGACGGGAGGTATCTTCTGTGGGAGAGAGGACGAGGCTTGGACTCGGGGTAATCGGGGTCGCGTTGGCGCTTGGTGGGTTGGGAGACCTCCTGCTGCGCGCTACGCCGTGGGGGATCAACTTCCTCATGTGGGTAACGGCCCTTGTCGGCCTGGGCGTCTTGCTCGCGAAGTGGGGGCGCGTGGGTAGCGGAGGAGAGGGAAAGTGGCTGGTCTTCGTTGCGGTCGTCTTCGCCGCCGGGGTCGTTCTGCGTGATTCTCCCGTGGTTGTGCTCCTCGATGTTCTAGGGGTTCTGATCTCGCTCTCCCTTGCCGTGTGGCTTGGACGAAGCGGAAGTCTGCGGCGCGCCGGTATCTGGGACTACATTCTGGGTGGGGTCTACACCGGCGCCCTCACCTCCGCTGGACCGCTACCTGTGAGCATAGTCGACATAGAATGGCGCGAAGCAGTGCGCGGACGGCGGAAGGGGCAGGCGTTGGCGGTGTCGCGGGGCGTCTTACTCGCTGCCCCGCTCTTGCTACTTTTCGGCACGCTCCTTGTGGCTGCCGACGCCATCTTCGAAAGGCTCGTGCTCGACATCTTCGGCTTCGACCTCGCCGAGGTCTTCTCGCACCTCTTCCTCACTTGTTTTTTCGCCTGGATCACGGCTGGCCTGCTCTGGGCCGGGCTGATGGCGCGCGTCCCCGAGAACTTCGCGATCCCACGTCCTAGAGTACTCTCGCTCGGCATCGTCGAGGTAGGGATAGTGCTCGGTCTCCTCGACCTCATGTTCCTTACCTTCGTGGTGATCCAGGTCCGCTACCTGTTCGGCGGCGCGGGACGCGTGGCCGCCACCGCTGTCCTGACCTACGCCGAGTACGCCCGCCGCGGATTCTTCGAGCTGGTCACCGTAACCGCACTCGCGCTCCCCCTCTTGCTCATCGCCCACTGGTTGCTCAGGACCGAGAACCGCGCCCACGAGCGACTGTTCAAGGCGCTGGCCGGGATCATGGTCGGCCTGCTCTTCATCGTGGTCGCCTCCGCGCTGCAGCGGATGTACCTCTACCAACAAGAGTTCGGCCTGACCGAGTTGCGCCTCTACACTTCTGTGTTCATGCTCTGGATCTCCACCGTCCTCATCTGGTTCATCCTTACCGTACTGCGCGACAGACGCGACCGCTTCGCGTTCGGAGCCCTCGTCGCCGGCTTCGCCGCCATCTTCGCGATCAACGCCATGAACCCCGATGCCTTCATAGCAAGCACCAACATAGAGCGCATGGAAGAAGGAAAACGTTTCGACGCCTACTATCTGATCACCCTGAGCGCCGACGCCGTGCCCGTGCTCGTCGAATCTCTCCCCGAGATAGGCGATAACCGCCTGTGGAAAGACCACACTGTAGAGCAGGAGCTTGTATATCGCTGGGACACGAGAAAGGCAGACTGGCGCACGTGGAACCTGGGCCGATCGAGAGCCCGCCAGTCGGTCAAGAGCTACCTCGAAGAGCAGTCCGGACGAGCACTAGTGATGTCCGGCGCTGCCGCGCAGCACCCAGATAGGGCGTTTATGCACCCTCCCGACCGAGTTATCCACAAGATGTTGTGGATAAGATACCCAAATCGGGGGATAAGTGAATCAAGTGTAACAAGCGGTTAACTCGAGGCATCAGGTTTCAGGGGTCGGGATTTTTCGGAGTTGAAGTGCTGCCGTGCTACGCATGTGGAAAAGAGTCGTCCAGACTATACAATTAGTCCGTCTAAGGGATGCCGACAAGAGGTGAAAGAGTGATAACCGAGGAGCGCGTACAGGACCAGTTGCGGAACGTTATAGACCCTGAGATCGGGATGGACCTCGTGGAGCTAGGCCTGATCTACGACGTCGGCGTGCATGATGAGGGCCGCCACGTCGATGTCACCTTCAGCCTCACCAGCCCCATGTGCCCTGTTGGGGATATGATCCAGGAGCAGGTCGAGACCGAGGCGCTCTCCATAGAGGGGGTCGAGACCGTGAACGCCCAGCTCACGTTCGATCCAATGTGGAGCCCGGAGATGATGAGCCCCGCCGCCAAGCTGTTCTTCGGCCGGTAAGCACGGTAGCCTGGCCGACTACACAGTCCCGGTGAAACCCGAGAGGGAGGATACAGGCCGGGACTGCCCAGCGTCTCGGCTCAACTCCCGGTAAGGGACCATCTCCGAGGTCAAGTAGGCTGCAACCCCGTTAGAGGGTTCCGGTCTCGCTGTAGCTCATCGGTCATATACAGAAGATCCTCCCAAGCCTCACGTTCGATGGCCTCCTCGGTCATGCCCCTGGCGCTGAAGCGCGCCACAATGGTATCGTCAGAGCGCCGGAGCGCGGGCGCGTCAGGGTCGCTACTAAGATCCAAGCGGTAGCCTTCGGGCGGCTTCGGTGGTCTCCATGTTCCTCCCACACAATTGCCTACGTAGCCAGAGGGCGTCCGGAGCACCCCGAGCAGACATCAGCCTTTCTTCATACGCTGTAAATTTACAACGTAAAGACAGGGGTCTGCAGTTTAGCTGCTCAAGGGTTTCACAGCGGTTTTTCGGTAGCGTTGTAGGACAAGTCTGCAACCTGGCAGGTCGCTACTGGTAAGCGATTCGAAGCTCCCGCCGCGTAGAGGATTCCCGCTTGCGCGGGAGTAACAAAGTCCCATCATGCCGGAAGCAAGTGGGTAGGAGCCGCGCTCGCGCGGCTCCTACCCTGCGGAAGGGATTCTCCGGAATTCGCAATGACAAGCTGAAGTGCTGACTTGCTGAAATGCTGACTAGCTATGCTTGAGGTCGCTAAGGTCGCTGGTTTCGAATCTCTCCAGTACTAGCTCGAAGGCTTCTGTGCCGATGCGGGCACCGCCGGAGAAGGGATATTCTATGGCGCCGATGGTAAACAGTACCAGCCCGATCACCGCTGCCAGGGTGAGGACCATCAGCCTGTGCGCCCACGTGTTCTCCAGGCCGAACAGGTAGGTGAAGCTCACCGCCGCTATCCCCCCGAAGATCAGGACGGCCCAGAGGACCGCGGGGATGCCCTCTTCGGCTGCGACCAGGCGCATCCTCCTTGCGTCGGCGAGTCTCTGGACCTGATCCAGTCCTTCTGCGTAGAGTTGCTCATCAGCCTTGGTGTGTGGCTCGATCTCCTGCACGCTCGCCCGGATATCATCGATGAGGCCCCACCCACGTGAAGTCTCTTGAGAACTCTTCAGGGAAGGCGTTCGCCCCTGCTGCATTAGGGGCCACCCTACGTTGACCACCTCTTCTACGTAGGATCGGCACAACTCCTGGAGCTCTCGCCCTTCGGGTTCAGGGAGCTGATGAGCGAGCCAGAAGATCTCGGCCACGGCGTTGGCCTCTTGCTCGACCGTTTCACTAGCCGCCCTGTACTCCTCCCACACGGCGATGACCACGAGCGCCAGCAGCACGGCGTAGATCACCCCCAGCGCCGCGTAGATGAAGCCGGCCACGTCGTTGTGTGGCTGGCGCGAGTCGGCGGGCACGAGGCGCTGCACCAACTCGAGCCCGGCGAGCGCGACGAGGCATATCCCGCCGATCACAAGTACGCCAAAAACTACAGTGAGCAGTAGAGGACCTCCCCCTTCGTGTCATGAGCGGAACAAGGATGATACCTACAGGCGCAACCTGAGTCCAGTAACTTCACAGGTGCCAGTCTGGGGCCATACGGACTTCCGGCGGCATTCTTTCTTCCAAGGTCCTGTGCCTCGTCCCGCGTCCAGGTGTCTGACCTGCTGCGTTGGAGGCTCGGCTTACTCTGATGGCAGGTCTGACTGTGTTTTGCGAACGTTTGCGTCTGCACGTGTGGCCCCACGTGATGTGCGGCTCTATGATGCGTGCATGGGTATCAGGGGCATTATGTTGGATCTCGACGGAACCCTATTCGTTGGAGGAGAGCCCGTAGCCGGAGCGAGGGAGGCGGTGGAGGCTCTGAAGGCTTCGGGGCTTGTGGTCCGGTACGTGACGAACACGACCAGGATGCCGCGCCGCGCGGTGGTCGAGAGGATGAAGGCACTCGGGTTCGTGACCGAGGAGGGCGAGGTCTTCACACCGGCGTGGATGGCCTCGCGCCTGATCGGGGGCAGAAGCTGTCTCGCCCTGGTGGACGAGTCCCTACACGAGGACCTCGGTGGCGCGCGGCTCACCGAAGATTCCCCCGAGTTCGTCCTCGTCGGAGACCTGGGAGAAGGCTTTACCTACGCGCGTCTCGACGCCGCATTTCGATGCATCATGGAAGGGGCTGATCTCGTGGCGCTGCAGAAGAACCGCTACTGGCAGAATAGGGGCGGGCTCTCTCTGGATGCCGGGCCTTTCGTCGCGGCCCTCGAGTATGCGAGTGGGAAAAAGGCCGTAGTCGTCGGCAAACCAGAGGAGAGCTTCTTCCGGATCGCGCTGGAAGATATGGGCCTTCAGGCCGACGAAGTAGCCATGGTCGGTGACGATGCGGAGGCGGATGTGGCAGGCGCGAAGAAGGCCGGGCTCTCGGGAATACAGGTCAGGACTGGAAAATGGCGACCCGGTGGCGATGTGGGCGAAGCGGATATCGTACTCGACAGTGTCGCTGCTCTACCCAGGGCTCTGGAAGGAGAGAGATGAAGATCATCGACATACCGGTCGAGACCGGCGAGCGTTACGAGCTGGTCTCGATCACGGACGAGGTCAAGCGGGCCGCAAAGGATGCCGGCGTTGCCGAGGGCATTTGCGTCATCTCATCGACGCACACGACCGCGGCCGTGACGGTCAACGAGGACTATGATAGGGATGTGCCCAGGGACCTGGCCTCCGCCTGCAGGGCATTCCTCGATGCCCTGGACGTGCGCTTCGAGCATGCCGAGGGCAACAGCGACTCCCACTTCCTGACCAGTCTTTTCGGGCAGTCGCAGACTCTGTTGGTAAGAGACGGAGAGCTGGATCTCGGTCGCTGGCAGGGCGTTTTCCTTGCCGAGTTCGACGGGCCGAGGAGCAGAACCGTCACGGTGGCGGTCTCGTAGCCGACTTCCCGAGGCTGCTGTTTAGTTAGGACCCAACTTTCGGTAAGATGGGTCTGCGGGCCACGGGCTCGGAGGCCGTGGCCGGTCGTTACTAGTCTTTGTGGGAGGCTTGTATGAACCGATTGGTGAAGGGCGGGCTGGTGCTGGGCGGGCTGGTCTTGGGGCTCGGTGCCTTGCGGCGGACGCTCAACCCTACGCCCCGTTACGCCCCGTGGGAGAAGCCTCCCTACGGCGAGTTCGAGAAGAAAGTCTTGATCCTCGGCGGGGGGTTCGGAGGGTATACGGCTGCTACGGACCTGTGCAGGCTCACCAGGAGCCGCGATGACGTTGGGGTCCTGGTCATAGCGCGCGACAACTTCTTCACCTTCTGGCCGATGGTACCCGGGATCGTCAGCAGCGACATCGACTCGCGCAACGTCGCCCAGCCCTTGAGGCGCGCACTCATCCTCGCCGGCGCTAGCTTCAGGAGGGCCAGGGTCACGGGTGTAGACCCGGACCGAAGAGTCGTCCAGGCCGCCGGCGGTCTCGAGTTCCCTTACGATCAGCTCGTAATCTCTTTGGGCGGGCAGCCGAACTTTTTCGGCATCCCCGGCGTCGAGGAGCACAGCTTGACAATGAGGGGGGTCGAAGACGCCGAACGCGTCCGCAACCGCGTCATAGAGCGCTTCGAGGAAGTCTCCCTGATCCGGGACGATGTGCCCGAGTCCAAGCTGACTTTCGTGGTCATCGGTGGTGGGGCGACAGGGGTCGAGGTGGCGTCCGAGATCCACACCCTCGTCCACGAGAACCTAGCCCCCGACTACCCGAATATAGATCCTTACCGCGTAAGGATCTACCTCATAGAGGCACTTCCCAACATACTGCCCGAGCTCGACCCCGCCCTGCGGCGCGCAGCCCGTATCAGGCTCCTCAACGAGCGTATCGAAGTGCTCACCGGCGCTATGGCGGAGGAGATTACAGGCGATTGCGTCAAGCTGAAGGGCGGCAAGGAGATAGATACGGAGAACGTGATCTGGACCGCTGGGAACCGCCCGAACCAGACGGTCCACGACCTCGGGCTGCCCTACGACCAGCGAACAGGCATAAAGGTAGACCTCACCCTCAGGGTTGAGGATCACAGCGACATCTGGGCAATAGGTGATTGTGCCGCCGTGCAGGACGTGCACCGGGAAGATGGCGGTATAGTGCCGCCAACCGCCCAGGCTGCGATCCAGCAGGGTCACCTGGCCGCCCGCAACGTGCTCAAGACCATAGACGGTAATGGGGATCTCGGAGAGTTCGAGTACAAGCCGCTTGGGCAGCTCGTCGAGCTCGGGAGCGACTTCGCCGTCAACGAGGTGATGGGCGTAAGGTTCACGGGAGCCCTCGCGGCCGTTTTCTGGCGTATGGCCTACCTGGTGCGCCTCAACAGCCCCCAGAGCAAGGTGCGGGTCGCCGCGGATTGGATTGTGGGCATCTTCCTGCGGCCTGCCGTCACCCAGATTCGGAGCACCTCCGACGAATAGGAGGACTTCATAAAGGGACCTTGAGGCGTGGCCGCAAAGGTGCTAGTTTGACCTTGACTGAAAGAGGAGCAGATGCAACGGGACAGCATGACAGGTGATCAGAGATGGGGGTTCGCTTGAGTCTCGCCAACCAGCTCACCCTGATCCGGCTAGTAGCTGTCGTGCCCGTGATGGGCGCGCTGTACCTGCCTTTCGAGTGGGCACGTCCCGTCGCCCTCGTTCTGTACGCAGCTGCGATCCTCACCGACTACCTCGACGGGATCATCGCCCGTCGCAACAACGAGGTTACTGGTTTCGGCAAGCTGATGGATTCCATAGCCGACAAGGCTCTCATTGTCTCCCTGTTCTTCGCGCTCGTCGGGGAGGGCTCGATGGCGGCTTGGATGGCCGCTATCATGGTTATTCGGGAGTTCGCCGTGACAGGACTAAGGATGGTCGCCCTCGAGGCCGGGGAGGTCATCGCCGCGAACCGGTGGGGTAAGGCCAAGATGAACGCCCAGAGCCTCGCCGTCTTCATACTACTGCTTGGCAAGCCAGGGGCGGACGGGTGGCAGGGGGTCGTCTCCCAGATCGGGTGGTGGGTGATGCTCGTCGCCGTGGTGCTTACCGTGCTCTCGGGCTGGTCCTATCTCAAGGACACGCCGCGGATTCTGTCTATTACCTCCAAGCGAGATCAGAGACTCTAAAAGCTGTAGAATCACGCCCCATATGGAGGGCAGCAACGACAAACGCCTGAGGCCGGACGAGGTCGAAATGATCTTGCGTCACGCCTCGGAGTTGAACTCTCGCCGGTGGACGCGTGGCTCCTACGACACCTCGTCGGTCTCTCCTGAGGTCCTCGTGCAGGTGGCCGCTGCGGCCGGCATCCCCGAGCAAGACGTACGCCGAGCCATGTGGGATATGGCATCGGAGAAGACGGCCGAACCGCGCTCGTTCGCCCGCAAGTTATACGGCCCTGCCCGTCTGCGCGTCGTGCGGGAAGTCGGGCGCCCCGCAGAGAGTATCCGAGATTATCTCGAAGGGCTCTTGCGCCTCCAACAGGGCCTCAAGCTCAGGCGCAAGACGGAGGTCGGCTCTTTGTGGGACCCTGGCGACGAGCTCGGGGTCGTCCGAAGGACGCTGGACTTCTCTGGGGAAAGGACCCTGCTCAAGGCCAGGTTGGTCGAACTGCGCGTGGAGGGTTTCGGCGAAGAGCGATGCGAGGCCAACCTGACTGCCGACCTCTCAAACCAACGCGGTGAGTACCTCTCGGTCGCCGGCATCCTCGGGGCCACGCTGGCCGCCCTGTTTATTCTCGCCGGGATGCAGAGCCCGCCCTTCTTTCTCGGCGTCCTGCCCGCGCTCGCGGCGCCGGCCCTCGGGTTCAGGTTCGCCTACGGCAGGGCTTCCCTGGAACTGAGACGCGCCCTCGAGGACCTCCTCGACGCCGCCGAAGAAAGCCAGCCTCAGGAGGAGCCTCCTGAACGCGGCGACCGTCCTCCCGGCCAGATACAGGGCCTGAAACCCATTCCAAGATTCGCCCCTGACAGGAGCAAGCGGGCAAAGCCCTAGTTTGCAAAGAGGTCAAAACCTCTTTGCAAGCATTTCAGCCAGTCAGCACTTCAGCATTTCAGCATCGTCTTCCGAAGAGTCTCGCCCCGTCGCTCGGGCGACGCCAGCAGCAAGGCTGAAGTGCTGAGAGCCGCGAAGCGGCGTGCTGACTGGCTGAAGTGCTGGTTTGACCCTTCCTGAAAGCACTGTCAGGCTTTATATTTAGCCTCGTGCCTCTCAACGTTCTAAAGGAGATCTTCGGCTTCGATTCGTTCAGGCCGGGCCAGGAGGAGGTCATAAGGGCCGTCCTCGAAGGCAGGGACACGCTCGCCGTGATGCCGACGGGGGGTGGCAAGAGCCTTTGTTACCAGGTGCCTGCGCTGATGCAAGAGAGCCTTACGGTGATCGTCTCGCCCTTGATCTCACTGATGAAGGACCAGGTCGACTCCTTGCTGCAGAGCTCTGTCTCCGACGCCGCCACGCTCCACTCGGGGCTCTCGTCCGAGGAGCGCTGGGAGGTCGAGCGGAGGGTGCGCACGGGGGAGGTAAAGATGCTCTACGTCGCCCCGGAGCGACTCAGGTCCCTCGAGTTCGTCCTCGCGCTTCGGCGTGCTGGCGTCGGCCTCTTCGTCGTAGATGAGGCCCACTGTATCTCGGAGTGGGGCCACAACTTTCGCCCCGACTATCTGTTCTTGCCGCGTGCCGTAAGGGACCTCGGTAACCCTCCCGTCCTCGCCCTCACAGCCACCGCGACTCCGCGTGTACGCCAGGACATCCTGATCTCCCTCAAGATGCGCTCGCCTGAGGTGGTCGTGACGAGCTTCAATCGCCCGAACCTGACCTACAGGGTCGTCCCTACCAAGGAGAAGAAGCACAAGCTGTCGCGCATACTCGACGTCATCCGCAGCTCTCCGCCGCCGGGGATCGTGTATGCAACGACGCGCAAGGAGTGCGAGGAGCTCGCCGCCGGCCTGCGCCGCTCCGGGGTGGACGCCGCCGCGTACCACGCCGGGATGGGCTCGGCCGATAGGTCCAACATTCAGGAGCGGTTCATGACCGACGAGCTCGGCGTGGTCGTCGCGACTATCGCGTTCGGGATGGGGGTGGACAAACCGAACGTCCGGTTCGTCGTCCATTCGAGTGTCCCAGGG
Organism: uncultured Rubrobacteraceae bacterium; assembly: GCA_902806095.1. GTDB lineage: Bacteria > Actinomycetota > Rubrobacteria > Rubrobacterales > Rubrobacteraceae > Rubrobacter_D. Next base: position 55,949 of record CADCVF010000079.1, read on the forward strand.
AGCCTCCCCGCCTACATCCAGGAGTCGGGGCGCGCGGGCAGGGACGGCGAGGGATCCGAATGCGTCGTGCTGTACCGAGGCGCCGACCTCGGCCGGCGCAAGCGGCTGGTTACGCTTGGCACGGCCGGCGAGCGCGAGGTCTCCTCGTTCTTTTCGGCGCTCGCCGGGGTGGAGAGCGGTGGAAGGGTCAACGTGCCGCCGGGCTCGCTCTCGGCGCTGGGAGGTGTCGACCCGGAGTCGGCAGGCATCGTCATGGGTAGCCTCGAAGAGTCAGGCCTTATCTCCCGCGGCTACGATCTCTGGGCCGAGGTCGAGGTGCGCCGAATCGAGGAAGAGCCGAACGGCCTGCGTGAGGAGGTGGCCGCGGTTCACGCCGCGCTGCCAGGTTCAGGTTCAGTCGGGCTGCCCGCGCTGGCGCGCAAGGCGGGGTTGCGCCCTGCTGTAGTCCAGGGCGCCATCTACAGGATGATGGTCGACGGAGTGGTGGAGATCATCCCCCGCGGCTCTCTGGTCGATGTTAGGCTCAAGACCTTCTCGCTTGACGACGACAGGCGCAGGAACATCGCTGGCAGGCTCAAGAACCGGGCGAACACGGCCTACGCCCAGATCCGGGACGTAGAGTCGTTCGCCAACCTGAGGACCTGCCGCCGCGAGCGCCTCCTGAGGCATTTCGGCGACATGGAGGAGGTCGCACCCTGCGCCGGCTGCGACGTCTGCCTCGGCGAGACGGAAGAGCAGGTGAGGACCCTCGGACCAGGAACGAGCGTGCCCCGCGGGACGCCCCTCGTGTCCGCGTTCGCCGGGTTGTCACCGGCTGACGAGGACATTCCAGACGTGGATACTGATCTCTTCGAGCGACTGAGGAGCTGGAGAGGTGAGCAGGCAAAGAAGCAGCGGGTGCCTGCCTACGTCGTGCTCCACAACTCGCACCTCGAGGAGATCTCCGCCCGCAAACCCAGTACCATCCATGAACTGGGCGCCATAAAGGGAGTAGGCCTGCGCCGCGCGGCCCGCTACGGGGATGAACTACTCGCCCTGATCCACGGGGAGGAGGCGCCTGAGACCGAGTCCGCTGTGGAGAACGGCTTCAGAGAGCACCTCGAGGCCGCCCACACGCTGCTCCGGTCCGGACGTGGTGCCGACGCCGTACCCGCCCTGGCCCGTGCTCTCGAGCTCGGCGGCGAGGAGGCGCGGCGCGAAGTAGACGAGCTTCTAGGGTCGATGACGGGCGAGTGAAGGCTATACGAGGGGAGTCGCTGTGAGGTTGGAAGGGAAGAAGATCGCGGTTCTCGTGGCCGAGGGTTTCGAGGACCTGGAGTACTGGGTCACGGTGATGCGTCTTCAGGAGGAGGGGGCGGAGGTCATCTCCGTCGGCCCCGACACCGAACCGGTCAACGGTAAGAATGCCCTGGGGGCGCAGGCCGACACGACGGCGGAGGGCGTGGACGCCTCGGAGTTGGATGGCGTCGTGGTGCCAGGTGGCTGGGCTCCTGACAAGCTGAGGCGCTATCCCGGGATAACCGATCTCGTCAGGACCGTTCACGAAAGGAACAAGACCGTAGGTATCATCTGCCACGGCGGGCTCGTTGCGATCTCGGCCGGAATTGTCGATGGGGTCAGCGCGACGGGGTCGCTCGGGATCAAAGACGATCTGGAGAACGCCGGTGCTACCTGGGTGGACAAGGCGGCGTTCCGCGAGGGCAACCTGGTCTGGGGCCGCGTGGTTCCCGACATCCCCGACTTCTGCCGCGAACTCGTCGCCGCCCTGGCCGAGGACTAGGGAAGCAGGACGCACACCAGTGGACACACCACTATAGCGGTGCGGTACAGGCCGCTACGGTGTGATGGGGTGGACTGCGTGCCATTTAGCGTGTCCAATATACACATTGCCGATCGCCGTTCTCGGTAATACATCGCCTGCTCATTGGCATCTAATCTCATGAGATAACGGAGGCGGAGAACAAGACCGAAGCCAAGAAGGCCGTCAAGGAGTTCGTAGAAGAGTTCGAGGTGAAATGGTCCAAGGCGATCGAGAAGATAGTCTCCGATGAGTAGGCTCTGCTAGCCTACTACGACTACCCGGCAGCGCACTGGCGGCACTTACGGACGACCAACCCGATAGAGTCGCTATTTGCCACCGTGAGGGCGAGAACGGATAAAACGAAGGGGCCAGGCTCGAGGGAGGCTGGGGTGGCGAAGATCTTCAAACTATCGGAGACAGCCGAAGGGAGGTGGAGGAAGCTAAACGGCTACCGGCTGGTCCCTTTGGTGAGGGCCGGGACTAGGTTCGTTAACGGAGAGCTGGCGAAAAGAAGCGAGGAGAAGGTCGCTGCGTGATCGGGACCAAATCCAAGACTTTTGACAATACCTCCAATGCGGAACTGCAGCGCCGTTGTCGTGATCGGCGTTGACCGACACGGAGACAGTAGCGGCAGCGGGCCTCCCGCCGGAGCTTCGCCTACGCGGCCGAGTCCCAGATCGAGGGTGGGTAAGCCTACCAGGCGGTAGAGCGCATCCTTCAGTAGTCTGGGGTTATATTCCCCTAACCGGCATCGCTTCCGCTGTTGTTGTGTAGGAGTGGTGAGTAAGGGGGTATGGGCAACCGCACACCGCCTGATTCTGACGTGACCTCTACAACCACGGGTATGTAGCCAAGGTCGGCACCGTGGCGTACCGTCGGCTCGATCCCGATCTCCGTGGCGATCCCGCAGATCGCGAACGAATTTACGCCCAGGTCACGCAGGGCCACGTCGAGGAAGGTTCCCTCGAAGGCGCTCATGGCGATCTTGTCGGAGACCGCTTCGCTCGGCAATGGGGAGAGCTCTGGCACGATCTGGGTTTGAGGGGCCTCAGGGGGGAAAGGAGAAACCACCTCCTCTACCTTATCGACGCGCTGCCAGGCCATGGCTTGCCTGAGCTGCGAGACGCCCATCAACTCTTTGGGAAGCGTCCTGACTAGCAACACTTCACGGGTAGCCGGTAGTCGTCCGCACGCCCCGACGGCAACTTGCTCGATCCGCGCCAGGATTCTAGCAACCTACTGTGACCCGCGGGTGACTTCCGAGAACCAGGTATAGGCGGCACCTCACCGATCGTGCTAGCCTCCCAGAGATGGGCAACGAAGAGGAGATATTGGTCGCGCACGGTACATACTCGCTACCGGAGGAGCTGGCTCGCCGCGCCCCCAGAAAGCAGTTCGCCCCCGACGAGTTGCGCGGGGCCTGCCACGAGGCGGGAGAGGAACTCGGGTGGGAAGATGCGAGGAAGGCCAGGTTCCGCACTGCGGCACAGATGGTAGAGATGTGGCGCGGGTTGGACCTACCAGCCTGGGAAGCGCCCTATGTCCTGCGCGACGCACGCCTCGGCTACTTGAACGGCTACGAAGGTGCCCTGAGCTCCGGCGAAATGTCTGAACAACAGATCAGTAACGCTGCCGAGTCGCGCTGGGGCGAAAGGTGGCGAGAAAGGCTCAGGGCCGCACGCGAGAGGTCCGGGTAACCGCCGCTGATCGGCTCAGGGCCCATGTCCTGATCCACTATAGTGGCTAGGCTAGTGCGTGAAAGGGTGCCTTCACCTCTAGTCGCCGTCCCGGACACGTTGCCCTCCGCCTCCTTGGGGGTCCATCGAGATCTTCTCCCCCGCCGATATTCTCTCCCGCGCGGCCGAGCCGTCTATCAGGCCCCGCTGATGGGACGGGCATTGTAACCGTCGAATTCTTTCAGCTGGGCGGAGACGTTCTCGCGGACCCTCTCGCGTGGCATTTCCAGGGCGTGCTCATCGTAGAGGTGCGCCTGTAGGACGTTCACCAAGCCGCTTTCGTCGGCGGCCTGTATATCGCTCTGGCAGGACGGGCACTTGACGGTTGGCTGCTCTAGCATATCGTCTCCCTTTTGTGGTCCCCCTCCTATTACCCAGCTGGGCAAGCCATCAAGCGGCTACCTTCGGAAGGTGGGTGTAGTGGCGGTCCATTCGACGCCCTAACTCCTACCACGACAACCACCCCGCGCCGGCGCCTCTCCTACGCACCTCACGTTGAACTACTCGATCTCAGCTAGCCCTTTGCTAGTGAGCCGAACGTCGTCGCCTATGACCGTCATGTTCTCTTCACGTCCGACGACCCGGCTGATGCTACCCGGCATCGCGCCCCCTGCCCTATAGGCACGACCCGGATCGACGAAGCCATCATCCACGAGATGCCCGAACAACTCGTAGGATTGGTCTTCACTCAAGCCGATCTCGTTGCCTATGCGGGCGACCTCGGTGTCGGGGTCTACCTCGTCCCATCTGCCCTC
>CADCVF010000080.1 GCA_902806095.1 uncultured Rubrobacteraceae bacterium
AAACGGTAATGAATGTGGAGTTGATCTCACCTATCGCAATGGATGAGGGTTTGAACTTTGCCATACGAGAGGGTGGAAGGACAGTAGGAGCAGGCGTCGTCACAGAGATCGTGGAGTAAAGCACCTTTGGTGCCCGGGGGTGGCGAAGACGCCGCCCCTGTGATTTGGAGGTAAGTTGTGCGACAATTGGTAACGCTGGCTTGCGACGAGTGCAAGCGCCGGAACTACCACAGCAGGAAGAACCGGCGGAACACTCCGGATCGCATCCAGCTACAGAAGTATTGCCCGTGGTGCCGCCATCATACGGCGCACCGGGAGACCCGGTAAGAATCGGCAGACAGAGGGCAGTAGCTCAGTTGGAAGAGCAGCGGTCTCCAAAACCGCAGGTCGGGGGTTCGAGTCCCTCCTGCCCTGCTTCGAGAGGTACGACCATGCGAGGACACAATGGGTAATAAGCGTGGGCCAGCGACGGCGAAGGGATCGAACAAGAAGCAGCCGCAGAGCAAGGGGGGCGGTGTGCTGGCCGGTCCGAGGAGGTTTGCCAAGGATGTGCGGGGTGAGCTCAGGCGGGTCAGTTGGCCCGACCGTGACCAGCTGAGGCAGAGCACGGCCGTGGTGCTCATCATCGTCATCGTCCTGGCTATCTACGTCGCCGCCGTTGACGTCGTGTTCCAGAGCCTGGTGCGCCTGGTCTTCTTATAGTCCCCTTGTAGGTAGTAGGAGCGTTTCGTTTTGAAGAAGTGGTACGTCGTAAATACATACTCGGGGCACGAGAACAAGGTGCGCACGACGCTGGAGCGCAGGATCGACTCGATGGGTCTCGACCGGAACTTCGGTGAGATCCGCATCCCGACCGAGAGCGTCATCGAGATCAAGGACGGCAAGAAGGTCCCGACGATCCAGCGCCAGTTCCCCGGTTACGTCCTCGTGAACATGGACATGAACGACACGACCTGGCAGCTCGTGCGCCAGACGCCAGGAGTCACCCAGATCGTCGGCGCCGGGGATAAGCCGCTCGCGCTCAGCCGTGCCGAGGTCGAGAGACTCCTGCATCCTGGCGAGGTCGAGACGCGCGAGAAGGTCAAGACGACGGTTGACTACCAGATCGGGGAGACGGTCAAGGTCATAGGTGGACCGCTCTCGGATTTCACGGGTTCGATCTCGGATATCAACGTGGACCAGTCGAGGTTGAAGGTTCTCGTCTCCATCTTCGGGCGTGAGACGCCGGTGGAGCTCTCCTTCAACCAGGTAGCGAAGCTCTAACGAGAGGATTCTTATGGGAAGAGGACGCGGGCGCCGCGTAGCGCGCAAGCTGAAGTTGCAGATTACAGGCGGGCAGGCGAACCCGGCTCCACCGGTAGGACCTGCCCTCGGCCAGGCGCAGGTGAACATCGGAGAGTTCGTGCGGCAGTTCAATGACGCCACACGCGACCAGATGGGCCAGATCGTCCCCGTGGAGATCACTGTCTACGAGGACCGCTCTTTCACCTTCATAACCAAGACGTCTCCGGCGGCGTTCTTGCTAAAGCAAGCCGCCGGGCTCGACAAGGGCAGCGGCGAGCCCAACCGGATGAAGGTGGGTACGGTGAGCAGGGCCCAGGTCGAGGAGATAGCACGCACCAAGATGCCCGACCTCAACGCCGCTGACATCGAGGGCGCGTCGAAGATCGTTGAGGGTACGGCCAGGAGCATGGGGATTACGGTCAATGGGTAGAAAGCTGCTGGAACAGAAGTCGAGGATAGATCCCGAACAGCGCTACACGCCGCGCGAAGCCTTAGAGCTACTGAAGGATCTCGAAGGCGCGAAGTTCGACGAGAGCGTCGAGGCTCACGTCCACCTGAACGTGGACCCTAGACGCGCCGACCAGATGGTGCGGGGCACCCTGATGCTGCCCAACGGCACGGGCAAGACGCGCAGGGTCGCGGTCTTCGCCGAGGGCGAGAAGGCCAGGGAGGCCGAGGAGGCGGGTGCCGACGTCGTCGGCTCGGACGACCTCGCGGCCCGCATCAAGGACGAGAACTTCATGGACTTCGACGTGGCCGTCGCCACCCCCGACCAGATGAGGGCCGTGGGCCAGCTAGGTCCCGTACTCGGTCCGCGCGGGCTCATGCCCAACCCGAAGAGCGGGACCGTAACGCAGGACGTAGGCCGGGCCATCGAGGAGATCAAACGCGGCAAGATCGAGTACCGCGTCGACCGTTACGGGATCATCCACGGCGTGATCGGCAAGAAGTCCTTCGACCTCGATAGCCTGGTCGAAAACTACTACGCGCTGCGCGAGGAGCTGCAGCGGGCAAGGCCCGCTCCCGTCAAGGGCCGCTACTTCAAGTCCGTTGCGCTCTCCACGACGATGGGGCCCTCCGTGAAGGTTGACCCCGCGGTGGAGAGAGATTAGTATCACGCACGGACTTTAGTAACAGAGCATGCCGAAGACAGCCGGGGTCTTGAGAAGGACTTAATCATCCGGCCGAGGTTGCGGAAAGCTTTCGAGGGATCGAGCCCCGAGCGCCTCTGCGGCCTCGGGGCTTTCTAGTTGTAGAGGAGTCGGAGTGAACAGGGAAGAGAAAGTGCGGGTGATCGAGAGTCTCACCGCGAAGCTGCGGGTGGGCTCCGCGGTGCTCGTCGACTACCAGGGCATGGACGTCGCCAGGAGCACCGACCTGAGGCGGCGCAGCCGCGACTCAGGCGTGGACTTCGTGGTCGCGAAGAACACGCTCACCAGGCGGGCCGCAGACGAGGCGGGTGTCGAGGGGCTCGCTGAGTTCCTCGTCGGGCCGACAGCCCTGGCCTTCTCGGAGGATCCGGTCGCCAGCGCGAAGCTGATGGCCGAGTTCGCCGACCAGGTCGAGTCTTTCGTCCTGAAGGGCGGCCTTCTCGAAGGCGGCCGCGTGCTCGACCAGGCCGACGTCGTAGCCCTGAGCAAGCTGCCCGGGCGCGAGCAGCTCCTCGCGCAGATAGTCGGCGGCATCTCATCCCCGCTCACGGGGCTGGTCACGGTGCTCAACAACACCGTCCAGGGACTGGTCGTGGCGCTGGGCCAGATCGCCGAGCAGAAACAGAACGCAGAACAGTCGTAGCCAAGTAAAGACAGGAGGAAGAGAGATGGCAGTCAACAAAGAAGAGCTGATGGAGTCGATCGAGAACATGACCGTTCTCGAGCTCTCGGAGCTGGTGAAGGCCCTGGAAGAGCGCTTCGGCGTCTCCGCGACGGCGGTAGCCGCGGGTCCGGCGGTCGCTGCGGGCGATGGCGCGGCGGAGGCCGAGGAGGAGCAGACCGAGTTCGACGTCGTGCTCCAGGGCCCCGGCGAGAAGAAGATCCAGGTAATAAAGGTCGTCAGGGCCGCGACAGGCCTCGGCCTGAAAGAGGCGAAGGCCCTCGTCGACGAGGCCCCGAACCCCGTCAAGGAAGCCCAGAGCCGCGAGGACGCCGAGGCTCTCAAGACCCAGCTCGAAGACGCAGGTGCCTCTGTGGAGTTGAAGTAGGGCTCGCCCTACTTCAACTCCACGCTTGTCTGCACGCGCCCTATCGGGCGCTTGTCAGCATTTCAGCTTACACATGCCCGAGTCCTGGCTGACTTGCTGAGAGCCGCGAAGCGGCGGGCTGAAATGCTGACAAGCGGAGGCCGCAGGCCGGAGCGTGCTGACTAGCTCTCTTCGTGGCATGCCACGAAGAGCTATGCTACACTCCTCGCGCCGGCTTCGGAGCGGCGACATAATTATCTGCGATCTTACCTTGACTTGCCCGTCTCGACGAGGTAAGATACTCGTTTGCGTGTTCGGCCATTCTTCAAACACCCATGCGGAGGAGAGCTAACTTGGTGAGCCCTGTCGTGCGCCGGAAACGGCACCCGTATGCTCGGTTACAGTCAACAGAAGTTCAGTTGCCCGATCTCGTCGAGATCCAGCTGAATTCGTTCAAGAAGTTTCTAGACGAGGGTATCCAGAAGACTTTCACGGAGATCTCTCCCATAGAGGATTACACGGGCTCTTACGCCGTGGAGTTCGGAGAGGGGCGTTTCGAAGATCCGCCGGTCTCCGTCCAAGAGTGCATGTCCAAGGACAAGACCTACGCGGCGCCGCTGTTCGTGAAGGTCCGCTTTATCGTCAAGGAGACTGGGGAAGTCAGGGAGCAGGACGTCTTTATGGGCGATTTCCCGCTCATGACGGACTCGGGGACCTTCGTCATAAACGGGACCGAGCGGGTCGTCGTCACGCAGCTCGTGCGTTCGCCGGGCGCCTACATCATGGAGCCCAAGGACCCAACCAAGCAGGTCTTGATCGCGAGCCTGATGCCGGGTCGCGGGTCCTGGCTGGAGTTCGAGGTCGAGGCGAAGGGCTATGTCTCCGTGCGCATCGACCGCAAGAGGAAGCTACCCGTCACCGTGCTGCTGAAGGCGCTTGGGATGGGTGGGCCCGAGGAGATACTCAGCAGGTTCGACGGCTCGTGGCTCATGCGTAACACCCTTGAGAGGGACGATACCCCGTCGAGGGATGAGGCCCTGCTCGAGGTCTTCAGGCGGCAGCGGCCTGGCGAGCCCGTCAACATCGACAACGCGCAGAACCTCGTGGACGGGCTGTTCTTCGACCCCAAGCGGTACGACCTCTCCGAGGTCGGGCGCTACAAGGTCAACAAGAAGCTCAAGCTCGACGTGCCCCTAGATACCCAGACCCTGACCATCGAGGACATCGAGGCCCTCTTGGGGCGCCTCATCGAGACCTCAGAAGAGGTCGCCGAGGACGAGGAGTTCGGCAGGATCAACTACGAGCGCATCCGCCACAAGCTCGACGAGTACGAGCACTTCGGCAACAGGCGCCTCAGGACCGTGGGTGAGCTGGTGCAGGAGGCGTTCAGGATCGGGATGTATCGCATGGAGCGCGTGGTGCGCGAGCGGATGACGACCCAGGACGAGGATTCCATAACGCCCCAGAGCGTGGTCAACGTCAAGCCCGTGAGCAGCGCCATAAAGGAGTTTTTCGGCTCCTCGCAGCTCTCACAGTTCATGGACCAGACCAATACGCTCTCAGGCCTCTCGCATAGACGACGCTTGTCTGCAATGGGGGCTGGTGGCTTGAGCCGCGAGCGGGCGCCTATAGAGGTCCGCGACGTGCATCCGACCCACTACGGCAGGATGTGCCCGATAGAGACCCCGGAAGGCCCGAACATCGGGCTGATCGGACAGCTCTCGACGTTTGCGACCGTGGATGATTACGGCTTCGTGCAGACGCCGTACAGGAAGGTCGAGAACGGGAAGCTAACAGACGAGATCGAGTACCTCTCCGCCGACGAGGAGGAGGAGTTCACGATCGCCCAGGCCAACACGCCCACAGACCGCAAGACGGGCAAGATCGCCGGTGACGCCCAGATCCTGGCCCGCAGGAAGGGCGGAGACGTAGCGACCGTCGCCGCTGATGAGGTCGACTACGTGGACGTGGCCCCGTTGCAGACAGTCTCCGTCGGCACGGCACTGATCCCCTTCCTCGAGCACGACGACGCCAACAGGGCGCTCATGGGCGCCAACATGCAGCGGCAGGCCGTGCCACTTCTCAGGAGCGAGGCCCCTTATGTCGGAACGGGGATGGAGTTCCGGGCCGCGGCCGACACCGGCGACGTGCTGCTTGCGCGCCACGCCGGCACCGTCGAGCAGGTCGTCTCCAACAGGATAACCGTCAGGCGTAGCGGAGCCGGCGGCGAGCTGGACGAGTACTATTTGAGGAAGTTCGCCCGCTCCAACCAGGGGACCTGCGTCAATCAGCGCCCGCTCGTCAAGGAGGGCGAGGAAGTCGAGGCCGGGACTATTATGGCCGATGGGTCTTCGACCGACCAGGGCGAGCTGGCCCTCGGCAAGAACCTGCTCGTGGCTTTCATGCCGTGGGAGGGGTTCAACTTCGAGGACGCCATTATCATCTCAGAGCGGATCGTCAAGGACGATACCCTCTCATCCATACACATCGAGGAGTACGAGGTGCAGGCGAGGGACACTAAGCTGGGTCCCGAGGAGATCACCCGCGACATCCCCAACGCCTCAGACGACGTCCTGATGAACCTCGACGCCGACGGCATCATCCGCATCGGTGCCGAGGTCGGCTCGGGAGACGTGCTCGTCGGCAAGGTCACGCCCAAGGGTGAGTCCGAGCCGACGCCCGAGGAGAAGCTCTTGCGCGCGATCTTCGGCGAGAAGGCGCGTGAGGTCAAGGATTCTTCACTGAAGGTTCCCCACGGTGAGGGCGGCGTCGTTATCGACGTCAAGCGCTTTAGTCGCGACGGGGGAGACGAGCTCCAGCCTGGCGTCAACGAGATGGTCAGGGTCTTCGTCGCCAAGAAGCGCAAGATCGCTGAGGGCGACAAGCTCGCCGGGCGCCACGGCAACAAGGGCGTCATCTCCAAGATCGTGCCCGAGGAGGACATGCCGTTCATGGAAGACGGCCGTCCTGTCGATGTGATCCTCTCCCCACTCGGCGTTCCGAGCCGGATGAACATCGGCCAGATCCTCGAGACCCACCTCGGGTGGGCCGCGAGCCAGGGCCTCGGGGAGAACGACGGCGAGCCCGTCTTCGTCTCGACGCCCGTCTTCTCCGGCGCCGAGGTGGCGGACATCGACGAGGCGATCGAGAAGGTGCGCACGAACGGAGGCGCAGGGACAGGTATGGGCCGGGGTGGCAAGGTCACCCTCTATGACGGCAGGACAGGAGAGCCTTTCGACGGCAGGATCACCGTGGGCTACATGTACATACTCAAGCTACTGCACCTGGTCGACGACAAGATCCATGCCAGGAGCACGGGTCCTTACTCGCTGGTCACGCAGCAGCCGCTGGGCGGCAAGGCCCAGTTCGGCGGGCAGCGCTTCGGAGAGATGGAGGTGTGGGCGCTGGAGGCCTACGGCGCGGCACACACCCTGCAGGAGCTGCTTACTATAAAGAGCGACGACCGGGTTGGTCGGGTCAAGAGTTACGAGTCGATAGTCAAGGGCGAGAACATCCCAGAGCCTGGCGTGCCCGCGAGCTTCAAGGTGCTGCTCAAGGAGATGCAGTCCCTCGGGCTCTCGGTCAAGCCGGTCTACAACGCCGAGGCCGCGGCCGAGGATCAGGACCGCAGGGATTGGGACGAAGCAGCCCGGGCTTTAGGCATCAACCTCAGCCGCGACGAACCGACGGGCAACCTGGAGGACTCACCACCCGGTGCTGCCTTCGGCAGAGGAGGTATATAGAGCGTGCAGGGACTCGAGCGCGACATAGACATAAACAAACTGGAGAAGATCTCTATCGGCCTCGCCTCCGCCGATGAGATCAGGGAGTGGTCCAGGGGCGAGGTCACCAAGCCGGAGACCATCAACTACAGGACTCTGCGTCCTGAAAAAGACGGCCTCTTCGACGAGCGCATCTTCGGCCCGTCGAAGGACTGGGAGTGCTACTGCGGCAAGTACAAGAGAATAAGGTTCAAGGGCATCATCTGCGAGAGGTGCGGGGTCGAGGTGACCCGCGCCCGCGTACGCCGCGATAGGATGGGCCACATCGAGCTAGCAGCCCCCGTGGCGCACGTGTGGTTTGTGAAGGGCGTGCCGAGCCGGATGGGCTATCTTCTGGACATAAGCCCGAAGGAGCTCGACCGGGTACTCTACTTCGCCAGCTCCATCGTCACGTGGGTCGACCGCGAGGAGCGGGCCAACGACATAGACGTGCTGCGGCGCCAGGTCGAGGATGAGATCGGCCAGCTCGAGCTCGACAGGGACGAGGAGATCGACCAGATCCAGGCCCTCAGGACCAAGCGCGAGAGCGTAATAAAGGGCGAGAGCTCTCCTGATGAGCTGACCGAGGAGTACGCGGACATACCCGAGGACGACCGCAAGGCGTCCATAGCGAAGGTCCACAAGGAGGCCGAGGAGTCCATCGCTGACATAGGCCGCTCCGTGACCGAGCAGATAGGGCTCGTCAGGCGCGCCTGGGAAGAGTTCCAGACGCTCGAGCCGCGCCAGATCGTGGACGACGAGGAGCTCTTCCGCGAGATGAAGGACCGTTTCGGCGACGAGTACGGCTACGGCGTGTACTTCCGCGGCGGGATGGGCGCCGAGGCCGTAAGGGACCTCATTGCACAGGTCGACCTCGGTGATGAGGCCCAGGACCTCAGGGACACCGTGGCTTCCTCCAAGGGGCAGAAGCGCCAGAAGGCGATCAAACGCCTCAAGGTCGTCGACGCCTTCCGCGTGAGCGGCAACGGGCCCGAGTGGATGATCATGGAGGCCATCCCCGTGCTGCCGCCCGACCTGCGCCCGATGGTACAGCTCGACGGCGGGCGTTTCGCCACGTCCGACCTGAACGACCTCTACCGCAGGGTCATAAACAGGAACAATAGGCTTCGTCGCCTGCTCGACCTCGGCGCTCCCGACGTGATCGTGAACAACGAGAAGCGGATGCTCCAGGAGGCCGTCGACGCCCTCTTCGATAACGGAAGAAGGGGCCGTGCTGTGACCGGCGCGGGGAACAGGGCTTTGAAGAGCCTTTCGGACATGCTCAAGGGTAAGCAGGGGCGCTTCAGGCAGAACCTGCTCGGCAAGCGTGTAGATTATTCCGGCAGGTCGGTTATCGTGGTCGGTCCTGGCCTTAAGATGCACCAGTGCGGCCTGCCACGTCTGATGGCCGTCGAGCTCTTCAAGCCTTTCGTGATGAAGGTCCTCGTGGACAGGGCCCTGGCGCCTAACATCCGTAGCGCCAAGCAGATGGTGGAAAGGCTTCGTCCGGAAGTCTGGGACGTCCTCGAGGACGTCATCAAGGAGCACCCCGTGCTCTTGAACCGCGCGCCGACGCTTCACCGCCTCGGCATCCAGGCGTTCGAGCCCGTGCTCGTTGAGGGCAAGGCCATCCAGGTCCACCCGCTCGTCTGTTCCGCCTTCAACGCGGACTTCGACGGCGACCAGATGGCGGTGCACGTGCCCCTTAGCCCCGAGGCGCAGGCCGAGGCCCGCGTCCTCATGCTCTCGACGCAGAACATACTTCTGCCGGCCAACGGGTTCCCGATCGCCGTCCCCTCACAGGACATGGTTCTGGGGCTCTACTACATCACCTACGGCCCGGAGAACTTCGAGGAGGCTGAGGTCAAGGCCCTTATCTCCTCCTACGACGAGGCCGAGGCTGCGTACAAGGAAGGGACGCTCAAGATCCACGACAAGGTCGTCACCCGCAGGGGCGGCGAACGGTTCGAGACGACGCTAGGACGCGTACTCTTCAACGAGAACGTCGAGCAGACCCTCAGGGACTACCTCGGGGACGCCTACGACCCCGAGACCTATCCCTACATCAACCACACTTTGAAGAAGGGTGAGATCAAGGACCTCGTCGCAGGATACGTGGCCAATTACCCGACGGAGCTGGTCAGCCAGCTCCTCGACACCCTCAAGAGGGTCGGGTTCCACACGGCCACCAAGGCCGGCATCTCGGTCGGCAAGAACGACATCGTCGTGCCCGAGCAGAAAGAGGAGATACTCGAGCGCTACCAGGGCATAGTCGATGAGATCGAGGACCAGTGGGACCAGGGCTTCATCTCCGACGACGAGAGGTTGGAGCGTGTGATCGGGCTGTGGACCCAGGCCAAGAACGAGGTCGAGCAGGCGATGAAGGACAACCTCTGGCGCCTGAACCCGATCTACATGATGGCCGACTCGGGCGCCCGCGGTAACTACAACAACTTCACCCAGCTCGCTGGCATGCGTGGCCTGATGACGAACACGAAGGGTGAGATCATCGAGGAGCCCGTGAAGAGCAACTTCATGGAGGGCCTCTCTGTGCTCGAGTACTTCACCTCGACCCACGGCGCGAGGAAGGGCCAGGCCGACACGGCCCTGCGTACTGCCGACTCTGGCTACCTGACCCGTCGCCTAGTCGATGTCTCCCAGGATGTCGTCGTGAACGACGAGGACTGCGGCTCGGACGGCTACGTCGACCTTCCGCTCTACCTGGAAGGCGGCAGGGGCGACGCTAACGACTCGGTCGCAGCCCGCTTCCTGGCCCGCGATCTGGTGAACCCCGAGACAGGTGAGGTCGTCGCCGCCGCAGGTGAGGACATCACCCCCGTCCTCCTCGCCTCCTGGCGCGAGGAGTTGCCGCGCGAGACGCTCGTCTCCGTGCGGACGCCGTCCAAGTGCGAGAGCCCGCACGGTGTCTGCCAGACGTGTTACGGCAGGGCGCTCTCGACTTACAGGCCCGTCGACGTGGGCGAGGCCGTCGGCATCATCGCGGCCCAGTCTATCGGCGAGCCAGGCACCCAGCTTACGATGCGTACCTTCCACACCGGTGGTATCGCCGGCGAGGACATCACAGCCGGCCTCCCCAGGGTCGTCGAGCTCTTCGAGGCCCGCCATCCCAAGGCCGAGGCGACTCTAGCCGAGATCGACGGTATCGTCTCCCTCGAGGAGGCCGACTCAGACAGGCACATAAAGGTCGTCATCGTCGCGCCCGATGGTGAGGAGAGCAAGTCGTACACGGTCGAGCGCCAACTCCTCAGACCCGAGTTCGTCGAGGGCGCCGAGGTCAGGGCGAACACCCCGATCACTGAGGGATCCATCTACCCGCACGCGATCCTCGAGAACGACCTCCGCTACGGCCGCGGGAGCACGACGACCGAGCGCTACCTGGTCGATGAGGTGCAGAAGGTCTATAGGGCCCAGGGCGTGGACATCCACGACAAGCACATCGAGGTCATCGTGCGCCAGATGCTCCGCAAGGTGGTCGTAGACGATCCCGGCGACACGAAGCTGCTCCCCGAGCAGGTCGCCGACCGCTTTACGGTACTCGCCGAGAACGCCCGCGTCGAGGAAGAGGAAGGCCGCCCAGCCACCTACCACACGGTATTGATGGGTATAACCAAGGCCTCGCTAGCCACCGACAGCTTTCTCTCGGCGGCCTCATTCCAAGAGACGGCCCGCGTCCTCACCGACGCTGCGATCGAGGGTAAGGTGGACGGCCTCGCAGGCCTCAAGGAGAACGTCATTATCGGCAAGCTCATCCCCGCGGCCACAGGACTGCCGCGTTACAGGCAGCTCACAGTGGCCGTCGAAGGCTACAGGACACAAGACATCGACGAGCTCGACATAGCAGCGTCTTAAGAGCAAGTCAGCACGCTCAGGCCTTGCGGCCTTTGCTTGTCAGCACGGCGGCTGCGCCGCCTTGTTAGCATCTCAGCAAGCACCCGATAGGGCGCGTGCTGAGATGCTGGCCGCACCACAGCTTGACATAGCGCTTCTCTGAGCATAAAATAGATCGCTGCGGTTACGAGCGGTTACCAATAGGGTAATCGGTCTTGGGACCGCGGCGTGACTTTGTAGTAGTCCCCTTTTCCATGTAGAGAGAGAGGCGCGGCCATGCCGACGACCAACCAGCTTGTGCGCAACGAGCGGGAGAAACAGACGAAGAAGGCGGCGACGCCTGCCTTGCAGGGCTCGCCCCAGCGCCGCGGCGTGTGCACCCGCGTCTCGACCACGACGCCGAGGAAACCGAACTCGGCCCTGCGCAAGGTCGCCAGGGTCCGCCTGACGAACGGCCAGGAGGTCACGGCCTACGTTCCGGGTGAGGGGCACAACCTGCAGGAGCACTCCGTCGTGCTCGTGCGTGGCGGGCAGGTGAAGGACCTGCCAGGCGTGCGCTACAAGGTCGTGCGCGGTGCGCTCGACACCCTCGGGGTCAACAACCGCAAGCAGGGCCGTTCCAAGTACGGGACCAAGAAGTCGTAGGAGGATAGGAGATGCCAAGGCGAGCAGCGCCACCAAAGAAGAAGGTAACCGGCGATCCCGTCTACGGGAGCGTGCTGGTGCAGCAGTTGGTCAACAAGATCATGCTCGACGGTAAGAAGAGCACCTCCGAGAAGATCATCTACGACGCCCTCTCTTTTATAGAGGAGCGTACTGGTACGAGTCCCGTCCAGGTACTGAACAACGCCCTCGACAACATCAGGCCACGCCTCGAGGTCAAGAGCCGCCGAGTCGGCGGCGCGACCTACCAGGTGCCCGTTGAGGTAGATGCTCGCAGGGCCAACACGCTGGCGCTGCGCTGGATGGTAGGCTTCGCCCGCTCCAGGCGCGAGAAGACGATGGGCCGCAGGCTGGCAGGGGAGATCCTCGACGCCAAGGACAACATCGGCTCGAGCGTGAAGCGCAAGGAAGACACACATCGGATGGCAGAGGCCAACAGGGCCTTCGCCCATTACAGGTGGTGACGAGGAACTAATATGGCTGTACAAGTATCCAGAAAGATCCCGCTACAGCGGGTTAGAAATATCGGCATCATGGCCCACATCGACGCCGGTAAGACGACGACGACGGAGCGTATCCTGCTCTACACGGGCCTTACCCATAAGCTCGGCGAAGTCCACGACGGTAACGCCGTGATGGACTGGATGGCCCAGGAGCGCGAGCGCGGCATCACCATAACCTCGGCGGCGACCACCGTCTTCTGGGGCGGTATCGAAGGCTCGAGCAAGAACGGAAAAGGTACCCGCGAAGGCGTCCATAGCCGCGTCGCCGATCAACATCGTATCAATATTATAGACACGCCCGGGCATGTGGACTTCACTGTAGAAGTGGAGCGCAGCCTGCGCGTGCTCGACGGTTCGATCGCGTTGTTCGACTCCGTCGCTGGGGTCGAGCCGCAGTCAGAGACGGTGTGGCGGCAGGCCGACAAGTACGGGGTACCGCGCATAGCGTTCGTCAACAAGATGGACCGCATTGGCGCCGACTTCTACAAGGCCGTTGGCACGATGGTCGACAGGCTTGGGGCGAACGCCGTTCCCGTGCAGTTGCCTATAGGCGCGGAGAGTGAGTTCCAGGGTATAGTCGACCTCGTCGAGATGAGGGCTATCGTCTACACCGACGACCTCGGGGCGACGTGGGAGGTCACCGACATACCCGAGGAGATGCGCTCTCTCGCGGAAGAGTACAGAGAGAAGCTACTCGAGGCCGTCGCTGACCAGGACGAAGATCTCATGGTCATGTATCTGGAGGGCGAGGAGATGGAACCCGACCAGATCCGGGCCGCCATCCGTCAGGCCACCCTGAATATCAGGATGACCCCTGTTTTCGTCGGTTCGGCGTTCAAGAACAAGGGCGTGCAGCCCTTGCTCGACGGCGTGGTGGATTACCTGCCAAGCCCGCTCGATGTGCCGCCTGTAGAGGGCAGGACCCTCGACGGCGAGGAGATAATACGCGAGGCTGACGAGAACGGCCCGCTGGCGGCGCTCGCCTTCAAGGTGCAGGCCGACCCGCACGTCGGGAAGTTGACTTACATGAGGGTGTACTCGGGTACGCTCAAGGCCGGCTCCTACATTATGAACACGACCAAGGGCAGGCGCGAACGCGTCGGTAGACTTCTGCAGCTCCACGCCAACAGCCGCGAGCAGCGCGATGAGGTATACGCCGGCGAGCTCGTAGCGGCCATCGGCCTCTCCAACACGGGAACGGGAGATACGCTCGTCTCGGTCGATGACCCCGAGCAGATCGTGCTGGAGGAGATGATCTTCCCCGAGCCCGTCATCAGGCAGGCCATCGAGCCCAAGACGAAGGCCGACCAGGAGAAGCTCTCCGTTGCGCTCCAGCGGCTCGCCGAGGAGGACCCGACCTTCACCGTGCGTAGCGACGAGGAGACCGGACAGACTATCGTAGCCGGCATGGGCGAGTTGCACCTCGAGATCATCGTCGACAGGCTCCTGCGCGAGTTCAGGGTCGATGCGAATATCGGCCGTCCGCAGGTCGCTTACCGCGAGACAATCCGCAAACGCGTCGATGGCATCGAGGGGAGATTCGTCAGGCAGACGGGTGGGCGGGGCCAGTACGGCCACGCGGTCATCAACGCCGAGCACAACGACGAGACCGGCTACGAGTTCGACAACAAGATCGTCGGCGGCGTCATACCGAGGGAGTACATCCCGAGCGTGGACAAGGGCATCAAGGAGGCGCTCGATTCCGGCGTCATCGCAGGCTATCCTGTCGTCGATATCAGGGTCGAGCTCGTCGACGGCTCTTACCACGACGTCGACTCCTCGGAGATGGCGTTCCAGATCGCCGGCTCCATGGCTATCAAGGAAGCCCTCAAGAGGGCCAACCCGGTCCTTCTGGAGCCCGTGATGGACGTCGAGGTCGTCGTGCCCGAGGAGTTCATGGGCGACGTTATGGGCGACCTCTCGGCGAGGCGAGGCCAGATCCAGGGTATGGATTCCCGCGGTGGCGGACAGGTCATCCGCGCGATGGTGCCGCTGGCCGAGATGTTCGGTTACGCTACAACCGTGCGCTCCAAGACCCAGGGCCGCGCGACGTTCACCATGCAGTTCGATCATTACGCCGAGGTGCCGAAGAGCATAGCGGCCGAGATAGCAGAAAGGTAGGAGAGATGTCAAGAGGCAGGTTCGAGCGCACCAAGCCGCACCTAAACGTCGGCACTATAGGTCACGTTGACCACGGCAAGACCACCCTTACTGCAGCCATCACCAGAGTCCTTGCCAAGGAGGTCCCAAACGACCCGGCCAACCGCGAGGTCGCTTTCGACCAGATAGATAACGCCCCAGAAGAGAGGCAGAGGGGCATTACTATAGCTACTTCCCACCAGGAGTACGCAACCAACAATCGCCACTACGCACACGTTGACTGCCCAGGGCATGCTGACTACGTCAAGAACATGATAACGGGTGCTGCCCAGATGGATGGGGCCATACTCGTTGTCTCTGCTGCAGATGGTCCCATGCCACAGACCAGGGAGCACATTCTCTTGGCCAGGCAGGTAGGGGTCCCCTACATTGTAGTGTTCCTAAACAAGGCAGACATGGTCGATGACCCAGAGCTTTTGGAACTGGTTGAGATGGAGGTAAGGGAGCTACTTTCTGAGTATGAGTTCCCTGGCGATGACATCCCCGTAGTCATAGGATCTGCATTGAGGGCTTTGGAGGGGGACGATTCCGAGTATGGGGAGGGAGCCATACTCTCCTTGATGGAGTCGGTAGATGAGTATGTCCCTGAGCCTGAGCGAGACATAGATCGCGACTTCCTTTTGGCAGTAGAGGATGTATTCACGATCCAGGGCAGGGGAACGGTAGCGACAGGTAGGGTTGAGACGGGACAGATAGGGCTCAATCAGGAGATAGAGGTAGTAGGCATACGTCCCACAAGAAAGACGGTAGTAACAGGGGTAGAGATGTTCAACAAGAGCATGGACTCAGCCCAGGCGGGAGACAACATAGGAGCGTTGCTACGGGGAGTAAAGCGAGATGACATAGAGCGTGGACAGGTATTGGCCAAGCCAGGCACGATCACGCCCCACACGCGCTTCAAGGCAGAGGTGTATGTGCTGTCTAAGGAAGAGGGGGGTAGGCACACGCCATTTTTTAGTAACTACCGGCCGCAGTTCTACTTTAGGACGACGGATGTAACGGGAGAGATAAGGCTAGAAGAGGGCGTAGAGATGGTGATGCCGGGAGACAACACGGTAATGAATGTGGAGTTGATCTCACCTATCGCAATGGATGAGGGTTTGAACTTTGCCATACGAGAGGGTGGAAGGACAGTAGGAGCAGGCGTCGTCACAGAGATCGTGGAGTAGCCGGTGGCCGTCTCGAAGATAAGGATAAAGCTAAAGGCATACGACCACGAGGTCATAGACAAGACCGCCCGCTCGATAGTCGAGACGGCGGAGCGGACGGGGGCCTTCGTATTCGGCCCCATTCCGCTACCGACCAAGCGCAGCCGCTACACGGTGATCCGGGGTCCTTACAGGCACAAAGACTCCCGCGAGCACTTCAAGCTGCACACGCACAAGCGTCTCATAGACATCCAGCAGCCCACGCCGCGCACGGTCGATTCGCTGCAGCGGCTGGACCTGCCCTCGGGCGTGAACATAGAGATAAAGGCGACGTAGGGTTATGGCAACAGCAGTATTCGGACGCAAGAAGCAGATGACCCAGGCGTTCCAGGACGACGGCACGCTCGTCGGCGTAACCGTAATCGAGGTCGAGCCTAACCTGATCACGGCCGTCCGCACCGCCGAAGAAGACGGCTATACGGCCGTACAGGTCGGCTTCGGGGTCGCAAGGTCAAGCCGGGTCGACAAGGCCAGGGCCGGCACGTTCGCCAAACTGGATACGCCCCCGCGCAGGTACCTCAGGGAGCTGCGGGACGTTGGCGGCGAGGTCGGCGAGACCATCGGCGCCGATGTCTTCGAGGTGGGCGATAGGGTCCACGTCAGCGCCACATCCAAAGGCAAGGGCTTCCAGGGGACCATCAAGCGCCACGGTTTCGCCCGCGGCCCGATGAGCCACGGCTCCCACAACATCAGGCAGCCTGGCTCCGTCGGGGCTTCCGCGGACCCGGCCAGGATCTTCAAGGGCCAGAAGATGCCGGGCCAGATGGGTAACCAGACCGCTACGGTGCGCAACATCGAGGTCATCGCCGTCGACGCCGACAACAACGAGCTCTGGGTTCGCGGCGGCGTGCCCGGCGGCAAGAACGCTGTCGTCAGGATCCGGAAGGTCGGTGATTAGGATGGCCGAAGCACAGGTTTTCGACGCCCGCAGCGGCGAGTCGTCCTCGCTCGACCTCGAAGGCCCGCGCTTTACGGCGGAGCCGAACGAGCACCTCATTCACAGGGCCGTCGTCGCCGAGCTCGATTCCAGGCGGCGTTATACGGCCTCCACCAAGGGGCGGACCGAGATCAGGGGCTCAGGCGCCAAGCTGTACCGTCAGAAGGGGACGGGGCGCGCCCGCGTCGGCGATGCCAAGTCACCGATTCGCCAGGGCGGCGGCACCTGGGGCGGTCCCAAGGCCAAGCCTGCGCGTTACGGAAAGCGCATCAACCGCAAAGAGGCCACAGCCGCGTTCGACGGGGCGCTCTCGGCGAAGGCGCAGGACGGTGAGATCTTCGTTCTCGACTCACTGGCTTTTGATAAGCCCTCGACCAAGCGGGCGAAGGAGCTTCTGTCCAGGATGGAGCTTGAGGGACCCGTGCTTGTCGTCCTGACCGAGGAAGACGCGAATGCGGCTCTCTCCTTCAGGAACCTGCCCAGGGTCAGCGTAGTAGGGTCGCACGAGTACGGGATCTACGAGCTGCTCAGGGCGCGGGAGGTAGTCTTCTCGCGGGCAGCCTACGCGAGGCTCGCCGGAAGGGAGAGCTAGATGGACCCGCATCAGGTAATAGTCAGGCCGGTCATCTCCGAGAAGAGTTACAATCTCATCGAGACCGAGGGGCAGTACACCTTCCACGTGGACCGGCGGGCGAACAAGAACCAGATAAAGCGGGCCGTTGAGGGCGCGTTCGATGTGAGCGTCCAGAAGGTGAACACGGTCAACGTAAAGAGTAAGCCCAAGCGCCAGGGTCTCACCAGGGGCCGTACGCCGACCTGGAAGAAGGCCGTAGTCAAGCTGGCCGAGGGCGAGCGCATAGAGTTGTTCGAGGGGGTCTAGTATGCCTGCGAGACGTTACAGGCCGACCAGCGCGGGCCGCAGGAACTCCTCGGTTCTGACGCGCGATTCGGTCACGAAGAACGAACCAGAGAAGAAGCTGACCGCAAAGTTGCACAAGTCAGGTGGGCGCAACAACCATGGCCGCATAACCACCCGCCACATCGGTGGCGGGCACAAGCGGCGCTACCGGCTCATAGACTTCAAGCGGCGCAAGGACGGGGTGCCTGCGACGGTCGCGGCGATCGAGTACGACCCCAACCGCTCGGCCAACATCGCCCTCTTGCACTACCACGACGGCGAGAAGCGCTACATCCTGGCGCCCCGCAACCTCACGGTCGGATCCATCGTCGAGAGCGGGCCCGATGCCGAGGTGGACGTAGGCAACACGCTGCCGCTCAACCGCATACCTGTCGGTACCGTCGTGCACGCCGTCGAGCTCGAGCCTGGGCGCGGGGCCCAGCTGGCCCGCAGCGCGGGAACCAGCGCCCAGTTAACGGCCCGCGAGGGCGACCTCGTGACGCTCAGACTCCCTAGCGGCGAGCGCCGCATGGTCAGGGCCGAGTGCAGGGCCACGGTCGGCGTCGTCGGCAACCAGTCGCACCAAAACGTAAGGTGGGGCAAGGCCGGCCGCAAGCGCCACCTCGGGATAAGGCCCACGGTGCGCGGTACCGTAATGAACCCCGTCGACCACCCGCACGGCGGCGGCGAGGGGAAGAGCACACCGGGACGGGCCCCAGTTACACCTTGGGGCAAGATCACCCAGGGCTCCCCGACCAGGAAGAAGCACAAGCGCTCGGACGCCATGATCGTGCGCCGGCGCAGGAAAGGAAGGAGGCGCTAGATGACGCGGTCCTCTAAGAAAGAGCCGTTCGTGGAGGAGCGCCTTATGGAGCGTATCCTCCGGATGAACGAGAACAACGAGAAGCGGATGCTCAAGACGTGGAGCCGGGCTAGCGTGATCTACCCCGAGTTCGTCGGCCATACCATCGCCGTCCACGACGGGCGCAAGCACGTTCCCGTCTACTGTACGGAGTCGATGGTCGGCCACAAGCTCGGCGAGTTCGCCCCGACCCGTACTTTCCGCACGCACCTCAAGGGTGACAGGACGGTGAGGCGCCGATGAAAGCGAAGGCCAAATACGTCCGTATCGCCCCGCGCAAGGCGCGCCTCGTGGCTGACGGGGTCAGGGGCAAGAGCCTCCCAGAAGCGGTCTCGCTCCTGCGCTTTACCAACAAGCGGGCAGCGAAGATTATCGGCGAGATAGTCCAGAGCGCCGCAGCGAACGCAGAGCACAACGACGATGCCGACCCCGACGAGTTGTTCGTCAGGGAGATCAGGGTCGACGACGGTCCGACCATCAAGCGTTACCGCGCGAGGGCTATGGGCCGGGCGACCATGATCCGCAAGCGTACGAGCCACATCAGCGTGGTGCTCGGCGCCCCCGCAGGCATATTCGTGGGCACGCCCGGAGACGAGGAGGAATAGAGATGGGCCAGAAAGTACATCCTGAAGGCTTCCGCCTCGGCGTCCAGCGCAAAGGCGAGAAGGTCGACTTCAAGAGCAGTTGGTATTCGGACAGGGACTACGCCGAGCTCCTCGGCGAGGACCTCAAGATCAGGGGTCACATCGAGAAGAAGCTGACAAGGGCGGGTATAGCAGACATCCAGATAAGAAAGGCCGCCGAGCAGGGTGAGATAGCCGTCGACATCCACACGGCGAGGCCTGGGATCGTGATCGGCAAGGGTGGCAGCGAGGTCGACGCCCTGAGGGGCGATCTCGAGAGGCTTACAGGGAAGAAGGTTCAGGTCAACGTGCGTGAGGTCTCCCGTCCCGAGCTCAATGCGAGCCTCGTGGCCGAGTCTATCGCCGAACAGCTCGTCGGGCGCGCAGCGTTCCGGCGGACCATGAAGCGCGCCCTGACCAGCGCCATCCGCAGCGGTGCCGAAGGCGCCAGGATCCAGTGCGGCGGGAGGCTCGGTGGTATCGAGATGAGCCGGTCCGAGACCATCTCGGAGGGAAGAGTGCCACTGCACACACTCGATGCTGACATAGATTACGGTTTCAAGGAGGCCAAGACCCAGATGGGACAGATAGGGGTCAAGGTCTGGATCAACCACGGCGTGCACGACGAGCAGCCAGAAGCGATCCGGCGGTAGAAGATGCTTGTACCCAAGAAGCTCAAGTACAGGAAGCCCCACAGGGGCAGGATGCGCGGGAAGGCCAAGGGCGGGACCGACGTGCAGTTCGGTGAGTACGGGCTGCAGGCCCTTGAGCCGGCCTGGATCACCAACCGCCAGATAGAGGCCGCGCGTATCGCGATGACCAGGAAGATCCGTCGTGGGGGGAAGGTCTGGATCAACATCTTCCCGCACAAGCCGGTGACCAAGAAGCCGGCCGAGACGAGGATGGGTAGTGGCAAGGGGAGCCCAGAGTCGTACGTCGCTGTCGTCAAGCCGGGGCGCGTCATGTTCGAGATGAGCGGCGTGGATGAGACGCTGGCCCGCGAGGCCATGCACCTCGCGGCCCAGAAGCTCCCCATAAAGACCCGTTTCCTCTCGCGAGGGGGTGCTCAGCAGTGAAGGTAGCCGAAGTGCGTGAGCTGGATGTCGAGGAGCTCGAGCAGCGCCTCGCCGCCACGAGGCGCGAGCTCTTCAACCTGCGCTTCCAGCACGCAACCGGGCAGTTGGAGAACACTGGACAGCTCAAAGAAGTCAGGAAGAACATCGCCAGGATCCTGACGGTCCTTAACCAGAAAACAGGAGAGTAGGTAGTGGTAGAGGAAGAGAAAAACCAGACTCCTGAGACGACCGAGGAGCCCACGGCCGAGACGCCGCAGGATCTCATCGAGACCGGCGAGGCCGGCCTCGAGGCCGGTCCTGCCAAGGGCCCGGCGCTGGACCAGGACGAGGGCCAGGTCCAGACCGACACCGAGCGCAACAGGCGCAAGGAGCGGGTCGGGATCATCGTCTCGGACAAGGCCGAGAAGACGGTAACGGTCTCGGTAGAGGCGCTGGTGCGCCACCCGATGTACAAGAAGCGGGTGCGCCGTTCCAGGAAGTTCATGGTGCACGACGAGAACAACGAGGCGCGTTTGGGCGATACGGTGCGGATCGTAGAAACGAGGCCGCTCTCGGCGCGTAAGAGGTGGCGGCTCGCGAACATCATATCGAGGGCCCAGTAGTGATCCAGCAAGAGTCGAGGCTCAGGGTCGCGGACAACTCGGGTGCCAGGAGTATCCTGACCATCCGCGTGCTCGGCGGAAGCAAGCGGCGCACCGCGGGCGTAGGAGACGTGATCGTGGCCACCGTCAAGGAGGCCACGCCAGGCAGCGCCGTCAAGAAGGGTGAGGTGGTGCGGGCCGTCGTGGTCAGGACCAGGAAAGAGACGCGCCGCGACGACGGGTCATACATACGCTTTGGTGAGAACGCCGGTGTGATCATCAACCCCGATGGCGCCCCCCGTGGGACGCGCATCTTCGGGCCCGTCGCCCGCGAGCTCAGGGAGAAGGGTTACACCAGGATCATCTCGCTGGCACCGGAGGTGTTGTAGTTATGAGTCTCAAACTGAAGCGCGGGGACACCGTCGTCGTGATCTCGGGCAAAGAGAAGGGCAAACGCGGAGAGATCGAACGGGTCATCCCGAAAGAGAACAGGGTCGTCGTAGGCGGAGTCAACGTCCGCACGCGCCACGCGAGGCCGAGCCAGCAGAACCAGCAGGGGCTCTACCACTTCGACGCTCCCATAGACGTCTCCAACGTGATGCTCATCGACCCCAACTCCGGCGAGCCGACGAGGGTAGGCCACCGCTTTACGGACTCGGGGGAGAAGCTCAGGGTCTCAAAGAAGTCAGGGAAGGATATCGATGGCTAGGTTAAGAGACAGGTACGCCGAGAAGGTCGCACCTGAACTCGAGGAGAGGTTCGGCATCGAGAACCCCATGCGTATGCCCGGTCTGGAGAAGATCGTGGTGAACATGGGCGTAGGGGAGGCCGTGGTAAACAGCCGCGCCCTCGACGGCGCGATGGAGGACCTCGCAAGGATCACGGGCCAGAAGGCCCAGCTCAGGCGGGCCCGCAAGAGCATAGCAGGGTTCAAGATCAGGGAGGGCATGCCCGTCGGGGCGAGGGTCACGCTGCGCGGCGAGCGCATGTGGGAGTTCCTCGACCGCTTCATCTCGATAGCCCTACCGCGCGTAAGAGACTTCAGGGGCATTAGCCCCGCCTCATTCGACGGGCGCGGGAACTACGCCATAGGCCTCAAGGAGCAGGTTATCTTCCCCGAGATCTCCTACGACTCCATAGACACGACCCGTGGGCTCGACGTGGCGATCGTGACGACGACGGAGAGCGACGATGAGGCGCGGGAGCTCTTGCGGCTCCTCGGGATGCCGTTCAGGCAGAGTTGAGAGGTAGGAAATGACGAGAAAGGCTTTGCTGGTAAAGCAGCAGAAAAAGCAGAAGTACGCGGTCAGGGAGTACAACCGTTGCCAGAGGTGCGGCCGGGCGCAAGGCTACTACAGGAAGTTCGGGCTGTGCCGGATCTGCCTCAGGGAGCTGGCGCACGAAGGAAAGATCCCTGGCGTAACGAAAGCGAGTTGGTAGAAAATCATGTCGGTTAACGATCCTATAGCGGATTTCCTGACACGTATCCGCAACGCGCATATGGCGAAGCAAGAGTCGGTCGAGATACCGCACTCGAAGATGAAAGCGGAGATCGCAAGGATTCTGCGGGAGGAAGGCTACGTTCGGGACGTCTCCGAGCGCGGGAGCGGGGTCGAGAGGAGGCTCGTCATAGCCTTGAAGTACGCCCCCGACGGCAGCCGCGGGATCGCCGGCCTCAGGCGAATGAGCCGTCCGGGACGCCGGGTCTACCGCAAGCAGACGAGCATCCCCCGCGTGCTCGACGGGCTCGGGGTGGCGATACTCTCGACCTCCCAGGGGATCCTGACAGACCACCAGGCCAGGCGCAGAGGCGTCGGCGGCGAAGTCCTTTGCTTCGTCTACTAGGGAGGTAGCAGTGTCGAGAATCGGGAAGGCGCCTGTCGAGGTCCCCGGCGCGGTCAGCGTCGAGCTCTCGGGCCGCAGCGTAAAGGTGAACGGCCCGAAGGGCGAGCTCACGGTGCCGGTGGGCCGTGGGGTCGAGGTAAGGCAGGAGGACGGCAGCTTAATAGTCGAGCGGGCCACGGACTCGCCCGAGCATCGGGCGATGCACGGTCTTACGCGATCCCTGATCTACAACGCCGTAATGGGCGTGACGGACGGGTTTGCGAAGACGCTGAACATCGCCGGTGTCGGCTACAGGGCAGCCCTGCAGGGCAGCGACATCAACCTGCAGGTCGGCTACTCACATCCAGTCTCGATCTCACCCCGTGAGGGGATAGAGTTCGAGGTTCCGAACGCCACGACCATTATCGTGCGCGGGATAGACAAGCAGAGGGTAGGCCAGACGGCAGCGGAGATCCGGATGGTCCGTCCGCCCGAGCCTTACAAGGGCAAGGGCATCCGCTACAGCGACGAGCAGATCCGGCGCAAGGTCGGCAAGGCCGGGTAGTAGGAGGATCTATGGCTGTTCTAGAAAAGCGGATGCACAGGGAGAAGCGACGCAAGCGCGTCAGGCGCAAGTTGGCCGGCACGGCCGCCAGGCCACGCCTCTCCGTGTACCGCTCCAACGTGCACATCTACGCCCAGCTCATCGACGATGACGCGGGAGAGACGCTCGCGGCTGCGGACTCCCGCCAGGTGGGAGAGGCAGAGAACCGCAAGGACGCAGCCCGCAAGGTCGGAGCCTTGATCGCGCGTGAGGCCTCCGAGGCCGGGATAGAGGCGGTCGTCTTCGACAGAGGCGGAAACAAATACCACGGACGCATAGCAGCGCTCGCCGAGGGCGCCCGCGAGGGCGGACTGAGGCTCTAACCTTTAGGAGGAAGTATCTTGGGACGACCAAGAAGCGATAACAGACAGGGCGGAGGGCGCGGTGGCCGGCAGCGCGACGGGGCCTCGGATCTCCAGGACAGGGTCGTCGAGATCCGGCGCGTCGCCAAGGTCGTCAAGGGCGGCCGGCGCTTCAACTTCTCGGCCCTCGTGGTCGTGGGCGACGGTAAGGGCAGGGTCGGCACCGGCCTCGGGAAGGCAAATACTGTCCCCGCCGCCATCCAGAAGGGCCAGGACAGGGCCAAGCGCAACATGTTCGATGTACCGATGCGCAACACCACTATCCCTCACGAAGTCACGGGCAAGTTCGAGAGCTCTTTGGTGCTCCTCAAACCGGCCTCAGAGGGTACCGGCGTGATCGCGGGCGGCGGAGTAAGGGCCGTCTTAGAGCTCGCCGGCATAAAGGACGTGCTCACAAAGGCGCTCGGCTCGACGACCTCGGTGAACCTCGTACAGGCTACGGTCGAGGGGCTTCAGAGGCTGCGCAGCAAGGCCGATATCGAGCAGACGCGAGGGGTGAAGATCACACAATGAGCCCCCTCAAGGTCACGCAGGTAAGAAGCGTCGTAGGCTCCAAGCAGGGTCACAAGCGGACGGTGCGCGCCCTTGGTCTCAAGCGCATCAGGGACTCGAGGGTGCATGGGGACACACCCCAGATCAGGGGCATGGTCCACAAGGTGCAGCACCTCGTCAAGGCCGAGGAGGTGGATTAGCGGTGAGGCTGAACGAACTGAAGGGTGCCCCAGGCTCGAAGAAGGCGCGCAAGCGCGTAGGGCGCGGCACGGGTTCTGGACGCGGCAAGACTTCAGGCCGCGGCCACAAGGGCGCTGGCGCCCGCTCCGGCGTCTCTGCGTTCGCAGGCTACGAGGGCGGGCAGATGCCGCTGCAGCGGCGGCTGCCGCGCCTGAAGGGCGAGGCCAGGGGTCGCCACACGGTCGCCCGAGCGACCGTCTACGCGGCCGTCAACCTCAGCGAACTCGAGGGCGTCCCCGGTGATACGATAGGTCCTGACGAGCTGCGGGCCGCCGGGCTCGTCAGGAAGAAGGCCGAGCTCATCAAGATCCTCGGCGACGGGGACGCGGGGCGCGCCGTTGCGGTAAAGGCGCACGCGTTCTCCAAGTCGGCGAGGGAGAAGATAGAGGCTGGCGGCGGAAGCGTCGAGGTACTGGAGCGGTAGAGATGTTGGGATCCCTAGCCAACGCCTGGAAAATCCCGGAGCTACAGAGAAAGCTCCTGTTCACGTTCGCCATGTTGGCGGCGTACCGTCTCGGGGCCTACATACCCCTACCTGGGGTCGACCCAAGCGTCCTCGGTGGCGGTCTTCAGAGCAGCAACCCCATAACGGGACTGTTCGGAACCTTCACGGGCGGGGCCTTCAACAACTTCGCGGTGTTCTCGCTGGGGATCATGCCTTATATAACGGCGGCGATCGTGATGCAGCTTATGACAGTCGCCATCCCGCGTCTTCAGGAGCTCGCCAAAGAAGGTGAGACGGGGCAGCAGAAGATCACGCAGTACACCCGCTACTTCACGCTCGCGCTCGCGCTCATCCAGTCCGTCGCGATGGTCCTGTTCTTCCGTTCGGCGCAGGGCGGCGGGGCGCTCGCTGGGACGACCCCGATCCAGATTCTCGTCGCCATCGTTACCCTTACGGCCGGCGTGATGCTCACGATGTGGTTTGGGGAGCTCATAAGCCAGAGGGGCCTCGGCAACGGCATCTCGCTCATCATAACGGCCTCGATCCTCTCGCAGGCGCCGGTGGCCATCACGGCGCTAAGGGAGAACGGTGATGTGCTCACGGTGGTTATCCTCGGGCTTCTTGCCGTCATGATCGTCGCCGCCATCGTATTCGTCAACGAAGGCCAGCGCAGGATCCCGATCACCTACGCCAAGCGGCAGGTCGGGCGCAGGATGAGCCAGGGCGGAACTACCTACCTGCCCCTCAAGGTCAACATGGCCGGCGTCATCCCGATCATCTTCGCTTCCTCCTTGTTGCTCTTCCCCGTCGTTCTCGCGCAACTGGCCTCCAGCGGGGACCCGAACTCTATACTCGCTCGCCTCTCGGCCTTCTTCAACGCGGGGGGAGCGCCTTACCTCATCCTCTACGCTATGCTCATCATCATGTTTACCTACTTCTACACCGCCGTGCAGTTCAACCCCGTCGAGCACGCCGACAACCTCAAGAAGAGCGGCGGCTACGTCCCCGGCTACAGGCCTGGCCAGCCGACGGCCATCTATCTGAACAACGTGCTGACCAGGATCACGCTCTTCGGCGCCCTGTTTCTGGCCGTCGTCGCCGTGCTGCCTTACTTGATCTCGGGCACCCTGAACCTCGGGAACTCGATCTTCCTCGGCGGCACCTCGATGCTTATCGTGGTCGGAGTCTCGCTCGACACGGTGCGCCAGCTCGAGAGCCAGCTGATGATGCGCAACTACGAAGGGTTCCTGAAGAAGCGATGAAGGTGATCCTGCTTGGGCCCCAGGGAGCGGGCAAGGGAACGCAGGCACAGCGCCTCGCAGATAGGGTCGGCGCCACGCACATCTCCACGGGAGACATAGTGCGCTCCGAGATAGAGTCGGGCTCCGAGCTCGGCAAGAAGGTGCAGGACTACAACGACAGGGGCGAGCTGGTGCCCGACGAGGTCATCGTCGAGATGGCGAAGCCTTACCTGGACGATGCAGACTCCTGGCTGCTCGACGGCTTCCCCCGCAATGAGGCCCAGGCGAAAGCCCTGGACGGGGCGCTCGACGAGATTGGAGAGAAGCTCGACGCTGTCGTCGCCCTCGAAGCGCCCGACGATGATCTCGTGGAACGGCTCTCGGGGAGGCGCCAGAGCCAAGCTACGGGCAAGATCTACCACGTCGAGTACGACCCGCCGCCCGACGATGGAGACGATCCCGGCCCGTTCGTCCAGCGCGATGACGATGCTGAGGACGCGATCAGGCGCAGGCTCGAGATCTACCACGAACAGACCGAGCCCTTGAAGGACTTCTACGCCGAACGCGGCCTCCTGATCACGGTCGACGCCGAGCAGGAGATCCCGAAGGTCACCGAAGACATCCTCGGGGCCGTCGGGCGAGAGGAAGATGTTTGATCGTCCGCAAGAGCAAGACGGAGCTTGCGGCGATGGCCGAGGGCGGACGGATAACAGCAGCGTGCCTGAAGCTGCTCGCGGAGAACGTCAGGCCTGGCGTGACGACGCGTGAGCTCGACCGCCTCGCCGAGGAGTTCATCTACGACCGCGGAGGCAAGCCCGAGTTCAAGGGGTATCAGGGGTTCCCGGCCTCGATCTGCGCCTCCCCAAACGCCATGATAGTGCACGGCATCCCTGGCTCCTACCGCCTGAAGACCGGCGACATAATCTCTCTCGACGTCGGCGTCCGCTACGAGGGCTTCGTAACCGACTCGGCGACCACCGTCCCTGTCGGGCATGTGCCCGATGAGGTCGTCAGGCTGCTCGGGACCACGAGAGAGTGTCTCGCCGCGGCGACGGATCAGATGCGGGCCGGCAACAGGCTCGGCGACGTCGGCCACGCGATACAATTTCTCGCCGAGTCGCGCGGTTACGGGGTCGTAAGGGACCTGGTCTCCCACGGGGTCGGGCGCCAGATGCATGAGGATCCCCAGATCCCGAACTACGGCTCTCCGGGTACTGGTCCGCGGCTGCTCCCCGGGATGACCTTCGCCATAGAGCCCATGATCACCCTGGGCGACTACGATATCCGCCTTAGCGAGTGGGACGGGTGGTCTATCTATACGGCCGACGGCTCCCTCTCGGCACACTTCGAGAACACCATAGCCGTTACCGAGAACGGCCCCCTCGTGTTGACGGAAAACGGGGGCTCACGCGGATAGCGGGCGGCGTCTGGCGGTGGGAGCGTCAACCCAGGCGTGGTAAGATATCCGTTTGGCTTCAGCCATCTTGTAACTACTCGAGAAGAGGAGGTCCTTGGCCAAAGAAGACGTCATAGAGGTTGAAGGCACCGTAACCGAGGCGCTGCCCAACACGCAGTTCCGGGTCGAGCTCGACAACGGGCACAACGTGCTGGCGCACATCTCAGGCAAGATGCGGATGAACTACATCAGGATCTTGCCTGGTGACAGGGTGAAGGTGGAGTTGAGCCCCTACGACTTGAGCCGGGGACGGATCACTTACAGGTTCAGGACATAAGAAGAGGAGAGGGTCGTGAAAGTCAGGGCGAGCGTGAAACCGATATGCGAGCGGTGCAAGGTAATAAGGCGTCGAGGGGTGGTGCGGGTCATCTGCACGAACCCCCGCCACAAGCAGAGGCAGGGCTAGCATGGCGCGGATAGCAGGGGTAGACCTCCCGAGGGAGAAGAGGGTCGAAGTAGGGCTTACCTACATCTACGGCGTAGGCCGTTCGACGGCGAGGAAGATCTGCAGCGGCGCCGAGGTCGACCCTGACACGAAGGTGCGTGACCTGGCCGAGGGAGAGGTCGCCAGGGTCAGGACCTACATAGACCAGAACGTCGAGGTCGAGGGCGACCTGAGGCGTGAAACGCAGCAGAATATCAGGCGCCTCATAGACATCGGAACATACAGGGGCATCAGGCACCGCAGGGGCCTTCCCGTGCGTGGGCAGCGTACGAAGACGAACGCCCGCCAGCGCAAGGGACCGAAGCCGTCGATAGGCGGGAGGAAGAAGAGGTAGATGGGCAGGCAGAGGCAACAGCGCCAACGCGCGCGCGGGGCGAGCAGGTCGCGCCGCAAGGTCCGCAGGAACGTAACGACCGGCGTGGTTCACATAAAGAGCTCCTTCAACAACACCATAGTCTCCGTCAGCGACCAGGAAGGCAACGTCATCGCCTGGGAATCGGCGGGGTCGCTCGGATTCAAGGGGAGCCGCAAGAGCACGCCGTTCGCGGCCCAGATGACGGCCGAGAGCGTCGCGAACAAGGCCATGGATCAAGGCGTGAGGCGTGCTGATATCGAGGTCAAGGGCCACGGCTCGGGTAGGGACATGGCAGCCCGTACCTTCCAGTCCATGGGCATAGAGGTGCTCTCCATAAAGGACGTGACGGGCCAGCCGCACAACGGGTGCAGGCCGCCCAAGAGGCGCAGGGGGTAGGTATATGGCGCGTTACACAGGACCGAGGGGCCGGAGAGACCGGCGGGCCGGGGTAATGCTCTCGTCCATGCGGAAGAACCCGCTGGAGAAGAAGCCCTACCCTCCAGGAGAGCACGGACGTGGCAGGCACCGCCAGACCGAGTTCGGCCTGAGGCTCATGGAGAAGCAGAAGGCCCGCTGGTACTACGGGGTCTCCGAGAAGCAGTTCAGGCGGGCCTACGACAGGGCCACCAGGATGCAGGGCGTCTCGGGCGAGAACCTCCTCAGGCTCATGGAGCTTAGGATGGACAACGTCGTCTACAGGATGGGCTTCTCCACCAGCCGCCCGCAGGCGCGCCAACTCGTCGTGCACGGGCACTTCCAGCTCAACGGGCGCAAGCACAACGTCCCTTCGGCCATACTCAAGCCCGGCGACGTCATTACGGTCAGGGAGAAGAGCAGGAACTTGGAGCCCATCCAGAACGCCGTCGAGAACGTGGTCGCCGTTCCGCCCTGGCTCGAGGCCGACCACGACAACTTCACGGGCAGGCTCCTGCATACGCCGGGGCGCGACGAGATCGACACGCCCGTCGAAGAGCAGCTGATCATCGAGTTCTACAGCCGGTAGCAACAAGACATTTCTAGCAGGTGATATTTTGACGATGTTGGACATAGCACCACCCCGTTTCAGGGTGGAAGAAGAAGAGGGCAGGCGCGGTATCTTCGTCGCCGAGCCTTTGCCGCGAGGACTGGGCCACACTCTGGGCAACTCGCTCAGGCGCGTCATGCTCTCAGGGCTTACGGGGGCCGCGGTCACCAAGATCCGCATAGAGGGCGTCTCGCACGAGTTCTCTACGATCGAGGGCGTCAAAGAGGACGTCGTCGATATCATCCTCAACATCAAGGGCTTGAAGTTTAGGCTCGAGCGTGAGGAGCCTATAGAGCTCACGATAGCGAAGGACGGCCCAGGAGACGTTACGGCGGCCGACATAGAGCTGAAGGCCGACGTAGAGGTCGTCGACCCCGAGGCCTACATAGCGAGCGTCTCGGACGGCGGGCACCTCGACATGCGCCTGACGGTCGAGAGGGGCCAGGGCTACGCGAGGGCTGAGCAGAACAAGAGCGAAGCAGACCCCATAGGGGTCATCGCCATCGACTCGCTGTTCTCGCCGGTGCAGAGGGTCAACTACACGGTCACGGAGACGCGGGCCGGCGCGAGGGCCGACCTCGACTCGCTGCGCATGGAGGTCTTCACGGACGGACGCATCGAGCCACAGGAGGCCCTGCAGGACGCCTCCAGGCAGCTCATGGACTTCCTTGGGCTGTTCACCGACGGCTACCAGGGGGCCGGCGCTACTGAAAACCGCCAGCGCGGCGGACGGCCCGTTATTACAGACGAGCGCCCGGTCGAGGACCTCGAGCTCACGGTCCGCTCCTACAACTGCCTCAAGCGCGAGGGAGTTGACACTATAGGCCAGCTCGCCACCATGACCGAGGAAGAGCTCATGAACATCCGCAACCTCGGGATGAAGAGCGTCGATGAGATACGCTCCAAGCTTCTGGAGTACGGATATTCGCTGGAGAGCGAGGGCAATGAGGCACGCTAAACGAGGCAGGAAGCTCGGCCGCAAGGCACAGCACCGCAACCTCATGCTGGGCACCATGGCGGGGCAGGTGATCACCTACGGCCGCATCAAGACGACGGCCCCGAAGGCAAAGGAGCTCCGCGGGGTCGTCGACAAACTCATCAACACGGCCAAACGAGACGACCTCGCATCCAGGCGCCAGGCTGTCAAAGTCCTCAAGGACAAGACTGTCGTCCGCCGCCTCTTCGAGGACGTGGCACCCGAGCTCGACGACCGTAACTCGGGCTACACCCGCATCCTGAAGCTCGGTCCCAGGCTCGGCGACGGCGCCGAGACCGTCTACCTGGAGCTGGTCAACCACACAACGGAGTAGCACCACATATGAAGCACCCAGGCGAAGGGACCCGCGTTGGTGGGTCCCTCGCCGTCTCTTGCTACAGAGTAAGCTTCTCCTACCCAGGCTCCGAACAGCCCGCGCTCTCTGACGTTAGCTTCGAGCTTCGACCCGGTGAGTACGTCGGCGTTGTCGGCCCGAACGGCGGCGGCAAGTCCACACTCGTCCGCCTCTTGAACGGTCTCCTGAAGCCCGACTCGGGCCGAGTGCTCGTGTCGGGCCGCGATCCGTCCACGGAACCCTTCGAGGTCCGCAAGCACCTCGGCATCCTCTTTCAGGACCCCGAGAACGGCCTCGTCGCCCCTTTCGTCGAGGACGACGTCGCCTTCGGCCTGGAGAACCTGGGCGTCCCTCGCCAGGAGATGCGCGATAGGGTCGCCAGGGCTATACGGGCCGTCGGCCTGGAAGGCTACGAGCGCCGCGAGCCAGGTACCCTCTCCGGCGGCGAGAAACAGCGCGTCGCCCTGGCAGGACTCCTGGCCGTCGAACCAGAGATACTCGTCCTCGACGAACCCACCTCCATGCTCGATGCGTCTGGACGCAGGGAGGTCCTTGAGTACCTCGAGACCCTGAGGGCCGAAAAGACCGTCTTGCATGTGACCCACCACCTCGAAGAGCTCGTCCGGTCAGACCGCATTCTGGTCCTGAATGGGGGAGAGCTCGTCGCAGATAAAACGCCTGAACGACTGCTCTCTGACGCCGACCTCCTGCGGGAGAACCGCCTCGTTTTGCCCGTCGTGCAGAGGCTCGCGCTGGAGCTCGGCCTCCCGCCGGCGAAACTACGTACGCCAGAAGAACTCGCCGAGGCCATACTCGCCAGGACGGAGAGCGGGACGAGGGCGGGATGAGGCTGGAGCTCAGGGACGTCAGGTACGTCTACGCGCCAGGCACCCCCTTCGAGGTCGAGGCGTTGCGAGGCGTCTCGCTCGTCGTGGAGCCGGGAGAGGTACTCGGGATCGTCGGCGGCACGGGCTCGGGCAAGAGCACGCTCGTGCAGCACATGAATCTGCTGCTCACCCCGACGAGCGGCGAAGTGCTCGTCGACGGCGTTGACGCGACGACGCTCAAAAAGAGTGAGCTCAGGCGCAGGGTCGGGCTCGTCTTCCAGTTCCCGGAATCGGCGCTCTTCGCTGCGACCGTCGAGGAGGACGTGGCCTTCGCCCCGCGACAGCTCGCTCTTGACGAAAAGGAGGTTCGGGAGCGAGTGCTCGAGTCGCTGCGGGTGCTCGGGGCAGGGGAACTCGCGGCACGTTCACCGTTCGCGCTCTCAGGCGGCGAGAAGCGGCGGGCCGCAATCGCCGGGGTGCTCGCGATGAGACCTGAGATCCTCGTCCTCGACGAGCCGACAGCCGGCCTCGACCCGGCGACGAGGGAAGACTTTCTCGCCCTGATCCTCGGCCTGCGCAATGCTGGCATCTCCGTCGTGCTCGTCTCCCACGACCTGGACGAGGTCGCCGAAGTCGCAGACCGCGTGTGCGCCTTACAAGAAGGCAGGGTACTCGCCGTCGGGACCCCGGCCGAAGTGTTCTACAGAGACCCCTCTCAGGCACCGGCGACGGTAAGGGTGGCATCCTTGCTAAGAGAGTCGAAACCGGAGATCGGGGCCCCCGTGCCCTTCGGGGAGACGCTCGATGCGTTGAGGGCTTTGCGAGGGGCTTGAGGTGGCGAGCCGGAGCCTCGGCCAGTTCTATCCCGTGGCCTCGCCAGTGCACGATCTCGACCCGAGGGCCAAGATCCTGGCCACCGCCGTGTTCGTCGTCGGGCTGTTCCTCATAGACTCGACTGTGGGTCTCCTCTCCGTCGCCGCGGCGCTCGTGGCGCTCGTGGCGGTGAGCCGAATTCCAGCAGGCACGTTCTTGCTGCTCCTGCGGCCCGTGTTGTTTATCGTCGCACTGACGGTCCTGTTCCAGGTCCTGTTCTCGCGGGAGGGCGTCACGCTCGTCGAGTGGGGCTTCTTCGAGGTCCGCTCCGGCGGCTTGAGCCTGGGATTTTTCCTGGCTTTGCGTATACTCTTGCTCGTCTCCTCGGCCGGATTGCTCACGTCGACGACGGCCCCCGTAGCGCTCGCTGATGGGATCGAGGATCTGCTATCACCCCTGAAGAGGGTGCGGTTTCCGGCGCACGAGGTCGCGATGATGATGACCATAGCGCTCCGTTTCATCCCGACGCTCGGGGAGGAGGCCGAGAAGATCAAAGGCGCCCAGGCAGCCCGCGGCGCGGACTTCTCCGAGGGAGGACCGCTTCGCAGGGCGCGCTCCCTCGTCCCCGTGCTCGTGCCGCTGACCGTCGGCGCCTTCCGCCGCGCCGACGAACTCGCCGAGGCGATGGAGAGCAGGGGCTACAGGGGCGGCGAAGGCCGCACCCGCTACCGCGAGCTGCGCTTCCGCAAGCGAGACGCCCTCGCACTGGTCCTCACCGCGCTCGTTCTTCTGGTCGGGGTCCTGCTTTGAAACTCGCTGGGCTCGTCGAGTACGAAGGCACCGACTTCGCAGGATGGGCCGCCCAACCAGGACGAAGGACGGTCGAGGGCGTGCTCTCCGAGGCGCTCTCTACCATTGTGCGCCAGCAGGTCAAGATGAGCGTCGCCGGCCGCACCGACGCCGGGGTTCACGCGAGCGGGCAGGTCGTCTCCTTCCGTGCCGATACAGACCTCAGGCCGGCCTTGATCTCCTACAAGACCACGGCTGTCCTGCCCAGGGACGTGGCGCTCCGTCGCTGCGTCGCCGTACAGGACGATTTCGACGCCCGAAGGGACGCCATGAGCCGGACGTACGAGTACAGGTTGGTCAACGACGAGATCAGGTCCCCCCTCGAGCGCCACCATGCCGGCTACGCGCCGCAGAACGTCGACCTGGATCTTCTCTCTAAAGCAGGAGAGCTGGTGGAAGGGACCCACGACTTCAGGGCCTTCACCCCCCAGAAGAGCTACCACATCCGCTTCCGACGAATCGTTACCAGCTCGCGCTGGATCAGGCAAGACGACCTGCTAAGGTACCGCATAACCGCCGACTCGTTCCTGTACGGCATGGTCCGTGCCCTGGTCGGAACCATGCTGGAGGTCGCGGGCGGAAAGAGAGACCTGACGGAATTCGACCGGCTGCTCTCGGGAGGAAAACGCAGCGAGGCAGGACCCGCCGTAACCAGCCGCGGGCTCACGCTGGTCCGCGTGGGCTATGACTATCCGAACCTATGGAGGAGTGAACGATGAACACAGGCGATACGAGTGAGCTTCTGCGAGAGATCGACACCTACGTCGAGGATCTATTCTCCACATCGGATGAGACCCTCGAAGCCGCCCTGCGGGACTCGCGGCGGGCCGGGCTACCTGAGATAAGCGTCTCGCCCAACCAAGGAAGGCTGCTGCAGCTACTCGTCGAGATAGCCGGTGCGCGGCGCATACTGGAGATAGGCACCCTTGGCGGCTACAGTGCCATCCACTTCGCCCGCGCCCTGCCCGACGACGGTGACATGATCTCCCTCGAGATAGACGAGCACCATGCCACGGTCGCCCGCGACAACCTCGAACGGGCCGGACTCTCCGAAAAGGTCGAGGTCCGCGTCGGCGACGCCCACGATCTCCTCTCCGCTCTCATCGAAGACGACGAAGGCCCCTTCGACGTAATCTTCATAGACGCTGACAAAGAGAGCTATCCCGAGTACCTGGTAGCGTCCCTGCGCCTCGCGAGATCAGGCACCCTCATCCTCGGAGACAACACCATAAGGGGCGGCACCGTACTCGATCCCAAAGACTCAACGGCCCAGGCAACGCGCGAGTTCAACGAGCGTGTAGCCAGAGACCCCAGGCTATTCAGCATCGCATTGCCCCTCATCAGGGAGCGCATAGACGGCCTCACGATAGCGCGGGTACTGTAAGGCAGTTTGCAAAGAGGGAACCTCTGTGCAAACTCTCAGCAAGTCAGCAAAATATAAAGCTGAAGTGCTGAATTGCTGACAAGCGGAGGCGAAGCCGGAGCGTGCTAAAATGCTGCAAGCGCCCGCCAGGGCGCGTGCTGACTAGCTGCACTACACTGGTCCTTTTGCCAATGTATGCTACTATTTGATCCGTCTAAAGGCCTTTGAAGTTCGCACAAGCTCCGGAGGATGATGAAGAGTTACATGGCGCGGCCCTTGGAGGTCGAGCGTAAGTGGTATGTCGTTGACGCGGAGGGGAAACACCTCGGGCGTCTGGCGACCGAGATCGTGCGCGTTTTGCGCGGCAAGAACAAGCCGCAGTACACGCCGCACGTCGACGTTGGCGACTTCGTTGTCGTGGTGAACGCAGACAGGGTGGCCGTCACTGGCAGGAAGGCTGAGCAGAGGGTCTACAGGCGGCACTCGGGCTATCCTGGCGGCATGAAAGAGACCAGCTACGAGCAGATGCTCGCGCGCAAGCCGACCGAGATCCTGCGCAAGGCCGTCTACGGGATGATGCCGAAGACCCGCCTCGCCCGTAAGCAGTTCAAGAAGTTGAAGATCTACGCGGGACCCGAGCACCCACACGCCGCTCAGGAGCCGCAGAGGCTCGAGGTGAAATAGATGGCAGAGGCTCTGTACATCGGGACAGGACGGCGCAAGACCGCCGTTGCAAGGGTACGACTGCTACCGGGTGAGGGTACGATTACCGTCAACGGCCGCGACGTGGACGAGTACTTCCCGCGTCCCGCCTACCGCACTGTGGTGCGCTCGCCACTCGAACTCCTCGGTTCGGCCGGTCGCTACGAGGTCATCGCCAAGATCGAAGGTGGCGGTC
Organism: uncultured Rubrobacteraceae bacterium; assembly: GCA_902806095.1. GTDB lineage: Bacteria > Actinomycetota > Rubrobacteria > Rubrobacterales > Rubrobacteraceae > Rubrobacter_D. The sequence continues at coordinate 35,154 of CADCVF010000080.1, forward strand.
CAACGGGACAGGCGGAGGCCTTGCGCCACGGTATAGCGCGGGCGCTCGCCGAAGAATCGCAGGAGGCCCGTAGCGAGCTGAAGGCCGCCGGGATGCTCACCCGCGACTCCAGAGCCGTCGAGCGCAAGAAGTACGGCCTCAAAAAAGCTCGCAAGCGCCCGCAGTTCTCCAAGCGTTAGAGTCACCAGAGCGGATCTTCATGTCGGGCTCCTTTCGCGCGGCGGAAGGGGCCCGTTCTACGTCGAGAGGGAGGCCGCCTGAAGAGAGGAACCATAACGTTCGGCACCGATGGGGTGCGCGGGGTCGCCAACAAGGGTCTCCTGCCTGAGGACGCTCTGGGTCTAGGCCTCGCCGCCTCCCGTGCCTTTGGGGGCAGGATCCTCATCGGACGCGACACGCGCCTCTCCGGAGAGATGCTAGCCCGCGCCCTGTCTGCCGGCGCAGCGAGCGGCGGCGCCGACGTCGTCGACCTCGGTGTCCTGCCAACGCCTGGCGTCGCGGCCCTCGCGCCGGGCCTGGGGGCTGCGGCCGCCGGCGTCGTGAGCGCCTCCCACAATCCCTACCCCGACAACGGCATAAAGTTCTTCTCAGGAGAAGGCCGCAAGCTCTCACCCGGGAAGGAGCGTGAGATCGAAGACCTGATCGAAGACGACATCCCACGCCCGACCGGGAGCGGGATCGGAAGTGTCGAAGTGCTCGACGACGTTGCGCAGATCTACGCGGAGTGGGTGCTCGGGCGGTTGCGTCCGGCTGCCGAGGGCGTCAAGGTGCTCCTCGACTGCGCTAACGGTGCGGCCTATGAGGCGGCGCCGCTGGTTTTCGGTGAGGTAGGAGCCGATCTCACCTTGACTGGGACCTGGCCCACGGGCACGAACATAAACCATGGCTGCGGCTCGACGCACGTCGAGGAACTCGACGCCTCGGGACAAGACGTAGCCTTCGCCTTCGACGGGGACGCAGACAGGGTGCTCGCCGTCGACGAGCGGGGGAACGTCGTCGACGGGGACAGGATCATCGCCATCCTCGCCAGCGACAAACAGGAGCGCGGAGTCCTGTCCGGCGAGGTCGTGGTAACGGTGATGAGCAACCTCGGCTTCTTCAAGGCCATGGAGGCGATGGAGATACCATACGAGGTGACTGACGTGGGGGACAGGCACGTCGCCGAGGCCATGGGCAGGCTCGGGGCTTCGCTGGGCGGGGAGCAATCAGGGCATGTGATCCTCCCCGAGTACGTAACGACAGGAGACGGCATCGTTACGGCGCTCGCGCTCCTCGACGTGATGATCCGTAGTGGCAAACCACTCTCGGAGCTGGCCGGGGCGATGGAGGTGTATCCGCAGACACTGATCAACGTGAGGGTCGAGGAGCCGGGGGCCGCGAAGGCCGTCGTGGCCTCGGGGGCGGTCGGGCTGTCCATCTCAGAGGCGGAGAAGCGGCTCGGAGATGATGGCCGCGTCCTCTTGAGGCCGAGCGGGACAGAGCCGGTCGTGCGGGTGATGGTCGAGCATACTGACGAGACGGTGTGCAGGGAGGTCTGCGAGGAGGTCTCGCGGGCCGTAGCCGACGCCGGAGAGGGGGGAAGGTGAGGTTTATAGGCTGCGCGCTGGCGTGGAGGCCTGGCGAGGCGCGGGAGAAGGTCTCGTGTCTGGTGGTGCTGGACGAGCGGGGGAGCATCATAGCCAACTCGTTCGCGGCGAACGCTGAGGATATAGCAGGCACGGTTGCGGGTTACGGCTCTGAGCGGCGGGGGACCCTAGTCGGCGTCGACGCGCCGCTCGCGGTCCCGAACGAGAGGGGGACGCGCAGGATCGAACGCATCCTCTCGAAGGTGGCGCTCCCTGCCTACTCGGCGAGCCGCAGGATGTTCGGCGGCAAACCTTACTCGGAGGAACTCCTCTCCGAGCTGGAGAAGGCCGGCGTGGAGTACACGGACTACCTTTTCCCGAGGGAGAGGGGCCAGAGCGTGGTCGTCGAGGTGGACTCGGCGGCGACGCTTAAGGTCCTCTCCCTGGAGCGCTCGGGTACTGCGGATAACGGCGACCTGGCGAAGCGGCTGCGCGCGATGGACGACCCCAAGTTCCGTAAAGGCAACAAAGAGAACAGGGCGGCGGATCTCAGGGGCGCGATCGAGGTACTCTGGGACACTCCGGGCCTCAGGCTCAGGACGGGCAACCTCGCCGCTGACATCTCCGCGCCCGAGAACGTGGACGTCTCCAAGCTCGACGTCTCCGCCTCGATGTCCCACGCGGAGCTAGACAGGACGGTCAGCCTTGTGGAAGGGACGCTCGCCGCCTATACGGTCCATCGCCACTGGAGGGGAAGGGACGGCTCCATAGTAGTCGGGGCGGGGGATGAGGGCTCCGTCCTGCTGCCGGCGAGGAACGCCCTGCGCGAGCGCCTGGCCGAGGAATGCGGCACCGCCGGTGTGCCCTACGTGTAGAGCCGGGATCTGGCATGTTTGCCGACTGTACCTTACTCTGTAACGGAGCTACCCGGAAAGGATCAAGAACGCGGTGAAGGTCGTTTCGTTGAACGTAGCCTTGCCATCGATGCAGCGCTACGGGCGAGAAGTGGTGAGAACAGCCGGGGCCAAAAGTCCCGTTCCGAACGCCCTGCTCCGCTCCTGTGGTTTCGACGGCGATGGACAGGCCGACCTGGTTAACCACGGCGGGGTGGATAAGGCTGTCTGCGTCTACCCGTTCGACCACTACGCGCACTGGGAGAGCGTGTTCGGCCGCACGCTCGAGCCCGGCGCTTTCTCCGAGAACCTGACCGTCTCGGGCGCCGTCGAGACCGGGGTCTGCATCGGCGACGTGTTCGGGGTCGGGGAGGCGGTACTACAGGTAAGCCAGCCAAGGACGCCATGCAGCAAGCTGGCCGGCAAGAACGGGCACAGGCTGCTGACGAAGTGGGTCGGGCAGACGGGCTACACAGGGTTCTACATGCGGGTGCTTTCGGAGGGGCTCATGAGCGCGGACGACGCCTTCGAGCTAGTCGAAGGCCATCCCGACCGCATCTTTGTAGCTGACGTGAACGACATCATCTTCGGGCGGTCGGAGGACGCTGCGTTGATCGCACGCTTGGCCAACCTCCCTGAGTTCGGCGGCGACGGACGTGCTCTATTCGCGGAGCGTCTTGGCCGCAGGAGCCCCCGGTGAGCCTCAAAGTACGCATCATTCCGTGCCTCGACGTGGACGGCGGGAGGGTGGTAAAGGGGACGAACTTCACCAACCTGAGGGATGCTGGAGACCCGGTGGAGCTCGCGGCCCTCTACGACAGGGAGGGGGCGGATGAGATCGTCTTCTATGACATCACAGCCTCCCACGAACAGAGAAACACGGCTGCAACGCTCGCCCGCCGCGCCGCCGAGGAAGTCTTCATACCATACACGATCGGCGGCGGCGTAAGGACGGCCGGCGACATGCGTGCCATGCTGCGCGCAGGGGCCGACAAGGTCTCCATAAACAGCGCCGCCGTGGGGAACCCTGACCTCATCACCGAAGGAGCCGAACGTTTCGGTAGCCAGTGCGTTGTCTTGAGCGTCGACGTCAAGCGGCGGGACTTCTCCCCGGGCTGGGAGGTCTACCTCAACGGTGGGCGGGTGAACACGGGGATGGATGCCGTCGGGTGGCTCGTCGAGGGAGAGAGGCGGGGGGCAGGGGAGTTCGTGCTGAACAGCATGGACGCGGACGGGACGGAGAGCGGTTACGACCTCGATCTGATCTCAGCCGTCGCCGAGAAGACGACCCTCCCCATTGTCGCTTCCGGCGGCGCGGGAGGCCCGGAGCATATGACCTCGGCCGTCAATGCGGGAGCAGGCGCGGTGCTCGCTGCGAGCATCTTCCACTTCGGCGAGTACAGCATAGCCGAGGTCAAAGAGCACATGATGCAATCCGGTATCCCGGTCCGGCTCGTGGAACCCGAGCGGGAGATGAGATAGAGGGATGACCTCAAGGCCAGACAGAGTGAAGTTCGACGAGAACGGTCTCGTCCCCGTTATCGCCCAGGACGTGGCGACGGGCGACGTGCTTACGCTGGCGTACGCGAACCGCGAGGCTCTCGACATGACGCTCTCCAGCGGCGAGGCCCACTACTACTCCCGCTCCCGCTCCGAGCTCTGGCGCAAGGGCGCGACGAGCGGCAACACGCAGAAGGTCGTCGAGGTAAGGCTGGACTGCGACGCAGACGCACTCCTCTACATGGTCGAGCCCCGAGGACCAGCTTGCCATACAGGACAGAAGAGTTGCTTCTTCACCACCCTGGCCGGTGAAGGAGTGGGGATTGCGCCAGCGGGCGATAGGGAGGTCCCTTTCGGGGCGATGGTCGACGGACTGGCGGCGACGATAGCGCAGCGCCACAGGGAGATGCCTGAGGGCTCTTATACCGTCTCCCTGATCCAGAGTGGAAAGGAGCGGCTGGCCCAGAAGGTTGGGGAGGAGGCGGTAGAGGTCGTCGTGGCCGCGCTCTCTGACGAGAGGCTACCTGAGGAAGCGGCCGACCTGATCTACCACCTGCTCGTGTTGCTCGAGGAGCGGGGCGTCGGGGTAGAAGACGTGGCCAAGGTACTGCATGACCGCCACGGCTAACCTCGTCCCTTCGCTCGGCGAGGCCCGCTCTCTCGCCCGCACCTACGACGTGGTGCCGCTCTACACCGAGTTCATAGGAGACCTCGAGACTCCGATCTCGGCGGTCCTCAGGTTCGCTGAGGAGGACACGGTATTCCTGCTCGAGAGCGCAGAGTCGGCCGAGAGGTTCGGCCGCTACTCTTTCCTCGGCTTCGACCCCAAGCGCACGCTCTCCTACAGGGACGGCCTCTACACGGTCGTCGACGCCGATGGTGTGCGGGAGGTTCCCGCAGCGGACCCTTTCAGAGGCCTGGCCGAGATCGTCGGCAAGAAGAGCGTGGCGCCTCTCCCCAACCTCCCTGCGTTCGTGGGGGGCGCCGTAGGGTACTTCTCCTACGACGCCGTGCGTTATCTCGAGCACCTTCCCCATGCTCCCAAAGACGACCTCGACATCCCCGAGGCCTACTTCGCCGTTACTGACACTCTGATCGTCTTCGACCACCTAAGGCACAAGGTGCTAGTCGTCTCGCTGGTCGACGCCGCAGGCCTACGCGACGTGGAGGGCGATGGCTTCTCGGCCGCCTACAGGCGGGCCGCCGACGATATACGCAGGATCGCAGAGCGTCTCTCGGCCCCGCTGGTGCGCCGGGCACCGGCGTTCGGCACTGGGGTCGAGATCTCCTCGAACTTTACCAGAGAGCGCTACGAAGAGGCCGTAGAGAAGGCGAAAGAGTACATCAGGGCCGGGGACGCCTTCCAGATCGTCCCTTCCCAGAGGTTCGCGGCGGAGATAGGGGACCTCGACCCGCTCCTCCTCTACCGTGGCTTGCGCACGGTCAACCCATCCCCTTACATGACCTACCTCAAGCTCGGCGGCCTCTCTATCGTCGGCGCATCACCCGAGCCCCTGGTGCGGGTCGAGGGAAGGCGTGTGATGACCCGCCCCGTCGCGGGGACCAGCGGACGCGGCGGCACGCTGGAAGAAGACGCAGCCCTGGCCGAAGAGCTGCTCGCCGACGAGAAAGAGCGGGCCGAGCACGTCATGCTCGTAGACCTTGGTCGCAACGACCTCGGTCGCGTCAGCGAGGTCGGCTCTGTCGGGCTCGAGAGCTTCATGGAGATAGAGCGCTACTCGCACGTCATGCACATCGTCTCAACCGTCGAGGGGAACCTGCGCGAGGACCTGACGGCCCTCGACGCCCTCGCGGCGGCCTTCCCCGCGGGGACCGTCTCAGGCGCGCCGAAGGTAAGGGCTATGGAGATCATCGACGAGCTCGAGAGCACCCGCCGCGGACCCTACGCGGGCGCCACGGGCTACTACGGCGTCGACGGCCGTCTCGACACCTGCATAACGCTCCGCACGGCACTCCTCAAAGACGGCGTCGCCTACTTCCAGGCAGGAGGCGGCGTCGTCGCCGACTCAGTCCCGTCTCTGGAGTACGAGGAAACCCGTAACAAGGCCCGTGCCATGGAGCAAGCGCTCGAGGTCGCCCGCTCCCGCGAGATGTGGCTGTAGCGGCACGCCTGCGGCGTGCCGCGCTGGTCAGCACGCTCAGGCCTTCGCTTGTCAGCATTTCAGCTAGTCAGCTTTTTGTTTTGGCTGAAATGCTGAGAGTCGCGAAGCGGCGGGCTGAAGTGCGGAATGAAGAAGGGTTGCCCCTTCCTCATTCCGCTATACTTTCTCCGCCATGTTAGGGATTTTTCTCGTGTTGTTCAGCTATATTCTCGGCTCCGTGCCGACCGGGTATCTGGTCGGGCGGGCCCTCGGGGTGGACGTTCGGAAGGTAGGGAGCGGGAACATAGGTACGGCGAACGTGCTGCGGGCCGCGGGGAAGTGGGCCGCCGTACTCACGCTCGCAGGCGACATGCTCAAGGGTCTCCTTCCCGTGGTGGTCGCCAGGCTCACCGTGCAGAACGAATGGCTCATCGCCACCGTCGCTTTCGCTGCGGTGATCGGTCACTGCTGGCCCGTCTTCCTGCGCTTCCAGGGTGGCAAAGCTGTGGCGACCGGCGCCGGTACGACCATAGGGCTAGCGCCATTGATCGGGCTCTGCCTCTTCGCCTTCTGGTGGGCTGTCGTGCTCCTTAGCCGCTACACTTCGCTCGGCGCGATAGCCGTCATGGTAGTGAGCCCCGTGGTGTTCTGGCTCTCGGGCCAGCCGCTCCCTTACTTGCTCTACACCATAATCGGGGGGGCGCTCGTCCTGTGGAGGCACCGGGAGAACGCGCGGGCCCTCCTGAAGGGCACGGAGAGGAAGGTAGGCCAGCGGACGGAGGGGGAGAGCTAGTTGCTTGGAGAGGCTTACAGCGGCAAGAAGATCCTGCTTACCGGGGGGACGGGCTTCCTCGGGACGGCGCTGGTCGAGAAGATGCTGCGCTCCCTCCCCGACCTCGGGCGCCTCTACCTCCTCGTCAGGTCCTCCCGCGGTAAGGGTGCAGCAGAGCGGCTCGAGAAGGACGTGCTCGGCGCCACAGCCTTCCGCGGTCTGCGCGAGAAGCTAGGCGACGACTTCGAGGAGCGCGTCTTGACGACGCTCCGCGTCCTCGAGGGAGACGTGCACGCGCCTTCACTGGGGCTCGCTGAGCAGGATCTCGCCGAGCTCTCGCGCGAGGTTGATGTCGTGATCCACTCCGCCGCTTCGGTCATCTTCGACGCGCCGCTCGACGCCGCGGTCGACTCGAACGTCCGCGGGACTCTGGGGCTTCTGAAGCTAGCACGTACCTGGGAGAAGCGGCCGCTGTTCATGCACATCTCGACGGCTTACGTGGCCGGAACCAGCAAGGAGGACGCACCAGAAGCGCCGCCAGGCGCTACCTCGCCGAACGGGACGACCCTCGACGCGCGCGAGGAGGTCCTCGGCCTCGAGGCTGTCGTGGCGGAGGTGAATGAGGCTTCGCAGGAGCGGTCACTGCTGAGGCGCTTCGAGACGGAAGCGCGGCGAGAGCTCGGGATGGTCGGAGAGGAGGAGGAGGTCGCAGGGAGGGTAGACCAACTGAGGCGGGCCTGGATGCGCGAGCGGCTCGTCGAGCGGGGGACGCAGCGGGCGCGGGAGCTCGGGTGGAACGACGTGTACACCTTTACCAAGTCGCTCGCAGAGCGGATGGTGGTCGCAGAACGGGGTGAGACGCCGCTCGTCATACTGAGGCCAGCCATCATAGAGAGCAGTCACAGAGAACCCTACCCTGGTTGGATCCAGGGCACGAGGATGGCCGACCCCATAATCATGGCATTCGCGAAGGGCATTCTGCGCGAGTTTCCAGGCAACCCGAAAAGCTACGTCGACATCGTCCCCGTCGACCATGTTGTGAACGCGATCCTCGCCGCCGGAGTGCGCCGCCCACAAGAGCCCGAGGTCTTCCAGATCGCCTCGGGAGAACGCAACCCGATCCGTTACCGCGACCTCTACGATATCGTTCGCGACTACTTTATACAGCACCCCCTGCGGGATTCTGGCGGGCGTCCGATCCAGGTGCCCGAGTGGTCCTTCCCCGGTCGCAGGCGGGTCGAGGGACAGCTCAAGATAGAGCTTGCCGGCCTCAAGGTAGCAGGCATACTCGCCGCACGGATGCCTGAAGGCCACATGGCCTCGGACGCGCGCCAGCGGATCGCACGCGCCGAGAAGCGCGCCAGAATGAGCCTCTACTACAGCCGCATCTACGGCGCCTACGCGACCATGACCTCGACGTTTGCGAGCTCCCGCACAGAGGCCCTCTACACAGCCCTGCCGCCGGAGGACCGCGAGGAGTTCCCGTTCGACATTGCCGAGGTCGACTGGCGGGCGTGGATGCAGGGGGCGCACCTGCCGGCGCTCACGACTCGCCCGAGCCGCAAGAAGCGCAAGAAGAGGACCGAGGAGAAGCCTGGCGAGGTAGCGGCGATCTTCGACGTTGACGGCACGCTCGTCGGTTCCAACGTAGTCTCCTACTTCGCGTGGCTCAGGATGAGGGAGCTTCCTGCGGCCGTGCGCCCGCTCTGGCTCGCCTGGTTTTTGACCAAGATCCCTTACTACTGGGGGCTGGATAAGATCAGCCGCGCCCACTTCAACCGCGCCTTCTACAAGAACTACGCGGGCTGGAAGCCCTCCCGCGCCAGGCACCTCGGACAGGAGAGTTTCGCCGGGTTTACCCTGGATCGCATCTTCCCTGAGGCGTTGCGGCAGCTAAGAGACCACAAGGCCGCTGGCCACCGCGTCGTCCTGCTCTCTGGCGCGCTGGACTTCCTCCTCGAGCCGATGAAGGACCTCGCCGACGACGTGCTCTGCTCCACCCTGGCCCAGGAGAACGGCACCTACACGGGCGAACTGACGGGTGCCCCCGTGGCCGGCGACGCCCGCGCCAGGATGCTCGCCTCCTTCGCCAGGCGCCGCGGCCTCGACCTCTCCCGCTCCTACGCCTACGCCGATTCGATCTCAGACCTCCCCATGCTCGAGGCCGTCGGAAACCCCGTCGCCGTCAACCCTGACCGGCGGCTAGGGACGGCGGCGACGGACCGTGGATGGAAGGTCGAACACTGGGACAAGAACGGTGCCGCAGACGGCGTGGCCAAGAAGATCTAGGTTGCAAGCCCTCCTCTACCGAAAATCCGTCCCACGCTACCTCCTGATGCGCGCCGGCTCACGGCGGATAAAGTCCCTCGAGACGAGCCGCTTCTCCCCACTCCAACTCGAAGACGTCCCCGAACCCAAACTCCCGACCCCGGAATGGGTACGCATAAGGCCGCTCCTCTCGGGTATCTGCGGCTCGGACCTCGGGACACTCTCCTCCGAAAACTCACCGTACTTCTCCCCTATAACCTCCCCTCCTTTTGTGATGGGCCACGAGGTTGTAGGTGAGACAGTCGAAGACAATTCCGGCTTCCGCGCGGGCGAGCGGGTCGTCCTCGAGCCAGCCCTCGGCTGCGCGGTCCGCGGCATAGACCCGCCTTGCTTCTACTGCGCCTCGGGCCGCCACGCCCTGTGCCTGAACGTCGCCAGAGGGGATATCTCTGCGGGCATCCAGACGGGCTTCTGCCACGACACGGGTGGCGGCTGGTCGCACCAAACGCTCGTCGCCCACCCCTCGCAGCTCCACCGCGTACCCGATGCCGTGCCCGACGAGGCCGCCGTAGCCATCGAGCCCCTCGCCTGCGCCGTACACGCCGCACTCGGGTCCCCCCCAGCCCCCGACGACACCACCCTGGTCATCGGGGCTGGCAGCGTCGGCCTCCTTACCGTCGCGGCCCTGAGGCACCTCACACAAGCAGGCCGCATCATCTGCGTCGCCAAGCACGAGCGCCAGAAGAACGAGGCGCTTCGTCTGGGGGCGACCGAAGTCATCCACCCGAAAGAGACCTATACGAAACTCCCCGAGATGCTAGGCACGGAGGCCTACAAGCCCGAGCTCGGCAAACCGGTCGTAGTGGGCGGAGCCGGCAAAGTCTTCGAGTGCGTAGGCGCTCCTGGCACCATGGAGGACGCCCTCCGCCTCGCTGCGCCAGGTGGCGAGGTCACGCTCGTCGGGATGCCAGGCGCGAAAAGCACACTCGACCTCACCGCCCTCTGGTACAAGGAAGTCCGTCTCACAGGAAGCTACGCCTACAGCGTCGAGGAGTACGAGGAAAACAAAACGAGCAGCTTCCAACTCGCACTCCGCATCGCCCCCGAGATAGACCTACAAACGCTCGTGGGCCCCGGCTACCCACTAGAGTCCTACAAGGAGGCCATAGCAGCCGCCCGCTCGGCAGGACACGAAGGGCACGTCAAGGTGGTCTTCGACCATAAGAGCACGTCAGCAAGTCAGCATGCGCCCTGACGGGCGCTTGTCAGCATGTCAGCTATGTAAGGTGTGGTGAGAGGCTCGTGCGCTTGAGATAATGACACAGGAGCACCCGATCATCGAGAGGCGTCTCCGACCGCGAGACCTGACCAGCTGAAATGCTGACAAGCGGAGGCCGCAGGCCGAGGCGTGCTGACTGGCTGACATGCTAAAACGACCGAAGGGAGCCCAATGCGACCCGGCATTACGACCATCCTGGAGAAGAACAGCCCCCCCATGTGGTTCTACGCGGGGGACAGGTTTCACTACGAGAAGCTGCCTGAGGGGACGCGTGTGATCTACCCGCCAGGACCTTCGGAACCGCTCGCCGAGCCCGGAGTTGCTATAGAGCGTGCACTGCTCGAGCCGATAGAGATGGAGCCGCTGCACGAGCTCCTCACGCCAGGCATGAAGCTGACCATCGCCTTCGACGACCTATCGATACCGCTGCCGCCGATGCAGAAGCCGGACGTTCGTCAGCTGGTCATCGAGAAGGTACTCGAGAAAGCCGCCGCCAGGGGCGTCGAGGATATCCACCTCATCGCGGCCCTGGGTCTACACCGCAGGATGACGGAGGCCGAGCTCAGACATTGCCTCGGGAACAGGATCATGTCCCGCTACTACCCTGACCGGCTCTATAACTACGATGCCGAGGAGCCTGACGGGAACGTCATAATAGGTGAGACGGACCTCGGCGAGGAGGTCAGCGTCAGCCGCCGCGTCGCCGAGAGCGACCTACTAGTCTACGTGAACGTGAACTTCATCCCCATGGACGGGGGCCACAAGTCCGTGCACACGGGCCTGGCCCCCTACTCCTCTATCCGCCACCATCACACCCCGAAGATGCTGGCTAACACCCGCTCCCTGATGGACCCACCGAACTCAGCCATGCACGCCTCCATAAACCGGATGGGCAGGATCTTCGACGAGCACGTCAAGGTCTTCCACATAGAGAGCACCCTGAACAACCAGACCTACCCTTCCGTCTTCGACTTCATGGCGAAACCCGAGTACCAGTGGAACATGGTCACAAGGGCCAACTTCCTTGCCACCCACAGGGCCACGCAGACGATGCCGCTCGAGGCCGCAAGGCGCATCTCCCACTCCATAAACGCTCCGCACCGGATGACCAGCGTTCATGCCGGCGCCACCGAGCCCGTCCACGCCGAGACCCTGGCCGACAACTACAGGCAGATGGTCATCCCCGCCGAGGGCCAGTCTGACGTGCTTCTGTTGGGCATCCCTTACCTTGGGCCCTATAACGTCAACTCGATCATGAACCCCATCCTCGTCTTCAATATGTTGCTCGGCTACCTCTTCAACCTCTACAAGGGCAAACCACTCGTGCGCGAGGGAGGGGTCCTGATCGGCACCCACCCCATGCCGGCCAACTTCAACAAGGTCCACCACCCGAGCTACATAGACCTCTGGAACGAGGTCTTCCCCGAGACGAACGACGTCCATGAGATCCACCGCCGCTACGAGGAGAAGTACGCCAACGACCCCTGGTACCGTACCCTCTACCGAAACTCCTACGCCTACCACGGCGCACACCCTTTCACAGTCCTCTACTGGGCAGCCCACGCCCTCGACCACCTCGGCGGCGTCATACTCGTAGGCGGTGACCCCGAGAACACGAAGCGCATGGGACTCGGACGCGCCGACACCGTAGCCGATGCGCTCCAGATGGCCCAGGATACCGTGGGCCCGAACCCGAGCACGACCTACATGCACATCCCGCCACTCTTCCTGTGCGAGGTCACTTAGGTTTTGGCGTCGGAGTACCAGGCGGCGAGACCAACACCAAAAGGACCATCTATGTCACCGGTCCGTGAGGGCGAGCCTGGCGGCGAAGGCGATCAGGAACGCGCCGAGCGCCCGCTCCACCCACCGGCGGACGACAGGTGCTGAGAGTATGAGGTCGCGGGCGGCGGCGCTCGCGAGCGCGTAGACGGCGAACACGGCAAGGGTCATGAGCATGAAGACACCGCCGAGCCAGATCAGTGCCGGGTCGAGCAAACCGGGCGAAGCTTCGAGGAACTGCGGCAGGAAAGCGAAGAAGAACAGGGTCAACTTCGGGTTCAGGACGTTCAGTAAGATCCCGCGCCAAACTATCGAACCCGCCGAATCTACAGGGGCGTTCCCGTCTTCCAGCGGCATGGCACCGGCCTCGCGGATCATCGAGAAGCCCAGGAAGACGAGGTAGGCGACCCCAGCCCACCTGACCACCTCGAAAACGGCCGATCCGGCCTGCATGATCCCCGAGAGGCCGAGCATCGCCGCCAGCATGTGAGGGACGATGCCCAAAGTGCACCCGACGGCCGCGATCAACCCGCGCCGCCGACCGCCGCCGATGGAGCTTGAGACCGTGTAGATAACCCCGGTTCCAGGGATCAGAACGACGACGAGAGATGTGAGCAGGAACTCGACGGACACACCAGGCACACTAGCCGTTCCAAGGACGTCCGTCAAGAACCGTCGAAACGACGCCTCCCGGCGTTGCGTAATCCTCTTGCGCGTGTAGCCAGGGCGGGCAAAGTTGGGTTCACCTGCTGGCACAGGCCACAGTCCGCACTCCGATAGTGTTATACTTTGTGCACAATGTGAACAAAACGTGCTTACTACTCCAAAAAGAGGTGCGATGCCGACCAGGGCGCGAGGGCTTCGTCTACCGGAGGACTTACAGGAGGAGATAGAGCGTGAGATGAGGCTGCGGGGGACGACGTTCTCTGAGGTAGCCTCTTCACTGCTGCGAGAAGCGGTGAGGATGCGTCGGGTTCCTGGGATAGTGTTCATGGATGGTCCGGTGGGGCGCAGAGCCTCTATTGCGGGGACGGGGCTCGACGTGTGGGAGGTAATCGCCACCTTCAAGGGCGTGGGGGAGGATCGTGGGCGGCTCGAGGCTTCCTACGGGTGGCTCTCTGGTCGGCAGCTTTCTGCGGCGCTCGCCTACTACGGGCTCTATCCGGAGGAGATAGACGCCCGGATCGAAGAAGAGGAGTACTGGACGCCCGAGAAGCTTTACGCGGAGTTCCCGTACCTCAGGCCGCGTAGCAGCGTTCGGTCCTCGGACGAACCCGAGGCTTGAGATTTCTCCTGGACGAGGACCTGCCGCCCCTGGCGGCTGAGGTGGCGCGTGGGCTCGGCCTAGACGTGCTCAACGTGCACGAGTTGGGCCGCAGGGGCATCGCGGACCGCGATCAGCTCCGCTTCGCGTCAGAAGAGGGACGCATCTTCCTCACCCGCAATCACAGGGACTTCATCGAGCTTACCGTCGAGTTCTACCGGGCGGGAGAGGCGCATCCCGGAGTGCTACTCGTGCGCCGCCACCTGCCCAACGACCAACCGGCGAGGATCGCGCACGCGCTGAAGCGTTGGGCCGACGCCCGGGCGGCTATGCCTGCGGCGTTCGACGGCGTGGACTTCTTGTAGAGATCATCTTTCTTCCCTCAACTGCCACAGCGGGTCGTCTTCGAGGTGGATGTTGTTGAGTTGCAACCAGTGTCTCTCAGCGGTGTCGCCCCTCTTCTGCCAGGGTCGCGTCAGGCCGACGCTCAGGATCACCTCGACGCCTGACTTGAGGCGCTTTTCTACGCCGGCGACGAGGTCCCGGCGTGGTGTTCGTCCATCCCTTTCGTACAGTCGCAGGTCGTTCACCGAAAGGTCTACGGAGGGTATCAGGTAGTCGAGGACCAGCCGGACCGTGCCCCTGTGGTCGATGTACAGCCACGGTTGTTTCTCCGGCTTCAGGCAGCCCAGTGAGCCGCGACCTTCCCCGACGTCCACCGTACCGCTCTCGTCCCACAGCTCCAGTTCGGGGCCGAAGATCTCCGCCAGGCTCTCGCGTGCTACCTTGTGGAGGGTGTCCCAAAAATCAACCGGGTCGTCGTCGAAGAGCCAACGCGCCCTCGACGAATCGAAGCGTCGGTCTTCGAGCTCCGGAGGATGGCCGACGTTAGTCGTCGACCCAAGGTACACGACGGACCCGACGTCGAAGGGGCCGCCGTTGGGACGGAGGAGATCGGTGGTGAGCCTGTCGCGCCGGAGGACCGGGCGGATGTGGCGCGGCGTGTTCACGTCCACGCCGGCCACGCAGAAGTAGCCAGGCTGCATCCGTGTCAGGTGGTTTACGAGTATCTGCAAGATCCCTACAGATGAACGGCCCTGATACCGTCCCATTCCCGGTCCAGGTACTCGAGGACTAGGCGCCGGTGGCAATGCTCCGGCCCGGCCTCGCTGCACAGCAGCACCGTCGGAACTTCGAAGAGGTCTCTATCGAGCGTCTCCTCGACCCGGCGCTCCTGCAGGAGATCCAGGAACGCCCTCTCGTAGCTAGGCCATCCGCCGCCTTTTCTGTAGGCGTCGAGGATCTCGCGTGTCGGGGCAAGTCTGGGCTCGTGAAGGTACTCCGCGCCGCAGAGCCTCTCCAGGAAGAACGGAAGGTCGGCACGACGGGCGAACCCGGCGAGCCTGGACGCGTTGTTCAGCCGCACGTCGAGGAGACGCTCGATGCCGGCGTCATTCAGCGTCCCGAAGAACTCGGGCGCCGTCTTTTTCGTGAAACCGATCGTATAGACTTCCGTGGGCTCACCTCCGTCTCCGGGAACAGGACCGGTTGGCCTCCGTCCATCTCGCCCTCTATGTGAATGCTACCGTCGCCCCTGATGTGCCGCAGCGAGATCCCTCGTTCTTCCAGAACCCAACCGACCAGTAGCCTGCGGTGGCAACGGGCCGGGTCTTCCTCGCTGCAAAGCAGGGCGGTCGTGTGAGTCCGGAGCTCCTTCTCCAACCTACTTATACCATCGAGGAACGGGCGGGAACACCCGACCAGCGCGTAGTCCACCCGTCCCTTCGCGTCGTAGAACTCCCCGCCTTCTGGCCTTCCGCCAAGCTCAACGCCCAGGAAAAGGTAACCGATGCCATCCTTCGACATTAACGCTTCGAGGGCGCTGGCGTTGAAGCGCGGCGCGTGCCTGGAGTACGGGTGCGAACGTACGTCCGCGACCGTCTCGATCCCGTGCCTCGTCAACAAGTCGGCGAACTTCTCCGCCGAATGATTGGAATGCCCGACCGTGAACACTGGGTTCATCTGTGTCCCTTGATCTTCGATCGCAATTCCTTTCCGTCTTCCGAAAGCCTACGGCCGGTATCGAGCATAATCCCGAGACCACGCTCTCCCCAGCCCCTATTTCACATTTTCGGCCGCGGGATAGCGGGCGACGGCCGGAGACCGGCAGCCACAGCCGTTGTAAACTTCCCCGCAACCCGCTATGGATGCGGGCTTCGGCGAAAGGCAGGTGAGGTCGAACGGGCTCCGCTCTCAGAGAGAATTTGACCCGCGACGTGATGCTCGAGCTGGCAGGGGAGACGTACTTCGAGCGTGGCGAAGGCTATCATCGCGGCGGACACGTTCACGACCTCGTGGAGCATGCAGGGATAGTCGTGGCGAAGGTCGCGGGGACCGAGGATTATCGCGTGAGATTGTGGGCCAAAGATGGTCTCGACTTCTCTTGCGACTGCCCGCTCGGGCTGGATGGGGAGTTCTGCAAACACTGCGTGGCGGCCGTTGCTCCGATAGGCTGTGGTTAGATCTCGCCTCCCTGCGCGAAGGAGATCATCCCGAAGACTCCCTCGCCATCTACCAGGAGAGGATCGAACCCCTCGTAAACCGTACGAACAACAAAGCATACAGAAGGGCTTGCGAGCTGATACTGAAGGTGCGTATCCTGATGCGCCGCCTTGGCCGCGAGGCAGAGTTCGACGAGTACGTGGAGCTGTTCCGCCTGGAGTACAAACGCAAACGGAACTTTATGAAGCTGCTCGACAAAATGGAATAGGCGCGGCGCCTCCGGTAAGTTGCCGTGTACTCCTCCACCAGTCTACAATCTTACTTAACGTCAACCTGTAAGAACGGAGCCCGAGTCGTGTCATCTGACCCCAGGACATTGCTGACCGAAGAAGAGTATCTCGTCGTCGAGCGCCGGGCCGAGTTCCATCGAGGCGAGACGTTCGCGGTGGCGGGAGTGAGCCGCCGGCACAACAGAATAGTGACCAACCTGCTGACCGCGCTGGATAACCAGTTGCGGGAGCGCCCTGCAACGTCTACTCGAACGACATGCGGGTGAAGATACCGGACACCGGGTTGTTTACCTACCCTGATCTCGTGTTGACCTGCGGGTCGGAGATGTTCGCTGATGACAAGCAAGATACCTTACTCAACCCACTGGTAATCTTCGAGGTCTTGTCCGATTCCACCAAAGCCTATGACCGGGGCAAGAAGTTCGAGCACTACCAGAGTATCGGTTCCCTGGCGACGTATGGATTGCTGGCTCAAGACGCTCCGAAAATCGAGTGGTACGGGAGGCAAGAGGACTGCAGAGCCTGGATCTACACCGAAGTCCACGGAACTGATGCGGTAGTCGAGATCGAAGCCATCACCTGTGACCTGAAGCTGGAAGATGTTTACGCGAAGGTTTAGCGAACAACGGAAAGGACGAGAGCTATGTCGAGTGGAGCTTTGCAACGGGAGGCTGCCGAGCAAGAGCAACGCATACCTACGATGTACCACATCCCTGTCTGTCCTTTCAGCCAGCGGTTGGAGATACTGCTGGCGCTAAAGGGACTCGAAGACCGCGTAGGCTTCCACATCGTAGACATCACGAAGCCGCGACCCGATTGGCTGCTCGAGAAGACACGGGGCACGACGGCGCTGCCGGCGCTCGAGACCGAGGACGGCCGTATCCTCAAAGAGAGCCTGGTTATCCTCAGATACCTCGAAGAGCTATTCCCTGAGCCCGCAGTCGCCCGGCAAGACCCCTACCGGCGCGCCGTGGAGGGCATGATGTCGGCGATGGAGGGAGAATTCGTCGCGCTGGGCTACCGCTACGTGATGAACCAGGACGCGAACAAGCGCGATGTTTTCCGGCGGGGGATGCTGGATCTGTACGCCCGACTGAACGACTTCCTCGAGGAGCACAACCCGGAAGGCACGTATCTCTTCGAGGACTTCGGGTGGGCGGAGACGGTGTTCACGCCGATGTTCATGCGTTTCTGGTTCCTGGAGTACTACGAGGACTTCGACCTGCCGGACGAAGATGGGTACGCCCGCGTGCGGAGGTGGCGCGATGCTTGTCTCTCGCATCCCGCCGCCCGGCAAGTGACGAAGGAGAAGATCGTCAAGCTCTACTACGACTACGCCAAGGGAGCGGGCAACGGCGCGCTGCTTCCCGGAAGGGCCTACTCTTCGTTCGTATTCGAGCCTGACTGGAAGAGCCGTCCGTGGCCGCCGAAAGACAAGTACGGGCATGACGCCACGGACGTGGAACTGGGGCTCGCGCGGTAGGCTTCCTCGAGCCGGTCGTTGGAGATCCCTGGCCGGCGGGCTAGAATGACGGGCGTCAGCTGACTACGTGGGAGGACGCATGGCTGAGGAGACGACGCCGGATATCCGGGAGTGGCGCGGACTCTATGAGGCGACTGTTCGGATCAAGGAGATATCGCCCTGGGAGTGGATGACCGAGGCGGACGTCTTCGGCGTGCAAAATCCCGAGACCGGCGAGCTCGGGTTCGTCAGTGTGATGGGGATGCTGGGCGAGCATTACGCGGTGAGCCTCTACCTCGGCTCCGAAGGCATCCACGGGTACCTGACCCTCCAGGAGATGGGACCCTTCGCGGACCCGGAAGACCTGATCCAGATCCCCCAACTCCAGGCGTCGTTCGAGAACCGCGAACAACTGGACAAGAGAGACCGCGAGGTCATCAATAAACTGGGTCTGAAGTTCAGAGGACGAAACGCCTGGCCGTGGTTCCGCAGCTACCGTACGTCCTTCTTCCCATGGTTCCTCGAGCCCGGAGAGGCCTCTTTCCTGTCGGTCGCACTGGAGCAGTTGGCGGATGTGGCCCCGCGCTTCAGGGAGGACTCTTCCTTACTGGAGCCCCTCGATGGCGAGGGCTACCTACTCCGCGCGCCGCGCCGCGAAGGTGAGACGCTTCTCTGGGAAGACGCTTCGACGGGCATCCCACCGCTAGACGCTCCACCCATCGAAGTGGAGATGGGGCTGTCGAAGGTAGAGGCTCTGGGACAGTTGCCCCGAAGAGGGGTCCGTCTGGAGGTGGACTTCTTCATGTTCCCCGCACCCGTCCGGGACGAAGGAGACAGGCCGTACTTCCCGCACATGCTGTTGGCGGTCGATGCCGACAGTGGCATGGTCCTCGGCACCGAGCTTCTCAAACCGTTCCCCTCGCAGGAGGCAATGTGGGGTTCGGTCCCTGAGGATCTCGCCGATCAACTCTCCGGAGTGGGCCTGCTGCCGGAAAAGGTCTCGGTAGACTCGGAGCTACTATTTCAGCTTCTGGAACCGTTGGCCGGGGAAGCAGGCTTCGAACTCGAACTGGCACCATCCCTGCCGGGCCTGGAGACGGTTAGAGAGCATCTCCTCCAGGCTTTAGGTGAGTGAACGCGGGCTGATCGGACACCCATAGAGAGGCGGGGCTTGCTGGCAGAGCGGAGTCCGTTCGAACTCTACCGCGTCTGGACTGTGGCACACATGAAATACCCTCCCATACGTCTTTCCCGCGCAAGGGGAATCCACCACTACGAGGCGGCAGCTGAAGCCTGCGGGAGATGGTTGACTCCGTCGTGCAGGTGGGGCATTCAATTGGGCTTGGTAATAGACCCTACGCAAAGGGCGTGAGTTCTTTCACTCTGGTGGGGTCTCAGGCAGCTACAAAGTCGGATTTGCGACTGGGCGTTTGCTACACTCTGTAGCGAAGGTTTTGAGAAACGTATATCTGGAGTGAGAGTTTTCGAGCGTGGTCGGGAGGATATCAGGCGCTGGTTTGAGGGTGCCGGTAGCCTCTCTCATTTGCGCGGCCTGTAGGGTCGCGACTGTCTGGCGGCGTTCGCCGCGGCTCACGAGCCCCGGAGTATCCGGGAAGGAGAGTTACGCTACATAATGTTATAGGGCCGCCTGCTATGGCGGCCAGGCACAGAGGCACATTTATTGACGTCCCCGGCCTCCGCTACCTTGCGGGAGGAGTCGGCGGGTGAAGTCTCTGCGGGTCAAC
Organism: uncultured Rubrobacteraceae bacterium; assembly: GCA_902806095.1. Taxonomy (GTDB): domain Bacteria; phylum Actinomycetota; class Rubrobacteria; order Rubrobacterales; family Rubrobacteraceae; genus Rubrobacter_D. Next base: position 54,578 of record CADCVF010000080.1, read on the forward strand.
GGAAGGTTGTCTTTCATCGTCTTGCTCCTCTCGCAGCTCGCTGCGACGATGGGGTTCACGTTCGTTTTGCCTTTTACTCCGATCTACGTCCAGGCACTCGGCGTCGAGGACGCTGGTAGTGCGGCGGCATGGGCCGGCGTGATCAATAGCTCGACCGCCGTGACGATGGCACTTGCCGCGCCGCTGTGGGGCAGGCTGGGCGACCGCGTCGGGCTCAAACCGATGCTACTAAGGGCGACGATTGCTGGCTCTATCGTCGTCGGGCTGATGGGACTCGTGGGCAGCCCTTGGCAGTTGCTCGCGCTCAAGACGCTGCAGGGATGCCTGACCGGCACGGTCGCGGCGGCGACGGTGCTCGTCTCGGCGACGGCCCCGCAAGAGAGGGCGGGGGAGAGGCTAGGGACCCTGCAGATGGTCATCTTCGTCGCAGCGGCGGCCGGGCCTTTCTTCGGTGGAACATTCGCCGACCTCGTCGGCATCAGGGCCTCTTTCGGGGTGACGGCCGCCTTGCTTGCGGTCTCTGCGGTTTTGATCTCCGCCTGGGTCAAGGAGGAGCGGCCTGCGGAAGACGAGACGGAGGAAGTGGACTCAGCCCAGGCCGAAGGTCCGCTGCCGCACAGGAGGCTAGCGCCGAGCCTCCTCGCGCTGTTTGTAGTGCAGGTCGCGATCATGAGCGCCGCGCCAGCATTGCCAGGTTTCCTCTCGACCCTGATGGAGGAGCCGGTGCGGGTCGCGACGCTTGCAGGTTGGATCATCGCGACCGGCGCCCTGGCCGCCTCGCTCGGCTCCGTCATCGGAGGAAAGCTCGCGGCGAGGTTCGGGGCGCGGAAGGTCATCATCTGGAGCCTGTTGCTGGCAGGCATCTCGGCCCTGCCGCAAGCTGAGGTAGACTCCGTAGCCCTGCTGTGGGCCTTGCGCCTGGTAACGGGACTCTTCGTCGGGATCGCTGTGCCCGTCGCCAACCTTGCGATCCGCGGTGCCGTACACCCGAGGCGCCAGGGCGAGGCGTTCGGCGTCGCAGCCACCGCCACGTCGGCAGGCAACGCCGTCGGGCCAGCGGCCGGCGGTCTGCTGGCCTCGTCGTTCGGCTTCGGCGCGCCTTTCCTGGTTCCCGGCCTCTGCCTGGCCGCCGTATCCGCGATCATCTGGGGAGCGCCCCTGCTCGTCGTCGGATATCGCACCGCAGTGCGTGATCTCTAACCGGATCGGGTACGTAGATTATGCATGTGCATGTGGAGGGCGTCAGATCGCCCTTCGTAGACGGTAGAGCGAAAATAGGAGAAGCATGTCCAGTCAGGTTTCGCAGCAAGACTCGGTCGAGCAGAGTGTACGCGCGCCCGCAGGCACCATCAACGTAGTCGATCCGAACCCCCTCAACTGGCTGTTCATTACCTGGAACACGATGGAGGAACCGGTCAGGACGGATGAGCGTGGCCACATCGTGGGAGCGGTGATGGAAGACTCTCGCTGGCTCGACGACACTACCTTCCAGGTGGATGTGCGGCGTGGTATACGCTACCAGGACGGCGAGGATCTGACAGCACACAATGTCAAGCGCGCCTTCGACGAGGTGCAGCGTTGGAAGGTGCCGCATCCTCCTGGCACTTCCCTTAACTTCCACCCTGACGCCACGGCCGAAGTCGTGGACGATTACACGGTGCGTATATACTTCCCCGAGCCGGATGGACTGGTACTCGGCAAGTTCCGCGGGATGCACGTCCCGAGCACGCGGTTCTGGGAGGAAGAAGGCTTCGGCTACACAAAGAACGGCACCGGCGAGGGCCATTGGTGAGTGATCGACGCTCCGGGCCCGTGGGGCTCGGGACCGTTCACCCTCATCGAGGGATACTCCTCCCTGGAGAACGAGGTGGCCATGATCGACGACCGACCGCTTGCCGGCGTGTGGCTTGATACGAACCAGCCGCGCACCGACCGCCTCGTCCTCGAGGCCAACACGGATCACTGGAACAAAGAGCGCGGCCCTAGGCTCGAACGGGTCGTATTCCGCAACGACGTACCGTACGGTAAGGCCCTGGATCTCCTATGCGATACGGAAGGCGAGATCGACATAGTAACCGAGGTTGACCCCTCCGACGCAGAGAGGGTCCAGGACTCCGAGCACGCCAGGCTACACGCCTTAGACGCGATGCGCATAGTGACCGGTGTGATCAACCGCTTCACCGACGAAGTTCCCCTGAATGACGTCCGCGCGCGCATGGCGCTGAACCTGGCCGTGGACCGCGATCGCCTGGTAAGGGAGGGGTTCGGCGGATACGCCCACGCTCTCTCTGGGCTCACCCCGCCCTACGCCGGTGGCTTCTCGGGTGCCGAGCCCTACCCGCACGATCAGGATGAGGCGAAGAGGCTCATGGGTGAGGCCGGCTGGCCTGCGGACAGGCCCTTGAGGCTCGCTGCGACGACCGACGTCGAGCCGGTAGCCAACATGCTGGTCGAGGACTTTCGCGGCTCTCTGGGCATCGAAGTCGAGCTTACGGTTATCCCGGACGAGGATCTGCTCGTCGCGCAGCACGCGCTCGTGGAGAAAGTCATGCCGCTTCCTTTCGACGTGCTGGTGCACGCCTGGATCGACCTGAACTCCGACGCGCCGCCGGCGTTCATCCACGGCGCGTACTTAGCCGCAGACGGACCGTTCCGGGCGGGGCCGCCGATAGGGGAGTTCGAGGACCTCATGGGCGCCTTCGCCACGGAGATCGACGCCGGGCGCCAGGCTGAGCTCGCCACGGAGATCGACCGCTACGTCTACGATGAGGCGCTCTCTGTGTTCCTGGTCGCCCCACAGGCCCTCTATGCCGTAAACCGTCACGTAGATTTCGTGGGGTACGCGACGACGTTCGAACTGGCCGAGACGGGTGTGACCGATGATCACTGGTCGCGCCGGATCGGTGGGTAAGGAGAGGACGGCGTAGACTACACGCCCGGTTATAGCCGCGGCCGAGCAGAATGCGGCCGCTCTCTAGTCCTTCTTCGGTCCTCCGCCGAAGAGTGCCTTGCGAGTTTCGTCGTCCATGTCATCCAGCGAGCGGCGTAACTCCTTGCCGACCTCGAGCGCGCGTCCGACGGCGGGGCGCGACTCCATGCCGATGTACCAGCGCTTCAGGTCGGGGTAGTCCTCCAGGTCCTGGCCCTGCCTCTCGTGCGAGACGAGCCAGGGGTAGATCGCCATGTCCGCAATGGTGTACTCGTCACCGGCGAAGTACTCGGCCTCGGAGAGACGCCGGTCCATGACCCCGTAGAGCCTGGTGGCCTCGTCTGTGTAGCGCTCTATGGCGTACGGTATCTTCTCGGGGGCGTAACCCCTGAAGTGATGAGCCTGCCCAAGCATCGGTCCAACGTGTCCCATCTGGAACATCAGCCACTGCAGTACCAGATACTTGTCGCGCGGGGTTTCTGGTAGGAACCTGCCCACCTTCTCGGCGAGGTAGATCAGGATGGCCCCAGACTCGGAGAGTGACATGGGCTCTCCGTCAGGACCTTCCGAGTCTACGATGGCAGGCATCTTGTTGTTCGGGCTTATCTCCAGGAACTCCTCCTCGAACTGGTCGCCCGAAGTTATGTCCACGGGTACCACGTTGTAAGGAAGTCCTACTTCTTCGAGTAAGATCGTAATCTTCCAGCCGTTGGGGGTCGGCCAGTAGTAGAGATCGATCGGCTGCGCCATTCGGCTTCTCCTCACTCTCGGCGAGTACAGTCAAGAGGTCTAGCACATCTGTGACGGCATAGTATACGAGAAGCTTGGACCCTTCAGTGCACGCAGTAGAGAACGTTTCCACAATCTTCTCCGCTGTTGACTCAAGGCAATCCGCGGAGTTATGCCCCTACCGGGAATCGTGTGTTCGGCCTCTAGCTACCTGTAGTAGGCGAAACTAACAAGCTGAAATGCTTGCAAGGCGTCTGCTACCACAGCGGTTGCCAGGGCACGTACTCGCGAACCTCCCTCTCGCTCCTGGACTCCCTCACCAGTGCACGAAACACCGCAAGTACCTCTTCCTTCTGGTTCTCCTCACTTGCGGTCGTGCTTGTGCCCTCCCACAGCGCCTCCATCCAGCGCAGGTTTCTTTCCCTGGTCCTGGCCTTCTCACCATTGGTCTCTCTCATGCCTGGACTCCCTCCTCCGGCTACACCGGTACTACCCGAAGACTCGCGAAGTATCCCTATCAGCCTAGCAGTTTGCACAGGTTCATGCATGAAACACGTTATGCATCACACATCCCGGAAATGGCCACTAGATGTTGGTATTTCGCGCGTAAGGCAAATTTTGTCAGCTCCCGAGGTCCGAACTATCTCGGTTCGCTCATGCTTGCAACTACCAGGACCGGGGAACGTATAAAGTACAGAGTTCGACCAACAGAAAGAGGCTTTCGATGGATCTGCTACGAATCATAATCGCTATACTTCTCCCGCCGCTAGGTGTGTTTCTGCAGGTGGGTATCGGCAAGCAGTTCTGGATCAACATATTACTGACCATCCTCGGTTACATCCCCGGCATAGTCCATGCCGTGTGGGTCATCGCGAAATACTAGTGCGATTCCCAGAGGTAATGAGCCTCTGCGAATCGCGCACTCTGCTACGGGCGATCGGACGATAGCGAAAACAAAGAGCTGAAATGCTGACTGGCTGAAATGCTTGCAAAGAGGTACAAACCTCTTTGCAAATCGCTTCAGGCCGTGCGGCGAAGCAGGACGATCGTCAACAGGCAGACCACCGTAAGCGAGAGGTAGGAGAGGGCATCTCCCCTGAGGTCAGCGAGGAAGCCTCCCACGGGGGCGCCAACAGCGTAACCCGAGGCCCAGGCGAAGTTCGTGATCGCGAAGGCAACGGCCCTCTCCATCCCGGCCTTCTCGGTACCGCGTGAGAAGAGCGCCGTCCCTGGTACTAGCGTCGCGTTAAAGGCTCCGGCCGCGAGGACCACGAGAAGCCCGATCACCCACGGGTTCCCGACCCACGTCAGGAGGAGCAGGATGCCGATCGAGGCGAGCAACCCGGCGAAGATGGGCGGACGGTAGCCCGAGCGGTCGGACCAGCGGCCGAGCAGCGGATGGACGAAGGCCTCGAAGATGGCGCTTATTAGGAAGACCGTCCCCACAGCTGCGGCGCCCCATCCTAGCCTGTTCAGATCCAGCGGTACAAGGACGGCCAGCGCGCTGAAGAGCAGGGGGGAGAGCCCTATAAACCAGAGGCTGGTAAGGAGCAAGGGCTCTCGTATCGTCCTGAGCGCCGGCAGCAAGGACACGTCTCCTGAGGAAGCCGGTGGCTGTTCCAGGACGGCCCAGACGGCGATGACCCCGCCCGCGATGGCGACCGTAGCGAACGCCGGCAAGAGACCGACGGCGGCGGCGACACTCCCGAGTACGGGTCCGAGGAGCGCCCCGACCACGGCTGCGCTGATCATCACCCCGATCAGCTCGGCCCGCCGCTCCTCTGGCGCCCGGTCGACGAGCCAGGTGAACGCTGCGACCCATGAGAGCGCGCTACCGAACCCGCCGATAAAGCGCGTCGCCACGAGCAGCCACGTCGTGTCCACGAGCGCGAACATCACGCTGGTTAT
>CADCVF010000081.1 GCA_902806095.1 uncultured Rubrobacteraceae bacterium
GACCACCAGGTTGATAGGCCACAGGTGTAAGTGCAGCGATGTATGTAGCCGAGTGGTACTAATAAGTCGAGGGCTTGATGTACTTTCGCGCTGTGCGGTTTTCAAAGGGCAGGCGCCCTCTACAACCGAATACTTGCCGCTTTTTAAGAAGGGTGACGACGGCGGCGGGGATACACCTCTTCCCATTCCGAACAGAGAAGTTAAGCCCGCCTGCGCCGATGGTACTGCGGGGTAGACTCCGTGGGAGAGTAGGTCGTCGCCCATTTTCATTAGCTAGTCAGCATTTCAGCTTGTCAGCTTTCTGTCGAGTTTGCCTGGGTAGACTTCGGTATCATTCCTCCATGAACGACTTTCACATCGGTGCGTTCGCCCTCGCGTTTGATGACCGCGGGAGGGTGCTTCTGTGTTTGCGGCAGGGTACCGGGTAAATGATCGAGTTGGGTGACGATGTTCTGGTGGTCTTTGTCTCCGATTCGCACATCGGGGGGGACCCTGGTTGCGACGGGTTCGAGTCGCCGAACGAGCTCGAAGCTCTCTTCCAGGAGCTTGCGGACCGGGACGGGCCTGTCGAGCTGATTCTCGCGGGGGACTTCTTCGATTTCTTGCAGATAGGCGAGGTTGCGGAGGGGAAGAACCGGGCTTCGCTGACGATCGAACGCCCCGAGTATGTGCATCTCTTCGCCGTCCTAGAGCGGTTTCGCGCGGCGGCGGGCAAGCGAGTTATCTACCTGCCGGGGAACCACGACGCTGAGTCGTTCTGGAACACGGAGATCCAGGAGACGTTGCGCGAGCGGGGGCTCGTCGATGAGTTCGCGTACTATTATCTCGCCTCCTTGGAGACGGGCGGAGAGCGGCGGGTAGTCTACTGCGAACACGGCAACCAGTTCGACCCCGAGAACAGCGTTGGTAATTACCACGATCCCCTTGACACGCCCCTGGGGCACCATGTCGTGATGGACGGCACCAGGCGCATCGCGCCTTACGGTGAGATCTCTCCCGGTTTGGACCTTTCGGAGATAAAGATGGTCTATCCGCTGGTGGCGATTCCGGCCTGGATCGCGAGCCGTTACTTCTACAATCTGGCTGGGAAGGTTGCTTCTTATTTGCTCGTGCCACTGCTCGTAGCGTATGCTATCTACAAGGTGGTCGCGTTCGTGATCTCGCGTGCGACCGGCGGTGAGGCGAGCCTGCTGTTCGGTAGCGCCCGCGAGCTGTCGCAGGTGCACCAGGCTCTTCTCGACACCGTCCTTTTCCTGCTCTTGGTGTTTGGGATCTTCGGGGTCTTCTTCCTGGTCGTGCGCCACTCCGTCCACAAGACTTTGAGGGCTGTGAGCCCTGGCGGAACGCCGCATTACTCGCCCGCGGAGGCTTCTCAACAGAGGATCATGGCGATCCTCGCGGGCGGGGCAGGGCCACCGATGGACCCATCGTTCGATCCTACGACGGCCGATGTCTTCGTCTCGGGTCACACCCACCTCCCTTCGCTCATCGAGACCGAGGGGCCTGAGGGCAGCGAGGCTGTGCTGGTGAACTCAGGATGCTTTTTGCGGCAGCTGCAGCCTATAACGCCCCGGCTAAAGGGGCCGCCGATCTTCGTTTCGAAGTTTGTCCTGACCCACGTCCGCGTGTTCGCCCAGGAAGGGAAGTTGCGCGTCGAACTCTGGGAGCACCCGAAGCCGGCCGGACAGACCTTGACCCGCATCGAGCGCCTCGTCTCGATCGGACGCCGCCCGCCGCAGCAGCCCGCAGACTCGAAGCCTCGTCTCGTAGCATCGGCCACACTGTAGTCGGCCGTGCAGCATGTCCCGGATGAAGTGTTAGGGTAGTAAGAGCAGCATCGAGCTTTAGTCGATTGGATGAGATCAGGAGGTAGAACCCATGCAGAACGATGAGATAGACCAGCAGTTCGTAGAACATCAGCGAGAGAGGCTGGTGGGCTTGCGCGAGGAACTGGTGCGCATACGCGAAGGCATGGCCGCTGACGAAGAGGACCTCGGCGAGGCCGAGGGGGATTCCACGCCCGACTCGGGCGACATGAGCCAGGATATGTTCACCCGTGAGATGGACGCCTCCATAGGGGAGCAGGCCGAGCGCCGCCTCGGGGAGATCGACCGTGCGCTGCAGAAGGTCGAAGAGGGCACCTACGGACTCTCCGACGACAGCGGGAAGCCTATACCCACAGGCAGGCTCGAGGCCGTGCCCGAGGCGATAAGGACCGTCGAGGAACAGCAGCGCTTCGAGAGGGAGCGACGCCCCCCAATCTAGAGCCAGCCGTTTCTTGCTCTTGCTGAAGTGCTGACAAGCTGAAATGCTGTCTCGTCACCTGGCGGTATAATCTGTTCATGGATCATCGTTCGTCAGGTGACGAGACAAGAGAGCCCATCTTCCGCAGCGACCTTGAAGGGCCGAGGCCAGAACCGAGGTATGAGCCCCTCAGGCCAGAAGGTGGCCTTTGGAGCGTCATCAAGCGCTGGCTCGCGCCGCTCGCCGCGGTTGGGATCCTGCTCGCAAAGTTCAAGGGCCTGGCGTTACTTCTCCTCAAGGTGAAGTTCCTGGGCACGGCTCTGACTATGCTCGTCAGCATAGGAGCTTACGCCCTGCTGTTTCCGGTGTGGTTCGCGGTCGGGATAGTCGTTTTGATCTGGGTTCACGAGATGGGACACGTCATTCAGCTCAGGCGCGAGGGAATCCCTGCTTCAGCCCCGATGTTCATACCCTTTCTCGGGGCTTTCGTGGCGATGAAGCAGATGCCGAAGGACGCCCTGGCCGAGGCGCGCGTCGGGCTCGCCGGCCCCGTGCTCGGTACGCTCGGTGGCCTCGCGACCCTCGGGCTCTACGCGCTTATGGGAGACCATCTGTTCCTCGGGCTCGCTTACTTCAATTTCATCATCAACCTTTTCAACCTGGCGCCGCTGCTGCCGCTCGACGGCGGAAGGGCCGTCGGAGCGATGTCGCCTATCTTCCAGGTGCTCGGGCTCGTCGTGATGGTCGCACTGTTCTTCGTGGCCCCGATCATGGCGTTTATCGCGCTGCTCGGCCTGCCTGAGCTCTGGCACCGCTGGAAGACGCGCAATACGCCGGAAGGAAAGGCGTACTACGACCTTCCGTTGCGCCAGAGGGTGGCTGTCGGCGTGGTCTACCTGGGTTTGATCGTCGTGCTGGGTCTCCTGACGGGGGCCACGTTCGAGCCGGATCCGGCGTCGCTCCAGTAACGTGCGTACGATCCTCTACACCGGCAAGGGCGGCGTCGGCAAGACGAGCGTGGCCGCGGCCACGGCTTTGAAGGCTTCGCTGACGGGGAAGAATGTACTCGTGATGAGCACCGACCCCGCGCACTCGCTCGCCGACGTTTTCGACACGGAGATAGGGCCTGACCCGAAGGAGATGACTACAGGCCTGTGGGCGCAGGAGATGGACCACACGTCCATGATCGAGGAGAACTGGTCCGAGATACAGGGCTACATGACAACGCTCTTCGAGTGGCAGGGCGCCGACACGCTCGCCGCCGAGGAGCTTGCGATGCTGCCTGGGATGGACGAGCTCTTCGGGCTCCTCATGGTCAGGCGCCACAACCAGGAGGGCCTCTACGACGCCCTTATACTCGACGCCGCGCCTACCGGCGAGACGCTGAAGCTTCTGAGCCTTCCCGACCACATGAGCTGGTACGTCGAGAAGGTCTTCCCGATACAGCGCCGCGCCGCGAAGCTGGTCAGGCCGTTTGCGAACAGGGCAAAATCTCTTCCCCCGCTGCCCCAGGACAGCGTCTTCGCCGCCGGCCAGAGGTTCTACGAGGCCATCGCGAGCGTCGAGGAGATCCTGACCGACCGAAACAACGCTTCTGTGCGCCTGGTGCTCAACGCGGAGAAGATGGTCATAGCGGAGGCGCGGCGGGCCTACACCTACCTCAACCTCTACGACTATGGCGTGGACGCTATTGTGGTCAACCGGCTCTTGCCCGAGACTATAAGCGACCCTTACTTCGTGCGCTGGCAGGAGGCGCAGGCGCGGCACATGCAGACTATCGAAGAGTCATTCGCCCCCATCCCGATCCTGACCGCACGGCTCTTCGACCGCGAGATGTTCGGCCTGGAGGCGCTCGGCGCGCTCGCCGAGGATGTCTTCGATGACGCGGAGCCTCTCGGGGTGCTGTTCAAAGGCGCCACGCACGACATAGAGAAAAATGGCGAAGGCTACGACGTCGTCTTCCACCTGCCGCTCGCTGAGAAGCAGAGCGTGGACCTTTCGAAGAAGGGGGCCGAGTTGCTCGTAAAGGTCGGCAACTACCGGAGGAACATCCTTCTGCCCGACGCCCTCGCGCGTCTCTCGGCGGCGGGTGCGAGCTTCGAGGAAGGCTCGCTGAGAGTGAGGTTGAAGGATGACTGAGGAGAAGCAACGCAAGGGCTCGCTCCTGGGCGTGATCGCCTACGTCCTGGTGCCCGGCGAGCGGCGAGTGCGGGCCGCAGGGCACTTCCGCAAAGCGGGCTTCGAGACTCTCAAAGGTGTCGGAGCGCTGGTGAGGCCCGAGAAGTCGCAGGCACCGTCAGGCGCTGCTAGCAGGGAACGCATAGAGATCGAGTAGGAGAGGCCGTTGCCGGACCCCAGGAGGAAGTGATGAGAGGACGGGACTTCTTGCGGAGGGTGGGGGAGTTCGCCAGGAAGGAAGTCACCCTGGCGCTGCCTGCTGCGCAGCGGGCAGCGAGCCACGGCTTGCAGGCGTTCTTGAAGAAGTTCTCCGAAGAATACGGCAAGGAGCGCAAGAAACTGAAGAGTGGTACCGACGCACGGTAGCGGTTTGGCCCTCAGGGCCGCCGGTAGTATGATATCCCTTACAAATTCTAGTAGATACCAGCGGGAGAATAATATGGCCGAGAACGGACAGCTAACAGGGACCTTCAGGGTCAAGAGCGGGATGGCCCAGATGCTCAAGGGCGGGGTCATCATGGACGTCGTCGACGCCGAGCAGGCCAGGATCGCCGAGGAGGCTGGGGCCGTGGCCGTCATGGCCCTGGAGCGTGTGCCAGCTGATATTAGGGCCGATGGTGGAGTCGCGAGGATGAGCGACCCCGAGAAGATCGTGGAGATCCAGGAGTCCGTCACCATCCCCGTAATGGCCAAAGCGCGCATCGGGCACTTTGTGGAGGCCCAGATCCTGGAGGCCCTCGAGGTCGACTACATCGACGAGTCCGAGGTCCTGACGCCGGCCGACGAGAAGCACCACATAGACAAGGCCGGTTTCGAGGTGCCTTTCGTGTGCGGTGCCACGAACCTCGGGGAGGCGCTCAGGCGCATCGGCGAGGGGGCTGCCATGATCCGGTCAAAGGGCGAGGCAGGCACAGGCAACGTGGTCGAGGCCGTGAGGCACATGCGCGCGATAGTCGGCGGCATCCGTCGTCTTGGCGCGCTCGAGCACGAGGAGATGATGACGGAAGCGAAGAACCTCGGGGCGCCGTACGAGCTCGTGCGATGGGTCGTCGAGAACGGGCGACTACCCGTCGTGCTGTTCACGGCCGGCGGTATAGCCACCCCTGCCGATGCTGCGCTGATGATGCAGCTTGGGGCCGACGGCGTTTTCGTGGGGAGCGGCATCTTCAAGAGCGGGGACCCTGCCACAAGGGCGCGGGCCATCGTGAAGGCGACGACGCACTTCAAGGACGCCAAGGCCGTGGCCGAGGCGAGCAGGGGCCTCGGCGTGGCGATGGTCGGTAGGGAGATGGGCGATCTAGCTGAAGGAGAGCGACTCGCTACCCGTGGCTGGTAACGGCGAGACGAACGGCGTGGCGCGCGAGGAAGAGGGCCAGAAGAGGGTCGGGGTCCTCGCGTTGCAGGGAGACTTCAGGGAGCACGCCGAGATCCTGCGTGGGCTCGGGGTCGAGCCTGTCGAGGTGCGGGCCGTAGAGGACCTCGAAGGTTTGGCTGGGATCATCGTCCCCGGCGGCGAGTCGACGACCATAGGGAAGATGATGGTCTCCTCCGGTCTCCTCGACGGTATCAGGAGCTACTACTACAAGGGCGGCCCAGTGTGGGGCACGTGCGCCGGGATGGTGCTTGCGGCGTCGGCGACTACGGGTCCGCGCCAGCCTCTGCTCGGCCTGATGAATGCGCTCGTCGAGCGCAACGGGTTTGGGCGGCAGGTCCATTCCTTCGAGGCCGACCTCGAAGTCGACGGCTTCGAAGAGCCGTTCACGGGGGTCTTCATCCGGGCGCCTTTCTTCGAGGACGTGGGGCCAGGGGTCGAGGTGCTCTCCAAAGTCGGAGATAGAGTCGTTGCGGCAAGGGGCGAGAACATACTGGTAACGGCGTTCCATCCCGAACTTACGGACGACGTCAGGTTTCACGAGTACTTTTTGCGGGAGGTTTGTTCCATATGAGTGGGCATAGTAAATGGTCGACGATCAAGCGCAAGAAAGGTGCCGCCGACGCGAAGCGCGGGGCGCTATTCGGTAAGTTGTCCAAGGCTATAAGCGTCGCAGCGCGCGAGGGAGGCGGGGACGTCGAGATGAACGCGGCTCTAGGCCTTGCGGTGCAGAAGGCCAGGGACGCCAACATGCCAAACGACAACATCCAGCGGGCCGTCGACAAGGGGACGGGCGCAGGCTCCGACGCCGACACCTACGAGCGGATCACTTACGAGGGCTACGCGCCAGGCGGGGTCGCCGTCCTGGTCGACGTGCTCACGGACAACCGCAATAGGGCCGCCTCCGACGTGCGCTACGTCTTCTCCAAGAACGGCGGCAAGCTTGGCACGAGCGGCTCGGTCGCCTACCTGTTCGAGCGGAAGGGCGTGATCCTAGTCCCTAAGGACTACACTGACGAAGAGGAGTTGATGGAGGTCGCCCTCGAAGCCGGGGCTGAGGACGTAGAAGAGCAGGAGAACGACTACAGGGTCGTCATTACCCCGGAGGATTTTACGGCCGTCAGGGAGGCTCTCGGCCAGGCGGATATCCCTTACGAGAACGCGGAGATCACCATGGAGCCCCAGAACAGCATCGACCTCGACGCAGGGACGGCGAGGCAGACGCTGCGCCTGATCGACGCCCTCGAAGAGAACGACGACGTGCAGGAAGTCTACGCGAACTTCGATATCTCGGAGGAGGTCATGGCGGTAACGGTCGACGAGGAGATGAAGTAGCATTTCAGCAAGTCAGCATTTCATACCGAGTCGTTTGAATGGGATCGTGTTCGGGCTGCGCGCACACACATGGTAGGCCCTCCCAGTAGTCGTTCCCGCGCAAGCGGGAATCCACTGCGGTGGCGCTTCCCGCCTCCAACCACGACCGATCTACCAGATTACGTCTGAGACCTATGCGAGTCGCATTAGCATCAGCTTTCGGCCGACTTCGATCGTGTTGGTCGCGAGAGATATCGTTCGCAGCGAACAATTGGTACAGTTGCGGGCAGGGATAGCCAGATGTCGGAGGAAAGGGTCCTAGTCAAACATATCGCCCCGCATAGCAACCTTCTTCTTCGTCCCCGACCCTGCTCGCGAGGACAGGCCCTGCGGAGGAGACTCTGATGCCTGACGAGACGAACCACTCGCCCCGCGAGGTTCCCCTCGGAGAACGAGGCGAGACTGGATCCGTGGTAGCCTTCCCCCGGGTCCGCCCTGCGACGCGTCCGATCGACAACCTGCCGCTGGAGCTAAGCAGCTTTATAGGGCGGGAGAGAGGTCTCCGAGGTCGGGCGATTGCTGGCCGGCGGCACTCGCCTCCTGACGCTCTGCGGCCCAGGGGGAGCCGGCAAGACGCGTTTGGCGCTGGCGGTTGCCCAGGAACTGGTCGAGCAATTCATGGACGGGGTGTGGTGGGTGGAGCTTGCCTCCATCTCCGACCCGGATCTCGTGCCACAAGCGGTGGCCGGGGCGCTAGGCGTGCGCGAGGTGCCGGATCTTTCACTGACCGAAGCACTCGTTGAGCATCTGAAGAGCCGTGAGACGCTCCTGATCCTGGACAACTGCGAGCAGCTGGTTGAGGCGTGCGCCGATCTCGCAGATACATTGCTGCGCTCCTGCCCCACTCTGCTCATCCTCGCGACCAGCCGGGAGCCTTTGCGTATAGCCGGTGAGACCAACTTCATGGTGCCAAGCCTCTCCCTGCCGGATCCCGAGCGTTTGCTCCCCGCCGGGGAGCTGGCGCTCTACGAGGCGGTCGGCCTCTTCGTCGAGCGGGCTCAGGCCGTCGATTCTGGCTTCGAGCTGACCGATCGGAACGCCTCCGCAGTGGCGAAGCTCTGTCAGAAGCTGGACGGCATACCGCTAGCCATAGAGCTCGCTGCGGCCAGGACGAGAGTCTTGACGGTAGAGCAGATCTCGGAGAAGCTTGAGGATCCTCTGGGGCTTCTGATAACGGGCAGCCGCACGGCGGCTGCGCGCCACAAGACGCTCCGGGCGACCCTGGAGTGGAGCTACGGGTTGCTGAACGAGCAGGAGCGGGCGTTGTTCCGCAGGCTCTCGGTGTTCGTGGGGGGTTGGGACCTGGAGGCGTCCGAGGCGGTTGGGGCCGGGGAGCCTGTGGAGGCGGGGCTGGTGTTGGACCTGCTCTCTCAGCTGGTGGACAAATCACTCGTGGTAGCTGAGGCGGATGCAGGGGTGCCGTGCGCTACAGGATGCTGGAGCCGGTCCGCCAGTTCGCGCGCGAAAAGCTCGAGGAGAGCCAGGAGGCGCCGGAGGTTCTAAGGCGACACGCCGAGCACTACCTGGCACTCGCCGAGAGGGCCGAGCTGTTAGGGGCGGATCAGGGAGAGTGGTTCGGGCGGCTGCGGACGGAGATCGGGAACCTCAGGGGCGCGCTCTCGTGGTCGTTGGAGGCGGAGGAGGATTCGCGGGAGCGGGCGGATGAGTTACGGCTGCGGCTCGTGGCCGCGTTGGGACGGTTCTGGGACGTGCAGGGTTTGGAAGAAGGAAAGGGGTGGCTGGAGGTAGCGTTGGAGAGGGACGCCGGGAGATATCCCGCCGTCCGGGCCAAGGCGCTCAGCGGGCTCGGTTGGATCCTGCACTTCCGGCGGGACTACGCCCGAGCGATAGCGGTCCTGGAAGAGGCCGTGGTCCTCCACAAGGAGCTGGGGGACAAATCGGGCGTCGCGTTCGCGCTCGCCAACCTCGGATACGCCGTGCTGCACGGGGGCTTTCGCGAGCGCGTGCCGGCCTTCGTGGAAGAGGGCGAGTCGTTGATGAAGGGAGACCTGGACGGCCATCCCCGCGCTTTTCTGCGCCTGATCCTGGCTTCCGCCCCGATAGAGGAGGGTGACCTCGACTCGGCGGTCTCTCAGCTCGAAGAGAGCCTGGCCCTGTGCCGCGAGCTGGGCGACATGCGGGTCGCCACCATATCCCTCCACACCCTGGGCATGATCGAACTGATAAGGGGAGACCTCGACCGGGGAGCGGCAACGCTCGAAGAAAGCGCCCGGATAACGCGGGAGCTGAAAGATAGGCCGGGCATCGCCTACCATGCCTGGGCGCTAGGGGAGGTAAACGCCCTGCGGGGGAGACCCGTCCGGGCGGCGAGGCTGTGGGGGGCCGCCGAAGCCTTAAGGGAGCAGATGGGTACGTACCTCTCCAAGTTCGATCTCGCCCAATCCCGCTACGAGCAAGGTCTGGCCGACGTGCGCGCGGCGCTCTCCGAAGCAGCCTTCGAGGCAGCCTGGACCGAAGGAAGGGCCATGTCCCCCGAGCAGGCCATCGACTACGCGCTGGAAGAGCCAGAGGCGCCCCACGAGGAGGACGGGGACGCCCACACAGTTGCCGCAGGGGCGGCTGTGGTGCGAGAGGACGCCCGGCCGCCCGCCGCAGCGGAGGCCGAGGTGCGCATCCTCGCCCTTGGCTCGGCAAGGGTGGAGAGGAGCGGGCAACCCATCGACTCCCCGGATTGGATCCACAAGTCCCGCGAGCTGCTCTACCTCGTGCTCTCCCGCCCGGAGGGACGTACCAAGGAGCAGATAGGACTCTCCCTCTGGCCCGAAGCATCAACATCCCAACTAAGAAGCAGCTTCCACGACACCCTCTACCGCCTTAGGAAGCCACTTGGAGGCAAGGAGTGGATCTCCTTCCGGAAAGGACGCTACACCTTCGAGCGCTCACTCTCCTACTCCTACGATGTGGAAGCCTTCGAGTGGAACTTCTCTGAGGCTCGCCGGCTCCAGTCCGAGGCGCCGGATCAAGCCATAAGGCATCTTAAGGAGGTTGCTGACCTCTACAGGGGAGATTACCTGGAGGACCTTGCGGTAGAAGGCGAATGGGCTTTTGCCCGACAAGAGGAGCTAAGGCGCACCTATCAGGAGGCGCTACTCTTGCTAGGAGGTCTGCTCGTGGCCGAAGAGCGTCACGCCGAGGCGGCTGACGCTTACCGGAAGGCAATCTCCCACGACAGCTTCCTGGAGGAGGCGCACAGGGGTTTGATGCGAAGCCAGGCAGCAATGGGTGAGAGGGGGAGGGCGCTCAGGCACTACGAGGAGCTGGTGCGGTTGCTGGAGGACCAGTTGGGCTCCTCACCTGCCCCCGAGACAGTCGCACTCCACGAACATCTTCGCGCCGGCGAAGAGGGTTAGAGCGGTTCGCAGAGAGATCGAACCTCTTTGCGAGCTATATGCTTGTCAGCTCATTCCTTGTCTGGCGAGGCTGTACCTTGCAAACCGATACCTCCCTTGTCGTCTTCTTCAGCTGATCGCTGACCGCTGACCAGCGTAGTTTGCTGAGGGGTCCGCCCTTCCGCAAACCGCTTCTCGACACTTTTTTCTCTCTTTTTCCTGAAATTTTCCAGATTTGAGCGTTTCCGAGAGCGTTTCCGAGAGCACCCCCCCGTTAGACTCCTCCTCGTAAGGCGCAGAACGAAGACCGCCAAGAGCAAGGAGGTACTCGATGAGCTAAGCCCTAAGCGCATCAACCATGGTGAAAAGCAGTAAACACAGTAGTGAAAGACGAGGAAAGGAAGAGGTAGGCAGATGGAAAGCGTACTCAAGAAGGTGATGTTCGTAGGCAGGGCTACTACGTTTATGGTGGGCCTTGCGGTGATACTGGCCCTAACTGTGGGGGTGGCAGGCGCTGCCTTCGGGGCCAACAGCGCCAACTTCCTGCTGGGCAAGACCAACACGGTCAATGCCATAACCCAGCTGGTAGGCAGCGTGGCCGGTCCTGGCCTGCTCATAGACAACAACTCCACCGACGCCGCTGCCACGGCTCTCGACCTTCAGGTGGAGGCTGGCAAGGCGCCGATGAAGGTCAACTCCGGCACGCAGGTGACCAACCTCAACTCAGACAAGGTAGACGGTCTGGACGCATCCCAGCTAGGTGGTCTAAGCGGGGTCGAGCAGGTGGGAGCAGCAGGGGTGCACAACTCGTTCGACATCAAGGCGACGACCGCGACGTGCCCGGAGGGAAAGGTTGCAATTGGGGGCGGGGCTAGGATGAATGGCTTCATCAACGTCGCGGCCCTTCACGAGAGCCATCAGGGCTTCGGAGATCCCCGCAGCTGGTTTGTGAGCGCCCACGAGCACGGTCCGACGGACAAGGAGTGGGAGCTCGATGCGTTCGCTATCTGCGCGTCTGCAAGACCGTAGCTCTCAGGAGGATTCTTGGTAGACAGCAACGGAGGTCAACGAGAATTCATCGCCAGCTGCTCTTCGTAGTTTAGGTTAGCCCAACTTCCGAAAATTAGCCTTTCCAGGCACTCGGGAGCATAAGGGCAAAGAGAGAGCCGGGACTTTCAGGAGCCCCGGCTCTCTCACATCTAGCTCTCGAATTCCTTGTCCGCCTACTTCGTCTTGTATGCGACGACCTCACCGGCTGTGACTTGGGGTGAATTCAGAATGTTGGGACACAGATGCAATAGAGATACAAAAGGCATTGCGGCTCGGGGCAGTTGGACCCAGATAGGGAGCGGCGCGGGTACAATGCGTCTTGGACCGGAACATGGTCAGGAAGAGCCATGCTATCGAAGAATGGACGGTAGAAGAGATGAAATGCGAGCCCAAACTCTATTCTCCAAGTGCGACCGCCAACACTATAGCGGAGGTGGTTTCGTAGGGCGCCCTACTTCGGGTGGTCTCCTTTCCGACGGGGTTGGCAGGAGACCCAGCATCAAGAAGATTCTGACTCTCGCGGCCGTGCTCGCCCTCTTGCTGATGTGTTCAGCTTGCTCTTCTGGAGATGTGGGGAAGGGCGGGGAGGAGGATGTGATCGCCGGCGCCTCCAAACAGCGCAGCCCGAACCCTGAACCGAGACAAACGCAAATCGACGGAGAGATCGGCGACAGCGTAGAGGCTGGGGTCCTATCTTTTCGGATCTTCGACGTGCGCGCGAAAGACCGCATCTATGCCATCTCAGAGCCCGGGAAGAAACCCGTAACGCGGGGGAACATCTCTAGCGAGTACGTGGCCATCGATTATCTGGTGCAGAACATCTCCGGTTCACCACTGACCACGGGGGCGAAGGCGACGCTCCTCGATGAACAGGGTAATTCCTACAGCCAGGACACCTCTATCGAACCCCCCTCCGGCGGTACCGATGGCATGGAACTCGGGACGGCCCAGACAATGGCCTCCACCATGTTCTTCCGAGTGCCGAACGGCATCATCCCCGCAACGCTCGAGATAGAGACTCGCGGTGGCGGGGCCGGCGTCGATCTGCTGGAGAGGGATCTGGAGAACGTGCCGCCCGACGATTACCTGCGCGTGTACCACCTTTATTTCAACGAACAGGCTTACGAGGAGGCCTACGAGATGTTCGACCCAGCCTCTGTCCAGGACATCACGCTTGGCGAATGGCTGGCGTTCTACGAGCCCCTGTGGGGCAAACGTTACGTGAACCTCGACGACCTCAGGCCGCTTTCGGAGGGCTCCGATCAGGCGACGTTCCAGATGACGCGTACCTTCTACGACGCGGACGGCGACATCGTGGCAGACCCGGAGATCAACCCTTCCGTAGCGCAACAGATGGTCGAAGTGGACGGAGAGTGGAAGCTAGTAATGCGCGACGACCTGGTCTCAGACATCATAGCCGTGATAGGACCGGATGAGAAGCCCGAGACGAAACCCCCCGAACCTGAGAAGACAGTCCCCGAACGCACCCAGCCACCTTCAACTGTCCTCGAGACTACGGAGCAGACCGAGGCCACGAGGTCTGCGGACCCGGTGCGCGATTACGACTGCGACGACTTCGAGACCCAGCAAGAGGCCCAACTCTACCTCGCGCCCGGAGACCCCTACGGGCTCGATGAGGACGGCAACGGCCTGGCTTGCGAGACCTTGCCGTAGCGTGGGTTGCAAAGAGGTTGCACCCCTTTGCAAGCACTTCAGCTTGTTTTGGCTGAATAGAGGAGATAGCTAGAACCCTACGTCCGTCAAGTCATCAGCCCGACAGCAAGAGTAAGAATCTGACCAGCTAAAGTACTGACATGCAGCTTGGGAGTGCCTCTTGTAGGATCGGCAGTCCCGTGCACAACATGTAGAATCCGGTGCAATCGGTGGCGGGAGGGAGTAATCTTTAGGCCATGATCTCGACCGGCGGTAGGGGACATACCATACTCGGCATAGACCCTGGGACGGCGACGATGGGGTGGGGTGTGATCCGGCAGGAAGGCAACCGTCTGCGCTACATGCAGCACGGGGCCATCACAACGCCGCCAGATTGGGACATGCCCCGCAGGCTCGGGCGGCTGTTCGATGGTGTAACAGAACTGGTGCGGGGTTACAGGCCTGAGACCGTGGCTGTCGAGGAGCTCTTTTTCAACACCAACGTGACTACGGCTATCACGGTCGGGCAGGCGAGGGGCGTCGCGCTACTTGCGGCCTACAAGGCAGGGATCGAAGTGACCGAGTACACACCTTTGCAGGTCAAACAGGCGATCACATCGTACGGACGGGCAGACAAGCGCCAGGTTCAGGAAATGGTGAAAGCACTCCTTAACCTGCCTGCCATACCCCGTCCCGATGATGCGGCAGACGGGCTGGCTATAGCTATCTGCCACGCGTTCTCGAGCAGCTTGCCCGGCAAGGTCGGGGTGGGGAAATAGCGGATTGTGCGTGATAATTAGCCCATGATCTACAGGTTGCGCGGTACTCTGGTCGAGAAAGATACTGAAGGAGTTGTAATCGATGTTGGGGGCGTCGGCTACCGGGCTTCGGCTTCGCTGGCGACGTTGCGTGCGTTACCCTCGCTCGGCGAGGAGTGTGTTATCCACACCAGGCTGGTTGTGCGCGAGGATGCGATGCTCCTTTTCGGGTTTGCTGAGCGTGAGGAGCGTGCCGCGTTCGACGCGTTGACCGCCGTGAGCAAGGTCGGGCCGAAGCTGGCCCTGTCCGTACTCTCTTCGATGACGCCGCCGGAGATCTCCGAGGCGGTCGCCAGGGGGGATGTGATCAAGTTGTCTTCCGTGCCTGGTCTCGGGAAGAAGACAGCTGAACGACTCGTGCTCGAGCTGAAGGGCAAGAGCCTCGCCACCTTCGCACCTGAACCTGGCGTGCCGAGCAGCGATGGTGGAGGCGGCCCTTACATCGAGGCGAGAGACGCGCTCGTGGCGCTGGGGTACAGGCTCGAGGAGGCCGAGAAGGCGCTCAACGACGTGCCACCGCAGGATACGGTAGAGAAATACATAAAGGAGGCGCTACGGCGGATAGGGAGCAGGCGTTGAGCGCGGAGGAGATGGACGACTTCACCGTGCGGGACGATAGAGGAGCTGGCGAGCTGCCTGAGGACATCACGGGGGCAGCGGGATTCGGGGAGTTCGGTGAGCATCCACTCGACCCCGAAGCACACGTCGGGGACGACGAGCCCACGCTCAGGCCGAGCTCGTTCGACGAGTTCGTCGGGCAGGAGGCGCTCAAGCAGAACCTCAGGATCTTCGTGCAGGCGGCCAAGCAGCGCGATGAGCCTCTCGACCACATACTGCTCGACGGCCCTCCCGGACTGGGTAAAACGACGCTCTGCCGTATTCTTGCCGAGGAGATGGGGGTCGGGCTCAGGCCGACGAGCGGGCCGACCCTGGAGCGAGCCGGAGACATGGCGGCGATCCTGACCGCCCTCGAGGAACGTGATTTCCTGTTCATAGATGAGATCCACCGCCTGAACAGGCAGATCGAAGAGGTCCTCTACCCTGCGATGGAGGACTACGCTATGGACATCGTCCTCGGCCAGGGTCCCTCGGCGCGTACGATCAGGATGGACCTGCCGCGCTTCACCTTAGTCGGCGCGACTACCAGGAAGGGGCTGCTAACAAAACCCCTGCTCGACCGGTTCGGTGTCGCAGAGAGGCTCGAATACTACGGTCCGGAGGACCTCGAGAAGATCGTGATCCGCAACGCGGGGATACTCGGCGTTCCCATCACAGAAGGAGGCGCCAGCCAGCTCGCGCGGCGCAGCCGCGGGACGCCCCGCATCGTCAATCGGCTCCTCAAACGGGTCCGCGACTACGCCCAGGTGGTTGGCGACGGGAAGATAGACGAGGATACGGCGAACGCCGCGCTCGATATGCAGGGCGTCGACCATCTAGGCCTCGACAGGGCAGACAGGGATTATCTGGGACTCGTCATAGACAAATTCGAAGGCGGACCCGTCGGCGTTGGCACGATCTCCGTGGCCCTTGGCGAGGCGCGCGACACCGTCGAGGATGTCTACGAGCCCTACCTGCTGCAGAGCGGCCTGATCCAACGCACCCCCCGGGGCCGGATCGCAACGCAAAGGGCCTACGGGCACCTCGGCGTTCCCGTCCCTAACAGCGGATAATCCCCGACGGGCCGAGTCGCTAAGGCCCGTCCATGAAGTGGCCGATACTGATAGGGCAATGCGCTACGACGTAGAACTGGCCAGCCTCTCGAAGGATGCTGCAGGTGAAGGAGATCTCTCTTTCGCCGCTTTCAGCCTGGCGCACGCTGTGTGTGGAGACGAGGTGCTCGAAGTGCGAATCGGAGAGCGCATGTTGCTTGCGTGGTGCATGGGATGCGCCGTCATGGAGGTTTTCGGGTCGAGCGAGACGTGACGCCAGAGGCGTCACGTCTCGCTCGACAGCGTGTCAGCACGCTCAGGCTTCGCCTTCGCTTGTCAGCATTTCAGCTCGTCAGCTTTCTGCTTTGGTATAGGGTCTCCCGCTCGTAGTCGAATGGGTGAATCGTAGATATTCGGTTGCCGCGTGGATCGCTCTTATGGTTGAAATCTTGTGTCTAGCCCGTTCATCGTGTTAATTTCGGTTCCACTGGATGTGTTGAGTCGGGAAGGACTCTAGTTGATCGATTTGAGGCGGACGGCGCTGGTGGTCGGGCGGGCCATCGAGGAACGCTTCGACGCGTTCACGTTCAGGTTGAAGCGGCGCTTCGGGCTGCTAGATCCGTTCGAGATTCTACCGTACCGGGGGTACGGCACTACCAGGGAACTGTTCTTGAAGGGCCGTGTACTCGAGGAGGCTGGCATTAGCCGCCCGGGCCGGGACGATACAGTGTGGAAGAACATAATCAACATGGCCCGGCGCTTCGCGAGCGATGAAGTGGCAGGCGCGCGGGTAAGGGCTACTTTCGAGGGGTTGCAGGTCGAGACTACCGCCGACGTCGAGGGCTTCTTCGAGGTGCGCTTCCGGCTTGCGGAGCCGCTCGACGGTCCTGGCGGATGGTACCAGGTCCAGTTGGAATTGCTTTCTCCTCCATCGCCGGGTGGTGGGAGGGTCCGGTCCAAGGCACAGGTGCTCGTGCCGCAAGCGGCCCAGTTCGGTGTGATCAGTGACCTCGACGATACGGTACTGCGTTCCAATGCGACCAGCGTGTTGAGGATGGCCTGGATCGTAGTGCGCAACAACGCCCACACACGGCTGCCTTTCGAGGGCGTCGCCGCGTTTTACAGAGCCTTGCGATTGGGCGCGGACGGCCGAGTCTCAAACCCGATCTTCTATGTGTCTAGCAGTCCCTGGAACATCTACGACATGCTCGTGGACTTCTTGAACGTCCATGGCGTTCCCCATGGGCCGCTGTTTCTCAAGGACTGGAGCCTGAGCGTTCTCGGGAAGCACAGAGACTACAAGATAGGGGTGATACGGAGCCTCCTCCGCACCTACGAGAACCTGCCTTTCGTCCTGATCGGCGACTCGGGGGAGGAGGACCCGGAGATCTATTTGCAGGCCGTGCGGGAGCACCAGGGACGAATCAAGGCCATTTACATCAGGGACGTCACTTCGGTCGAGCGTGACGCCGAGGTCAGGGCGATGGCCAACGAGGCACGCATGCTCGGGACGGAGATGGTGACCGTTCCCGATACCACCGCGGCGGCCGAGCACGCGGCCTCGATGGGTCTCATAGCGCCGGACGCTATCGCCGCGGTCCGGGCCGAAAGCGCTGCCGGCTTCTAACGCGCTCTCGTCAAGAACCGAGACCGAAGCTGGCTTCTACCTCGGGGATGCGTTCGTCGTGCCAGGTTATTCCGTAGCGCTCGCCGAGCTCTGCCCGTGCCCTGCGGTGCTCCTCGTCACCCATCCGCCGTGAGACGATCTCCTCGTACTCGTCGAAGTAGCCCTCGAACGCGCTGCCCGGAGCGAGGATCTCCATGACCCGTACGGTATTTGCGCCAGAATTGTAGAAGGCGTGGGGTACGCCCCGCGCTTTGATGACGTAGGAGCCTTTCTGGGCGAGCACGACCTCACCGTCTACGTAGCACTTCATCTCGCCCTCCAACACGAACGAACACTCGTCCTCGCGGGCGTGGGTGTGGGGTGGGATCATCTCGCCGGGTGGGAGTCTCCACTCCTCGATCTTTAGCGAACCACCTGAGGCCTCCGCCGTGACCTTGTGCACTATGTCCAGGACAGGAAGGTAGGCGCCTTCGTCCGGGCCGACAAGGATTTCGCTCTTTTCTATGGACATCCGCTTACCTCCTTTGAGTTCGTTGGTTAGTGTACCCGCCTGACGCGGAAGACCCGTTCTCCTTGCCCGGGAGGGCCTCCCGAGCCTTCTTTCGCGCCTTGCTCTTCCGGCGAACCTTCTCGGCCTCTTGCAGGGCAATCAGGTACTCGCTTAACCCGTACACTTTCAGCCTCCTGTCTATTGGCCACTCCGAGCACACGCCTACTAATACCGCTTCATTCATTGCGGTTTCTCCTCCATCGTGTCGTGGACGGTCCTCAGTCCTCCCGCCGGTCGCAGACGTGGTCGCGGGATGGGTCGTAGTCCCGTCCGTCCACCTCGCTAGTTCGCGGCCCGTAGAGATGGACCGAAATTGCCGTGCTGTCGCCAGGGTTCCCTACCCGGTGGATCCCATCATCGCCTGGCAGGACTGTGGAAGCGCCGTCTTCCGGGCTCCACCACAGTTGCCAGACCTTCTTCAGGCGGGCGTGATCTGAGTGGGAGCCGTCGTCGAGGCGCTCATAGCGCTCCTCGAGCACAGCGCCAGAGGCGCAGCAGTAGGCCCCCCAAGAGGAATGGTCGTGTATCCGGGTCCCTGTTCCCGAAGGCCACACAAAGACCTTCAAAAAGTAAGCTCCGTCTTCGGCCTCGTAGCGGCGGGCCACGTACCAGTCCCTTTCGCCCTCGGCTTCTTCCGCCAGGGGAAGAATTAGCGAGTCGAGGAAGGCTCGGCCTTTCACCAGGTCGGCCAGGAAGGCCGCTGCTTGTCGTAAGGCAGACTCCGTGGGTAGCTCTGAGATCCTGTACAGTCGTCCCTGGTCCGGCGTGTATATGGTCTTCACGGGGTTCTCCTCTTCCAGGTGCTTGCAATGTCCTGGACGTGTTTCGTCCTGGTACCTATCTTGCGTGTCGCGCTTCTTGGGTCCCAGCGACAGATCCAAACAACAACCCAAACAATCGGCCCGGCGTAGGAACGTGATGATGTTGCTGGGCTTTGAATGTATGATGCCGTCGGACGCGCAACACGTGAGCAGAAGGTGAGGGAAGTCGAGACCGGCACGAGGCACTCGTTCGGGGACCTGCTGCGACGCCACAGAGCCCATTCCGACATGACGCAGGAGGTTCTGGCCCGTCGAACGGGCCTCACGCCCCAGGCTATCGGCCTCCTCGAACGGGGCGAGCGACGCCGACCGCACGCCTACACCGTGCAGGTATTGGGGGAAGCGCTGGGACTCGAAGGACGGGAGTTCGCCGAGTTCGAGGCGTCGGCCAGGGGACCGGCAGCTCGTGGCGCGGCGGCGGAGCCGCCCTCGCGGGCTATGCCCATGCCCCCGACGTCGCTCGTCGGACGCGAAACCGAAGTGACGTCTGTCATGGAGCTCTTCCGCCGCGAGGACGTGCGCCTGGTGACGCTTACGGGTCCGGGTGGCGTCGGTAAGACCAGGCTGGCCCTGGAGGTGGCGGGACTCTCCCACGACGCTTTCGCCGACGGCGTCTTCTTCGTGCCGCTGGCGCCCCTCCAGGACCCCGACCTCATGCCTTCGGTTATCGCCCAGACGCTCGGGGTCAAGGACGCGGGGGACCGGTCGCTGCTAGAAGCCCTCATCCGGCATCTGGGAGACAAACGGTTGCTCCTGCTGCTCGACAACTTCGAGCACCTGCTCAAGGCCGTTCCCGTGGTGTCTGACCTTGTTAGGGACTGTCCGGGACTGACCGTACTCGCAACGAGCCGGGCGCCGCTCCGGCTCAGCGGCGAGCGGCAGTATCCCTTGTCCCCGCTGTCCCTGGTGGCAGGAGCATCCTTGGAAAGATCTCCGGCGGTGCGCCTCTTCGAGGAACGCGCGAGGGAGGTATCTCCTGGCTTCGAGGTTCGTGCAGGGAACGAGGCCGCGGTGGCAGAGATTTGCAAGCGGCTCGACGGGCTGCCGCTGGCGATCGAGTTGGCGGCCGCGAAGGTCAAGCTATTCTCGCCGAAGGCGCTGCTCGATCGGTTGGAACTCCGGTTGCCCCTGCTCTCTGGCGGGGCGCGCGATTTGCCGGAGCGGCAGCAGACACTGCGCGACACAGTCGCGTGGAGCTACGATCTCCTCGGACCAGACGAGCGGGCGCTGTTCGGGCGACTCACGGTCTTCGCGGGTGGCTTTTCCCTGGAGGCGGCGGAGGCCGTTTGCGGACCCGGCATGCCCGAGGAGAAGGAAGTTCTGGAGATCCTGGCATCCCTGGTGGACAACAGCCTGGTAGTGTCGCGGGTCGAAGCCGCTTCGGAGCCTGGGGGCGACGAGCCGCGGTTCACGATGCTGGAGACGGTCCGAGAATACGCCGCGGAGCGCCTCGGCTCGGACGGTGAGGCCGAGCAAGTGCGTCGCGCGCACGCAATGTATTACCTGGAGCTGGCTGAGGCCGCGCAGCCGGAGGTTTCATCCCAGACGCTCACAGGATGGCTGGTGGTCCTGGAGAGGGAGCACGACAACATGCGGGCGGCGCTCCGCTGGGCGATTCGGTGCTGGCAGGTGGACTTCGGGACACGGCTGGCCCTTGCGTTGTGGCGGTTCTGGCCCGAGCGTCACCATGTGAGCGAAGGCCGCCGGTGGTTGGAGGCGGTGCTGGCGCTCGGTATGCCGGCGGACGTGGCCGAAGGATCCGAACCGACGTTGCCCCTACGCAGGTGGGCGTTTCTGCACCTGGTGGCGGGTATGCTGACAGCCGAACAGGGGGACTACGACCGCGGCATGGCGCTGTACGAGGAGAGCCTTACCCTCTACCGGAACATGGGCCACAGAAAGGGCATGAGTGGTCCGCTGCGCGAGCTTGGGGCGGTGGCCTACCAAAGGGGAGAATACGATCAGGCGGCCCACCTGAGCCAACAGGCGCTCGACATTGCCCGCGAGTTCGGAAGCGCCTTCGGCTCCGGCCTCGCCGTTTGCACCCTGTCCGACGCCTTGCGCGCACAAGGCGACCTCGAACGGGCCAGGATGTTGCTGGAAGAGAGCGTAATCTCGTTGCGGCGCACGGAGTACCCCTTGCGCGTCGCCAACGCGCTCGCCATCACGCTCTCCAGGCTCGGGAGCATAGAGTGCCAGGTGGGCAGAGAGGAGCGGGCCCCGGAGCTGTTCAGGGAAAGCCTTCAGCTGGCGCGGCGGTTCGGCTTCACGTTTGACACTGTGATCTGCCTGGAGGGTATGGCCCGCGTGGCGGTGCAGGAAGATCCCGTACAGGCGGCGCGGCTCCTGGGAGTCTCCGCCGTCCAGCGCGAGGCGCTGGGCACGCCACTTCCGCCCGTTGCCCGAACGGACCACGATTATGCTGCGAACGCGGCCCGTGCCGCGCTCGGGGAAGAACCGTTTGAGGCGGCGTGGGCCGCGGGCTACGCGATGCCTCTGGAGAAGTCAATCTCAGAGGTTGTTGGCGAGGACGGCTAACGTACAGTGCCGCAATGCGGCGCCCGAGTAACCCTACGCCTTCTCCCGTCGACTGTGTAGAATGTTCACCAAGCACGCGTTGCGAGCTCTGGAGCCGAGGGGTATGGAGGAACGCGAGATAGAGAAGGCCGAGGAGCGGACGGGGGAGGACAGGCAGGAGCGGACCGCGCGGGAACTCATCGAGCTTCTGACGGAGTTGCGGGTAATACTGCCCGGTGTGCAGGTGCTGTTCGCTTTCTTGCTCACGGTGCCCTTCACCCAGCGCTTCCCGCAGCTCGACGACCTCGAGACTGGGGTCTTCTTTATGACGCTGCTGTGCACGGCCATCGCCACGGCGCTCCTCATAGCGCCCTCGGCGCACCACCGCATGCTATGGCGCGGCGGCGTAAGGGAGGAGCGACTGGAGCTGGGTAACGTGCTCACGATCGCCGGTTTGATCGTCCTGGTGCCCGCCATGGTCGGGGTGGTGTTCGTGATCACCGACTTCATCTTCAACCTGACCGCCGCAGTTACCGTGACCGCCCTCCTCGTTCTCTTTTTTGTGCTGCTGTGGTTCGTCCTCCCACTGCGGTACCGCGATAGGGGAGGGTGAAGACCGAATTGTTAGCCCGCTGAACCGAGCTTGGGGTCCGTAACGGCGCCTTCCGCGGCCGACGAGACGAGGGCCGCGTATTTCGCCATCACGCCGGTCGCGTAGCGGGGTTCTGGTTCCTTCCAGTCTGCCAGTCGGGCCTCCAACTCTTCGTCCGGCAGATCCGCGTTAAGGGTCCTGTTCTCGATGTCGAAGGTAACGATGTCGCCGTCTTTCAGGGCTGCTATCGGGCCGCGATGGGCCGCCTCGGGGGCAACGTGGCCGGCCATCAGGCCACGGGTGGCGCCGGAGAAGCGGCCGTCGGTGAGGAGGGCGACGGTCTCGCCGAGACCCTGGCCGACGAGGGCGGCGGTGACGCCGAGCATCTCGCGCATTCCGGGTCCGCCCTTCGGTCCCTCGTAGCGGATCACGACCACGTCGTTCTCGGTGATTTCTCCGGCCTGCACGGCCCTCATGGCGTCCTCCTCGGAGTCGAAGACGCGGGCGGGGCCCGTGTGCTCCAGGCGGGTGTATCCCGCGACCTTGACCACGCAGCCCTCTGGTGCGAGGTTGCCTTTGAGGATCACGAGTCCACCCGAAGACCTCAGCGGCTCTTCGATGGGGACGATAACGTCCTGTCCTGGCGTCTCCTCGGCGCCCTCAACCTCCTCGGCGAGGGCGCGCCCTGTGGTCGTGAGCTGGCTCCCGTCTATGAGGCCTGCGTGGAGCAGTCGTTTGCCAAGAAGCCTGCTCCCACCCGCGCGGTCGACATCTACGGCGGTGTAGCGGCCTCCCGGCTTGAGGTCGGCGATGATTGGGGTTCGTCCGCTTACGCTATCGAAGTCGTCGATGTCGAGGGGGACCCCGACCTCGCGGGCGATTGCGAGCAGGTGCAATACGAGGTTGGTCGAGCCTCCGGTTGCGGCACCGGCGGCGATTCCGTTCTCGAACGCCTCGCGGGTCAGGATGCGCTCCGGTGTGAGGCCGCGCTCTAACAACTCCATGACAAGCCTGCCGGCACTGGCGCATACCTCGTCCTTGCGGCCGTCGAGGGCTGGAGGGCCGGCCGAGCCCATCGGCGAGAGGCCGAGGAACTCCAGGATCATCGCCATGGTGTTCGCCGTATATTGGCCGCCGCACGCGCCCGCTCCAGGGCAGGCGTGCTCCTCCAGGTCGAGGAGGTCTTCATCGGACATCCTGCCCGCGGCGTTGGCACCCACGCCCTCGAAGACCTCCTGAACGGTAACGTCGCGTCCTTTAAAGCGGCCGGGGGCTATCGAGCCGGAATAGACGATGGCGCCTGGCACGCCGAGCCTCGCGTGGGCCATGGCGGCTGCGGGGATAGTCTTGTCGCAGCCGACGATCGTTACCATCGCGTCGAACATGTGGCCGCGCCCGACAAGCTCTATGGAGTCAGCGATGACCTCCCTGCTTACGAGGGAAGTCTTCATCCCTTGCGTCCCCATGGTTATGCCGTCCGAGATGGAGATGGTGTTCAGCTCCATCGGTGTGCCGCCGGCCTCCCTGATGCCCTCCTTAACCTTCTCCGCCAAGTGCCGGTGGTTGTAGTTGCACGGCATCGTCTCGATCCAGGAGTGGGCCACGCCGACTATGGGTTTGCTGAGGTCCTCGTCGGAGAAGCCCATACCCTTGAGGTAAGACCTCGCAGGCGCACGGTCGCGGCCTTCGAGTATGGTGCGGCTCCTTTGCCTGGTGTCTGTGGTCTCCATAGTTCTCTCCACGCTCTTCGAATACACGACGGCGTCCCGAGTATAGGGAGCGGGGCCGCGCCGTGCCAGGGGGATTCGGGAGCGGGTCGTTTAGAATGGGTTGGTGAAGAGAGCGGGGTTCGACATGAGCGTGACGCTGGCGCTCGCTGTTACGGTCGTCTTCTGGGCCTCGGCATTCGCCGGGATACGGGCCGGGCTGGGCGAGTACGGGCCAGGCCAGATCGCGCTCTTCCGGTTCGCGGTGGCTTCCGTAGTCCTCGGGGCGTTCGCCCTCGCCACGCGGATGCGGCCGCCGGAGAGGCGCGACCTTCCAGCGATCTTCCTGGCCGGATTTCTTGCCTTCACGGTCTATCACGTAGCACTCAACTACGGAGAGCTCGTGGTCGCGGCGGGTGCGGCGAGCGTGCTCATCAACACTGCCCCGCTCTTCACCGCGCTTCTCGCCGTTGGGTTCCTCGGCGAGCGGCTGCGGACGCTTGGCTGGGTGGGAATGGCAGTCAGCTTCCTCGGTGCGGCCCTGATCTCTGCCGGAGAGGGCGAGGGGTTCGGCCTCACGCCGCAGGCGTTCCTGATCCTGCTCGCAGCCCTATCTTCGAGCATCTACTTCGTGATCCAGAAACCCTATCTCCAGAAATACGGCGCGCTCGTCTTCACGACCTACGCCGTCTGGGCCGGCACCCTCCTCTCGGTCGTCTTCCTGCCTGGCCTGATCTCCCAGGCGAGGGTGGCCCCGATCGGGACCACCCTCACGATGACCTACCTCGGCATATTCCCTACCGCTGTGGCCTACGTGACCTACGCTTACGCGTTCTCGCGCATGCCGGCCTCGGTAGCCGTGAGTTTCCTGTATCTCATCCCTGTAATGGCTTACCTGATCGCCTGGGTCTGGCTCGGGGAGGTGCCGACGTTGCTCTCCCTGGTCGGCGGATGCGTCACCCTCTCCGGGGTCCTGATCGTAAACGCCTACGGACGGCGGCGGTAGAATCGAGGGTAGTGCGATCCAGGAAAGGAGTGGCAGTGGAGACGAGTAAACTTACCAAACGAGTCACAAACCCAGGGACCAGTATCGGCCACGTCCACCTGAAGGTGGCGAACATCGAGCGCGCCCTTGGCTTCTACAGAGACGTCCTTGGTTTCGAGGTGACCCAGTGGTACGGTGACGACGCGGTCTTCCTCTCCGCTGGCGGATACCACCACCACATCGGCCTGAACACCTGGATGAGCCGCAACGCCGACCCGGCTCCGCCCCATTCCGCAGGGCTTTTTCATCTCGCCATCCTCTACCCTGAACGGCGGGACCTCGCCCTCGCCCTCAAGTGGCTCCTGGAATCCAACTACCCCATCGATGGAGCTTCGGATCACGGCGTCTCCGAGGCGCTGTACTTGCAAGACCCCGACGGCAACGGCGTCGAACTGTACCGGGACCGCCCGCAAGAAGAGTGGCCGCGGACCCCCGCCGGCGGCCTCGCCATGGTGACCAGGCCACTCGACGTCGAGGATCTACTTGCGGAGCTCGACCACAAGGAGTCCATCTGAGTGAACGGCACAACCACCGGTCGTCCCTGTGGACATCGTAAGCGGCGGGCATAGAATAGGATCGTGGGACTCGAAGGCATAGGAAAGTTGTTGATCGGCGGCGCGGCCGTTCTGCTCGTGCTCGGCGGACTCTTGTTTCTGCTCAGTCGTTTCGGGTTAGACCGGCTGCCTGGCGACCTCGTGTTCCGGCGCGGCGACTTCACCCTCTACTTCCCGATAGGGCTCATGATCTTGCTCTCCATCGTCGGCACCATCGTCCTGAACATCGTCTTCCGCCGCTAGGGTGCTCTCATCCGAGCTCGACTACGAGCTTCCCGAAGGTCTCATCGCCCAGAGCCCCGTCGAACCGCGCGACGCCTCGCGCCTGATGGTAGTAGACGTCCGGTGCGGCACGATAGCCCACCACACTTTCAGGGACCTGCCACGGTTCCTGATGCCCGGCGATGCGCTCGTCCTGAACGAGACGAAAGTGCTCCCTGCCCGCGTCAAGGCGAACAAGTCGACCGGTGGCGAAGTGGAGCTGCTCTTCCTACGGGATCTGGGGCCGGACCGCGGCGGAGCATGGGAGGTCCTCGCCAGGCCGAGCAAACGCCTCAGACCCGGACTCGGGCTTACGGCCGGTGGGGATCGGCTCGAGTTGGTCGAGAGCCTCGGAGACGGACACTGGGCCGTCTTTGCCCCTGACTTACCCGGCCTGCTGGAGCGCAGGGGCAGGATGCCGCTTCCGCCTTACATCGATCCTACGCCCGAGACAGAGAGTCGTTACCAGACCGTGTACGCGCGCAACGAAGGTTCGGCCGCCGCACCAACGGCCGGCTTTCACTTTACGGGGCGGGTTCTCGAGGATGCACAGCGGGCCGGCGCCCAGATAGCCAGGATCACGTTGCACGTTGGGGTGGGGACCTTCATGCCCGTGAGGACCGAGAGGCTCGAAGACCACAGGATGCACTCCGAGCACTACAGCGTGCCGCTCGAGGCGGCGCAGACCGTAGAGCTGGCGCGGCGGGTGGTTGCGGCAGGCACCACCACAGCCCGCGCGCTCGAGACGTGGTCAGCGAACGGCGAGGCGGAAGGAGAGTCGGAGCTCTTCGTTTATCCCGGCTACCGCTGGTTGGCCGTTGATTCCTTGCTGACGAACTTCCACCTGCCGCGCTCGACGCTGCTGGCCATGGTAATGAGCTTCGGGGGCGAGGAGCTGGTTAGGGAAGCCTACAGGACGGCGGTAAGGGAACGCTACCGTTTCTACTCTTTCGGCGATGCGATGCTCCTTCTCTACGGCGGACGGCGGCTGTAGGCGCTCCCGTCTACATAGAGGTAGTCGCCCGCGAAGGCGAGGCGCGCGCCGGTGTTCTGAGCACGCCCCGCGGGCAGGTAGAGACGCCGGCCTTCATGCCTGTCGGGACCAAGGGCACCGTCAAAGGACTCACCCCGGGGGACCTGCGGGAAGTCGGTGTCGGAATCGTGCTCGGGAACACCTATCATCTTTACCTGAGACCCGGATCGGACCTCATCGAAGAGGCTGGTGGGCTTCACCACTTTATGGGCTGGGACGGTCCGATCCTCACCGACTCGGGTGGCTACCAAGTGTTCTCACTCGCCCAGACGAGGCGCATCTCGGAGGAGGGGGTCGAGTTCGCGTCGGTCTACGACGGCTCGCCGCACATGTTCACCCCTGAGCTGACGACGAGGGTTCAGGAGGATCTAGGATCGGATGTGGCCATGGTCCTGGATGAGTGTCCGCCGGCCAACGCCAGCCGCGAGTACCACGAGCACTCGCTGCGGCGGACCGCGCGATGGGCGGGGCGGAGCAAAGAGGCGCACGGGAGGAGGGATCAGGCACTGTTCGGGATCTTGCAGGGCGGGCTTTACCCCGACTTGAGGGAGGAGAGCCTCGCGCGGACGGTCGAGATCGGGTTCGACGGCTACGCTGTGGGGGGGCTCTCGGTGGGTGAGTCGCGAGAGGAGATGCTGAAGACGTTAGCCCTCACTGCGTCCAAGCTACCCGCCGGGAAGCCCAGGTACTTTATGGGGATCGGGGACCCCGTCGGCATTTTGCAGGTCATAGCCCTCGGGGTGGATATGTTCGACTGCGTGCTCCCGACGCGCCTGGCCCGCCACGGCGCGGCCCTGACCCCGGAGGGCCGCCTCAACCTCAAGAACTCGAGGTACCGCAGGGATTTCGGCCCGCTCGACCCCGGGTGCTCGTGTGAGGCGTGCACCGGCTACAGCAGGGCCTACCTGGCGCATCTCGTGAGGGAGAACGAGCTTCTGGGCCACAGGCTCGTCACGTTACACAACGTCCGCTTCACCGTAGATCTTTGTCGTCTGGCGCGGTGCGAGATTAGGGCGGGACGCTTCGAGGCGTGGTCGCGGGGCTGGATCTCGCGCTACGAAGGTTCTGACCATGCGGGTGCAGATGAGCTAGAATGACTCTCCGATCATATGGGTAGTCGTCGAAACAACTTGATCGTGCTGGCCCTCGTGGTCGTCCTCCTCGGGGTGGCCGCCTACTTCATCTTTATCGATGAGCCCGTGACGAGGTCGACCCAGCTCGGGCTCGACCTCCAGGGCGGCGTCAGCGCCCAGCTAGAAGGCTCCCAGACGGGTGGGGGAAAGGTGACCCGAGAGGAGATGGTGCAGGCGGCCGACCTGATCCGGCAGCGCATAGACCGTCTCGGCGTGGCCGAACCCGACGTCAGGGTGCAGTCCGAGAACCAGATAGTGGTCCAGATCCCCGGGGTAAAGAACCCTGACGAGGTGATTCGCATTATCGGCAGTACTGCCCAGCTCGGTTTCTATCAGGTCCTCGCTGCGGGCCCGCAGCCGAACGTCCCGCAAGACGAGATCGATCAGACCAGGCAAGACATTACAGAGACGCTCGAGGATGATGAGGCTTACGAGAAGGCGAAGACCAAAATCCTCTTCGAGGAGACCCCCTCGATACAGGGCAGGGGTACCGACGTCAACGGGTACGTGGTTCGCAAGGACCCCGACCTGACGGGCGACTCCCTAAAGCAGAACGGGGCGAACGTCGAGTTCGACCAGACGACAGGGAAGCGCATCGTGAGCCTGGAGCTCACGGCCGAGGGCGGCAGGCAGATGGGGGAACTTACCCAGAGAATGCTCAACGACTCGCTCGCCAGCGGGGAGCCCGCGCAGCTCGCCATCGCGCTCGACCAGGACATCCAGAGCGCGCCTACCGTGCAAGACACACTGGGCCAGAGCATTTCGATCTCCAACGACGGACTGCCCAATGGGCTCCCCGAGGACGAGGCCAGGCAGCTCGAGACCGTGCTCAACACGGGCGCGCTGCCGGTCAACATGCAGGTTATCTCGCAGACCACAGTAGGTCCGACACTCGGCCTGAGTTCCCTACAGAGCGGGCTTCTGGCCTCGCTCGTCGGGTTCGGGCTCGTGCTCTTGTTGCTGTTCGTCATCTACAGGGCGCTCGGCGTCGTCGCCGACCTCGCCCTGCTGATCTACGCGTTCTTGTTGTGGGGCCTCATCGTGATCATCCCTATCACGGTGACGCTGCCGGGGATCGCCGGCATCGTGCTCTCCATCGGGGTCGCCGCTGATGCCAACGTCGTGATCTTCGAGCGCATCAAAGAGGAGGTCAGGCGCGGCAAAACGCCACGGAGTGCGATCCAGGCCGGCTACGACAAGGGCTTCAGGGCGATCCTGGACGGTAACGTAACGACCCTCATAACGGCGTTCATCCTGTTCGCGCTCTCCAGCGGATCCGTCAGGGGCTTCGCCGTGCTGCTCTCCATCGGGGTCGTGCTCTCGATGTTTACGGCGATCGTGATCACACGCGCCCTCCTTGGGTTGCTCTCTGACCGCGGCATCCACCTCTCGCCGGCCCTGATGGGGGTCTCGAAGTCCAGTATCTCTGCGACGCAAGAAGCCAGGGTGAGGTAACGTGTTCGATAATGTAGACTTCGTCGGCGGCTGGAAGCTGTATTTCTCGCTCTCGGCAATCTTGCTACTTGCAGGGATCATCGCCATAGCGCTCGGAGGCCTCAACTTCGGGATAGACTTCCAGGGTGGGGCGCAGTTCACCGTTGCAAACGCCGAGCGACAGCTCAGCGACGAGCAGGTGCGCGCCGCGCTGCCCGAGGAACTTGCAGGAGAATCCGTCGTCACGACCCTGGGGGAGAATGGCTACGAGGTGCGGACTCCGGTCGTAAGCTCTCAGGAGGAGCAGAGCCAGATTCGCGACTCCCTGAGCCAGGCTATAGGGGGAGAGGTTAGCGTCACGACCGTTAGCCCTGCGTTCGGCGAGCAGCTCAGAAATCAGGCGCTGCAGGCTGTGGTGGCCGCGCTGATCATAATCGTGGCCTTTATCAGCTTCCGGTTCGAGTTCGCCTTCGCCCTCGCTGCGATGGCCGCGCTCGTGCACGACATACTGATGACCATAGGTTTCTACGCCATCGTCGGCAGGGAGGTTAGCCTGGTTACCGTGGTCGCCGTTTTGACGGTGCTCGGGTACTCGATCTACGACACCATAATCATCTTCGACAGGATCAGGGAGAACGCCCCCACGGTCGGCTACAACAGGCGCCGCTTCGACGAGATGATCAACCGCTCCATCCGGCAGGTCGTGAGGCGTTCGATCTACACTTCCATCTTCACCCTCATCCCTATAACGGCGCTCTTGATCTTCGGGGAAGCGACCCTGAGTGACTTCGCCTTCGCCCTGCTGGTCGGCATCGTCGCGGGTACTTACAGTTCGATCTTCATAGCCTCACCGGTCCTCTCGCTCTACAAGGCCTGGCGCGCCGGGAAGCTCCAGGCCGCCCGCTCGACGTAGGGGCCGCCACATGGCTTGCGCCTTGGTTATCATGTAGGTGTTGCACTCGATAATCTGGAGGTAATTATGCGTGGAACGGTTGGCGAGACGCTCGAGCGCCTGATCCTGTTGCAGATAGGGGCTGCCGCTGCGACGCGCGACAGGGTACAGGAGATCGTGGACTCCCTCATCGAGCAGGGCCGCGTCGAGCGCGAGGAGGGCCGCACGGTGGTCAACGACGTGATGAATCGCGCCCGCGAGCGCTCGACAGGGGCGCGTTCGCTGGTCGACGCTTCTGTGCAGCAGGGTCTCAGGAGGGGCGGATTTCCGACTAGGGAGGACTACGAGGACCTTCTGTTCCGCATCGAACAGCTGGAGCACAGGGTGAGGATGCTCGAGGACCGTCCCGCGGCCCCTCCTCCGCCTGCGGGTGAACCTGAGGCTCCGCCCGGGCGCGGTGACGCCCCCGAGACACCGCCGGGACTGTAGCAGAAGGGCCTATTCTCCGCGCGTGGCGAACGGAGGGATACCCCGGGCCGACCGGTCGGGGAACCTCAGGCGCTTCTCCCAGATAAGCCGCATCCTCGTGCGCCACGGTTTCGGCTTCGTCTTCGACGTAAGGCGGGACAGGAGGGAGAAGAAGGGTCTGCAAGAGTTCCTCGCGCCCAACTTCGGCGTCAGGTTACGCCGCACCCTCGACGACCTCGGGCCCACCTTCGTCAAGTTCGGCCAGGTCCTCTCCACCCGCTCGGACATACTGCCTGAAGGCGTACTCTCCGAGCTCGAGAAGCTTCAGGATACGGCCAGGCCGATGCCTGCCGGGGTCGCCCAGGAGATAATCGAGAGTGAGCTCGGGGCTCCTGTCGATGAGGTGTTCGCCTCTTTCGACCCTGTGCCGCTCGGCTCCGCTAGCATCGGACAGGTCCACAGGGCCGTGCTGCGTGGCGGGGAGACCGTCGCCGTCAAGGTACAGCGGCCCGAGGCACCCCGCAGGGTCGGGGGAGACCTCGAGCTCATGAGGGACTTCGCCGGCCTGCTCGACCGGAGGTTCGGGCGCAGGCTGTTTGTAGACGTGCGCGGCCTCGTGGCCGAGTTCGAGGTCGTCGTCAAGCGCGAGCTCGACTACACCGCAGAGGCGGAGAACGCCCGCCGCTTCGCCGCCAACTTCGCTGAGACGCCGGTCATCATCCCCAGGGTCTACCTCGGGCTGTCGACCTCCAGGGTGTTGACGGAGGAGTACATCGAGGGGACCAGGTTCAGGGACATCCGTCCGCTGGTACTCTCTCCCTCCGAGCGGCGGCGCATCGCCTCCATGGGGGCGGAGGCGATCTTCAAGATGGCCTTCGAGGATGGATTCTTCCACGGTGACCCCCATCCGAGCAACCTGCTCCTGACTCCTGATGGGGACCTCGCCTTGCTAGATTTCGGCATGGTCGGCTACATGAGCCAGGGCGATATCGAGGCCCTCTCGAGACTCTTTATCGCCGTGATACAGCGTGACGCCCCCGCCGCCCTGCGGGCCCTCGAACGGCTCGGCGTACGCTACGCGACCGAGATACGCGGCGACCTAGTTAGGGATCTGCGGGAGTTCCTCAACAAGTACTCGGGGCTCTCAGTCGGGGAAGTCACCCTGGGGCAGGCGCTCTCAGAACTAGTCGCGCTCGCGCGCCGCTACAGGCTCAGGATGCCGCCCGTCTTCCCGCTGCTAACCAAGGCGCTCGTGACCGCCGAAGGGCTCGCCCGCTCCATAGATCCAACCATAAACGTCTACGAGGTCGCCAGGCCATACGCACAGAGGCTCCTCTCCGAGCGTTACAGGCCGGAGGCCGTAATCGAAGTCGTCGAAGAGTACGCCCTGGAGTACGCCCGCTACGTCGAGGACTATCCGGAGCAGGTCAGGCTGCTACTGGCCGAGCTCGCCGACGGTGAGTTCGAGGTGCAGCTCGCGCACGGCGGCCTCGACGAACTGGTAGGCAGCGTCGACGTTCTCGCAAACCGGCTGGTCTTCGCCGTCGTTACCGCCGCCTTGCTCGTCGGGTCCTCGATGCTCGGCGCCTTCGATGTCGGAGGGCCCAACGTGCCCCTTCTCGGCGCCCCCCTCATCAGCTTCATCGGCTATGCATTTTCCCTCATCCTAACCGCCTTCCTCCTCATAGTTATTTTCAGGTCTGGAAGGCTGTGAATTAGCACGCTTCGGCTTCGCCTACGCTCGTCAGCACTTCAGCACGCTCAGGCTTTGCCTTCGCTTGTCAGCATTTCAGCTTGCTCCCGGTCCGGCCCTGCCTGGCCGCGCATGAGGAACCGCTACCAACGTCAGTAGGGTCTTACGCTCGTGGCGAAGTGGTAGGACGACTTGCTGAAATGCTGACGAGCCGCCGAGCGGAGCGAGGCGGCGTGCCGACAAGCGGAGGCCGAAGGCCGGAGCGTGCTGACAAGCCTGCGTAGCAGGCGTGCTGATATAATTTCGCCATGGAACCCGTTCGTACAGAGGAACGTCCGAGGGCGATAGCGGCGCCTGGCGTGAACATATCTTCTCTTATCGAGAAGGTGTCTTCCTACGGGCCTGCGGGGACGGAGGAGTTGATCGCCGACGCCTATAACGCCTCCCACGCGGCGCACAGGGGCCAGACCCGCAAGAGCGGCGAACCTTTCGTCTACCACCCGCTCGCGGCGGCCGACGTCCTCGCCGAGCTGCGCCTCGACCCTACGACCATAGCCGCCGCGCTCTTGCACGATGTGCTCGAGGATACGGGCGTGACCAAAGAGGAGCTGGCGGAGCGGTTCGGGGAGGAGGTGGCCGAGATAGTAGATGGGGTCACCAAGCTCAAGCGGCTGCCTTCGGGCAACCTCGAGGAGGCGCAGGCCGAGTCTTTGAGGAAGATGATCGTAGCCATGAGCCGCGACGTGCGTGTGATCATCATCAAGCTCGCCGACAGGCTGCACAACATGAGGACCCTCGCCTACCTCAAGCGCGAGACCCAACTCAGGAAGGCGACGGAGACCCTGGAGATCTACGCTCCCCTCGCGCACAGGCTGGGGATCTACTCGATCAAGTGGGAGCTCGAGGACCTCTCTTTTGCCACCCTACACCCGCGGCGCTACGAGGAGATAAAGAGCCTGGTCGCCGCCAGGCGCGGGGACAGGGAGGCTTTTATCAACGGGACGGCGGCCGAGCTTCTGCGGCACCTGCGGGAGTCGGGGATAGGGGCCGAGGTCCATGGGAGGGTCAAGCACTTCTACTCCATCTACAACAAGATGGTGCGTCGCAACAAGGAGTTCAACGAGATCTACGACCTCGCCGGCCTCAGGGTCGTCGTCGACGGCGTGCGCGACTGCTACGGCACGCTCGGTGTCATACACTCGATCTGGAAGCCTATCCCTGGCCGCTTCAAGGACTACATAGCGATGCCCAAGTTCAACATGTACCAGTCGCTTCACACGACAGTGATGTCCAACGAGGGGAAACTGCTCGAGATCCAGATCCGGACCTCCGAGATGGACACGACGGCGGAGTACGGCATCGCTGCCCACTGGATGTACAAGCACGGTCTTACCGACCGTCAGGTGGACCGCCTGACCTGGCTCAAGAGCATGATGGAGTGGCAGCAAGAGACGACCGATGCCGGTGATTTCATGGAGTCTTTGAAGGGTGAGCTCGTCGCTGAGGAGGTCTTCGTCTTTACGCCCAAGGGCGACGTGGTCAGCCTTCCCAGCGGGGCGACCCCCATAGACTTCGCCTATCACGTCCACACCGAGGTCGGCCACCGTACGATAGGGGCCAGGGTCAACGACCGCATCGTCCCCCTCGACTCCGAGCTCGTCTCGGGTGACAGGGTCGAGGTCATCACTGGCAAGAACTCGGGGCCGAGCCGCGACTGGCTGGCCGTGGTCCAGAGCGGGCGCGCGCGCAACAAGATAAGGCAGTTCTTCAACAAGGCCGACCGCGAAGACAACTTGAGCCTGGGACGCGAGAAGATCCTCGCCCTTCTGAAGAGGCGTCGGATCGGCAAGGTCCCCTCGGGCGTCCTCGAGGATGTTGCCCGCTCGACCAACTACTCCTCCCCCGACGACATGTTCGCCGCCGTCGGCGCCGGCGTGCTCTCGGCCGAGAACGTGGCCGGTCGTATAGTCGAACATGTACGTCCCAAGGAGGAAGAGGAACAGCCAAGAGAGCAGAGCCCCGCGCTCGCCCCGCTTCCGCTCCCCGAGGGTGGAACTGACGAGCAGACCGGGGTGCGTGTCGTCGGGTCGAGCGGTATCCTGACGCGGCTTGCGCGTTGTTGCACCCCGATGCCTGGCGACGAGATCGTCGGCTACGTCTCGCTGGGGCGCGGCGTCGTCGTTCATTCAGCCGGCTGCGTGAACGCGAGGGCGCTCCAGTCCAGGGACCCCGAGCGCTTTGTCGAGGTCGAGTGGGCCAGGGGGTCAGATAAGCTCTTCACCGTCGAACTGCTCGTCGAGGCCCTCGACAGGATGCATCTGTTGAAGGATATAACGGCCACGATCTCGGACGCCGGCGTCAATATCGTCTCCGCGAGGGTCGACACCATCGAGGACAGGACGGCCCTCAGCAGGTTCGCTTTCAAGGCTGCGGGCGTGCAGCACGTCGAGGAGGTAATACGTAAGATCCGGAGCATCCCCGACGTCTACGACGTCTACAGGGTCTCCCGCGACGGCACACCCCTGGAGCGCTAGGAGGCTCGCAGGTGAGCGAGATCGAACAGGTAACACTCTCTATGGACGGCTTCGAGGTCAACTCCTACGTCGTCCACGCCCCCGAAGGAGACATCGTCGTCGACGCCGGTGCGGAGCCGGAGAAGATCCTCGGCGCCACCCGCGCCCCCGTGGCGGCGATCCTGCTGACGCACGGTCACGCTGATCACGTGGAGGCCCTGGAGTTTGTGCGTAGTGAGACCGGGGCCCCTGTCTACATGCACCCTGCGGACACAGAGGGGAAGGTCAGTGATTACGAGGCACTCGATGACGGGCAGGCCCTCGATCTCGCCGGTCTAGGTATCAGGGTTCTTCACACGCCAGGGCACTCTCCAGGGTCTGTGACGTTCGTTATTGGGCACGACCAGATCGTCGGTGACCTCATATTGCCTGGCAGCGTAGGCCGGACGGACCTCCAGGGCGCTTCATGGGAGGAGATCGAAGCCTCAATCCGCAAGGTGATGCCTCTCTGGGAGGAGGAGACGCGCCTGTACACCGGCCACGGTCCTGTCCTCACGGCAGTGGAGGAACTGAGAACCAATCCATACCTTCCTCCTGGTCTCTCGTGAGCTACAGGGGACCGAGGGGCACCTACGATGTCTTCCCCGGCGGACGGGAGCCTTACGAGAGGGCGGAGTTGTGGACCTTCGTCGAAGCGCGGGCGCGGGAGGTCATGGCTCGCCACAACTACTCGGAGATACGCACCCCGATCTTCGAGGAGATCGAGTTGTTCGCCAGGACAGCCGGGGAGGCTTCGGACATCGTCGTCCAGAAGGAGATGTTTAGCTTCCGGGATAAGGGCGAGAGGGAGATGGCGCTCAGGCCAGAAGGGACTCCGGGAGCGGTGCGCGCGTACATCGAGCACAACCTGTACAAGCTTGCGCAGCCGATCAAGCTGTTCTACGTAGGGCCGATGTTCCGCCAGGAAAGGCAGCAGCGGGGGCGTTACCGGCAGCACACCCAGATCGGGGTCGAGGTCCTAGGCACCTCGGACCCGCTGGTTGATGCGGAGGTGATCTCGCTCCTCTACTCCATCCACCAGGCAGTGGGCGTGGAGGATGAGGTCGTCTACCTCAACAACATAGGCGACATGGAGACCCGCAGCATCTACGCGCCTGAACTGCGCGCCTACCTCCAGAAGCATGTGGGAGAGCTCGACTCCGACTCGGTCGCCCGCATGGATACCAATCCGCTGCGCACCTTCGACTCCAAGCATGAGAATACACAGGCCGTCCTGGCGGGGGCGCCGAGGATAAGCGCGTACCTGAGCCGGGAAGCCGCTGACCACGTCGCCACAGTGCGAGAAGGTCTCGATGCGCTAGGCGTCCCGCACGAGATGGACGAGGGACTCGTGCGGGGCTTCGACTACTACACAATGACGGTCTTCGAGGCCAAGAGCGGCGCCCTTGGGGCGCAGGACACCGTCGGTGCCGGCGGGCGGTACAACGGTCTGATCTCCGACCTCGGAGGGCCCGATGTCGGGGGGATCGGCTTCGGCTCGGGGGTCGAACGGATGCTCCTGGCCGCCGCCTCGCAAGAGGCGCGCGTTAGCCTGGACGTTTTCTTCGTGACCCTGGCGCCGGAAGCGCGCATCCTTGCTATGAAACTTGCCGGCGCCCTTAGGGAAGAAGGAATCTCTGCCGACCTGGATTACGGAGGGCGCGGCATGCGGGCGCAGTTCAAGCAGGCCGACCGCACGGGTGCCTCGTACGCAGTCATATTGGGTGAGGATGAGCTCGCGCGTAGCGACTGCACGGTGCGTGATATGGCTTCGGGAGAGGAACTGGCGGTACCCGTGGCCGACGGGGCGAAGGACCTGATCCGGACCGTTGCCCGCTGAGTGTTGGTGGAGAGGCCCCCACTCATAAGAATATCCGCAGGATCAGTTCCGCTCTGTGTACAAACTGGACGGGCCCGCCTCCTACCCCTGCTCCAGGATAGGCGTCATTCGCGCAGCACCATCGCCCGTCATTCCCGCGAAAGCGGGAATCCACAGCGAGATGTCTTGCTACGCGTGATGCGGGAACTCTCGTAGTGGTCGGTTTCACGTTGAGTGCGTCGGGTACCCGTATAGTTCGGACGTACACCAACGAGAGGAGCACTACCCATGCCGGTAGAAGATCTGCGTCAGAGCCCGATGATGGGCCACATGCTCGACGCCCTGGATAACGGTGAAGATATCGGCCACTACGGCCGTCTCGTTTTTGCGATGATCGGGCGTCACTTCGTAAGCAACGACGAGCTTGTGGAGCTGCTGACCAAAGACCAAGATACCGACGAGCAGGAGATGAGGGCTCTCGTGCAGCAGGTGGAGGAGAAGGGCTACAGCCCGCCCAGGCGCGAGAAGATCCTGGAGTACCAGAGCCAGCAGGACTTCCCGATCTGCCCTGACCCCGATGACCCTGACGCCTGCAACCCTTATGCGGAACTGCAGTTCCCAGACGAAGTCTACGAAAGTATTCAGGAATATAGGGAAGAGAGGGCGTAGGCCCAACTAGCCGTCTGCACTTTCTTCGCGAAGGCTGAGCGTGATCCTGGAGAGGTCTTGGGAGAGGCCGCGGCTGGCGCGGCCCACGAGGCGCGGCGATGTCGTCACCCTGACCGAGAGCAGGCGCTCTATCGGGATGCGGTGCTCGAGCAGGACCCTTTCGAGGGCCTCGTCCTCCAGCGCAGAGAGTGGTTCGAGGCCACCTATCTCCTTGTAGACCGTAGCCGTCAGTGCCAGGGAGGCGCCCGAGAACTGCCAGTGCTGTGTCTCACCCTTGGGATCGGAACCGGAGAGAAGGATCTCGTGGCGCAAGCGTCCCTGCTCAGCGTACATGTGCCACACGCCCTCGGGCAGCGAGCCGTCGTCGGCGAGTTCGATGCGCCCGCCGATGGCCTTTGCTCCCTGCGAGACGGCCCGGAGTTGGGTGGCGAGCCAGTCAGGCGCAACCACCGTGTCGGCGTCCGTGCACGCTATGAGACCCTCGGGACGACCAACCTGGAAGAGACGGGCGCAAGCAGCATCCATTCCGACCCTGCGGGCTGGGCCTGATCCCTCACCGGGACCGTCGAGTAGGTGTAGCCTCAGACGAGGGTGGCCCACGGCGATCTCACGGGCGCGTGCTTCTGTACGGTCCGTGCAGCGGTCGAGGATCAGCAGGACCTCGAACTCGTCGTGCGCGACGATTTCTTGGGTGGCTAGCGCTTCGAGACATGACCCTATCAAATCCTCCTCGTCGCGGGCGGGCACGACCACGCAGGCCATGAGGGCGAAGTCCGGCGCCGAGGGCGTCATCGGGAGAAGGACGCTCCGCGTTCGATCAGTTCG
The DNA here is from genome assembly GCA_902806095.1 of uncultured Rubrobacteraceae bacterium. Taxonomy (GTDB): domain Bacteria; phylum Actinomycetota; class Rubrobacteria; order Rubrobacterales; family Rubrobacteraceae; genus Rubrobacter_D. Next base: position 37,880 of record CADCVF010000081.1, read on the forward strand.
CGTCCCCGCTCGTAGTCCTCGTCCTTACCGTGGGAGAGAACTCCCACGAGCACACCCCCTTTGCCGTACCAGACCGTGAAGGCTTCGCGCTCGTCCTCGAAGACCTGCTCGTTCCAGCCGTCGCCCCAGGCCCAGTACTTTAGCGTCTTATCGCCGATCGTGGACCAGAAGCCGGGAGCCATGTTCCAGGCAGCTTCGCCGCCTGAGATTACGGTCCCCGCGATGCGCCCGTGCTCCAGGGCGTCGCCCCAGTGCTCGACGCTGAGGTGGCGTCCTGCAGACTCATTGTAAGCCTGGGCAATGTCTCCGACCGCGAAGATGCCCGGCGCGCTCGTCCGCATGGAGGAGTCCGTGATGATCCCGTGGTCCATCTCCAGGCCGGCCTCTGACGCGAGGCTGACACGGGGCGCGACGCCTGTCGCGAGGAGGACGGTTCCCGTTTCGACCGGATCCCCGTCTCCGAGGATCACCGTGTGGCCACGATTCGTGCGTTCGATGCCCTCGATCCTGGCCCCGAGGCGAAGGTCCACGCCGTAGTCCCTGAGCCAGCTTTCGAGGCGTTCCCCGACCTCGCGGCCGAGCCGCACTCGTTGTGGCGACTCTTCGCGGCTGAGCAGGGTTACCTCGGCGCCGCGTAGCGAGAGGGACGCCGCCGCCTCGCATCCGATGAAGCCGCTCCCCACGACGACGGCCCGTCCGTCCTCTCCGACGCGGTCCTGGAGGCGGGTCGAGTTCTCTATCGTCCTCATCGTTAGTATCTCGGGGTCGTCGCCTCCTGGTACGGGTGGACGGATCGGCTCTGAGCCCGTGGCCAGCACACAGACGTCGTACGCCAACTCTTCATCTTCGTCTGTGGCGACGATCCGCCGTTCTCTGTCGATGGCACTCGCGTTGGTTAGGAGCCTGAGTTCGACGCTGTTCTCCTCGTACCAGTCGTCGCTTTCGATGGGTAGATCCTTCCGGGACGCTTCGCCTCGGAGGTAGCCCTTTGTCAGCGGAGGGCGATTATACGGGGCGTATGGCTCTGGGGTCAGCATCATGACGTGACCCATGCCTCCGCCCTCTCTATAGGCGCGGGCCGTTGCCAGTCCGGCGGGGCCTGCGCCTACGATCACCAGGCGTTCGTTCCCATTCACGAAGGATCCTCGAAGAGATCCAGACGGTAATCCGGCTCGATGATCGTCTCGTTGTTCTGAAGCCGCGTGTTTCTCATGAGTAGCTCGTGCACCTCGTCTCCCTGCAGCGGGTAAGTTCTGGTCTCCCTGCGCCAGTGGACGGCGAGCAGGGCTCCTCCTCGTGCCAGCTCGCGCTCGAAGGCCCCTAGCGCCGCGATCAAATCTTCCCTCGTGAAGTAATACAAAACCTCCGAGGCGACGATCAGGTCGAACGGACCGTCGGGCATCTCCTCAGGTAGCGTGCGCCGTTCGACACGTACGTGCCTGTGACCCGAGAGGCGCTCGCGGGCCGCGACCACGGCCCGCTCCGATACGTCTACCGCGAGCAGCGCGTCGCAGCGGTACGCGAGCATCTCTGTGAAGACCCCGATGGAAGCTCCCACCTCCAGGGTCCTGTGAAACCGGCGTTCGCCCAGGACCTCCAACGTTCGCTCGTACTTGTTGCGTTCGTACTCGCTCGTCTCGAAATCCCAGGGGTCGCCTGATTCGGCGTAGAGCCTCTCGAAGTACTCGCGTCCGAGTCGCCCTTTCAAGACTGCCGGCCCGCGATGGCCTGTCTCCCACGGCGTACCAGGGCTGGCTCCAGGCGGTGCTGGAGGAGGAAAAGTTCGAGATCCCGCCTCGCGCGGTCTAGGGGGCCTGAGACGGCGAAGGGATGGGAACCGACGGCTCTGGCCGCCTCATCGAGGATCTTTCGGCAAGAGAGGGCAACGGACTCGCGCAGCTCTGTCGAGATCTCCGGTAGAGAGGCTGGGTCCGCGTCGGCCCGGCTTGCGGCGTACGCCAGCCAGCTATCGATCGTGGCCCTGGCCGTGAGCATCCTGCCAGCGGCGAGTGAGACTACGTCGTCGGGCTCTCCGTCCCCGGCTTTGGCGGCCAGTACGTCGAGGGTGGCGTCGACGGCCGTGTCGGAGATCCCGGCCCACGTAACGGCCGTGCGGATGGCATCCCTGCTGAAGTAAGGTTCCCTGACGAGCTCGCCGGGTTCTCCCAGTACCGCGAGCACAGGCGTTCCTTCGAATACGAGGCGATGACTCTCCGAGGCCCGCATGCCCGCGCCTCTGAACCAGGCCGTATCTACGTTTACGCCTTCGGAGAGGTCGACGTAGGCAAGGAGGGGCGCACCCTGGGCGGGGCCACGCACGAGCACGAGCGCGCGGTCCAGGCCCGTCGCTCCGGAACAGAAGGTCTTGACGCCGGAGAGGTTTGCCCCGTCCCTACCCTGCACGAGCCGAGCCGGCTCCCCTTCGCCTGGGATGGGGTCGGCGCCCCAGACCCCGAGGAGGACGTCTCCAGAAGCGATGGCTTCGAGCTCGGCCGAGCGCAGGGGCTCTGGGGCCAGGAGAGCGACGCGTTCCACGCCGTTGAAGTGGCCATCGAGTATGCGGCCGACAGAGCCGTCGGCACGGGCGACGGCCCGCAGCACGCCGCCACTCCTCCGCGAACGAGGCGCGGCGTCCATGTTTTCCTATGGGTTCGGGGACGGGGATTGCGAGTGCGCCCGTGGGCGCGAGCTGCCGAAAGGGATCTTGCGGAAAAGTAGGGTGCGCGTCCCTTCCGGACGCCCCGGCGGAGATAATCGCAAGGATGGCTTCGAGGTCGTAAGTTCCGCCTGGACGTCCTTGTCGCTCTTTGCCGGGGTTGAAGATGCTCATGGTGACAATACTCTAAGCGAAGGGACGACCCGTGCGAAGAGAATGCTCACACACCGTGTACCCTGGGCCCCGTGTCCTGGAAGTCAGGGTTCCTGTCCGGCAGCGGATGGCGGAGCTCGCCCAACGGCGCGGGCTCGAGACCGAGGGATCTTACCGTCGCTACGAGCGGGCGTACGAGATCTATGGTCCCTTCGCAGCCGTCACGCGTCGCTCCAGGGCCGAATCCGTCGTGCATCAGTACGATGGCTCCCGGTGAGATCCTGCCCCTGAGGCGGGCGAGCATCGCCTCAGGCGCGCCTCCGCGCCAGTCCTCCGTGTCCGCGGTCCAGCCGACGAGACCGAGCCGATGCCGCTTTGCAACCTCTTCGGTCGCCGGTGTGACGAGGCCCCACGGTGTGCGCCAGTGTCGGACGGACTGCCCGAGTGCCAGGAGCCCTGACGCCGCGTCTGCTTCGATTTCCCCGACCGTCATGGCGTCGTGGCGAACGTGCTCCTTGCAGTGAAAGGCGACCTCGTGTCCATCCTCCCGCAATCTTGATATGAGGGAAGGGTAACGAGTGGCTCGTGGCGCGATGACGAAGAACGTGGCGCGTGCGCGGGAATCGGCGAGGGCATCCAGCACGAGCGGGGTCCAGACGGGGTCTGGCCCGTCGTCGAAGGTGAGTGCCATGGGTGCCGGGGACCTGTGGTCGGTGTGCATTCCGCTAGTTGTTGCCTTCGCCAGGACGGGCTGCAGGGTCGGAGCCTCGTTCGCCTCCTGGGCCGCGTCGGAGCGAGATGTTTAGCTCCTTGAGCTGCTCGTCCGAGATGGGACCTGGCGCATCCATCATCTCGTCGCGGGCCGCCTGCGTCTTGGGGAAAGCCATCACCTCACGGATGTTCGGCTCGTCCGTGAGGAGCATGAGCAGGCGGTCCACGCCTGGTGCGATCCCGCCGTGCGGCGGCGCACCGTAGCGGAAAGCCGTGAGGATGGTCCCAAACCTGTTGTGTGCCTCCTCGGGCCCGATGCCGATAACGTCGAAGACCTTCTGCTGCAGGTCGGGGTTGTGGATCCTCATGCTCCCCGACGCGAGCTCGGTACCGTTGGCCACGAGGTCGTAGAGCTGGCCGATGACTTGTAGGGGGTCGGAGTCGAGGAGCGGTAGGTCCTCCTCGCGCGGCATGGTGAACATGTGATGCATCGGCTCGATGCACCCCTCGTCCTCGTTCCACTCGAAGAGCGGGAAGTCCGTCACCCAGCTCATGCCGAGCACGTCGGGATCGGCCAGCCCGAGGCGGTCTCTGAAGTGGAGCCGCAGGCGGCTTAGGCTCTCGAATACGACCGGGTTCTTGTCCGCGACGAAGAACATCCAGTCGCCCTCTTCGGCCCCGAGCGCTGCGCGCAGGGTATCTTGCTCGGCTCTGGAGAACAACTTCGCGACGGGGCTCTTCAGGCCATCAGGTTGAACCTGGAAGTGGGCCAGGCCCTTTGCGCCTCCGGAGGTTGCGACAGCGGTGAGCTCGTCGAGCTCCCTGCGGGTCAGGTCACCTAGTCCCCCGACGGCGATGCCACGCACCGACCCGCCCGATGCCACGGCCCCCTCGAAGACCTTGAACTCCGAATCGGCGGCGGGCTGCGAGACGTCGCTGAGCTCCAGGCCGAAGCGGATATCGGGCTTGTCCGTACCGAAACGGTTCATCGCCTCGGTGTAGGTGAGGCGGGGGAAGGGCTTGGTGAGGAGCCGCTTCTGAGTAAGCCGCTCGACGATCCCGGTGTAGAGACCTTCGACGAGTTCCAGCACTTCGTCTTGCGTCGTGTAGCTCATCTCCAGGTCGAGCTGCGTGTGCTCGGGTTGGCGGTCCCCGCGCTGGTCCTCGTCGCGCAGCGCGCGGGCTATCTGGAAGTAGCGTTCGAAGCCTGCAACCATCAGAAGTTGCTTGAACTGCTGCGGGGACTGGGGGAGCGCGTAGAACTGCCCCGGATAGAGGCGGGCAGGAACCAGATAGTCCCTGGCGCCCTCCGGAGTAGAGGCTGTTAGGATCGGGGTTTCGATCTCGACGAATCCCCGATCGTCGAGGTAGTCGCGCATGTGCTTGACGACGCGGTGGCGCAGCAGGATCTTGTCACGCATCCTCTCCCTGCGCAGGTCGAGGTAGCGGTATTTCAGGCGCAACGTCTCGTCCACGGGCCTGTCGCGTTCGATCTCGAAGGGCGGCGTCTCGGAAGGGTTCAGAATCTCCAGTCTCGTGGCCTCGACCTCGATCGCTCCAGTCGGCAGGTCGGGGTTTTCGTTGCCCTCTGGGCGGCGCACCACTTCGCCCTCCACGGAGATAGACCATTCTGGCCTCAATCGCTCGGCCGAGGAGAAGACCCCGCCTCGTTCCGGGTGGAACGTGACCTGTGTGATACCCCAGCGGTCGCGCAGGTCGATGAAGATCAGACCCCCGTGGTCCCTGCGCCTGTGTACCCAGCCAGCGAGCCTGACCTCTTCTCCGGCGTTGTCCTTGCGCAGCTCATCTGTGCTGTGGGTCCTGTACGGGTTGCTCTTGTCCTGAAGGGGCAATTTCCTATCTCCTTGTGTGCCTACGGGCCCGCTTGCGGGCCGGTCCACGAATGTTAGCCGATATTTCCGTGGACCGAGGGACACCCTGTATCCTGGCTTCGAATTGCGGTGTTTTCGCTACCGTGCTAACTTAGCGTAAATCGAGTCGGAGCCTGCTGGTTGCGCCGGATCTCCGGAGAGCTGTAGGGGAGAGGTCTATCCGAGGGAAGGATAAGGAACGGTCGCACGTGGGGCTCTGGGTGTATATGGCGCTCGTCCTCGGCTGCCTGTCTGTGTTCGCAGGGTGCGGAAGCGACGAGAGCCAGGTCCCTGTAACGCCCACCCAGAGTTCGGAGGCGCCCCCAGCAGGCACGACTACAAGCAACGCTGTGGTTGGGGAAGGACAGGCCGAGAGCACCAAGGACATGCCTTTCACGCTCAACACGACCCAACCAGTACCGCCGAACTTCGAGGAAGCGTACGGGCGGAGGGCCAGGCTCGTGGTCCAGTTCTACAAGCTGGACCAGGACTCGCTCTCCTATCCACAGGGCCTCTCTGTGGACCGCAAGGTCAACAGGTCCATGATGCGACTGAGCACCAGGTATCCGACCATCGAGTTCTTCACCTACGAAATCGCGAACCCCGGGCCCGTCGGCGACGAGCAGAGTCTGCAACCCGGCGAGTACGGTACACTGGCCGCGCAACTTGGGGTCGGCATCACGCCATTCGTCGCGATGCTCGCGCCGAGCGGCGAGGAATATGTGATCACCAACCTCTTCGAAGGATACGTGCCAAGACCCGTGCTGAGCCAGGCCCTCTTCGACCTCGCGGCGGTGCAGGTCGAGGACAACACGAGCGATGCCAACGTGACCCTGGAACAGGTACAGACGACCGACAAGGGCGGCGGAATCGAGTACTTTACCGTGCAAAATCGGGGTGTCAAGCCCCTGAACCTGCAGGGCTTTACCCTGAGGGTCCTCGATCCCGAGACGGCGCAGGTAACACCTGGCGCGCCGGGTGTTACGATCAACAGCGATGTCGAGGCAAAGCGGGGTCAGGACGTCTCCATCGGCCGCGTTCCCGACATAGTAGACGATACGGGCAAGCGCGTGGCAGGCACGTTCGAAGGAGGCACGTCACTGGATCTGGCGCCCGGAGACCAGATCGCGCTCCTCGACCCCGGCGGCGCGGTAGCCTCGACCATCACCGTCTGAGCGAAGCGCGCTCTATGGCTGACATTTCGGCCCATTAGGATAAACTAGACTCGATCATGACTGATGCTGTTTACCTGGACAACGCCGCCACCACGCCGCTCGACCCGCGAGTGCTGGAATCGATGCTTGGGCACCTTGGCGCTCGACGCGGCAATCCTTCTTCGCTGCACGCATTCGGAGGCTCGGCGCGTGAAGGGTTGGAGGAGGCCCGTGCCGGTGTGGCCTCTCTGATCGGGGCTTCACCAGGGGAGATAGTGTTTACCAGCGGCGGAACCGAATCCGATGTCCTGGCCGTCCTCGGTCTGGCGAGATCCGCAGGCTCCGAAAAGCGGCACGCGGTCGTCTCGTGCGTCGAGCACGCGGCGGTGCGGGAGGCCGCGAAACGCTTGCAGTCCGAAGGCTTCGAGGTGTCCTGGATTGGGGTGGACGAGGAGGGTCTCCTCGACCCAGCCGAGTTCGCCGAATCTGTGCGCCCGGACACAGCACTGGCCGCCGTTGTATGGGCGAGCAACGAGGTCGGTACTGTCGAGCCCGTGCTCGAGCTCGCCGAAATCTGCGCGGCGAAGGATGTACCTTTCCACGCCGACGCCGTCCAGGCCGCTGGCAGGGTCCCTATCGATGTCTCGGAGGCACCGGTCTCGACGCTGGCGCTCTCGGGCCACAAGCTCTACGGCCCGCAGGGCATCGGCGCCCTGTACGTGCGTGAGGGCGTCTCGCTCGAACCCATCGTCTACGGGGGAGGGCAGGAGAACGGGCTGAGGAGCGGTACCGAGAACGTCGCAGGGATCGTCGGCCTTGGCACGGCTGCGAGGCTGGCCCGCGAGGAGATGGACGACCGTGTCACGCACGAAAGGGAGCTACGCGACCGCATCGTGGCCGGGGTGGAGGAGATACCTCACGTGCTCGTAAACGGGCATCGCGGGCGACGATTGTCCAACAACGTCCACCTGACGGTATCCGGCGTCGAGGCCGAGAGCCTGGTCCTCTTCCTCGATTCGCTCGGCTACGCAGTCGGGAGTGGATCGGCCTGCTCTTCGGGCGGGCACAAGGCTTCACCGGTCTTGCTCGCGATGGGCCTGTCCGAGCGAGAGGCGTTCTCCGTCGTCAGGATCACGGTCGGCAAAGACAACACCGTGGAAGAGGTCGACGACTTCCTCGAGGCGTTCTCGACCGCGGTGGCGCAGCTACGAGAGCTCTCCCCGCTCTACGCGGGCTGAACGCGGGTCATTCATGTCCGATCGGTACAGACAGCAGGTCGTAGACCACCTTGTCCGGCCGCGCAACGCTGGTGAGATAGGCGACCCCTCGGGCAGGGGCGAGTCCGGCGACGCCGCGTGCGGCGACGTCGTCCGCTTTACGGTCGGGATCTCAGGCAACGTCCTCGAACAGGTTCGCTACAAGGTCTACGGGTGTGCGGCGTGCATAGCCGCCGGCTCGGCGCTCGCCGAACTGGCCGAAGGCAAACACCTTCTCGATGCCGCCAGTGTCTCGAAGGCTGATCTGGAGGATGCGCTTGGCGGACCACTTCCCGCCGGTAAGGAACATGCGCTCACGCTCGTCCTCGACGCACTGCACAAGGCCTTCGAGGACCACTGGAACCGTACGGCTGGCGAGATGCTCTTCCACGCGAAAAGCGGCCGGGCAATCGGCGGCAGGAGTGTCGTGGCCGCGATGAGCGGGGGTGTCGATTCGGCGGTCACGGCCCTGCTTCTCAAAGACGCCGGCTACGACGTGGCAACCGTGACGTTCCGGCTGCACGACGGCGAGAGGGGCAGCCGCTCGTGCTGCTCGCCTGATACGGTGCTCTTCGCCCGCGACACGGCGCACAGGATGGGCCTGCCACACTTCACGCTCAACCTCAAAGAGCTCTTCAACAGGCGAGTCATGCAGGACTTCGTAGGCTCATACAGCGAAGGCAGGACGCCCAATCCCTGCGTCGCGTGCAACGCCCACGTCAAGTTCCATGCCTCCTCGTTCCTTGCGGATGAGCTCGGGTTCCGACACGTTGCGACGGGGCACTACGCCAGGGTAGAAGAGGGTCCTGCGCTCGCACGCCCCGTGGACGAAAGCAAAGATCAGACCTACGTACTATGGCCCGTACCGCGGGATCTCCTGTCGCGCACGATCTTCCCCCTCGGCGAGTACAGGAAGACTGAGGTGCGCGCCATAGCCGAGGAGCGGGGTCTCGCCGTCGCTTACACGCCTGAGAGCCAGGATATCTGCTTTATCCCCGACGGGGACTACCGCAAGTTCGTGCGCAAGAACGTGGCGGCGGAGCCCGGAGACGTCGTAGACCGCCAAGGACAGGTACTAGGCCGTCACGCCGGCGTCGTCGACTTTACGGTCGGACAGCGGCGCGGAATAGGAGTCTCGGCGCCGACGCCACTTTACGTCAACGAGGTGCGCCCACGCTCGGGTCAGGTCGTCGTCGGACGCAAGCAGGATCTCGAGGTGCGCGAAGTCAGGGTCGGGAATCTCAACTGGTTCCTCGATCCCGAGGAGGCTGCTTGCGTGCAGGTCCGCTACAACGGCTCGCCGGTCCCTTGCACACTCGAGGAGACCGATGACGGTGGGTGGGTAGCCTCACTCGATGAGCCTGTCATCGGTGTCGCGCCGGGCCAGTCCGCCGTGTTCTATACAGGGGATGGGGAGCGGGTCGTCGGGGGCGGCGTCGTTGCGCGCAGCGGTTCTTGAGAGCGGTACATATTGCGTGCGATCACAGCTATAATCCAGGTTTCCAGGGATCCCGGACGGAGGTGATGTAAGGTTTGGAACTATTCGTAGAGCTGATGAAAGGGTTGCTCTTCGCGGGGATCGCCGTCGCGTTCTTCGTCCTCGCGTGGTTGTTCTCGAGGCTGGCGAGGGTCTTTTCGACTACAGAGCAGACGATCAAGGACGTCACGGGGGAGGTCGTTCCACTGCTCGGGAAGACGCACGTCACGGTGGACAACATAAACAGCCAGCTCACGCAGCTCGACGAGGCCGTCGGGGACGTTGCGGGCATGACGGGCGAGCTCGACCAGACGACCGCCGTGATCACGCGCGGCGTAAGGGGCGGGGTGATCAAGGTCTCTTCTGCGACCGCCGGCATCTCGCGGGGGGTCAGCACCTTCCTTGGCGGCGAAAAGCGTCCTGAGAAGGAGGAGTAGTAGCGGTGGCGAGTTGGGGCAGGGTCGTGGCCGGCGTCGTTATAGGGGTGGCAGGCACGCTCTACGCGACGAACGAAGACGTACGCAAGAACCTGCCGAAGGCGGCGCGGGATCTACCCGACAATGTCCGCCGCCGCTACAGGAGATCGGTCACTGCCGCGCGCGAGGCTTCAGCCCGGCGGCGGGAGGAGATCCTGCACGACCTCGAGGAACACGGCGGTGGGAACCACGCCGCACGCGGGGTGCAGGCCGACCCTGGCGCCGGGGGAGCGCAGAGGGCCGCACCGGAAGATAGGACCACCGAAGTATCGACAGAAGAGTCCGAGCAACGCTAAGGAAGGAATCGGCTTGACCGAAGATTATCCCCAGGAGTACGCTTATCTAAGGCTCCCTCCTCACGAACAGCTGCGGTCCTGTGTCGGCCTCGTGCTTGTTGGGATGGCGGCGCGGGCCAGGGTAGGAGTTGGGGGGTTGGAGGAGGCCGTGGAGGTTCTGGAGGGCTGTCACACCGGTGACGCTCCGACCCGCTTCCGCTTCTCCCTGGCCGGTGAGGGGGTTCTCGCCGAAGTCGAGGAACCTGCCTCCGGGGGGAACACGGAGACGAGCTGGCGCACCGTAGTCGAGTTGGTGTCGTGAGCCGGCGCTATCGAAGACCTGACAAGGCGCGAACGCGGCGCCTGCTCGTTCGCTATCACAAGCAAGGCGACCAGAATGCCCGCGAGCGCGTCATCCAGGAACAACTTCCGCTGGCTGAGTTCTTGGCCCGTAAGTTCGCGGGGCGTGGAGAGCCTCTGGACGATCTGATCCAGGTCGCCTCCGTCGGACTTATAAAGGCGGTAGACCGCTTCGACGTAGACAGGAACATCGAGTTCTCGACCTACGCTACCCCGAACATCCTCGGCGAGATCAAGCGCTACTTCCGTGACAAGGGCTGGGCAATGCGGGTTCCTCGCGGCCTGCAGGAGTTGCGCCAGTCGGCCAAGGAAGTGATCCGCAACGAGACGGTCAGGACGGGGCGGTCGCCGACCCTACAAGAGCTCGCCGAGACGCTCGACGCCGACGTCGAGGGCGTCGCGGAAGCGTTGACCCTGGGGAGGGCTTACAACACTGCCAGTCTCGACGCGCCCGTAAGCCAGGACGAGCCCGACGGGGACACCATCATGGACTTCCAGGCCGACGACAGATCTGCGATAGAAGGGTTGGAGGAGAGGATCCTGCTGAAGGAGGCCATCGAAAGTCTCAAGGGCCAGCAGCAGCAGATACTGAAACTCCGCTTCAACGAGGGCAAGACGCAGACCGAGATCGCGGACCACATAGGCGTAAGCCAGATGCACGTCTCCCGCCTTCTCAGACGCGCCCTCGAAGACCTGCGGGTCGAGCTGGAGCAGATGGAGCGCGACCGCGAGAGAGGCGAGTTATCACCGGATGGGGCGCATGCAGAGTAGCGAGATAAGACGGCGTTTCCTTGACTTTTTCGAACAGCGGGGCCACAGGCTCTACCCGAGTGCGTCGCTGGTCCCCCACAACGACCCAACGGTCCTCCTGACCACGGGCGGGGTCCAGCAGTTCATCCCCTACTTTCTCGGTCAGGAGAGGCCGGCTTCCACGCGGGCGATGAGCGCGCAGAAGTGCTTCCGAACCCCCGACATCCTCGATGTCGGCGACTGGCATCACCTAACATTCTTCGAGATGCTCGGGAACTTCTCGTTCGGGGACTACTTCAAGAAGGAAGCCATAGGGTGGGCCTGGGAGTTTCTCACGGGCGAGCTCGGCATCCCGCCGGAGCGCCTGTGGATAACGATCTTCGAAGGCGACGAGGACGCCCCAGAGGACGTGGAGGCAAAAGAGTTGTGGATGGACGTCGGCGTGCCCGAAGAGAGGATCTTCGGCCTTCCGAAGAGCGAGAACTGGTGGGGACCGCCGGGCGAGACGGGCCCATGTGGTCCCTGCTCGGAAGTCTACTACGACCATGGTGAAGAGTTCGCCAGGGGCGACCCGCTGGAGGACCCGAAATACGGTCCTGGCGGCGAGGAGGGAGACCCGCGCTTTCTCGAGATTTGGAACCTCGTCTTCAACCAGTACGAGCAGTTGAAAGACAAGACCTTCATCCCCTTGAGCAAGACCGGCATCGATACCGGCCTTGGCCTGGAGCGGACCACGGCGGCGGTACAGGATGTACTCTACGTCTACGATACCGACGTCTACGCGCCAATCTTCGAAAAAGCGAACGAGTACACGGGCATCTCTTTGGGCGACGCCGAGATGACGGATCGCGCGCTCCGCATCGTCGCCGACCACGCGCGCGGGATGGCTTTCCTCATCGCCGACGGCGTCAGGCCTGGGAACCAGCGTCGTGAGTACATACTTCGCCGCATAATACGCCGGGCGATGTTGCAGGCGCACTCGCGTCTCGGCATGAGTGCTGGCCAGCTCGCCGGGCTCGCCGAGACTGTCGTCGACTACATGGGCGACTTCTACGGGGAGTTGCGTCAGGCGCGGGAGGACATCCGCCGCACCGTCACCGGCGAGGCCGGCAGGTTCGTGGAGATCTACGAGTCGGGGATGTCGCTTCTGGCCTCCGAGATAGAGCGGATGCGGGGCGGACACTTCCCTGGTGACGTGGCGTTCATGTTGCACGACACCTACGGATTCCCCGTCGAGGTGACGCGGGAGGTGCTCGCCGATAGGGGTTTGTCGCTCGATGAGGCGAGTTTTGAGGCTGCCATGGACGCCCAGCGGGAGCGCGCCAGGGAGGCCATGCAGGGCTACGAGCGGGTCGTCGCCGCGTTCAGAGATCAGGAGATCCGGAGCCGCTTTGTTGGCTACGAGCGCGAGCAGGTCGAGACCAGGATAGTCGCCATCGAGCCCGTGCCCGACGCCGGGGGAGAGGTGTTTGTGGTACTGGCCGAGAATCCCTTCTATGCCACGGGTGGCGGGCAGGTGGCGGATGGCGGTTGGATCACCGCCGAGGATGGACAGCTGGAGGTCTTCGACGCTATCCCTGCGGGTAACTATCAGGTGCTGCGGGCAAGGATCGAAGGCGGCGTGTTCGAGGCCGGGGATGCCGTAACGGCTTCCATAAACAGGGTGCGCCGCCAGCAAATAGAGGCGAACCACACGGCCACGCACATTTTGCACTGGGCCTTGAGGGCGGTCCTCGGACAGGACGTCGTGCAGGCCGGCAGCTACGTCGGGCCCGACAGGTTGCGCTTCGACTACCGTCACGCAGGGAAGGTAACTGACGATGAGATCGGTCGCGTCCAGGAGCTCACTCTGCAGAAGATAACCGAGAATCAGCCGGTCCGCTACTTTACGACGACACTCGAGGAGGCGCGTAACCTCGGCGCGATCATGCTCTTCGGAGAGAAGTACAGCGATCTCGTGCGCGTGGTCGAGGTCGACGGCTTCTCGCGCGAGCTGTGCGGCGGGACGCATGTGCGCGGCACGGCCGAGATCGGGGCTTTCAAGATACTCTCCAACAGGAAGCACGGTGCCGACCTGTACCGCATCGAGGTCATAACCGGCCGCGAAGCGCTGTACTACTTGACCGGCGCGACAGAGAGGGCAGAAGAGATCTCGGAGGCCCTGAAAGTCGAGATCGACGACATCCCTCAGGCCGTATGGCGGCTGCGCGATGAGGTGCGAACATCTCGCGAGACGGCCAGGGATCAGGCGCTGAAGCAGGGCCTCGAGGAGGTTGGCGACCTCGTAGAAGGCGCCGAGCAGGTCAACGGTACACGGGTGGTGACGGGCCAGGTCGTGGCCGCGGACGCCAGGGGTCTGCGCCAGATCTCCGACGATGTCAAGAATCGTCTCGGCGGTCCTTCTGCCGTGGTGCTTGCCGCCGCGCTCGGCGGCAAGGCTATCCTCGTCGCCAATCTCCACCCCGACGTCTCCCGTAGGGTCGAGGCCGGGGAGATAGTACGCGAGGTCTCGGACGTACTCGGGGGCGGCGGGGGTGGTGGCGCGACCATGGCCCAGGCCGGCGGTGGCAACCTCGAAGCCATCCCCGACGCCCTCGCCAGGGTACGAGAGATCCTCGACCAGCGTCTAGCGGACCCGGAGTAGGTCCTGTCGCCAGCCGACCGCGGGCGAGTCGCCGCCCTCGACCTTGGAGATGTACGCATCGGCGTCGCAGTCTCCGATGCTGGAGGCGTTCTGGCCAGCCCTCTCGACGTGATACCCAGTGGGGAACTCTCCGTCTACCTGCGCGGGCTCGTGGACGAACAGGGTGTCTACGAGGTTGTCGTCGGGGTGCCGAGAACGCTCGGTGGGGAGGTCGGCTTCCAGGCCCGCAAAGTCTTGACTAGACTAGACGCCCTGAAAACAGAATTTCCTGGCGTGCGGTTCGTGGAGTGGGACGAGCGGTTCACCACCCGTCTGGCCGGTAGCCGCAGAAGGAGGAGGGTGGATCACCTAGCGGCCGCAAGGATGTTGCAGGAGTACCTCGAGGCGAGGGAGAACCTTTGAGGCGTCAGGACAAGAGCGAGCGACGAGACCGTGAGGAGCTCGATGCCAGGCTCGACGCCCTCCAGCCATCCGGTCCCGGAAGGATCCGGCGCAAACGCCGCTCCAACGCCGGGCCGACGGTGCTCGGCCTCCTCCTCGTGCTCGCCGTTCTGGTGGCCATCTTCGTCATTTACTCTGCGGCAACCGGGGGCGAGACCGGGCCTGCGCCCGGCAAATCAGCCAGGGTGGAGGTGGTCAAAGGGGATACGCTCTCGGACGTCGCGACCAAGCTGGAAGGGGCTGGGGTCATAAAGAGCGCGTTCGTCTTCGAACTGCAGGCCAGGTATGAAGGATACGGAACGGAGATAAAGACAGGACGTTACACCTTCGAATACGGCCAGGACAGCGGAGATATCCTCCAGAGACTGACCGCCGGCCAGGCTGCCCCTACGATCACCGTCACCATCCCAGAGGGGCTCACCATCGAGGAGACCGCTAAGACCGTCGCAGCAGACAGCAGTGTCCCCGCATCAGAGTTAGAGGAGGCTGCGCGTAGTACCGACTACGGATACGCGTTCCTCGAAAACCCTGAGGTCAAGACCACGGAAGGGTACCTCTTTCCTGCCAGGTACGATTTCGAGAAGCGCGTTACCGCCAGGCAGATAGTCGACAGGCTCCTAGGGCAGTATCTACTCGAGACCCAGGACCTCGACATCGCTGACGCCAAAGAGCGTCTCGATCTCACAGAGTATCAGGTGGTTACCGTGGCATCCCTTATCGAGAAGGAGGCAGCCACCCCCGATGAGAAGCCGCTGATAGCATCGGTGATCTACAACCGCATGCAAAGGGAGATGCCGCTCCAGATCGACGCCACGATCCAGTACGCTCTCGAGAGCCCCAAGGTGAACCTCTCACTGGCCGACCTGAAGATAGACTCGCCGTACAACACCTACGAGAACGACGGACTGCCCCCAGGACCCATCTGCAGCCCGGGCCGCGAGTCAATCCAGGCCGCACTGAACCCCGCTGATACCAACTACCTCTACTACGTCCTCGAGGCAAATGGCCAGAAGCACTTCTTCACTAACGACTACGAAGATTTTCTCCGGGCGAAGGCGAAGGCTGGACGCTAGGGGAGTTGGCAAAGAGGGAACCTCTTTGCCAACTCTAGTCAGCATGTCAGCTTTTCCAGCCCTGGCCTTGCCCCGGCCGCGTGCGAGGGACCACTGTCTGAGACGGTCGGGTTCGACGCTCTTGGTGACACTCTGAGTTGACTTGCTGAAGTGCTGAGAGCCGCCGACCGGAGGGAGGCGGCGTGCTGAGAAGCCGCCTGCAAGGCGGCGTGCTGCAGTGCTGACAAGATCTTGCAAATCGGCGGCATTTCATGGAAGATTTATCGTGACAGGGCCGATCCGCAAGGGAGTGCGTGCACTCGTGAGGCGCTTCGGGCCCACCAAGACTCCTTGACGGAGCTGATGTGGCGCGGGTGTAAGTCTTAGTGGCTTCCGCTCGTGAGAGTAGGGGAGCGGGCCCGTTGCCTACTCCCTTTCAACGCTGACTAGAGATGTGAGGACGAACTTGGGCAAACGGTCGAGAAGCGGGAGACTCGAAGCAAGGATCACACGTCGTAGGTTTCTCGGGGCCGCCACGGCCGGGACCGCCTTGGTCGCACTCTCGGGTTCCCTTGGATGCGAGCCGACCGCACGCACTAGGGCGACCGCGGCGCCACAGGGAGACGGACAGGCGATGGTTTTCCGCTCGCGTCCGGATCTTCGCCCGCCCGCCATCGAGGTGAACACGAACCTCCCTGGCACGGCGCCTGGTTATATTTTCGTCTCTCCCAAGAAAGGTCCTGGGGAAGAAGCCCCAACCCAGGACGCACCTCTAATCGTCGACGCCAGCGGTGAGCCTGTCTGGTTCCATCCGCTGCAGGATGAGGAGGCCGACGCCTTCAACTTCGAGGTCCAGACATACAAGGGAGAGACGGTGCTCACCTGGTGGGAAGGGCAACACACAGGCTACGGCCAGGGCGAGTATGTGATCTGCGACCACTCCTATCGAGAGATAAAGAGGGTAAAGGCCGGCAACGGCTATGAGGGGGACCACCACGAGTTCCTCATCACGCCCGAGGACACGGCGCTGATCACGATCTACAGCAAGGTGTCCAGGGACCTGTCTGGCGTCGGCGGTCCCGTGGACGGTGAAGTTCTCGACGGGATAGCCCAGGAGGTCGATATCGAGACCGGCGAGGTGCTCTTCGAGTGGCACAGCCTGGACTATGTCGAGCTCGACGAGTCTTATTACGAACCGCCGCCAGACCTCAAGGCGGCTTTCGACTACTTTCACATCAACTCCATAGACCCGCATCCAGACGGATATCTGATCATCTCGGCCCGCAGGACTTGCGCCGTGTACAAGGTCGACCGAAAGACGGGCGAGGTCGTATGGCGTCTGGGCGGGGAAAAGAGCGACTTCGACATGGGATACGGCACCAGAACGGACTGGCAGCACGATGCCCGCCTCCACCCCGATAACCACATCACTATCTTCGACAACGGCGGGGTCCAAAAGGACGTCCAGTCTCGTGTCATAGTGGTGGAGATCGACGAAGATGGCATGAGTGCCAGCCTTGTCGGTGAGTACACGCATCCGGACAAGATACTCGCGGCCACTCAGGGCAACGCGCAGGTGTTGCCCAACGGAAACGTGTTCGTCGGGTGGGGAAGCGAGCCCTACTTCTCCGAGTTCAGCCGAGACGGCAAGCTTCTCTTCGATGCCAGTTTCCCTTCCCAGGTCGAGTCTTACAGGGCCTTCCGCTTCCCGTGGAAGGGCCTGCCGGAGGATCGGCCCGCGATCGTAGCCGAATCGGGGTCCGAAGACGAGGTAACGATCTACGTCAGTTGGAACGGCGCGACGGAGGTAGACACCTGGCAGATGCTCGCCGGTAGTGATCCCGACAAGCTCGAGCCCGCAGGCTCCGCACCCCGCAAGGGCTTCGAGACCGCTGTAAGCCTGTACACCAAGGAGCCTTACGTCGCCGTCACAGGCAAAGACAGCACTGGCCGGATACTCGGAAGTTCCGAGGCGATCAAGCCGGTAGAGCCTTCCGCTTCGACGGGCCAAACGACCTCGTAAGGGACCTTGCAGGAAGAGATAGTGAACAAGGGCCGGATCCACGTTCGATGGTTCGAGGCCGGCGCCGTGCTCGCGGTCGTGGCGGCATTCGTCGTTATCGGGCCGCTCAGGGACGCCTTCGCGACGGTGCCTGGCGTCATGATGCTGGCCACCCTGGTCCTATTTTCGACGCCGGGAGTAGTGATCGTGCGTTGGTTTTTCAGGGAGTATTTCTCAGGCGCCGCGCTCGCGCCGGCGGCTTTCGTAACGAGCGTAGGGCTATTCGCCCTGTTGGCCGTGCCGATGCTCATCTTACAGGTCACCCTTGCCGCCTACTTGTGGGCCTGTGGCATAACGGTCGCCGTCTGCTGGCTGGCCGCCGTCGTGCTGACATTCCGCCCCGAGCGGGCGGCGGGCGGGGTCGAGCTCTCTGACCATGGGGGGATGCTCTGGGTTCCTTTCGGCGCGCTCGTCGCGGCGTTGGCGTACATCGCCAGGATCACAGCGCCGAGCTACTACGGCGACGTCTGGATCTACCTCTCGTGGGTCAGGGAGTACCTGGACGGGGACAGGCTCGCCTCCGTCGAACCGTTCTTCGGCGGGGACGTCGGCCTCTCGCGCGCCAGGATCAACGGCTGGCTGCTGGAGCAGACCGCTGTAGCCAGGGTCTCGGGGGTCGACCCCGTAGACCTGGCTTTCTCGTACCTGAACCCGGCGCTCGTGGTCGTAGCGTTCCTGGGCTTCTACGCGCTGGCGCGCATCCTTTTTGCGAGCGAGGGGGCGGCGCTGTTGTCCGGTTGCCTCTACTCGCTGTTCTTCCTGGTCCACCTGAGTCAGTCGCGCATAGCGTGGGGGGGCGAATTCGTCCAGCGCCTGCCAGAGGACAAACTGGTCGCCAAGTTCCTCTTCTTGCCCCTTGCCCTCGCGTGCGCATTCGCATTTCTGGAAGGTGGAGCAAAGCGATATTTCGTGGGCTTCACTTTCCTGTGTTGCGCCGTAATGGCCGTGCATCCAATAGGCTTGGCGATCATCGGGATCTCCATGGCCGGGTTCGCCGTTATGCACCTCGCCGCCGGCCCGCGCACCCGCGCGGCGTGGGCCAGGATCTCGGCCATGGGCCTCGCCGGCGTCGCGATCGTCGCCGTTCCGGCGGTACTCGTCTCGGTGTTCACCGATGAGCCGCTGTCGAATGCGCTGGCCGACTCGGATATCAACTCCGGTGACCCTGACGTGTTGAGGAACATGATCTTCGTCAGCCCGGAGAGGAATCGCATCTTCGAGTTTGCCGACGGCTCGTACATGATGCATCCTTCTTTGCTCCTCGACCCCATGATCGCCACGGCTTTCTTGATCGGACTTCCTTTCTTGCTCTGGCGCGTGCAGCGGAGCCTGGCCGCACGACTGCTCTTCGGCGTGATGTACGTGACGACTGTGGTCGTGTACGTACCCCCGATCACCACGTTCCTCGGTGACAATGTCGTGCTCCCGGGCCAGATCTGGCGTCTGGCATGGCCCATTCAACTCGCCGCCGTGCTGACGCTTGGCTGGCTTGTTTGGACTGCGATAGGCTATGTGACATCGTGGCTACAGGGTCTCGGGCCCGCGCGTTATCTCGCAGGGGTATTACCTGCCTTGCTGGTCGTCGTCCTGACAGTTGCGGTCGTGCCTCAGGCGCGTCGGGGTATGGAGTCTATACAGGCACACAGGGAGGCGAGCCGTACGTCTGGATTCTACCCGTCGGACCCCATCTTTCCCTGGTTCCGCGACGAGATGCGCTCGCCCGTCGTCGTGTTGGCGCCAGACATCCAGAGCGCCCGTATCCCCGCTTACTCCTCCGAGGCGAACGTGGTAAGCCGCAGGGGCGGATTGGTCCTGAGAGTCCTCCCCGAACTGGAGAAGCGGGCGCCGGGCCGGATCGAGGTGCCCCAGGGCTCGCTCGACGTGCAGGAGTTTTTCAGTGGGACCACGCTACAAGAAAGAGTCGAGATCCTGCGCCGCAACAATGTGGACTACGTGATGGTCGCGAACGACTCGCAGCTGACCGGAGTGCTCGCCCGTCTGTCCGGCTTCACCCCTGTGGGGACACCGAGTGAGAGGTACGCCCTTTACGCTGTGGACCTCCAGAAGCTGGCCTAGAGAGGCATTTCAGCACGCGCCCTCTCGGGCGCTGGTCAGCACTTCAGCAGGTCAGCTTTTTGTTCTTGCTAGCTGAAATGCTGACCAGCGCGGGTTGCTGAAGGGTTGGACCCTTCAGCAACCCGCTGTCAGAAAGCAGTACGGGCGATGAGTTTGCCTGTGACCTTTCTGTAGAATGGCCGTCTCTGGAACTTCGACCTGGGAGGCGGATCTCTTGACGTTTTTCGGAAGGCTCGGTGAAAGGGTGGTCGGCGCCCCTTCGATACTCGCGGCCGATTTTGCGGAACTGGCCGAGGAGGTGCGGCGGGCCGAGAGGGGCGGCGCCGAGCTCGTGCACTTCGACGTTATGGACAACCACTTCGTCCCTAACCTGACCGTCGGCCCCGCCGTCGCGGCCTCGCTCGCCGCCGCGGTCGATCTTCCCATAGACGCCCACCTCCAGGTGACGAACCCTGACAACCTGATCCCATCTTTCATCGAGGCCGGGGTCGTCAGCATCTCCGTCCAGCCCGAAGTCGTCACCCACCTGCACCGCACCCTGGATCTGATCCGGACCGGCGGCTGCGAGGCCGGCGTCGCACTCAACCCGACGACTCCTCCCGAGTCTATAAGTTGGGCTCTGCCGTACGTGAGCTACGTGAACCTCATGAGCGTCAACCCTGGCTTCGGGGGCCAGGACTTCATCCCCGAGATGGTCGAGAAGGTCAGGCACCTCAAGGAGATGACCGACGTCCCCGTCGAGGTTGACGGCGGCATCACGGTCGAGACCGCGCCACTCATGGTCGAAGCCGGCGCCCAGGTGCTAGTCGCAGGTTCGGCGGTCTTCAAGGGCGACCCCGCGACCGAAATGCGCCGGATCATAGACGCCGGCCAGGGAGCCAGTCAGCATTTCAGCTAGTCAGCACGCCGCCAGGCTTCGCCAGACGGCTTGTCAGCATCTCAGCTTTCCGTACGCGAGACCCTGCTGACAAGCGAAGCCCGAAGGGCGCAGCGTACGGAAACGCGAAGCGTTTCCTTGCTGCCCTGGTCCTTCTGTGGTATAGCTTGCTGCGTAACTTTCGGGGGCGGGTGGAATTCCCGCACCGGCGGTGAGCCTGGCAGGGGCGTCTTGTGCTTTGCCGGGGAGCCCGCGAGCCTCCTTTGAGGTTGAGCCGGTGAAGGTTCGCCTTCGTGACGAACCGTAGTCCGGCGCCGACGGTCAGAGTCCGGATGGGAGAAAGGAAGACGTGCTGCAGGATTCGATGATGGATCTTGCCCGCCGCCTCGCCGAGCGCGGGCGTTACACGGTTGCGCCGAACCCTCTCGTGGGAGCCGTTGTCGGGCGCGACGGTAGTGTGGTAAGCGAGGGCTGGCATTCCAGGGCCGGTGATGACCACGCCGAGATAGTGGCCCTCGATAGGGCCGGAGGGTCGGTGCGCGGGGCTACGCTCTATGTAACGCTCGAGCCCTGCAACCATTACGGCAGGACGCCGCCATGCGTCGAGGCTATCTTGCGGGCCGGCATCTCGCAGGTGGTCATTGGCCACCTGGACCCGGATCCCAGGATGCAGGGCTCGAGCGTTGAAATACTGCGCGACGCTGGCGTCGAGGTCGATGTGATCGAGGACCCGGCTTTCGAGCGGCAAAACGAACAGTTTCTCCACCACATGCGAACCGGAAGGCCTTTCGTACACCTCAAGCTCGCCACCACCCTCGACGGCAGGATCGCCGCTTGCGGTGGTGACAGCAGGTGGGTGACGGGCGAGGCCGCGAGGCTGCGGGCCCACGAACTGAGGGCCGAGGCAGGGGCCGTACTCGTCGGCGCGAACACCGTGCGGACCGATGACCCAATGCTTACGCCAAGGAACCTTCCTGTGCGGCCGCCCCGTATCACCCGTGTGGTCCTAGATCCCCGCCTGACGACCAGCCCGGAGAGCAAGCTCGCGATGAGCGCCGGAGAAACGCCAGTCGTCGTCTTCGTCTCTGAGTCCGCGCTCGACGGGCGCGAGATAGAGTTGGAGAGACTTGGCGTCGAGGTCGTTGCGACGCCGGCTTCTGAGGAGGGCCTCGAACTTTTCGATGTCTTGGATCAGTTGGGCGGACGTGGGATCAAAGGCCTGCTCGTCGAGGGAGGCGGCGCGACGGCGACTCGCTTCGTCCGCAAGGGGCTAGCCGACAAGCTGACCCTGTTCTACGCGCCGAAGCTCCTCGGCTCTGAGGGCGTGCCCATGATCGGCGATCTCCGGGCTACGAAGGTGGCCGAGTCGCTGCAATTCTCGGTCTCGGAAGTCGGGAAAGTAGGGGATGACGTAGCCCTGACGCTCTACCCCAGCGGAGAGGAGGAACGTGTTCACCGGGCTTGTTGAGGAAGTAGGGCGTGTCTCGTCGCTCGAGGGAGGTGAGATGCTGCGCCTGACCATCTCCGCCGGCAGGGTGTCCGAGGGCACGCACGCCGGCGACAGCGTCTCCGTGAACGGGGCTTGCCTGACTGTCGGCGAGGTCGATGGCCTGACCCTCACCTTCTTCGCTATGCCCGAGACGCTGAGGCGGACGGCGCTCGGCGGCCTCGCTGAGGGGAGTCCCGTCAACCTGGAGCGGGCGATGTCAGCGGGGAGCAGGTTCGGAGGACACATCGTGCAGGGGCACGTCGATGGCGTCGGCGAGGTGCTCTGGGTAAGGCCAGAAGGCGACGCGGAGATCTGGAAGTTCCGGGCGCCCGAGTCGGTGCTCCGCTACTGCGTCGAGAAGGGCAGCATCTGCGTCGATGGAATAAGCCTGACGATCGTCTCGGTCGGGGAGGGCTCCTTTACGGTCTCGATACTGCCCCAGACCCGCGCGAGCACGAACCTTGGGGAGCTTGGGGTGGGGAGCAGGGTAAACCTCGAGGCCGATGTTATAGGCAAGTACGTAGAGCGGCTGCTCGAGCCGCGCCTGGTAGAGAGAGTTTCAACCTTCGAGAGGAGTGGTGGAGATGCCTTTTAGTCCCATAGAGGAGATCGTCGAGGACATCAAGCAGGGCAAGATGGTCATAGTCTGTGACGACGAGGACCGTGAGAACGAGGGCGACCTGACCATGGCCGCCGAGCTCGTAACCGCAGACGACATCAACTTCATGGCCGTCCACGGTCGTGGTTTGATCTGCCTGCCGATGGCAGAAGAGATCGTCGACCGGCTCGACATACCGCAGATGGTCACCCACAACGCTTCGAGGATGGGTACGGCGTTCACGGCCTCGATCGAGGCGAAGGAGGGCATCACGACAGGCATCTCCGCCGCAGACAGGGCGCACACCTGCAGGGTCGCCGTCGACGAGGCGACGGGCCCGGAAGACCTCGTGATGCCCGGCCACGTCTTCCCCTTGCGGGCGAAGCCAGGGGGGGTCCTGCAGCGCGCCGGCCAGACCGAGGCCGCCGTCGACCTCGCCAGGTTGGCAGGGTTCAAGCCCGCCGGTGTGATCTGCGAGATCATGAAAGAGGACGGAACGATGGCCCGTGTCCCCGACCTGGAGAGGTTCTCCAAAGAGCACGGCGTCAAGCTGGTAACAGTCGCCCAGATAATCGAGTACCGTCATGCCTTCGAGACGCAGGTCAGGTGCGCCGTAGAGACGCGGCTGCCCACCCCGTTCGGGGAGTTCAGGCTGCGCGCCTACGAGAACGAGATAGACGACCTTACCCACGTTGCGCTGGTAATGGGCGAGCCCGAGGGCAAGGACGACGTGCTCGTCAGAGTCCACTCGGCGTGCCTGACCGGCGACGCGTTGCACTCTCTACGTTGCGACTGCGGCGAGCAACTAGAGGCCGCTATGCAGCGCATCGCGGCGGAGGGCGAAGGCGTCATCGCCTACATGCAGCAGGAAGGTCGGGGCATCGGGCTCTTGAACAAGATGAGGGCCTACCACCTCCAGGATGAGGGGATGGATACCGTCGAGGCCAACCAGAAGCTCGGCCTCGCGCCCGACCTGAGAGACTACGGGTTAGGAGCCCAGATCCTCAAGGACCTCGACCTCAAACGCATCCGCCTTCTTACCAACAATCTGACGAAGGTCGTGGGCTTGAGGGGATTCGGACTGGAGATCAGCGAACGCGTCCCGATCGAGATGGAGCCCAACGGCCATAACGAGCGCTACCTGAAGACAAAGCGAGAGAAGCTGAACCACGTCTTCGAGAAATTCTAGGAGGCACGCGTGGAGGGAGTCAACCAGATCGAAGGGACCCTATCTGCCGAAGGGAGATCCTTCGGGATAGTCGCCTCGCGCTTCAACGACTTCGTCGTAAAGGCGCTGCTCGAAGGGGCAATCGAGGCGATCCGACGCCACGGTGGCGACACCGGGGCCGTTGACGTAGTGTGGGTGCCAGGTTCCTACGAGATACCGGTCGTCGCCAGAGAGCTGGCCCTCTCCGGACGCTACGACGCCATCGTCTGTCTGGGGGCTGTGATCCGGGGCGCAACGGCCCACTTCGACTACGTCGCCGGCGGGGTGTCCGGGGGCATCTCGAACGTAGCTCTCGAGACCGGGGTGCCCATAATCTTCGGGGTCATCACCACGGAGACGATCGAGCAGGCGATAGAGCGCGCCGGCACGAAGATGGGCAACAAGGGTTTCGAGGCTGCCGTCTCGGCGATGGAGATGGCCGATCTGATGTCAAAATTGCACAGTGATCATTGACCATTGTGCAATTTGAGCACTTCAGCACACCGCTTCGCGGCTTGTCAGCACTTCAGCAAGTCGTCCCAGGGCGTCACCAGGAGCAGAGAACCCAGCCAGTGCCGGCAGCGATTCCTGGAGTGCCGCAGGGCGAGGCCATCAGGGGGAAAGCTGACATGCTGACAAGCGAAGGCCGCAAGGCCTGAGTGTGCTGAAATGCTGACGGCTTACACGCCGGAGCGTGCTCCAATTGATGCCTTCTTGACCTTGAATCCCTTGAGGCATGAGGTGCAGACCCACTCACGCCGCATGGTTGGGCCTTCCTGGATACGGACCTTCTGCAGGTTCGGGTCTCTGCGCCTGCGCGTCGCCCTCAGTGAGTGGCTGCGGGCGTTGCCGAAGTCTGGCTTCTTTCCGCACGAATAACAAACTTTCGCCACGAAACTTCTCCTGTGCTAGGATACCGGTCGAATTTGGGGACCCCGGAAAACGCGACTCGCAAGCCGTACCCGGACGTCGGGCGGTGATTGTACCAGATTGTCGTCGATCTCCTACAGTGGGGAGTGGTCTGCCGGAAATCCCATGGGAGGAGCAATGAAGGATCTCTTGCGATGGCGATAGAGGTGGCCCACATGGTCACGGCGGCCCACGCGGCCGTGAAGGCCCAGGTCGCCAGGATCAACGATCTCAACGTCTACCCAGTACCAGACGGTGACACAGGCACCAACATGCTGCTCACCCTGGAGTCTTTGTTGAACGAAACGTCGGGCAGATCCTACGATAGCCCCGAGGAGGCGAGCAGGGCCTGTGCCAGGGCCGCGCTGATGGGTGCGAGGGGGAACTCCGGGGTCATACTCTCGCAGATGATCCGGGGCGCCTGCGAGGTGCTAGCCGACCGAGACTCCCTGGACGCCGAGGCCTTCGCCGCCGGGCTCGACGGCGCGAGGGAGCGGGCCCACGCCTCCGTCCGCGAACCGGTAGAGGGCACGATGCTCACCGTGATAAAGGATGCTGCCCTGGCGGCACGAGAGGCGATCGAAGGAGGGAGCGCTTACCTGCCTTCCGTGGCAGGGGCTGCTAGGCTGGCGGCCCACGATTCGGTGCGCCGCACCCCTGAGCTGCTCGCCGTGTTACGCGAGGCCGGCGTCATCGACGCGGGGGGATTGGGTGTTGCGGTGGTCCTCGACGGCCTCTACGCGTGCATTACCGGGCAGGAGATCGAGGCCCCCGAAGCAGGCGAGGACGAGGTGCCCGACCTGGAGGCGATCCACGCCCAGGAAGAGGCTTGGGGATACTGCACGGAGTTCCTCGTCGACGGCTTCGACGGTGACGCAGAGGAGTTCAGGGAGCACGTCTACGACTCGGGCAGGAGCGTCTTCGTGGTCGCCGACGACGATGTGGTCAAGGTGCATGTGCACACGCAAGACCCTGGCGCGGCCCTCTCCTACGCTGGCGGTTTCGGCCGCCTTGCCGGCGTGAAGGTAGATGACATGGAGGCACAGGTCCGCTCCCGCGGGCCGGTGGAGCGGCCCGCGGCCAGACTCGGTGTTGTAGTTGCCAGCCGCGGGGAGGGCAACCGCGTCCTCTTCGAGCAGATGGGGGCGGTCGTAATCGAGGGTGGGCAAGGCAAGAACCCGAGCGCAGCCGACCTCGCCAGGGCGGTAGAGAAGACAGGAGCAACAGCCGTAGTGCTGCTTCCCAACAACAAGAACATCGTCCCAACAGCAGAGCAAGTCGACGAGCTGGTAGCAGCGAGGACGCACGTCGTACCGACGACGAACATAGCAGCCGGACTCGCAGTGATGGTCGGATACGACGCTGAAGGCGAGCCGGATGAGGTAGTCGAGGAGATGTGTGAGATCTCCGACTCCCTGCGCGTCGCCGAGATCACACGCGCCGTGCGTGATGCCCGCATCGGGGACCGTGAGGTCCCCGAGGGGGCTTACCTCGGGTTCCTCGGCGGAGAGCTCGTAGCCGTCGAGGGTGGCGCCAGAGACGCCGCGCTCGCGCTCGCGAGGAAGATGGTGGGCGACGGGGCCGACGTTCTGACCCTACTGAAGGGCGAGGAGCTGGCCGAGGCCGAGCTCGAGTCGATACTCGATGGGATCAGAGACCTCGACGACGTCATCGAAGTCGAGGTGAGGGGCGGCGGACAGCCGCTATATCCTCTGCAGCTGGTGGCCGAGTGACCACCGCGGTAGTTACGGACTCGACCACGAGCCTCGCCCCCGGTGTCCTGGAGCGGCCCGACGTGAGGGTGGTCCCGCTGACGTTCCACTTCGCCGAAGACGAGACGTATACGGACAAGATGGATATGTCCAACGAGCAGTTCTACGAGCGGCTGCACGACTCCGACGTCTTCCCGACGACGGCGCAACCGGCCCCAGGTGCCTTCGTCGAGACTTACGAGGCGCTCTCCGACTACGACGACATCCTTGTGCTAACCCTCTCGAGCAAGTTCAGCGGCACCTATGAGTCGGCCCTGCAGGCGGCAGGGATCGTCGAACGCCCCGTCCACGTGCTCGATACCAGGAGCGCCGAGATGGGGTCTGGTTTGATCCTGCTCGAGGCCCTGCGCTGTATCGACGAGGGTGGGAATTTCGACGAGGTCAGACGCGCCGCGGAGATGGCCATCGGGAAAGCGAACGTGCTCTTCGCCGTTGGTACGCTCGAGTATCTGGCCAAGAGCGGGCGTATAGGAAGGGCGCAGCGCCTCCTCGGCACGGCCCTCGATGTTAGGCCAGTACTGAAGGTGGAAGACGGGGAGATCGTTCCTTTCAAACGTACCCGCGGTCGCAAGCGGCAGCTGGCGAGCATGGTCGAGGAGGTCAGGCCGGCCGCGGAGGCCGGACGCACCCTCTACTTCGGGCATATCGCCGCCCCCGAACTCCTCTCTGAGCTGGCCGACCGGCTCGGGGTCGAGGAGACGCTCGTCGCTGAGATCGGTGGTGTCGTCGGGTCTCACGTCGGCCTCGGGGCCTATGGCGTCGCCCACCTTTAGGGCTGGCGGGGCGCTGGGGACCGTCCTCCCCCCGCGGACGACTCTGACGGACCTTCGTTCGAGGCCTGTGGGCGAACTTCCCGGCGTCGGGCCGCGGATCGAGGCCGCTTTGGCCGACCTCGGCATAGCGTCGCTGGCCGATATGGTCTCCCACTACCCCTCGCGCCACGAGGACCTATCCAACGTGAAGAGGATCTCCGAGCTGCGCGTGGGTGAGAGGGCCACGATCTTCGGCACGGTGGTCTCGACGCGCCCCGTCGGCAAACCCGTCAGGGGACGCGCCCCAGGCTTTACGGCGCAACTCTACGACGGCACGGGATATATCCCCGTGACGGTCTGGGGCAGGAGCTGGCTTCTAAATCAGCTACTCCCCGAGGTGCGGGTCGTCGCCTCCGGCGAGGTCCAGAGCCGCTACGGTATCCAGATAGTCGCGAAGAGCATTGAGGTCGTCGATGATCCAGCGGGCGACGAAGGACCGCATGCCGGACGCTTCGTCCCCGTCTACCCCGTCAACAAGGGTATACAGGCGCGGAGGATGCGGACCCTCATCCACCGCGCCCTCGAAGCGGCCGGCCGCATCCTCGACCCACTGCCCGCCGACGTGCTCGTGCGCCACGGCCTCTCCAATTTGCACGACGCTATACACGAAGTTCATTTCCCGACGCAGCGGGCGCGTCTTAGGGCCGCGATGCGGCGTCTAATCTTCCACGAGCTATTCCTGATTCAGGCCGGCCTCGCTGCGCGCAAAGCGCGCTTGGAGAAGACCGAGGTCGGCGGCAGGCATCGCGGCGACGGGAGTCTCCTCAATCCTTTCCTGAACGGCCTCCCCTTTGGCCTGACCAGGGCTCAGGAGCGTGTCATAGAGGAAGTCCTCGACGACATGCGGCTGGAGAAACCGATGCGCCGCCTCCTGCAGGGCGACGTCGGTAGCGGCAAGACCGTGGTCGCCATAGCCGCGCTGCTTACCGCTGTCGAGGCAGGGGGACAGGGAGCAATTATGGCCCCGACCGAGGTTCTGGCCGAGCAGCACTACCTCTCGATCTCGGCGGCCCTCTCCGACTTGCCCGTCAACGTCGTTATCCTCACCGGCTCACAGGGCGCGGCGGAGAGGCGCACCGCCCTCGGGCAGATAGCCTCTGGTGGGGCCAACGTCGTCGTCGGGACGCACGCGCTCATACAGAAAGGCGTGGATTTCGACGACCTCTCGCTCGTCGTCGTGGACGAGCAGCACCGCTTCGGCGTCGGCCAGCGGACGGTTTTCCGTGAGAAAGGCACGACCCCTGACACCCTCGTTATGACCGCAACCCCGATACCCAGGACGCTCTCCCTCACGCTCTACGGAGACCTCGAAGTCTCCCTGATAGACGAACTGCCGCCAGGGAGGAAGCCGGTCGAGACCAAAACCGTCGACCCCGCGGAGCGGCTCGGAGCCTATGAGGAGGTGAGAAAGGAAATAGAGGAAGGGCGGCAGGCTTACGTGATCTGCCCGCTCGTAGAGGAGTCTGAGGCCCTGGAAGACGTACGCGCCGCCGAGGAGCTCAGGGAGGAGCTGGCGAACGAGATCTTCCCCGAGCTGCGGGTCGGGCTGTTGCACGGCAGGATGAAGGCCAGGGACAAGCGCGGGGTCATGGCACAGTTCCGGGCAGGGGAGATCGAAGTCCTCGTCGCGACCGTCGTCGTCGAAGTCGGTGTCGACGTGCCGAACGCGAGCGCGATCGTGATCGAAGGCGCAGAGCGGTTCGGGCTCTCCCAACTCCACCAGCTGAGGGGCCGCGTGTGCAGGGGTCTTCATCCCCCGAAGTGCTTCCTGGTCGGCGCCCCGAAGACCGACGATTCCGAACGACGGCTTCAGGCGTTGGAGGACTATCAGGACGGCTTCAAGCTCTCTGAGGTAGATCTCGTCATCAGGGGCGAAGGCACGCTCTTCGGAAGCCGCCAGAGCGGCATGCCAGACCTGAAAGTCGCCAAGCTACTGCGCGACGTCGACGTACTCGTCGAGGCCAGGCGCGAGGCTTTCGCGCTCGTGGCCGGGGATCCCACGCTAAAGCGGCCAGACCACAGGCCCTTGCGGCGTGAGATCCGGGAGCTGCTCGGCGCCGACGTCGAGTGGCTGTTCAGGGAATAGCGTATTGAGGGTCATCGCCGGGTCGGCCAGGGGCAGCAGGCTCGCCTCAGTCCCGAAGGGCGTGCGTCCTACTTCCGACCGCGTGCGGGAGAGCCTGTTCAACACATTAGGACAGTTCTTCGAAGGCGGAAGCGTCCTCGACCTCTACGCGGGGACTGGCGCTTTAGGTATAGAGGCCCTCAGCCGTGGGAGCGGGCTGGCTGTCTTCGTCGAGCGGGACAGACGCGCGCGGGCCGTGATCCTGGAGAACCTGCGGCGGACCGGCTTCGCCGAGAGGGCAGAGGTGATCGGGGGCGAGGTCGAGCCCGTGCTTGGAAGGCTCATCGCACGCGGCGAACGATTCGATTTGATCTTCGCCGACCCACCATATAGAATCGCGGCGGAGGTCGGGGGAATCTTGCACCGGCTACGCTCCCTGCTCGCGCAGGGAGGAAGGGTCGTGATCGAGAGCGGCGAGGCTCCGGTTGAGGGCGCAGGAGGCAAGAAAGGGGTAACGCGCCGCTACGGCGGCACGTTCGTATCCATACTTGGACGGTCCGAGCTGACAATGGTCGTGGCTGTGTGTCCCGGTAGCTTCGACCCTGTAACTACGGGCCATCTCGATGTCATCCGGCGCGCTTCCAAGATCTTCGACCACGTGGTCGTTGCCGTTGGTAGCAACCGCCGTAAACAGGCTCGCCTGCCTGCGGTCGAACGGGCGCGGCTAGTAGAGAAAGTAACGGCCGAGGTGGACAACGTCTCCGTCGAGGTGATGGAAGGTCTCCTCGTGGATTTCGCCAGGGAGCGAGGCGCGCAGGTGATAGTGAAGGGCCTGCGCGCTGTCTCTGACTTCGAGTCGGAGTTCGAGCAGGCCCAACTGAACCGGACGATGTTCCCCGAGCTCGAAACGGTCTTCATAATGGCCTCGGCCGAGCACAGCTTCCTCTCCTCGAGCGCGGTCAGGGAGATAGCATCGCTCGGCGGGGAGGTGCGTGGGCTCGTGCCCGAAGGTGTACTCGAGACCGTGAGGCAGATATATTCCGGTCAGGACGGTAAGATATAGGGATCGTAGGCGAAGGATAGGTAGTAGAAGATGGACGTACTTGTACTCATAGACAGGTTGGAAGAACTGGTCGAGGACGCCCGCAGCTTCCCCGGTTTCGGCAACACGGCGATGGTCGACCGGGACGCCGCCTTCGACATCATAGACCAGATGCGCCAGACCATACCGGAGGAGCTCAAGCAAGCGCGTTGGATCGTCAAGGAGCGCCAGGCGATGCTCGACGAAGCGCGCAGCGAGAGCGACCGCATTATCCGCAGCGCCCAGGATGAGGCCGAGAAGATAACCTCGGAAGAAGAGGTACTCAAGAGGGCTGAGAAGCGGAGCGCGGAGATCATGGAAGACGCCCGCCGCCGCGAGCGCGAGATCCGGCTCGGCGCCGAGGACTACGCCGACGAGGTCCTCGCCAATTTGGAGGACAACCTCGGTAAGCTCCTCGAGGCCGTACAGCGCGGCCGTACCAAGCTGCAGGGCGTCCAGGAACAATAACGGTAGTAGAATAATCTCATGAACCACTTGATCCCCTTAAGACGACCCGGCGCGGAGGTCGGAGACACCCACGAGGTGCGTGCCGAGTTCTCCGTCGATCCTTTGGAGCTCTACGGACGCCACCACGAAGTTATGGAGGCTGTGGCAGACGTATGTGTCACCCGCCTCTCCGAGGGCCTGCACCTCGACGTTGGGGTCGTGGCGACGGTGCTTACGACCTGCGACAGGACGCTCGAGCCCACGGAGCTCGAACTCGAGTTCGGAGACTCGGAGTTCCTCTCGGGGCCGAACAACCTCGAGGTCTCCGTACAGGACTGGACCCTCGATCTGGCACGCTACACGGAGCGGGCCCTGCCGAACGAGGTTCCGATGCAGGTTTTCTCGCCTGGCACGATGCCAGTACAGCCCGAGGGTGATGGCGACGAGGTAGACCCGCGCTGGCGGGGCCTCGACGGCCTCTTCGCCTCGGGATTTTAGTCAGTAGCAATCAGGAGGTATTCTCATGGCCGTACCGAAGAAGAAGACGTCACGCGCGCGCAGGAACCAGCGCCGGGCGCACCACGCGATCACCGGCCCTGGCCTGGTCGCCTGCCCCAACTGCGGCCAGCCGCACGTACCGCACAGGGTCTGCCCTGAGTGCGGTTACTACAAGGGCCGCACGGTGGTCGCCGTGGAGGACATCTAACCGAAGCCCTGAAAAGGTCCGCCAGTGCGCATCGCGGTAGACGCCCTCGGCGGAGACAACGCCCCGCAGGCGGTCGTCGCGGGCGCCCTCTCCGCTGCCGGGGGGCTGCCGCACGACGAGTTATTGCTCGTCGGGAAGCCCGACGCCATCGAGCCCGAGGTTGGCCCGGATCCCCCAGCGAACGTCTCGGTGTGGTCCTCGGGGGAAGCCGTTGGGATGCACGAGGAACCGTCAGCGACTCTGAGGGCCCATCCCGACGCCAGCGTCGCGGTCGCAGCCAGGATGGTTCGTGACGGTGAGGCCGACGCGTTTTTCTCGGCTGGGAACACCGGTGCCACAGTGGCGGCGGCATTGCTCAGGATAGGACGCATCGAGGGATGCCGCAGGCCTGCGATCGCGACGATGCTCCCTTTCCCTTCGCCCGTGTTGCTACTCGATGCCGGGGCCACCGTCTCCTGCAGGCCGCAGGACCTCTTGAATTTCGCTATTCTTGGCGGTGTGCTCGCGACACGTTACTTCGGGTTGGATGGGGAAGCGCGGATCGGGCTCGTCAACGTCGGCGAGGAGCCAGGGAAGGGCAACGACCTCGCCAAAGAGGCGCACCGTCTCATGGACGAGTCTGAGATCTGTTTCGTCGGGAACGTGGAGGGTAGAGATATCGGACGCGGGGCGGCTGACGTGCTCGTAACGGACGGCTTTACGGGCAACATCGTCCTCAAGACGGCCGAGGGGGTGGCCCGTGAGATCCTCAGCATGGTCAGGTCGGCGATGACGGCCGATGTCGTAAGCAAACTCGCCGCAAGCGTCCTTCGTCCGCGGCTGCTCGGTGTGAGAGACACCGTAGACCCCGAGAACTACGGGGGTTCGTTCCTGCTCGGCGTAAGGGGCTCGGTCGTGATCGGCCACGGGAACTCGCAAGCTAAGGGCGTCGAGAACGCGCTCCTCGGTATCTCGCGCATGGGAGCCGGCCTGACCGGGGAGTTGCAGCGGGCGCTCTCGACGCAAAGTGTCCGCGTCTCGGAAGGCGGGTCGGCTTGAACGGCGGTGCTGCCGGCAGGATCGTCGGCGTCGGCAGGGCTCTCGGGGGCAGGATCGTCACCAACGGCGACCTCGAAGACGTACTCGACACCACGGACGATTGGATCTCGACGCGTACCGGGATCAAGGCGCGCCACTTTGTCGTTGAGGGTGAGAACGCCGCTACGCTCGCCATAGAGGCGTCGAGGAAGGCCATCGAGCACGCAGGGGTGGATGGCGGGTCGATCGACCTCGTCATCTGCGGTACCTCGACGGCGCCTGAATCCATGCCCTCGGTCGCGTGCCTGGTTGGGGAGGAGATCGGGACGCCTGGCGCAGGTGCGATGGATCTTGCCGCGGCGTGTGCCGGGTACTCTTACGCCGCCTCCGTCGCTTCATCCATGCTCCACGCTGGGGCGGCCGGAAGAGTCTTGCTCATCGGGTCGGATGCCATGAGCACCATCGTCGACCCAGGGGATCGCTCGACGGCCGTCCTTTTCGGCGACGGTGCCGGCGCGGTCGTACTCGACGCCGGCGACGGGGACTCGGGTTTTGTAGACCACATCCTCGGGGCCGATGGCAGCGGGGCCGCGCTCGGGCGGGCCGGCCACCCTGGCGACCACGAGAAGCTCTTCCAGAACGGCCGCGAGGTCTTCAAGTTCGCCGTCAAGATACTGCCCGAGATGATCGAGAAGCTCCTTTCCCGCAACGGACTCTCGTCCGAGGAGGTCCAGTACGTCATACCCCACCAGGCAAATGCACGCATAATACGCTCCGCGATGCGCAAGATGGAGATACCCGAGGACAGGGTCGTGATCAACCTCGACAGGTTCGGGAATACTTCGGCGGCGAGCATCCCGCTCTCCTACCCTGACATCTACGATGCGATGGAGCCGGGAAAGTACGTGATCACCGTCGGCTTCGGTTTCGGCCTGACCTGGGCTGCGAACCTGTACAGGATCTAGGTTGAGCGGCGCGATAGAACGGGCCTTTGTCTTCCCTGGTCAGGGCACCGTCGGGGCGGAGATCACCGGCGCCGCCCGCGACGCGGTGCTCGACTACGTCGGCGACACGGCCGTGCCTTACCAGCTCTCGGTATTCGCCGGCTCTGTCGACCTTCTCTACCGCTTGCGGGAGGCCGGGATAGAGCCCGACGTGGTGGCAGGACACTCACTCGGAGAATACGCTGCGGCCCACGCGACGGGGGGCCTCGGTCTCGCTGACGGCGTCAGGCTCGTGGCCGAGAGGGATCGCCTGATGAACGAGGCGTCGAGGGCGAATCCCGGGGGGATGGTGGCTTTGATCGGCGCCGACCCCAGCGAGGTCGCCACGGCTACCGAGGAGGCCAGTGGCATCGTCGTCGCGGCGAACTTCAATACCCCGCGCCAGACCGTCGTCTCCGGGCAGCTGGATGCGCTCGAGAGAGTTACCGGGCGCGTGCGAGGGCGGAAGGTGCCGCTCGAGGTATCCGGGGCCTTCCATTCGCCGCTCATGGAAGGGGCAGCGCTGGAGATGGACGAGCTTCTCCGAGGAGTAGAGTTGGAAGAACCGGAGATACCGATGGTTGGGGCGACGGATGGGGCGTTGTTGACGACGGCGGAAGGGATGCGCGAGGCATTGCGGAAGCAGATGCTCTCCCCCGTGCGGTGGGTGGCCGTAGTAGAGCGACTGCTGGATCTGGGGGTGCGTGAGTTCTTCGAGGCGGGGGAGGACGGGACTCTGACAAGGATGCTGCGCGAGTTCAAGAGAAAAGACGTTGAGGGGCGGACGGCCAGGGAGGCGCTCTCGTGAGGGCGCCGCTCGGGCCGGCGCAGATCCGGGACCTCATCCCTCACCGCTATCCCTTCCTACTGGTCGACAGGATCGAGGAGCTCGAGGCCGGGGTGCGGGCCGTAGGCATAAAGAACGTTACCCAGAACGAGCCATTCTTCCAGGGTCACTTCCCTGACTACCCGGTCATGCCGGGTGTCCTCATTATCGAGGCCATGGCCCAGGTGGGCGCCGTCGGCGTCATGGCCGGTGGGGAGCACGCGGACAAGCTCGCGCTCTTCGCGGGGATAGACGGCGTCAGGTTTCGCAGGCAGGTCATTCCCGGCGACGTGCTCAGGATGGAGGTCGAGATAAGCCGCCTCAAAGGCAGAGTCGGAAGGGGCAAGGGGAGGGCTACGGTCGGGGAGGAACGGGTCTGTGAGGCCGACCTCATGTTCGCCTTCGCCGAGAGGGGTGAAGTCGAATGATCCGGGACGGACGCGTCGCCGTCGTAACGGGCGGCGGAAGGGGAATAGGCCGCGCCGTGGCCGTGCGACTCGCGAACGAAGGCGCGAGCGTGGCGATATCTTATCGCTCCAACGACACGACGGCGGAGGAGGTGGCGGAGGAAGTAAGGGCGGTGGGGGCGATGTGCGAGATGTTCAAGGGTGACGTCGCCTCTCCCGAAGATGTCGCTGCGCTGTTCGAGGGCGTGGGCGAAGCCCTGGGGCAGGTCGAGATACTCGTCAACAACGCCGGCCTGACCAGGGACAACCTGATGATGCGGATGAAGGAAGAAGAGTTCGATGAGGTATTGAGGACCAACCTCAAGGGCACCTACCTGTGCACGAGGGCCGCATTGAGGCCGATGATACGGGCGCGTTGGGGACGGATCGTCAACGTTTCCTCCGTCGTCGGGCTCGTCGGGAATGCGGGGCAGGCCAACTACGCCGCTTCCAAGGCCGGGATCATCGGCTTCACCAAGAGCGTGGCGCGGGAGGTGGCGCAGCGTGGCATTACTGCCAACGTGGTCGCCCCAGGGTACGTCGAGACCGAGCTGACCCGTAGCCTGCCCGATGAGATCAAGGACCGGATCAGGGGCCAGGTACCGGCGGGCAGGTTCGCGGACGCGGAAGAGGTGGCTGAGGTCGTTTCGTTCCTGGCCGGCGAAGACGCCGGATACGTTACGGGACAGACCCTTGCCGTCGACGGCGGCATGACTATGCAGTAAAGCGTTTTGGGTTTACACTACGCGCTATCATTGGACCTATCATGGTAATTTGTAAGAGTCTTCGAGAGGAGAGACGGCTTGGACCGCGAAGAGATACTCGGCAAGATACAGGAGATCGCCGCCGACAGGTTGGGAGTGGATGAGGGCGACGTCACGCCCGACGCCTCATTCCGCGAGGATCTGGAGGCTGACTCCCTGGATCTGGTAGAGCTCATAATGGAGCTCGAGGAGCAGTTCGGGATGGAGATCCCAGATGAGGAGGCCGAGAAGATAACCACGGTCGAGGAGGCCGTCGACTACGTGACGGAGCACCAGGCCGCGTGACCGACCCTGACGCGGGTGGGAGGGCGCTCATAACCGGAACCGGGGCCGTGACGCCCCTTGGAACGGGGGTCGAGAACTTTTGGGATGCGGCCCTGCACGGTAAGAGCGGGATAGGGGAGATTACGCTCTTCGACCCCTCCCCTTACCCTTCGCGGATAGCCGGCGAGTGCTGGGATTTCGACCCGACGGACTTTGTTGGCAAGAAGCAGGCCCGAAGGATGGACCGCTTCGCCCAGCTCGGCATAGCCGCAGGCATACAGGCCGCGGAGAGCGCCGGGATAGTCGACTTGATCCGCCAAAGGCCCGAGCGGGTGGCTATCGTGATGGGCAGCGGTATCGGAGGGCTCTCGACCTGGGAGCGCGAGTACAGGATCCTGAACGAACGTGGACCAGGAAGGGTCAGCCCGTTCCTGATCACGATGATGGTCCCAAACATGGCGGCCGGGCAACTCGCCATCGTGCTCGGCGCTACGGGGCCGAGCCAGTGTCCTGTCCTGGCCTGCGCCACGGGGGGGGAGGCAATCGCCGAAGGTCTCGAACTGATCCGGCGCAAAGACGCCGACGTTGTGATCGCCGGCTCGTCGGAAGCTCCTATAACACCACTCTCGATGGCTGGATTCTGCGCGATAAGGGCCGTGAGCCGCCGCAACGACGACCCCGCCGGCGCGAGCCGTCCCTTCGACGAGGGCCGCGACGGCTTCGTTATGAGCGAGGGTGCCGGGGCCCTGGTCCTCGAGAGCGAGGAGCACGCCGAGCGCCGCGGCGCCGAACCGCTCTCCGCCGTCGCCGGCTACGGCCGCACGACCGACGCCTACCACGTGACCGCCCCGGACGAGGATGGCCGTGGCGTCGAGCGGGCGATGATCCACGCGTTCGAGGATTCCGGGCTCTCCGCCGAAGACGTTGGCCACGTCAACGCCCACGCCACAGCCACCCCGACTGGAGATGGGCCCGAGACGAAGGCGATAGCGAGGGTAGTGCCACACGCCCTGGTATCCGGCACGAAGTCGATGACGGGGCACTCCTTCGGGGCCGTCGGCGCCACCGAAGGCATCATGTGCGCCCTCGCCCTAAAGCATAAAGTCGTCCCACCGACGATCAACCTGGAGAACCTGGCAGAAGATTGCGAAGAGCTCAACTACGTCGGAAGCGAGCCTATCGAGGCCCCTGACCTGAAAGCCGCCATCTCCAACTCGATGGGATTCGGCGGGCATAATGTCGTGATCGCATTTACAAGTGTAGAATAGAGAACGAGATGTCTATAAGAGACCTCATAGCGATCCTACCACAACCTCTCAGGCAGCGCTCATTGACTCACCCGAGCGTCGCAGACCCTTACGAATCGAACGGGAGGCTGGAGTTTCTCGGGGACTCTGTGTTGAACAGCCGCGTCGCAGAGCTCGTCTTCCACGGCTACCCCGAGCTTCTGGAGGGGGATCTCACGCGCATCAGGGCCCATCTGGTACGGAAGTCCTTTCTCGCCATGGTAGGCAGGAGCGAGGGCATAGAGGAGATCATCGAGAGCTCCGTGATAAACGATTCGGTCATCGCCGATACCGTCGAGGCCATAATCGGTGGGGCCTACCTCATAGACAGAGACCTTGTTTTGCGGACGTTGGATGAGATCTTCAACCCTGCAGAGGTCGATACCGACGAGCTGCGTGACTGGAAGACGCTCCTCCAGGAGACGTTGCAGGCAGACGGGCTCAGGCCGACTTACCGGGTTATCTCCAAGCAAGGACCGGCACACCGGCCAAGCTTCACTTCGAGGGTCTCCGTAGAAGGAAAAGAGATCGCAACCGGTGAAGGCAGCTCCATAAAAGAGAGTGAGCAGACCGCGGCCCGAACCGCGCTGGAGATTCTCGGCATCCGTCCCGTCCTACGATCTACCGTGGAAGTGCACGTCGGCGCCTGACGCTGATGTATACCTTTTCATCTGATCGATCCGTGCGGCAGCACGGCATGCACGCCTTTTGCGCCGTTGACCACCTGGGTAACGCGGAAGTCCACAGCCACGCTGGCCAGTGCCAGTGCCTGGTGTCGATCGAAACCGAATAACTCGTCCATAAGATCGAGCATCGCTTCCACTGCGAGGAACATCGCCTCGTCGAGGTCGCTGTGGAAGCCGAAGGATATCCAACCTGCGGGCGTAAGTGCCCGTGGCGTCCTCAAGTGAAGATCGTGGTGCAGGCCAAATAGGAGCTCCACGCGCTCCACGGGGCACTCTATTGCCGTCTGGCATACTTCACCGTCTCCCTGAACAGCGTGCCCGTCGCCGACCGAGAAGAGCGACCCTGGGACGGCGATGGGCAGGAAGAGCGAGCTGCCTGGCACCAGCTCCTTGCAGTCTATATTGCCACCTGTAGCACGCGGCGGCTGGGTCGGGTGAAGGCCAGGCTCGCCCGGGGGCATCCCCATGACTCCCATGAAAGGTCTCAAGGCGACGCTGTGCCCGTACTGGTCGCGTCCTATGAGGGCGTCGGGATCCAGCGTCCAGACCAACTCTTCTTGGCGGTCGGCCACGCCAAGTCGTTTGTTCAACTCCTCCGGATATGGCCCTCCTGCTATCGTTCTGCCCCAGGTTCCCGTCCTCAGGCCGACGACGCGTACCTCGAGTGTCATGCCTGGCTCGGCACCTCGTACCTCTACAGGACCGCACAGCGCGTGCCCGTCGCCGCGCCACTCGGGGCGGAAGTCCTCGAAGCGGCTGCGCTCTCCATTCTCCCCGGACGGCTCCAGTCCCCATCCTGACTCCAGCGTACTGAATACGACCGTATCCCCGGGATCTATGCTCAGAGCCGGGGGCAGGTCCCGCGAGAAGGCGCCGTGTAAGGTCTCTCTTCTTGGTTCAATGTAATGCATTGCCATTCGTACCCTCCTCCACAGTTACCTTCAGCAGTATAGAGGCGAGACGGTCGGCTTTACGAGACACGTCCTCGGCGTCCGGGTTGCATCCTGCCTCGGGTGCCGCTGCTGGTTGCCGCGAAATCGGAAGTGAGCCGTGCGAAACTACGACGGCCTGGAATGTTCTCGGAGGATGCGGTATCTATGGCCAACGTCCATTACGCGGAGATCGGTGACGTATGGAAGCACCTGCTCCTGGCGGAGGTGCTCGGGATCGAAGGCCCGCGTCGCTACCTCGAGTCGCATGCTGCATCTTCGAGCTATCCACTGAGCCCTTCTGCCGAGAGGAGCTACGGTAATGAAGAAGCCTCCGAAACGTTCCTGCACGCCGACCCCTATCTCCCGCTCGAAGCGGGAAATGACGGCACCACCAGCGTAGATCTCTTGGGGCGTGCCGCGGCTCTCGGCACGAGATGCATGCTTTGGTACCGATTCGACTCCACACGCGACAGGGACGCCGTGCTCGGTACCCTGCGCTGTTGCGCGGCCGGGATGCGGGAGGCGGCCGGAGACCACCGTCCGCTCTGGTTCGGAGAGGTTTCGCTGCGCTATGACGACCTCTCGGAGGTCGGCTTCGACCCTGGCGTGCTCGGCTGCGGGTCGTCTTGTGCAACGTCGGCGAGGAGGCACTTGGGACGTGCGCTCGTTTGGGCGATGAGCTCGCCTCGATGTACGAGGGGGCGAGGCTCCCAACAGGCGCTGACGGCTCCCTCCTATTCTGTCAAGGTCTGATCTAGGGGACACCCTGGACCTGCGTCTGCTCATCCCTGCTCGGAGCCTCGGCCGCCTCGTTTGCGCCGGCTCCCGGTCGGGGCTACGATGGCACCGACGGAAGGAGGTGCGGATTGGTCGGACGCGAGGATCCGCCCGAGCCAGGCATGCGCGACCGTCCCTACGCGCCGGGCTACGGTATACCGTCGGACCACCGCGGGATGCTCCTCTGGGGCAACGTGGAGGAGCGCTTGTCCTCAGCCCGCAACTACTGGGTTGCGACGGTGCGTGCCGACGGCCGACCTCATGCAACACCGGTTTGGGGACTTTGGGTGGGTGGAGCGTTCTACTTCGGCGCTGGGCCTGGCACGCGCAAGGCGCGCAACCTCGCAGCAAACCCCAACGTCGTGGTACATCTGGAAGGCGGCAAAGAAGTGGCGATCGTGGAGGGCGCGGCCGAGGTTGTCGCCAATCCCGGTCCCGATCTCGTCGAAAGGCTCTTCGTCGCTTCCACCGCCGAGTACGGGACGGGTTCCAGCGATGTCGAAGGTTCCTACGTCGTGCGCCCGCGCGTGGTGTTCGCGTGGTCGGAAGGTGGCCCTCGTACGTTCACGCGATGGGCGTTCGACTGCTAGCAACCCACTTCTCACCGTCAGATCCGCGGACGAGTTCCGCTGCACCGTAAGGCCGGGAGATCCCTGACCTCGCGTCGAGGTTTGCCGCGTGTGCAGGCCCTAGCTGATAGCTCATTTCCTGCACTTTTCGACGTGCTTTCCTGGCAGAAGTTGCGTAAAATGTTCCATTAGTGCTTTCGGCGATCTATATCAAGGGTTTCAAGACCTTCGCCAGGCCCGTCAGGATGCCGCTCGAAGGGGGCATAACTTCGATCGTCGGGCCCAACGGTTCGGGGAAGAGCAACATCACCGACGCTGTGCTCTTCGCGATCGGAGAGCAGAGCCCTGGCGTATTGCGCGCCGGGGCTATGAGCGAGTTGATCTTCGCCGGCTCGGAGACGCTCTCGGGTGCGAGCGCCGCCGAGGTCACCCTCGTACTAGATAATGAAGTGGGCTGGATCTCGCTCCCTTACAAAGAAGTTTCGATCACGCGCCGCATCTCGCGCGGTGGCGAGACGGAGTATAGGATCAACGGCTCCCGCGCTCGGCTGGCGGACATACGGGCTGTTGCTGGTGAGGCCGGGCTGGGACGCCACAGCATCCTCCGCCAGGGCGCTGTAGATTCGATAGTCGCTGGTGGGGCGGCCGCGTGCCGACTGGCGCTTGAAGAGGCTGCCGGACTCGGCGTCTACAGACGACGGCGCGTCGCGGCCAGCCGCCGTCTGGAGAGGGCTGATGCCCAACTCGAGCAGAGTCGCCAGCTAGAGGCTGAGCTCGAGGGCCAGTTGCGCAGGATAGAGAGGGAGGCAACCGCCGCCCGCGCCTACCGCGAGATCGAATCCCGCTTTCGGGAGCTCTCGCTGGCACACCTTTATCGGGTCGCAACCAGGGGGCTCGACGGGCTCAGGGAGAAGCTCGCCGAGGCCAGAACGCATGCTGCGGAGCTGGCCGCGACCGAGCGGGACGTTCGTGAGGAAGAAGCAGGGATCGAAATCCGCCTGCAACAACTCGAGGAGGATCTCCGGAAGACCGAACGGCAACTGGAGGCCCTCGAGGACGGGGCCGAGGACCTGCGGGTCGAGGCACTGCGTTCGGATAGGACCCTCTTGCGGCTGGAGGCGGGCCGCGGACGCGAGGGTGAGATGAGGCTCGCCGTCTCCCGCCTGGAAGAGGAGTTACGCCGGGTGTTGCGAACTCTGGATGGCCTCGAGGAAGAAGCCAGAGACCTCGAAGCCGCGAGCCTCAGGAAGCGAGAAGAATCAGACCGGCTACAAAAGGTCGTCACGATGTCCCGCGAGGAGAGCGCCACCGCCGAGCAGGAGAGGGATAGGCTGGCCGGGGAGTTGGATGGGCTGCGCAAGCGCCTCGCCGGGCTCGGGTCCCATGGAGAGCATCCTGTGATCTCCGAGGAGGGACTCGCGCGCCTCGAGGTCGTGATCTCGAACCTCGAAGAGGCAAGAGATCAGGGGATGACGGAGAATCTCAGCGAAGCACGCGAGCAGGTGAGTGGCATGCTCGCGCGGGTAGATGAGCTCGCCGAGGAAGTCAGCCGCAGGCGCGGGGTTCTATCTGCTGCGATCGGGCGGGCAGAATCCAGGATACGTGCGCTGAGGGAGACGGCTCCCGAGGGCGCGAGCACGCGGCTCTACGAAGTGATCCGGGCCCGCCCCGGCTACGAGGTCGCGGTCGAGGCGGCCCTTGGAGAGTATGGCGCCGGGGTGCTTGCCGAAAACCTGGACGAGGGGATGAAGCTTCTTTCGAGCGTCGAGCCTGTTGCCGTCCGCCTCGACGCGAGGGCCATGGAGTCCAACGGGGCCCTACCTGGAAAACCCCTGATCGAATGCATAGAGGTTCTCGACGCGCGCTACGACGATGCGCTCCGACGTCTCCTGACCGGCATCTTCGTCGTCGAGCGCCCCGACGACGGGGCGAACGCCAACGGCTACGTGGCCGTAACGAGGGACGGCTTTCGCCTCACGAGGACCGGCGTGAGCCTGCGTCCGGGCCCAGGCAACTTCGCGCGCGAGACACAGCTCGCCAACTGGAGAGAGTGCCTCGAAGCTCTGAAAGACGGGCCTGGCGGCGTCCTATACGACGCGAGAGAGACCGTCGCTGGTGTCTCGGATCGCCTGAAAAACCTGGCCGCGGCCGTACATGGGATCAGTGTTATTGCCGAGCGCACGGAGCGCGCTCGGGCACTGATCTCACGCGAAGCCAGACGCCGGAGGACTTCAGGGGAGAATTCCAGGAGGGCTTTTCTGGAGCGGGAGAGGGCTCTCTACGTCCTCTCCCGCGAGGCTGCCTCGACGGAGGGTGCTCTCGTCGAAGCCGGAAAACGCGCCGACCGCGCGAAGGAGGAGCTCCTCGCCGCTACTGCCGCCGCCGAGGGGGCCGGCGCGGCTGCGGCCGACTCGGACCGGAGGTTGTCGGAGGTGCGCGCCACCCTCGCAGCGGGCACGAGTCGCAGGGAGGCGATCTCACGCAGGCTGGAGCGGTCCGCGGGCTCTCTTGCGGCCGCAGCAGGTAACCCTGAAGCCCTCGCAGCCAGGGCTGCGAGGGCTTCTACACAGCTCGTCACTGCCGTTCGCTCGCGCAGAAACGGCTTGCGGCGCCTCAGAGGAGAGGCAGCCGAGGCTCACCGCAGGGTCTCCGCTGAGCGCACGACCCTCTCCCGCAGGACCGTGGATCTCGCAGGCAGACTCGCCACCGCCCGCGCGAACGCCGAACGCCTCGCCGAAGAGGTGGACAGGGCCGAAAGCGCGGCGGCCGAGGCCGGGGAGGAGATACAGGCAGAGTGGGGCGCCACCCTGGATGCGGCCCGCCAGGAGGCCGAGAAGCACGATGAGAGCACAGACGGAGAACGACACACCCTCGCGCGCAGGCTCAAGCGCTTCGGGGACGTAAACCTTCTAGCCCTCTCTCAGGAAGAAGGACTGCGCGAACGCCACGAATTCGTCTCGGTCCAGAGGGCCGACGCAGAGGACGCAGCCAACGAATTAAACCGCATAATACGGTCGGTGGACGGGGAGATAGAGTCGCGCTTCGCTGAGACCTTCGGGCGGGTCAGGGATGCGTTCGGGGAGATGGTGCCGCGGATGCTCGAGGGGTCTTCCGGGGTACTGGATCTCTCTGAGGAGGGGGTAGAGATCGGGTTGCGCTTGGGGAGGAAGGGCTGGAGGCCGTTGCGGGTCCTGTCCGGGGGCGAACGGGCACTGCTCGCGCTGTCGTTCCTGTT
Source organism: uncultured Rubrobacteraceae bacterium (assembly GCA_902806095.1). Classification (GTDB taxonomy): domain Bacteria; phylum Actinomycetota; class Rubrobacteria; order Rubrobacterales; family Rubrobacteraceae; genus Rubrobacter_D. The sequence goes on from CADCVF010000081.1 coordinate 81,042, forward strand.
CAGCGTGTTCTTGAGCCGGCCAGGGGGGGATTCGGGGGCGTTCTGCGTGCTAGACGAGGCCGAGGCGGCGCTCGACGATCTCAACCTGGCCCGTTTTCTCTCTGTGGTAGACTCTCACCGGGCGAACGGCCAGTATCTGCTGGTCACCCATCAAAAACGAACGATGGCCGCGGCGGACGTGCTCTACGGGGTGGTTCAGGATGCCTCCGGGGCCACCACTGTTGTGTCGAAGCGTTTGCAGGGAGAGTAAGAAGTCGCCTATGGCGCGCTCGTGGCGTAGTTTTTTCAGACGGAACGCAGACGAAGAGCAGGAGAACGGCCCGACGGTAGCGAGCGAGCCGGAGCCTTCCACCGAAGATCTCGAAGTAGGCAACGGCCACCTTTCCGATGATCTCACCGAAGGGGTGCCCAAGGCCGAGGAGGTGCAGGCGGAGAGGAAGGAGCCTGCCCCCGCGGACGCGTGGGAGGTCGAAGAGACCGAACCCGGTGATGCCGAGGAAACCCTACCAGAGTCGAGTGCGGTCGAGGAGGCCCGCGACGCCGATACGGTCGCCGAACTGCAGGAGTCGGGCGGGTGGTTTGGCAGGCTGAGGCAGGGTCTCAGCCGCAGCCGCGCATCGTTCGTCGGGCAGCTCAACGCCGCCGTCGCCGAGTTCAGGGACGTCGAGGACGAGGAGTTCTGGGAGAGAGTCGAGGAGATCTTGATCTCTTCCGATGTCGGGGTTCCGACCACGGCGAAGCTCGTCGGTGAGCTGGAACAGGAGGCGCTGGAGAGGAACATTACGAGTGGTGCCGAGTTGCGGGAGCTCATGATCGAGCACGCCACCAGCATGCTAGAGGGGCCAGTCGAGCTGGACGTCTCGCACGAGCCCACGGTTATCCTGATGGTCGGGGTGAACGGGACGGGCAAGACGACGACCATAGGCAAGCTCTCACGTTTTTTGCCGGGGACTAAGATGTTCGCCGCAGGGGACACGTTCAGGGCTGCGGCCATCGAACAGCTTCAACAGTGGGGCGAGAGGACGGGTACGCCCGTGGTGGCGCGCGAGCGCGGCGCCGATGCGGCAGCCGTAGCCCACGAAGCCGTACATTCCGCCAGGCGCGAGGGGACTGACGTACTGCTCATCGACACGGCGGGCAGGCTGCACACCAAGGTCAACCTGATGGCCGAGCTCGACAAAGTGCAGAGAGTCGTACAGCGGCAGCTTCCAGGGGCACCGCACGAGGTGCTGATGACCGTCGACGCGACCACGGGACAGAACGGTTTGAGGCAGGCCCAGATGTTCAAAGAAGTTGCCGGGCTAACCGGGATCATCCTCACCAAGCTCGACGGGACCGCCAAGGGCGGTATAGCCCTCGCCATAGCCAACGAGGTTGGGGTGCCGATCAAGCTGATCTCGGTCGGGGAGAAGGTCGAGGACCTGCACCCGTTCGACGCCCGCGAGTTTTCAGAAGCATTGTTTGGAGATCTATAGATGTTCGATACGTTAGGCGAAAGGCTCAACAAGGCACTCGACGGGGTCCGCGGCAGCGGCAATCTCACGGAGGACCAGGTAAAGAAGGTTACGCGTGAGATCCGTCTTGCCCTCCTCGAGGCTGACGTGAACTATGGCGTCGTCAAGGAATTTGTCTCCAACGTCCGCGAACGGGCCACGGGAGCCGAGGTCTCTAAGGCGCTGAGCCCAGGCCAGCAGGTTGTCAAGATAGTCGATGAAGAGCTTGCGAACCTTATGGGCGGCACAGCCCACAAGCTCTCCTTCGCCTCCAGGCCGCCCACGGTCGTGATGCTAGCTGGCCTAAACGGCCACGGCAAGACGACGGCGGCTGGGAAGCTGGCATTGTTCGCGCGGAAGCTAGGGAAGAACCCTTATCTCGTCGCGTGCGACACTTACAGGCCGGCCGCGATCGAGCAGCTGCAGCAGATCGGTCGCGAGCTCTCTGTTCCCGTGTACACGGAGGGCACGGGGCCGAAGCCCGAAGAGATCGCCGAGCGCGGCATCAGGGAGGCCAGAGACGGTGGGTACGACTTCGTCATCGTAGACACGGCGGGGCGGCAGGTCGTCGACATGGAGATGATGGAGGAGATACGGCGCGTCAGGAGCACGAGCAGGCCGCACTCCGTCCTCCTCGTGCTCGACGTCGTAACGGGCCAGAACGCCGTCGAGGTGGCGGAAGCCTTCCAGGAGTACGCCGACTTCGACGGGATGGTCTTGACCAAACTCGACGGCGACGCCCGCGGCGGAGTTGCGCTCTCCGTCGTCTCCGTTACAGGAAGGCCGATCAAGTTCGCCTCCGAGGGCGAGAAGATGGGCGAGTTCGACTACTTCTACCCCGACAGGATGGCTGGCCGCATCCTCGGGATGGGCGATGTCCTCACGCTCATCGAGAAGGCCGAGCAGCAGATGGACCGCACGGAGGCCGAGGCCCAGGGCAAGAAGCTCATGAGCGGGAAGTTCACCTTCGAGGACTTTCTGCAGCAGATGCAGATGATAAAGAAGATGGGTCCGCTCTCCGGCCTCCTCGGTATGATACCGGGCCTCGGCAAGCAGCTCAAGGACGTCGAGATAGACGACAGGCAGCTAGGGAGGGTCGAGGCCATGATAACCTCGATGACCGTCAAGGAGCGCAGGAACCCCAAGTTGTTGCAGAACCCGAGCCGGGCGCGTAGGATTGCGCGGGGCTCGGGCGCTACCCAACAGGATGTCCAGAAGCTCGTCAAGCAGTTCAAGGAGATGCAGAAGATGATGACCCAGATGGGCAAGGGCGGCGGGATGCCGCGTATCCCAGGTCTGTCGGGGCGCAGGTAAGAGTTCGAGAGGAGACGGCATGGCGGTAAAGATAAGGCTCGCGAGGTATGGTTCCAAGGGCAACCCCTTCTACAGGATAGTGGTCGCCGATTCACGGAGCCCGCGCGACGGTCGGTTTATCGAGCGGATAGGGACCTACGATCCGCAGCAGGAGCCTTCAGACATAAAGGTCGACGAGGAGAAGGCCAGGGAGTGGCTCGGCAAGGGGGCGCAGCCTACCGACCAGGTGCGCAACCTGCTGAAGATCTCCGGGGTCCTCTAGCAAGTAATGGAGCAGCTAGAGAACCTGTTACTCGTCCTCGCCCGCTCGCTCGTGGACGAACCGGAGAAGGTCGAAGTCTCGGGGACCGAGTCGGACTCGCGGGTGGATCTGGAACTGAGGGTGGCTCCCGATGACATGGGGCGTGTAATAGGTCGCCAGGGTAGGACGATCCGGGCGATCCGCACGGTCGTGAAGGCCTCATCAGTGAAGCTCGGTAAACGGGTCACCGTGGAGGTTCCGGACTAGAGACCGTGGACGAACTCTCCGATCCGGTCGCGATCGGGGTCGTGATCGCACCGCACGGGGTGCGCGGCACGTTGAGGGTCCGTGCCCTCGGCGCCGGCAAGCATCTCAGGAAAGGCACGGAACCCGTGGTAGCAGGCGTGAGACGCCGCATCTCCGCCGTCAGGCAAACGCCGAAAGGCTTCTTGCTCGACCTCGAAGGCATCCAGAACAGGCGCGACGCAGATACCCTGAGGGACCGGGAGCTCTCGCTTGACCGCGAGGAGCTCGATGCGCCCGAAGTGGGAGAGTTCTACGTGGCCGACCTGGTCGGCCTGAACGCCATGGACGACGCGGGTGAGGTCGTCGGAACTGTCGAGGATACCTTCGAGACTGCCGCCCACGAAGTCCTCGTGGTCAGGGAAAAGAAGGATGGGCACGTTCTCTATCTTCCCTTTACCCTAGAGCACGTCCCCGAGGTGAACCTTGGGGCTGGGCGAATTCTGATCCGGCCGCCGGAAGGCTAGGTCTATGAGAAGCATAGATGTTTTCTGCGTTTTTCCACGCGCGGTCGACGCCGCCGTAAACGTCGGGGTCGTCGGCAGGGCCATAGAGAATGGCACAGTCGGGTACCGCAGCTTCGACTTGCGTGACTACGCCCCTGACGGGCGCATCGACGATATGCCGTACGGTGGCGGTGCCGGTATGGTCGTCCGTGTCGATGTCGTGGGGAGGGCGTTGGAGGAGGTTTACGGCGTTGCGGCGAGAGAGGTAAGGAAGGGGCGGCGGGTCGTGCTCACCGAGCCCGCCGGACGCAGGCTCACACAGGGCTACGTCGAAGAGGTGGCCTCGGGGCCTGACCTGACCATCATCTGCGGACGCTACGGTGGGATAGACGAGCGCGTGTGGAGCCGGCTCGCCACGGAGGCCATCTCGCTCGGCGACTTCGTGCTATCCGGGGGTGAGATCGTGGCCGCCGCGCTGGCCGATGCTGCGATCCGGCGCCTCCAGGGTGTCCTCGGGAACGCCGAGAGCCTCGTGGGTGAGTCGTTCTCGGCCGATGATGTGGTCGGTCCTCCGACCTACACGCGGCCGGCGCTGTGGGATGGAGAGGAGGTGCCAGGCGTGCTATTATCGGGCGATCATGCGAAGATCCGTGCCTGGCGCGAGCGCGAGGCGCTGGAGCGCACGCGGGCCAGGACGACCGGAAGGAGGTCGCCCTAGCCATCCGGAGTAGGTCCACGAGAGGAGAGGTACATGATAACGAGCGATAATTTGCAGCAGCGGGACCGCACGTTCAAGGCGGGCGACACGGTGCGTGTGCACTACCGCGTCATCGAGGGCAACCGTGAGCGCGTACAGGTCTTCGAAGGCCTGTGTATCTCGCGCAAGGGAAGCGGCATCCACGCGACGTTCATGGTCAGGAAAAACTCCTTCGGGGTGAACGTGGAGAGGATCTTCCCGCTCCACTCCCCGAAGATCGCCAAGATCGAAGTCGCCTCACGCGGCGCTGTGAGGCGCGCGAAACTCTACTACATCCGCGACAAGGTGGGCAAGAAAGCCAGGGTCAAGAAGGCCAGGTAAGCCAGCACCAGCGTTGTCAGGGCTTCTCCCGGGCGGTCTTCCGCCGGAGGAATGTTCTCTCTACGCTTTCGACGCGGCGTGGGTCCTGTGCCGCAGCGGGCCGCTCGCGGGGGCCGATGAGGCCGGCCGTGGCGCGTTGGCGGGACCGCTTGTGGCTGCGGCCGTCGTCCTCGGCGAGGCTGAGATCTCCGGCATCAACGACTCCAAACTGCTAAGGCCCGCTCTGCGGGAGAAGATCTTCGGCGCGCTACTCCGCCGGGCCGAGGCCGTCTCCGTAGTGGCCTACCCGGCCTGGTGGATCGACCGTCACGGCGTCGGCCTGGCGAACCGCGAAGCCCTGAGCAGGGCTCTCGCCTCCCTGAAGGCTCGCGCCGGGTGCGGCCTCGCGGACGGGAACCTGGATCTCGGCCCCGAGGTGGAGTGTCTGCCCAGGGCCGACGCCAGGAGCGCTGCGGTCGCCGCTGCGAGTGTCGTGGCCAAGGTCGTCCGCGACGACGCGATGCGCGCCCTCTCCGAGACCCACGCCGGCTACGGCTTCGGGCACAATCGTGGGTACGGAACGTCCGAGCACCGGCTCGCCCTCTCTGAACTAGGCCCTTGCCGGGTCCACCGACTCAGCTACGCCGGGGTGGGAGACTGAAGGACAAATCTCCTGGAGCATGGGGTGAGGACCTCGCGCTGCGCTACCTGATCCAAAACGGGTACACACTCATCGAGCGCAACTACAGAATACGGCGCGGGGAGATCGACCTGATAATGCGCAAGGATGAGGCCCTTGTCTTTGTCGAAGTGAAGTTGCGGCGCGGAACCGGCTATGGAGACCCGCTCGAGGCCGTCACCCCCCGCAAGCAAGACACCCTGCGCTTCGTAGCCGAACATTACATCTACGCCAGAGAACCACACTTCGATACGCTGCGGTTCGATGTGATCGGCATCCTCGCCGACCGACCCGACGTCAGGGTGCATCACGTCGAGGACGCATTCTGAGAGTGGTCTACTTGTAGGGGCGGTTCGTGAAGCACCCACATACGTACCACGACTTCAGGTGTCAGGATTCCTCTGGAGGCAGAACTGGACCAGCAGGCGAAGTCCCCATTGTGCAGTTTCGGCTGAAAAACTCCAGGCGAAGTGGTTAGCGGAACTCCGCTAACTATAGGACGATCGTAGAGGAGTTGCGGGTGAATCATCAGGAAGAGTCTCACTGGCGATCGATCATGAGCCGAACCCCGGTCTACGCGTGGATCGGTGGATGCTCCGTACTAGCATTCGTTCTGATTCTCGTTAGTTGCCAATACAAGATAACGCTCTGGGATTGGGCAAAGTGGGGCATCGCGTGGCGCGGGTCGCGCACCGATTCATCGCCTATTCATCACAATAATGTTCCATACACTCCGAGTAGCAGCTATCATCCATGGGAGGAGAAGGAGGGAGGCGCCGTGACCGAACAAGGGAACGATCAGACGAAGGGAAGCCCCGTGAGCAAACAAGGCGATGGACAGTCTAAGGGAGGCCCCGGGGCCGAACAAGCGACCGAAGGGACGTGGAGGAGTCCACCGTACGCCTTCAAAGTCGCGCAATACGCCATCGTGGGAGCTTGCCTCGTCTTCGGTGTCTCTATGTTGTTCTTCGGCGCCCTGTTCAAGGACGCCACCTCTTTGACCGCGGCGTTGGGGTCGCTGTTCACCCTGCTAGGCACTATCGTAGGGGCCTACTTCGGAATCAAGGTCAGCAACGACACCTCCGAGAGATCCCAGGGTGCCATCGAGAAAGCGCACGGCAGCGCTCTGGAGGCCAACGAGAAGACGCAGAAGGCGAACGAGACTGCGCAGGAAGCCCTGGCCGAGCTGGATCCCACCGTGGCGAAGCCGATTGTGGAAAGACGACGATCTAGCTAGGTTATGGTGAATCAAGCATTTTAGCTCCCTATTGCAGGCGCCGAGCAGTGGTCGGCAAGTCTTTGCGCGTAAGTGAAGCTGTAGGGTACTTTTCTCCGAAGTTGCCAAAACGTTTCAATCCTAGTTCCCTAGTTCCTTTAAGTGATGCTCCCACCCCCATAATGAGTTATGCACATCGGCGAGAAGCCGCACAATGCGGATTTTCCGGCCGGCTCCTCATTCGGCAGCGGCGCCGACTCCTCATGGGGCTACGAGGGGGCATACATGTATCACGCGCCTTATCTCTGGTGGTTCTACGAGGACGGAACACGAACGACGATCGCGCTGCGACAGTCCGCGCGTACACGCGCGAACCTGATCATTAGCAACGCCTTTGCCGAGCAGCCGCCGTTTGTGGTGAATTGATGGCGGGCAGCCCAATGAAAAGCGGCCGTGCCTGCTGGCCCTGCATCATCGGCGGAATATCGATGATGATAGCAATGGCCGGTGCCGTGTATCTGATACTCGACTACCTGTTCTAGGCCTTTGGAAACTAAGCGAACTATACAAAAAGAGGAGCCGTAGCGCGGTGATTCCCAGGCTAAACCAGATTTTTGGGGACACCGTCGAGCAGATCACAGCAGCGCTCAACAGACCGCGGGTTTGATTTGGGGGCAGATCGTCGGCATACATCCACGCCATAGAGTCGCTCCTACGCGGTTGACGGTTTTTGGAGTCGGAGTACTTCGCCCTCGAGACCCTCATCAGAGTTGCTCGCGAACACTGCGAAGCATGACTGTAACTCGGCTGGTAGGGAATCTCTACGGATCGGCAAACCGAGGAACCTCTGCCGTGCCGCTCGGGTGGCCCGAGGCCGGCGGAGAGCTTCAAACGGAAGTTCGCGGAGATCCAATCCTCGTCTCCGTCTGCCACTGCTACCGCTTGCCAACGCAGAACCGGCAGTGTCTTTAGCGCGCAGGCGAGCTTTCCTCGAGAGTCCGTGGCCATCAAGGGCACGGAGTTACACTTTCCAGCCCCAACGGTCTCGGTCTATGAGAAGCGTAGGCCTCCGTGGGTCTCTGTTCCCGACGATGTCGAGCACTGGCGTACCGATCCTACGCCCGGGAGGTAGCCTCCGAGGAGTGGCCCTTGATGGAGCGGGACAAGCGACCCCGACCGGGTGGAAACTGGTCGACGACATCCGGGCGACCGTCCGAGAGCTCGAGCCGATAAGTTGATTCCACAAGAGGTGGTGGGTCTAGACAAGAATGCCAGTTCCCGTCCGATTCCCATCTCCACTCTGAGCGCGCCATACGATTGTTGAAGGAGCAGTAGGCAGCAAAGCCTACTGTCGTGGCCCAGCCTCACCTTCGTGTGTATCCCGTCCACCCGTATGTATAAAATAAAATACCTCTGTATATCATTATGGACAAAGATCCTGTATACTATGGGTCTGCTGAGTTGAGGTGGTGCAGTTGGGGGTCACTGCGATGGCTTGTTGGGGTTCTGGCTGATGTCTGTCTGCCGGGCGAGGAGTCTGAGTCTATTCGGGATAGACGCGTTGCCTGTTGAGGTAGAGGTGGACGTGAGCTCTGGCCTACCTGGTTTCTCGATCGTGGGTCTGCCTGATGCTGCTGTGCAAGAGGCGCGGGAGAGGGTGAGGGTGGCCATCTCCAACAGTGGCTACAAGTTTCCGACGAAGAAGGTAATAGTGAACCTTGCCCCTGCGAACCTCAGGAAAGAGGGTCCTGCCTTCGACCTTCCGATCGCGCTCGGCATCCTCGCCGCCTCCGGTGCGTTGGCGGCGGGGGGTCTGGAGGGGGCCGGGATGGTAGGAGAGCTCTCGCTCGACGGTGGGTTGCGGGGCATCAAGGGGGCGCTCTCGATGGCTGAGGGCGCGAGGCGGGAGGGGTTGGCGCGGCTGCTCGTTCCGGAGCGGGATGCGCCCGAGGCTGCGGCCATAGGTGGCGTCGAGGTCTACGGGATGAGGACCCTCAGGGAGGCGGTTGAGTTCCTGGGGGATTGTGCGGAGGTTTGCCCAGCCGAAGCGGCGGTGGAGGAAGGGCGGCCGGTCGAGGTAGGCGAGGACTTTGCCGACGTGGCAGGGCAGCGGTACGCCAAGCGGGCTCTCGAGGTTGCTGCGGCTGGGGCGCACAACGTTGTGATGAGTGGGCCGCCTGGCTCTGGGAAGACCATGCTCGCGCGCAGGATGCCAGGCATACTGCCACCGCTCACCATGGAGGAGCGCATCGAGGTAACCAAGGTCCACAGCGCGAGCGGGGAGGGCAACGGGAAGCTCGTCACGCGGAGGCCGTTCAGGGCGCCGCACCATACTGTATCGACCTCGGGGCTCGCAGGGGGTGGGAGCAACCCACGGCCTGGGGAAGTGTCGCTGGCACACCACGGCGTGCTCTTCCTCGACGAGTTGCCCGAGTTTTCCCGGACGGCGCTCGAGGCCTTGCGCCAGCCCCTCGAGGATGGGCAGGTGACGATCTCGCGGGTTGCAGCGACGCTCACCTACCCTGCACGCGTCACGCTACTGTGTTCCATGAACCCCTGTCCCTGCGGCTACGCGGGGGACAGGAGGAAGGTCTGCCGGTGCACGGCCGGCCAGATCGAACGCTATCAGGGCCGCATCTCGGGCCCCTTGCTCGATCGGATGGATCTCTTCGTCGACGTACCACGCCTAACGCTTCAGGAGCTGCGCGAGGAGAGACTGGCCGAAGAGTCCAGGCTCGTAAGGGAGCGGGTCAGCGGGGCACGTGGAATCCAGGCCAGGCGGCAGGGCTCTCCCAATTCAGCGCTCTCAGGACGCCGGCTACGTGAGGTTTGCGCGCTACGGGGAGATGCGGAGACGCTCTTCTCCCGGGCGGTGGATCGGATGGGGCTCTCGGGGAGGGGGCACGACAGGGTGCTCAGGGTGGCAAGGACCGTCGCCGACCTCTCTGGCGAAGAGGAGATAGCCGCCGAGCACGTCGCAGAGGCGCTCAACTACCGGAGGTCGCACCTAGTTGGAAGATGACGACCGGGCCAAGTATCTTTTCCTCTCACTGCTGCAGGCCAGGGTCGGGAGCAGCCTCGTCTCGCATCTCGGCACCCTCGCCCCCGAGGCCGTTCTCAGAACCCCGGTCGCCGAGCTGGTGGGGCGCGCGAGGATCTCCGAGAAGGCTTCGCGCGCTTTCGAGGAGCTGCAGCGGGCCTTCGATCCTGACAGGATGCAGGAAGGTCTGGCCGCTAGAGGGATCGAGGTCCTCACGCCGGTCGACGAGGCTTACCCAGGGCCGCTGAGGAGCATACCCGACCCGCCACCGGCGCTCTTTGTGAACGGCTCTGTCCCCGATACCGTCTCCGTCGCGCTCGTCGGCTCGCGCAAGGCCTCGGCGACGGGTATCGAGACGGCCAGGGCCCTCGGGCTCGCGCTCTCCGAACGGGGTGTTTGCGTGGTGAGCGGGCTCGCACTCGGGGTGGATGCCGCGGCACACGAGGGGGCACTCGAGGCCGGGGGCCTTACGGTTGGCGTACTCGGATGCGGCATCGACGTCGTCTACCCGAGGCGCAACAGGGGCCTCTTCGAGTCGGTCAGGCGGCACGGGGCTCTGGTCTCCGAGTACTCCCTCGGCGAGGCGCCGCTGGCGTGGCGCTTCCCTGCCAGGAACCGCATCATCGCTGGCCTTGCTGGTACCGTCGTGGTCGTCGAGGCGCCCGAGCACAGCGGGGCACTCATAACAGCCCGCCACGCCCTCGACGCCGGAAGAGATGTCTGGGCCGTGCCCGGCCCTCCGGGTGTGCGCGAGTGCCGGGGATCGAACGCGCTGCTCTCCGACGGTGCAGGCGTTCTGTGGGACATCCCAGAGTTCGTCGAAGCCGTGGCGCGGGAGAGTAGTGTCCCCGCCGTGGGAGGGGGTTCTGGAGACGCCAATCCCTTGCCTTCCGGTCTCGAGGACACGGAGGCCGCCGTGCTCAGTGGGGTCGGCTTCGAACCCAAGGGGGTGGACGCGGTCGCGAAGCGCACCGGGATCGAGATGCCGGAGGTGCTAACCGCGCTCGCCCTGTTGGAGCTGAAGGGATTCGTGAGCCGCGACGGTCTAGGATCGTACGTGAGGAGGGCTGTGCCTTGACGCGTCGTACCCTCCGCCCGCTCTGGTCGCATTATTTTCGGGTCAGCAAGCGCCTGGCCGAAGCAGAAATGTCGAGTGACGAGCGCCGGCAGGCCGAACGCGTGGCGAGGGGACTGAGAGACAGGCTCGTGGTCAACTACTCTCCGCTCGTGAAGTACGTGGCTGGCAGAATCTCGGGGCGCATGCCCGGACCGCTCGACCAGGAGGACGTCGTCGCGGCTGGGCTCTTCGGGCTCCTGAACGCCGTCGAGACCTACGATCCTGGTCGCCGCACCAAGTTCGAGTCTTACGCAATCTCCAAGATTCGGTGGTCCATCCTCGACGAGCTGAGGAAGTTGGATCCACTCTCCCGCCGCACCCGCCTTAGGGCGCACCAGACAGAGCGTACCAGGGACGAGCTCGTGCAGAAGCTGGGCCGCCCGCCTACGGAGTCTGAGTTGGCGGGACGCCTCGGTATAAGCGTTGCCGAGCACCGGGCGTTTCTCGATCAGTACGCGCGGGCGCAGGTGAGGTCGCTCGAAGCCCGCCTAGAGTGCCAGGGAGGCCCTGGCGCCGGGCTTCACGACCTCATTGGGGACCGCTCGGCGACAGACCCGGCGTCCGCTGCGGAGGTGGCCGAGGTTCGCGCGCGGCTGGTTCGGGCCATAGAGGGCCTCGGCGAGCAGCAACGGGTGGTCACCACCTTCTACTACTACGAAGGCCTTACGCTAAAGGAGATCGGCAGGGTCCTACACCTGACGGAAGGTCGCATCTCGCAGATACTCCACAGTGCGCTCGCGCGGCTCAGGCAAAGCCTCGCCGAGGAGTGCCGTCTCTCAGAGAGAAACTAGGAGAGCTAGAAGCTTAAACCCCCTTGTGCTAACATCTGCAGGTCGGACGAGGCGATACTTTCGGGCCCCGTCCGCGATTACGCACGCCCGCCGCAGGGTCCTCCGGATCCGGGTGGTGGTCCGCCGGGAGATCGAAAGGCGGATTGCGAGGCGCGGGCGGAGGATACCAACCACCTTAAGGAGAGGTAGAGATCTTGCAGAGCACAACCGAGCGCGTAGGAATTCGAGAACTGCTCGAAGCCGGCGTCCATTTCGGACACCAGGCCAAACGGTGGAACCCCAAGATGAAGCGCTACATCTTCGCCCAGCGGGCCGGGGTCCATATTATCGACCTGGACCAGACGTTGACACTTTTGGAACGGGCTTTGGGCTTTGTCCGCGGCGTCGCTGAGGCGAACCGCGAGGTCCTTTTCGTAGGGACGAAGAAGCAAGCCCAGATCCCGCTGGCCGAGGAGGCCATCAGGAGCGGGCAGCCCTTTGTTGCGGAGCGTTACATCGGGGGCATGCTGACCAACTTCCAGACGATCCTGCCGCGCATCCAGTACTTCAAAGACCTGGCCGTGAGGGTCGATGAGACGCCCGAGGAGGCAAGGACAGGCAAAGATTGGTTCGCCCTCCACAGGGAGTACCAGAAGCTCAGGCGCAACTTCGCCGGCATAACCGAGATGGAGCGTCTTCCTGGCGCGGTCTTCGTCGTAGACCCGAAGCGCGAGGAACTCCTGGTCAAAGAGGCGAATAGACTCAAGATCCCTGTGCTGGCCCTCACAGATACCAACTGTGACCCCGAAGTAGTCGACTACGTGATCCCCGGCAACGACGATGCGATACGGTCGATAAGCCTGATCTCCAGGCTCGTAGCCGATGCGATCATCGCCGGAAGGGGTGAGGAAGTGCGGGTCGAAGCACGCCCCGTGCCGCCCGTTATCGAAGACTCCCAGGTGGACGTCGAGGTCCTGCAGACAGCGACGGCCGACGGCCCAACCGAGACACCAAACGGGGCCGCCGGCGGGCCGCCGGCGGACGAGCCGGAAGTCCCTGCAGAACCGGAAGCACCGCCTGAGTCGGATTCCGCGGACGAGTCTGAGGTCGTCGAGTCCGAGGTCATAGCGGAGCCGGAGGCGACAGCTGAGGACGAGGCTGAGATCGTCGATGCAGCCACCATCGATGTGGAGGCCGTCGACCAAGAGGCGGTTGCAGAGCTCGAGGCAGAAGAGTCAGTAGAGTCCGGGCGTGTCGAAGAGGAGGCGCCGGACGAGGAGAACGAAGAGACTGAGGAGAAGTAAGAACTTTGGCTAGTACGATAGAGAAGATCAAGCAGCTCCGGGAGGAGACTGCCGCGGGGATGATGGACGTAAAGCGGGCGCTCGAGGAGTCCGACGGGGATGTCGAGGGCGCCAGGAAGGTCCTGAGGGAGAGGGGCCAGGCCCTGGCCGCAAAGAAGAGCGGGCGGGCCGCGACCGAGGGCCTCATCGAGGCCTACGTGCACTTCAACGGGCGGGTAGGCGTGCTCGTCGAGGTCAACTGCGAGACGGATTTCGTGGCGCGCACGCCCGAGTTCAAGGAGTTCGCCCGCAACGTGTCGCTACACGTAGCCTCCATGCGGCCGATGTGCGTCTCGCCTGAGGACATCCCTGCCGGGGCGCTGGAAGAAGAGCGGCAGGTGGTCGAGAAGCAGGTCGCCGAGATGGGCAAGCCCGAGAATATCTCACAGCAGATCGTCGAGGGCAGGATGAGAAAGTGGGTCGCCGAGCAGGCCCTCCTCACGCAACCCTACGTCAAGGAGACGGACAAGACGGTCGGCGATCTCCTGCAGGAAACGATCCAGAAGGTCGGCGAGAACGTCGTGATCCGGCGCTTCGTCCACTACGAACTCTAGTAGCGGTCTTGGACGAGTCCACCAGACTTACGGGTGAGATCGAAGGGGCCGGGCTCTCTGAGCTCGGCCCCGTAAAGCGCGTCGTGTTGAAGCTCTCGGGGGAGAGCCTCGCTGGCGACGGCGGCTACGGGATCAACCCTGGTAGCCTCGATTCGACGGCGCAGGGTGTGCTCGAAGCGGTCGAGGCTGGGGCCGAGGTGGCCGTTGTCGTCGGCGGCGGCAATATCTTCCGGGGCTCGCAGGTCGCCGACGAGCTCGGCATAGAGGGCGCGACCGCTGACTACATGTCCATGCTCGGGACGGTCATCAACGCGATGGCGCTGCAGGCGGCCCTGGAAGGGCGCGGCGTCGAGACGCGGGTTCAGACGGCCATCGAGATCCAGGAGGTCGCCGAGCCCTACATCCGTCGAAGGGCCATACGCCACCTGGAGAAGGGCAGGGTCGTCATCTTCGGCGGCGGGACAGGCAACCCCTTCTTTACGACCGACACGGGCGGTGCTTTGAGGGCACTGGAGATCGGGGCCGACGCCCTCCTGATGGCGAAGAACCGGGTCGACGGCGTCTACGACAAGGACCCACTGAGGTACCCCGACGCGGTGCGCCTGCCGCGGCTCAACTACATGGACCTGCTCTCCAACAACCTCTCTGTCATGGACCACACTGCGGCCACGCTTTGTAGCGGCGAGAACTTGCCCATAGTCGTTTTCGATATACTCAAGGAAGGCAACCTGCGCCGCATCCTGCAGGGGGAAGAGGTGGGGTCGCTGGTGTGGGGAACGGCGAACGGAGGCGGAGGAGGCTCACATGTCTGACGTTATAGATCTCACGGCGGCCGAGCGCAGGATGGGCGGGGCCGTCGAGTCGGTGAAGAGCAATTTCGCCACCATACGCACGGGCAGGGCGAACCCCTCGCTTCTGGACAGGATCGAGGTCGATCTCTACGGGACGAGGATGTCCTTGAGGAGCGTCGCGAACATCGGCGCGCCCGAGGCGCGGCTACTGACCGTGACCCCCTTCGACCCGAACTCCTTGAAAGACATCGAGCGTGCCATAAGGGATGCAGATATCGGCCTCAACCCGCAGAACGATGGCAAGATACTAAGGCTACCGATACCCGAGTTGACGGAGGAGCGCCGTAGGGACCTTGTCAGGATGGCGAGGAGCATGGCCGAGGAGGGCAAGGTCTCTGTCAGGAACGTGCGCCGCGACGAGATGAGGGACCTGCACGAGTTGCGCAAGGAAGGTGAGATCTCGCAGGACGACGAGCACAGGGCCGAGGACGAGCTACAGAAGCTCACCGACGGCTACGTCAAGAGGGTCGATGCTGCCCTCTCCGACAAGGAAGCCGAGCTCTCGGAGGTCTGACTGCTGGAACCCGCCGAGATACGACTCCCCACAGACTCTCCCGAGCAGCGTGTCCTCGACCCACAGCGGACCCCGCGTCACGTCGCCATCATCATGGACGGCAACGGACGCTGGGCGAGGAGGCGCTGGCTCCCTCGCGCCGCCGGCCACCGGGCCGGTGTCTCTGTGCTCACGCCCCTGCTCGAGACGGCGGGCCGCGCCGGGGTGAAGACGCTCACCCTCTATGCCTTCTCGACGGAGAACTGGACGCGTCCCGAGAGTGAGGTAAAGACGCTCATGAAGCTCTTTCTGGATACGGCCCGCGAGAAGGTGCCCGAGTTGAATGAGCGTGGGGCGAGGCTTCATTTCCTGGGAAGACGGGGACACCTGCCGGCAACGGTGCTCGAAGCCCTGGAGGAGGCTGAGGATCTCACCTCGGGCAACGACACCCTCGACGTTTACATCGCGCTCGACTACGGAGGACGCGCGGAGATCGTAGACGCCACCCGCCGGATAGTCGCAGACGGTCTCTCTCCCGAGGACATCGACGAGGTCACCTTCGCCCGCTACCTCTACGCCCCCGACGTACCCGAAGTCGACCTGGTGATCCGGACTAGCGGCGAGCTTCGCGTCTCGAACTTCTTGCTCTGGCAGATAGCCTACGCCGAGTTCTACGTGACGGAGACGCTGTGGCCCGACTTCTCCCCCCAGGAGTTCTTGCGCGCCCTCGAGTCTTTCGGGTCCCGGTCCAGACGCCGGGGCGGCGTCTAGGAACCCTGTGCTCCTGAGGAGGGCAGCGACCGCCCTGGTGCTCGCGCCGATCGTGCTCGCCAGCATAGCCCTCGGCAAGTGGGCTGTGATCGCCGTTCTTCTCGTAGTCATAGCGGGGGCCGCCTACGAGCTCTCGCGGGCCCTGGAGCCGCTGCCCTTCGTCGCAGCGCTTGGCGCCGGCGCGCTCCCGCTCCTCCTCTCGATCCCTTACCATCAGACCGGCATACTCGCAGGCGCCGTGGCCGGCCTGCCCTGGGCCCTGATCTGGCTCTCCGCAAGGCCCGAGACAAGAACCCTGCGCGCGGTTCTGGCCGTCCTTCTCATGTCGCTCTGGGTCGGCGTCCCACTTGCCCACCTGGGGCTGTTTCCTCGCTCGCGATACGGCGTCGTCCTCATCATCATTGCCGTGGTCGGGCCCTGGGTGTCCGACTCGGGCGCGTACTTCGCCGGGCGCTTCTTCGGCCGTAACTTGTTGTTCCCCAGCCTGAGTCCGAACAAGACCGTCGAGGGCAGCGTGGGCGGACTTCTGTTGACCGTTGTGATCGTCACACCCCTCGCTCTACAGTTCCTCGACTTCACCTTCGCCAAAGCCCTGGTCACGGGCGCCGGGGTCTCTGTCTCGAGCCAGTGCGGGGACCTCTTCGAATCGTCCCTGAAACGTATCCTCGACGTTAAGGACCTCGGGAATTTCCTTCCAGGCCACGGAGGTGTCCTCGACAGGGTCGACAGCCTGCTGTTTACGGCCCCGACGGTATACTATATCTCCCTACTCATGTGAGATTGGACCCAGCACCCCGATGAGACGCCGCCTCACGATCCTCGGCTCGACTGGCAGTATCGGCCGGCAGGCCCTCGACGTCGTCCGCAGATATCCCGACCGCTTCGAACTCGTCGGCCTCTCGGCGGGCAGCGACGCACAAACACTCGCCCTCCAGGCAACCGAGTTCGGCCCCGAGTACGTAGCCCTGGAATCTGGGGACGCAAGCCCGCTCGAAGGCCTCACTGCCGAGGTACTTGCCGGTCCCGGCTCCGCCGGGCGGCTTGCCGGCGCGCCATCGGACGTCGTCCTCAACGGCATAGTCGGCTTCGCCGGCCTCGCAGCCACCGTCGGCGCCCTGCAGGCTGGCAACCGCGTCGCCCTCGCCAACAAAGAGTCGCTCGTCGCAGGGGGCGAGTGGGTAATGGACCTGGCGGCCGGTAACCGCATAATACCGGTAGATTCCGAGCATTCGGCGATCTTCCAGTGTCTGGAGGGGAGGCGCCAGGAGGAGATAGCGGGGATATTGTTGACGGCGTCTGGAGGACCTTTCTACGCGTTCGAGAAGGCAAGGATCGTCGAGGCCGGCCCCGAGGATGCGCTCAGGCATCCCACGTGGCGAATGGGGAGGAAGATCACCATAGACTCGGCCACTATGATGAACAAGGGGCTCGAGGTAATAGAGGCGCACCACCTCTTCGGAGTTCCGTTCGAAGACGTACGGGTAGTAGTGCACCGCCAGTCGGTGGTTCATGGTGGCGCGCTCTTCGAGGATGGCTCCGTCGTGCTGCACGCGGCGTTGCCTGACATGAGGCTTCCCATAGCCTTCGGTCTCATCTACCCTGAGAGGGTCGACGTCGGGGCCGAGCCTGTGCCCTTCGACGGCGTCAGTTGGAGCTTCGAGGAGCCGCGCAACGACGTCTTCAGGTGCCTGCCGCTCGCCGTGGAGGCCGGTCGCGTTGGGGGCGCCTATCCCGTCGCGCTCAACGCGGCCAACGAGGTCGCTGTCGAGGCCTACCTTGACGGCAGGATAAGATTCCTGCATATAGCGGATGTTATAGAGGAGGTCCTCGAATTGGTGCCGGACTTCGGGATGATGCAGAGCATGGAGGCCATAGTAGCCGTTGACGGATGGGCGCGTGATGAGGCCCTGCGGCGGGCGGACGGAGACTCGCGATGACCGTTATCGTCGCGCTGCTCGGCCTGATCTGCCTCATAGTAATCCACGAGCTCGGGCACATGCTTACGGCCAAAGCCCTTGGCGTAAGGGTCCCTGAGTTCGGCGTCGGCTTCGGGCCGCCGCTCGTCAAAAAAAAGATCGGCAACACTGTCTATTCTTTCCGCATAATACTCCTTGGAGGGTTCGCCAGGATGGCGGGGATGGGGGACGGTGCGGAGGGACCAGACACGTATTACGCCAAAGCGGCGTGGCGACGGGCACTTATCATTCTAGCTGGTCCTGTCGCCAACATCCTCGCCGCCGTTGCCATACTCGCTGGTGTTTACATGTTCCAGGGTGTTGTCACCGACGTAAAGCCGGTCGTGAGGGATGTCGAACGAGGATCGATGGCACAGGAGGTTGGGCTCAGGGCTGGAGACAGGATCGTCGGCCTCGATAGCGATAGGGTAAAGACCTGGGGCGGTTTCGAACGCCAGATGTCTGGCCGTGAGCCCGGTGAGAAGGTGAGTGTTACCGTGTTGCGCGACGGTTCACAGAAGACCTTCGAGGGAGAGTTGGGGGCGGATCCGGAGGATAAAGATCGGGCGCTCGTCGGTGTGCGTCCCGAGGTAGAGACGACCACGTACGGGCCCCTGGAGTCAGTCGGCCTATCCGTACAGCGGTGTGGAGAGATCACGGTGAAGCTTGGGGTTTTCGTCGGGCAGCTCGTAACAGGCGAGAAAGATCTGTACGATAACGTGACCGGTCCTGTCGGCATCGCCTCGGTCGGGAGCACCGCCGTCGACCAGGGTTTCTTCCTGCCGCTTCTGGCCTTGATCAGCCTGAACCTGGCATTGTTCAACTTGTTCCCGATCCTGCCTCTGGACGGCGGGCACCTCTTCTTCATAGCGGCGGAGAAGGTGCTCGGCAGGCCCGTCAGCGAGCAGACGATGGGCAAGATCGCCGCTTTCGGCCTCGTCCTCGTCCTGGCCCTTTTCCTCTTCGCCACCTACGCCGACCTGAGTAAAATCTTCACTGGACAGCCGTTCATCCCGAATTAAGATAGGGGCGTAAAGAACGTATGGGAGCGAGATGACAGAGGCAGCGCTGCGTGAACGCCCGGTTACGAGCCGGCAGATAAAGGTCGGCGACGTGCCCATAGGTGGCGGAGCCCAGGTGGCCGTGCAGTCGATGACCAATACCATGACCTACGACGTCGAGGCGACGGTGCAGCAGGTCTACGACCTCAACGCCGCCGGAGCCGACCTCGTGCGCGTCTCGGTCAACGGCTCCAAGGCTCTCAAAGGTTTCAGGGAGGTCGTCTGGCGTTCGCCGGTGCCCCTGATCGCCGACATCCACTTCGATTACAGGATGGCCCTCGGGGCCGCAGACGCCGGTGCTGCGTGCGTCCGGATAAACCCGGGCAATGTGGGGAGCGACGACCGCTACCGCAGAGTGATCGAGAAGTGCCAGGAGAAGGGCACCGCCATGCGCATTGGGGTCAACTCAGGGTCTGTAGAGAAGCGGTTCTGGGACCTGCCAAAAGCCGAGGCGCTGGTGGCGAGCGCGTTGCACAAGGTCGAGATCGCCGAAGAGATGGACTTCTTCGACTTCAAGGTCTCGCTCAAAGCGAGCCACGTCCCAGAGATGGTCGAGGCCAACAAGAGATTCCGCGAATACTCTGACGCGCCGCTGCACCTCGGCGTAACCGAGGCAGGGACAAAGCTGCCAGGGGCCATAAAGAGTGCTGCGGCACTGGGCCAGCTTCTGCCCTACGGGATCGGGGACACCATCCGCATCTCGCTCGCCGAGGACCCCGTCGAGGAGATACCAGTGGCCTACCACATCCTCTCGGCCCTCGACCTCAGGCACCGCGGGCCCAACGTTATAGCTTGTCCGAGTTGCGCTCGCACGCTCGGCTTCGACGTGATCGGGATGGCGGCGAAGGTCGAGGAAGGGCTCGAGCACTTCGAGGACCACTTTACCGTTGCGGTCATGGGCTGCGTGGTCAACGGTCCTGGTGAGGCCCGCGACGCGGATTACGGGGTGGCCGGCGGCAAGGACGACGGTGTGATCTTCTCCAAGGGCCAGCCGCTGCGGAAAGTTGGCCGCGACGAGATCTACGATGCCCTCTTCGAAGAGATAGCAAAGGACGACAGGAAGTAGTAAATGCTCTCTGCTCTCCCACCTGAAGAACCGGCGGGAGTTGTGCCAGCGGGCGGGATTCCACTTATCTGCCGAGAGTCTTTTCACTCCTGAGCCTCTCTACTACGACACAGGTACGGCAAGACATGCCCGGCCTTGATGTAGTCGAGTCAAGCGGTCTCGGGGTCGAAGATGGCCTAGAAGCAGATGAAAAAATATGCTGGCAGGCGAAGGCGCGCTGTGATCCGAGTCGCCCCCACATTCGTAGACTGCATTGAAACGTTGTGTTATAACTCCGCCCTGAGCGGCATGGGCGCCCGGGGATGAACGGAGCGTGCGAAGAGGAAGGGGGATATAGGACAGGTCGAACGAGCGGCGATGAATAGACTGGCCAGACCTCTGGCTTACGAGAAAAGGATGAGTGACTACATGAGTGAACGTACATACCTCGATGAAAACGAGGGAAGATCACTGACGTCCCGACGGGGCTTCCTGACCGGATCGGCGGCGGCGCTCGCCGGCGGCGCCCTGATGGCGGTCCCTGGCGCGGCATTCGCCCACAAGACGGCGGAACCGCCCACCGACGTCGACATGCTCAACTTCGCGCTAACGCTCGAGCACCTCGAGGCGGTCTTCTACACCCAGGGCCTCAAGAAGTTCGACGCGAAGGACTTCAGTGAGTTCTTCAAGAAGAATAGGGCCTACAGGGAGCAGGGGATCAACGGGACGCTTGAAGGCGAAGAGGTCCGCATGGAGTTCACGATCCTCCGCGAGCACGAGCAGACCCACGTGGACACGCTCAAGAGCGTGATCCGGAGCCTCGGGGGCAAGCCCGTTCCCGAGTGCCGCTACAACTTCGAGAAGACCGCCTTCACGAGCGTCGGGAAGTTCGTCGCCGTGGCGCGGGTGCTCGAGAACACGGGCGTAACCGCCTACGACGGGGCGATAGGCCACATCGAGAACGCCAAGCTCCTGACCGCGGGGGCGACCATCGCCACGGTCGAGGCGCGCCACGCCGCCTACTTGAACCTCATAAACGGCGTCCAGCCGTTCCCTAGGGCCTTCGACAAGGCGGTGGCGCCGCGGAAGATCTGCGGGATGGTGGAGCCGTTCATCGTCAGTTGCCCGGAGCCCTACGGGCCCTACAAGAGCCTCGCCGATCTTTGCGGCCGGGTGCCCAACACGGTGAGGGAGTTGTAAGCGTAACGTCTACGGTCGAAGCGAGGATTCAGGGGCCGGGGCAACAGCTCCGGCCCTTTTCTTCCCCAGCCTGATAACGCCTGCGATGAGAAGGTCATGATCGTAGAGGCCTCTGCCCTCGACTTCGAGGAGTTCTTGCCCAAGGCGGAGCAGGTGATAAAGACGGTGGAGTGGAAAGCTTCGTAGAACCGGTTGGCAACCGGTTGGCCCGGCGCGAGCCGGTGTCGTAGAGAATCCCCTGGCGGCCCTGGGCGCCTTGTAACCTACATACTCTGAGATATAATCGGACGTGCTGCAAGTGAGCAAGGGGTCTTCGGGCCCGTTGCTTTTTTTATCGTTCGGAGAAGGTGAGAGAGACGGCGGGATTAGAGAGGCTGACAGAGGTGATCGAGGGCGTGCTTCCCGAGGGAACCGAGCTGGTCGAGGCCAGGTTCTCGGGGGGGCCTTTGCTCACCGTGCTGCTGGATCGGGAGGACGGTCCTGTGGACCACGAGTTCTGCTCGCGGGTTGCCGCCGTCATCGCACCGGCTGTGGAGGCCGAGGGCTACGATGGTCCCATCGAAGTCTCGTCAGCGGGCATCGAGCGTCCGCTGACGAGGCCCGAGCACTTTCGGCGTTTCGTTGGTCATGAGGCGAAGGTCCGGCTCGGCGAACCCCTGGATGGGCGCAGGAACTTTACGGGCGTCATAGAAAGGACGCGTGAAGACGCCTTCGTACTGAGACTCTCCGAGGGAGCGGAGGTGGAGCTGTCGTTCAGTTCCGTGACCCGCGCGAACCTCAAGGAGGACATATACAAGTGAATACGGCATTGTTATCCGCGCTACGCGAGATAGAGACGGACAAGAGCATCCCCTTCGAGACGGTGAAAGGCGTACTCGAGGAGTCGCTGCTCGCAGCTTACCAGGGCCGTGAGGGGGCTGAGGAGGAGGCGAGGGTCGTCCTCGACGAGGAGACCGGTGACCTGCGGGTCATGAAGGACGGCGAGGACATAACGCCGCACGACTTCACGCGCATAGCGGCCCAGGTTATGCGCCAGACTTTCTACCAGCGCCTCAACGAGGTGCACAACGAGCAGCTGTTGGAGGAGTACGGCGAGCGCATGGGCGACGTCGTGACCGGCATCGTACAGCAGGCCCACAGGCGGATGACGCTCGTCGACCTCGGTAAGGTCGAGGCGATCCTGCCGGCCAGCGAGCAGGTTCCGAACGAGCGCTACGAGAACGGCCAGCGGCTCAAGGTGTACCTGCTGGAGATCAGGGAAGGAGGGCGTGGCCCCAGCCTGACCGTGAGCCGGCGCCACGAGGGGCTGCTCAGGAACCTCTTCGAGCTGGAGGTGCCCGAGATCTACGACGGCCTCGTCGAGATAAGGGCTGTCGCCCGCGAGGCGGGACTGCGCTCGAAAGTGGCCGTCTGGTCCAATGAAGCTGGTGTGGATCCTGTGGGGGCCTGTGTGGGGCCGCGCGGGAGCCGCGTGAGGGCCGTCGTCTCCGAGCTCAGGAACGAGAAGATAGACATCATCCAGTGGGACCCCGAGCCGGCGCGCTTTATAGCGAAGGCCTTGAGTCCTGCGCGCGTGCGCGAGGTCTACCTGGACGAGGACGAGAAGCAGGCCGAGGTGATCGTACCCGACGACCAGCTCTCGCTGGCCATCGGCCGCGAGGGCCAGAACGCCCGCCTCGCCGTGAAGCTGACAGACTGGAAAATAGACATAAAGCCCGAGAGCCAGGCGACGGAATACGAGGAAGAGGAAGAGGACTGGGAGCCGGACGAGGACTCGACGATGCACCGTTGCAGGGCCGTCCTCTCCAACGGCCGCAGGTGCGCCAACATGGCGTTGCCGGGCTCGCTGTTCTGCGGCATCCCTTCGCATCAGGCGCAGGCCGCGGAGTTCGAGGGCATGGTAGGTAGAGGGTAGGGGATCTGATGAGTAAACGCGTATACGAGATAGCCCGCGAGCAGTCGCTGGAGAATAAAGAGGTAATACAGCGCCTCAAGGAGGCAGGGGTGGAGGTAAAGAGCCACTCCTCCTCCGTCGAGGATAATGTCTACGAGAGGGTCTTCGGCGCAGGGGCCGACGTCGAGATTCCCAACGGTCGCTCGGCGGCCCAGGAGGCCGAGGCGCAGGAGGCCCGCGCCGAGGCGGAGATGTCGGGACACGGCGCCACCATAGCGGAGGCGCCGGCCGAGGAGCCGGTCTCGGTCCCGCAGCAGGGCCGTCCTCAGAAGAAACGCCGCAGGGTCGTTATAGACGCGAGCGCGAGGAACCGTGGTGCGCGCCAAGCCGCGCCTGCCGCCCCGGCCGCAAGGGAGCCCGTGCGTGCTCCTGTCGACGAGACAGTGCCAGAGACCAGCGGGGTGCGGGTCGAGCCAGGGGCTACAGTCAAGGACCTGGGAGAGGCCTTCGGGGTCCCACCGACCCAGATCATCAAGGTCTTGATGGGCCTAGGGGAGATGAAGACGCTCACCCAGACCCTTTCGACCGAGGAGATCGAGCTGATTTCCGTGGAACTCGGCGTCGAGGTGGAGATCGGCGCGGTCGAGGAGCCCGAGCCTGTCGAGGTCGCGCCAGATGATGACCCTGCCGACCTGGTGGAGAAGCCGCCGGTAGTAACGGTGATGGGCCACGTCGATCACGGCAAGACGAGCCTTCTGGACAGGATCCGACAGGCTAATGTCCAGTCAGGGGAGGCCGGTGGCATCACCCAGCACATCGGGGCCTACCAGGTCGAGTCCGACGGCAGGAAGGTCACCTTTATAGACACCCCGGGCCACGAGGCTTTCACGGAGATGCGGGCCCGCGGGGCGAAGGTTACGGACGTGGTCGTGCTCGTCGTGGCCGCCGACGACGGCATCATGCCCCAGACGGCTGAGGCTATAGAGCACGCCAGGGCAGCCGGCGTCCCCATGGTCGTGGCGCTCAACAAGATCGACGTACCGAACGCGAACCAGGACAGGGTCCTCGGGGAGCTCTCCGAGAGGGAGCTAGTGCCCGAGGTCTACGGCGGGGACACCGTCACGGTGCCAGTGTCGGCCAAGACCGGCGAGGGAATCGATGAACTTCTGGAGAACATCCTGGTCGTCGCCGAGCTCGAGGACCTGAAGGCGAACCCCAAGGCTCCTGCGAGCGGCTATGTCATCGAGGGGGAGCGCGACCCCGGCCGCGGTCCCGTTGCCACGCTGCTTTTGAGCCGCGGGACACTGGAGAAGAGCGACGCCGTGCTCGCAGGGACGGCCTACGGCAGGGTAAGGGCGATGCTCGACTACACGGGTCAGCGGGTCAAGCAGGTGGGACCTGGGACTCCGGTCGAGATCCTCGGCCTCTCCGGCGTCCCCGAGGCGGGGACCCGCTTCGAGGTCGTCGACCACGAAAGGATAGCGCGCGACCGGGCCCAGCAGGCTGAGGAGAGGCTGCGCAGGCAGGAGCTCGCCCAGGGGGGTACGCGCCGCACGCTGGAAGAGCTGCTCGGCGAGGGTGGAACCCAGGATCTCAACCTCGTCATCAAGGCGGATGTAGCCGGTTCCGTCGAGGCGCTAAAAGAGGCGCTCGCAAAATTGTCCACGGACGAGGTAAGGGTCAACATCGTGCGCAGCGGTGTCGGGGCACTAACTGACTCAGACGTCATGCTCGGCTCGGCGAGCGACGGCATCCTGCTCGGTTTCAACGTCAGGCCGACCAATCCGGCCAAGCAGGTCGCCGAGCGCGAGGGCGTCGAGATCCGGACCTACGACGTTATCTACAAGGCCCTCGAAGAGATCGAGGCCGCCATGCGCGGTATGCTCGCCCCCGAGATAGAGGAGCGCGAGAGCGCCACCGCCGAGGTGCGCCAGACTTTCAGGGTGCCTAACGCCGGCGTCGTCGCCGGCTGCTACGTAACGGGCGGTGAGATCTTCCGCAACAACCGCGTGCGCGTCGTGCGCGACGGCACCGTGGTCTACGAGGGCAACATCGCCTCCCTGAAACGCTTCAGGGATGACGTGCGCTCGGTGCGCGAAGGATTCGAGTGCGGCGTCGGCGTCGAGAACTTCAACGACGTCAAAGAGGGCGACGTTCTCGAGTTCTTCGAGACCGTCGAGGTCCCGAGGTAGAGGCGGCCTTTGTTCTGCGCGGTAAGGTTGGAACTGGAGCTGCCCTTCTCTTCGAGCCTGAAGGATAAGCGCCAGACCCTGCGCTCCCTAAAGGACCGGTTGCGCCGCAAGAACGTCAGCGTGGTGGAGTCCGATCACCAGGACCTGTGGCAGCGCGCCACGATGGAGATCGCGCTCGCCGCGGTCTCCCGCGGCGCAGCCGAGGAGAAGCGGGAGGAGCTTCGCAGGACGCTCCTAAACTACGAGGACCTGTCGATACTGGACTGGCGCGAGGAGTTCGTAAGACTGTGAGCGGGCGCACGCGCAAGGTGGAGTCGCAGCTGAAGGAGATCACCGGCGAGGAGGTAGGCTTGCTGTCGGACCCACGCATCCAGGGCCTCGTTACGGTTACCGGCGTCAGGGTGAGCCCCGACCTCGCCCATGCGACGGTGTTCTATAGTGTGCTCGCCGGCGAGGATGGGCTGGCGGCGAACGAGGGCCTGCAGAGCGCGGCGGGCCGCATCCAGGCCGCGGTAGGTGCACAGACGCGCCTCAAGCGCACGCCCAAACTGCACTTCGAGCCCGACCCCGTCGTCGAACGCGCGACTAGGATAGAGGCCGCTCTTAGGGAGGTAAGGACAGATGAAGACGCGCACGAAGAATAATACGCTTGCTGAGATTGCGGAGTTCTTGAAGACTCTGGACAGGGTCGCCGTCACGACGCACGTAGGGGCAGACGGTGACGCCATCGGCGCCTCGGTCGCGCTCGTGCGCCTGGTGCGCCGCCTTGGGGCTGAGGCCGTGTTCTGCCACGCGGAAGCCGTGCCAGACTATCTGGCGTGGCTCCTGCCCGGCGAGGCCCTGCGCGAGCTTGCGCCGGATCATGACCTCCTCGTCGCCGATACATCTCGCGCAGACCGAACCGGCGTACCTGTACCCGAAACTGGGGCCCGCCTCAACGTCGACCACCACGAGGACAATCCTCTCTATGCCGAGTACAACCTGGTGAGCCCGAGGGCGGCTGCGACGGCCGAGATCATCGCCGACCTCTACGCCGAGCTCGACGTACCGCTCGACAGGCCCGCCGCCGAGGCCCTCTACGTCGGCATAAGGACCGACACGGGCGGCTTCAACTTCCGCAACATCTCCCCCCGCGCCCACGAGTTGGTCGCCGACCTCCTTAGGGCGGGCGTCGTGCCTGCCGAGGTCAACGAGCGCATCAACCGCAGGGGCAGCATCGAGCAGCTAAGGATCGTCGGCGTCTCGCTCGCGAACGCCGTGCGTTACGGTGACGCCCTGATCTCTACCGTCGAGAACGCAGACTACGAGCGGACCGGCGCAACGGAACTCGATTCGAAGGAGTCTATAGACCAGCTCCGCACCGTCGCGGGTGTCGACGTCGTGGCCCACCTGCGCGAAGTGCCGCAAGGCACTAAAGGTTCCCTCCGTTCTGAGACGGTCGATGTCGGAGAGATAGCGCGCCGCTTTGGGGGAGGCGGCCACAGGCTCGCCGCCGGATACACCACGCGGCGCCGGCCGAACGAGGCCAGGGAAGAGCTTCTCGGGATGCTGGAAGGCGTCCTCGACCTCGGGGGCGGGCGATAACGAAAGCGGCTCTGTGTGGTGGCCTTCTGCTTGACAAACCGCCAGGCATAACGAGTGCCAGGGCGGTCTCCTGGGTTAAACGTCTTCTCGCAACGAAGACCAGGATCGGTCACACCGGAACCCTCGACCCACTGGCCTCGGGCCTCCTCGTGCTCCTACTCGGACGCGCAACCCGTCTCTCGCGCTACGTGACCAACCTGGACAAGGCATACACGGCAACCGCCCGTTTCGGCGCCGTCTCCGACACGCTCGACGCTGAAGGCGAGATCATCGATCTCGACGCCCCTCTGCCTTCTGAAGAGGCCATCCGTGACGCGCTACCCACTTTCACAGGCGATCTCCTCCAGGTTCCACCGATGACCTCAGCCCTCAAACGCGGGGGCGTCCGCCTCTACGACCTGCACCGCCGCGGCATCAGCGTTCAACGGGAGGCCCGTCCTGTCACGGTGCATAGTCTCGGTCTCGCCGGACTCGACCCCGCCGAACAGACTGCAACGTTCGAGATCTCATGCAGCAGCGGCACCTACGTAAGAACCCTCATAAACGACCTCGCCACGTCCCTGGGCTCAGGCGCCTACCTCACCGCCCTGCGCCGCACGAGCGTCGGACACCTCACCGTCAATGACGCCCCTCCCCCACAAAATCTCTCCCCCGAAACCTTACATAACCACATAATACAATCACTCAAGGTGGTGGCCCATTTGCCTGAAGTGGAAGTTTCTGCGGAGGTAGGCTGCGGCCTGGTCTGCCACGGCGGGCGTATAGGGAGGTGTCGAGTCGATGGCAGCTACAGGGTGATGTGCGGGGGCGAGATGTTGGCTGTATACAGGGACGACGAGGGTGGGGGGCGGGCCGAGGTGGTGTTATGCGCGGAGTAGTCGTAGCCCTCGGGAACTTCGATGGTGTACATCTCGGCCACCAGGAGGTCTTGCTGCGGGCTGTCGAGGAAGGGCGGTGGAGGGACATGAAGGTAGTTGCTGCCACCTTCCACCCGCATCCACGGACCGTATTGAGGGCTGGTAACCCGCCGAAGCTACTGACACCGGTGGCATTGCGGCGTGAAGTCCTACTTCGTTACGGGGCCGATGAGGCGTGGGTGATACCGTTCGACCTCGGGCTATCCAGGAAGAGCCCCGAACAATTTGTGCGGGACGTTCTGGTGGGGGAGGTAGGGGCCGAGGTAGTCGTAGTCGGCGCGAACTTTCGTTTCGGGCACAGGGCTGCCGGAGATTTTCAGGACCTCCTGCGACTCATGCGGGAGGCAGGGGGGACGGCCGTTGCAGTTCAGGTACGCGGTGCCGGCATGGAGGGTGGGATCAGCTCCACCCGCATACGGGCTCTGATCTCCGAGGGAGAAGTGACCGAGGCCGCCGGCCTCCTCGGACGCCCCTACGTGCTCAGGGGAGAGGTAGTGGTCGGAGACAAGCGAGGCAGGTCCATCGGCTTTCCAACGGCAAACGTGGTGCCTGATGCGGACGCCGTTGTACCGGCCCGCGGAGTCTACGCCGGGTTCGTCCGCTGTGGCGAAGAAGAGTACGCCGCGTGTACGAACGTCGGCGTGGCTCCGACCTTCGGGCGGGCCGAGATCCGCGTCGAGGCTCATCTCCTCGACTTCGAGGGAGACCTCTACGGGCGCGTGGTAGACGTCGGCTTCATGAAGCGCATAAGGGAAGAGCGACGCTTCTCGGGCATCGATGAGCTCAAAGGCCAGATCCGGCGCGACGTAGAGGAGGCAAGGCTTATCACCGATGGTCTCGGGTAGTCGATGGACCTGGATGGAGAACGTGAGGCGCCGGCCGAGCCGTCGGGGCTCCTCGAGGACGTTTTCGGGTCGAGCATGACGTACGATACTAATTGATGCATGTGGTAGCATAAAGGTTCGAACGGGTTAAACGATAGAGAAGTGAACAAAGAGGAGAAAGAAGAAGTTGGCTGTAGTTGAGCACAAAGAAGAGATCATTCAGGAGCACCGGACGCACGAGGGGGACACGGGGTCGCCCGAGGTGCAGGTCGCGGTGCTCACGCGGCGCATAGCGCACCTCACGGAGCACTTGCGCGAGCACAAACACGACTACCATTCGCGGCGTGGACTGTTGAAGTTGGTCGGCAGGCGCCGCAGGTTACTCAAGTATCTGCAGAAGAAGGATGTCGAGCGCTACCGGGCGCTCATCGCCAAGCTCGGCCTACGCCGGTAGTCCGGGTAACAAGAGAAGCAAGAGGAGAAAACAATATGCGTCTAGATATACCAGTAGGTGAGCGCTCGATCGTGCTCGAAACCGGGAGGCTGGCCAAACAAGCCGGTGGCTCGGTGACGGCGAGGCTCGGCGACACCGTGATCCTTTCCACAGCGACACGTTCGCAGGCCCCGCGCCCCGGCGCGACGTTCCTGCCCTTGAGCGTGGACATCGAGGAGCGCATGCCCGCGGCTGGCAAGATCCCCGGCGGCTTCATCAAGCGCGAGGGAAGGCCCTCAGAGCGTGCGATCCTGACCTCGCGCCTCACTGACAGGCCTCTCAGGCCGCTGTTCCCGAAGAACTATCACTACGAGATACAGGTCGTAGGAACAGTTCTGGTCGCCGACCAGGACACCCCTTATGACACCGTTAGCATGGTCGGGGCTTCTGCGGCGCTCGCCCTCTCTGACCTGCCATTCGCAGGCCCGATCGGAGCCGTACGCGTCGGACGTTCGCTCGACGGCGAGTTCATCCTGAACCCTACCTACGCCCAGATCGCAGACAGCGACCTCGACCTCGTTGTTGCGGGCACCAAGGAAGCTATCACCATGGTCGAGGCGGGGGCCAACGAGGTGCCCGAGAACGTCATGGTCGAGGCCCTGCAGCTCGCCCAGGAGACCATCAAGGCCCAGGCAGAGGCGATCGAGGAGTGGGCCGGCGAGTACGGAAAAGAGAAGCAGCAGATAGAGGAGACGCAGGAGAATCCTTTTCTCGCGGACTTTCGCGAGCGGTATCTCGGGCGGATGAAGGATGGCATCGTCCAGACCGACCGCAGGGCCAGGCACGACGCGCTCGAGGAGCTGAGCGAGGAGTTGAAGGAAGGCCGTGACGAGGAGGAGATCCCCCAGATAACGGCCGCCCTATCGACGCTCGAGAAGGAGGCTTTCCGCGAGCTCTACCTCAAGGATCGCAAGCGTACGGACCTGCGGGGGCTCGACGAGATAAGACCGACTTCAGCCGAGGTGCAGGCGCTCCCGCGGGTACACGGCACGGGACTCTTTACCAGGGGCGAGACGCAGGTCTTGAGTTCTTTGGCCCTGGCCGACCTCGGGCTCGCCCAAAGGCTCGACACCATCGAGCCGCAGACGGGCAAGCGCTACATGCACCACTACAACTTCCCGCCCTACTCCACGGGCGAGACCGGCCGCCTTGGAAGTCCGCGGCGGCGTGAGATCGGGCACGGAGCACTGGCCGAGCGGGCCCTGGTTCCCGTCATTCCGTCCGAGGATGAGTTCCCCTATGCTCTACGCATAATATCTGAGGTACTCGAGTCGAACGGCTCCTCCTCGATGGCGAGCGTCTGCGGCTCGACGCTGGCGCTCATGGACGGCGGCGTGCCGATCAAGGCCCCCGTCGCCGGAGTTGCGATGGGGCTCGTCAAGGAGGGCGACGACTATGTCATCCTCAGTGACATACAGGGCCTCGAGGACCACATGGGCGACATGGATTTCAAGGTCGCTGGCACGGCCGACGGCATAACGGCGCTCCAGATGGACATGAAGATCACCGGTGTTTCGGCCCAGCTCTTGCAGGAGGCGCTGGAGCAGGCGAAAGCCGGGCGTCTAGAGATACTCGAGATCCTGCGCGGCGCCATAGCAGAGCCGAGGGCCGAGGTCTCCGACTATGCCCCGAGGGTCGAGGTCCTAAAGATCCCGAAGGACAAGATCGGGATGCTCATAGGGCCCGGTGGGAAGACCATCAACGCGCTGCAGGAGCAGTTCGGCGTGAACATCTCCGTCGAGGATGACGGGACGGTCTTCGTGGCCGGTGAAGGGAGCATCTCCAGGGATGCTGCCTCCGCGATAAACGGGATGATGAAGGATGTCGAGGCAGGTGAGATCTACACCGGCAAGGTCGTGAAGACCACTAACTTCGGGGCCTTCGTCGAGCTCACGCCGGGCCGCGACGGGCTCGTGCACATCTCACGTCTCGCGCCAGGAAGGCAGAGGGTCGAGAGGGTCGAGGATGTCGTGAGCGAGGGCGACCGCATCAAGGTGCGTGTCCTCGAGATCGACAAGCAGAACCGCATCAGCCTCGAGAAGTTGGAGGGCTAGTGGCCGACCCGAACGTAAGGCGGAAGGATCTTCCAGGGGGCCTCAGAGTCTTCTCCGAGCCACTCGCCGAGGCGACGAGCGTCGCACTTGGGCTCTGGATCCGGGCCGGATCGCGCGACGAGAGGGACGAGGTCGCCGGTATCAGCCATCTGATGGAGCACATGCTCTTCAAGGGGACCCCTGACATGGACGCCCTCGGCATCGCCCAGGCCTTCGAGGGCATCGGAGCCCAGGAGAACGCGGCGACCGGCGAGGAGTACACCCTGCTCTACGCCCGCTTTCTGCCCGAGCACCTCGGGCGCGCCCTCGACATCATGAGCGACATGGTCCTCAGGCCGACGCTCGTTGACCTCGAGCGGGAGCGGGAGGTCATCGTCGAGGAGATCAAGATGTACGAGGACAGGCCAGACCAGCTCGCCGACGAGTACCTATCTTCTTTGATCTTCCACGAGGACCCACTCGGTCGCCCGATTATCGGGTCGGCCGAGACCGTCCGCGGGGTCGACCACGATACCCTCGAGGACTTCCACAGCCGCACCTACACGGCCCCCAATGTCTTCGTCGTCGCCGCCGGCAAGCTCGACCCCGACGACGTAGAGCGGATAGTCGAGGAGAAGCTCTCTGGACTGCCCGAAGGAGAGCCGTTCGTGCGGGAGGCGAGCCCGACCCCGCCCGAGAGTCGCTTTTTCTTCAAGTTCAAGGAGACGGAGCAGTACCACGTCTCGATGGGCTCTCTCGGTATCCCCGCGAAGAGCGAAGACCGTTACGCGATGGCCGCGCTGAACAACGTCTTGGGCGGCGGCATGAGCAGTCGACTCTTTCAGGAGGTGCGCGAGAAGCGCGGGCTCGCATACGCCGTGTACTCCTACCACCAGGGATACTCGGACGCAGGCGCGATCAAGACTTACGTCGGCTCGACCACGGGCAACGTGGAGGAGGCGGTCGGGGTGATCGTCGAGCAACTCGGAAAGGTCATGGAGGAGGAGGTCGAGGAAGAAGAGCTCGAGCGTACCAAGCAGCAGCTCAAGAGCTCGACGCTCCTCGCCCTCGAGAGCACCTCGGCGAGGATGAATCGCGTAGGCCGCAGCGTCATAACCGGGGCTGAGCTCTTGACGCCGGAGGAGATCTCCGCCCGCATCGAGGCCGTGGCCCCGGAGGACATCGCACGCCTCGCCAGAGAGCACCTTAGAACAGAGAAGATGTACCTCTCCGCCGTCGGGCCGAAGGAGCTCGATCTGGGCAGGTACCTGAACGGAAGCTAGTTATTAGCATGTCAGCATTTCAGCACGGCGCTTCGCGCCTTGTCAGCATTTCAGCAAGAAGCTGAAGTGCTGACAAGCGAAGGCCGCAAGGCCCGAGCGTGCTGAGATACTGACATGCTTTCCGACCGAAGGGAGGAAATACTGTTAGACAATCAGACCTTGCAGGTCGTTCCCCTCGGGGGGCTGGGTGAGATCGGCAAAAACATGACGGCCGTGCGCCAGAGCAGTGGGATAATCCTGGTCGACGCTGGTATGTCGTTTCCTGACGAGGAGATGCCTGGGATCGACCTTGTCCTCCCTGACTTCACCTACCTGCGGGAACACGCTGGCGAGCTGAAGGGCATAGTGCTCACGCACGGTCACGAGGACCATGTTGGTGCGCTACCTTATCTCTTGCGCGAGTTCAACGTGCCTGTCTACGCCACCAAGCTCACCCTCGGGCTCGTGCGCAGCAAGCTGCAGGAGTTTGGGATCAAGAGGGGGGATCTGCGCGAGATAAAGGCGGGCGGCACACAGAACCTCGGGGGTTTCGGTCTCGAGTTCATCAACGTCAACCACTCCATCCCCGACGCCGTTGCCGTGGCGATCCGCACCAACGCGGGCCTGATCGTCTTCTCCGGTGATTACAAGGTGGACCTGACGCCGATCGAGGGCGGGCCGATAGATCTTGGGAGATTGGCCGAGCTGGGCAAGGAGGGGGTTCTCGCCTACTTCGGTGACTCTACCAACTCGGAGAGACCCGGCTACGTGCCCTCCGAGAAGACCGTCGCGACGACTTTCCAGGACGTCTTCGAGAAGGCGCAGGGCCGGATCATCGTGGCCTCCTTCGCCTCCCACATCCACCGCGTCAGCCAGGTCGTCGAAGCGGCCAAGGCGCACAACCGACTCGTCGGCGTGGCAGGACGTTCCATGATCCGCAACGTCCAGATCGCGCTGGAGCTAGGCTACCTGGACCTCCCGTCCTCGATGCTCGTCGAGCAGAGGGACATCAATAAGGTTCCAGACTCAGACATCGCCGTTCTGATGACCGGCTCCCAGGGCGAGCCGCTCGCCGCCTTGAGCCGGGTGGCGAACGGTACCCACCGCACCATAGAGGCCGGCCCAGGCGACACGGTCGTGATAGCCGCCCACCCCATCCCAGGCAACGAGCGCGGCGTCTCGCGCACCATCAACAACCTGATGAAGCGTGGCGCTGAGGTCTACTACAGTCCCCTGCGAAACGTGCACGTCTCGGGTCACGCGGCCCAGGAGGAGCAGAAACTGATACTCGCGCTCCTCAAGCCCAAATTCCTCGTGCCCGTGCACGGCGAGTTCAGGATGCTCAGGCACCACGCCAACACCGCGATCAGCGTCGGCATCCCCGAAGAGAACATCTTTATCCTGGAGAATGGCGCCTGCCTGGAGTTCGACAACGGCGAGGCGCGCATGGCCGAGAACGTCGCCGCAGGAATGTTCCTCGTTGACGCCGGTGCCATCGCCGAGAGCTCCGACGGTGTAATGCGCGAGCGCCAGCAACTCTCGGAGGACGGCATGTTTATCGTCGTCGCCCGCATCAACGCCCAGAACGGACAGCTCTTGGGACCCCCCGATGTGATCTCGCGCGGCTTCGTCGACCAGCAGGCCGCAAACGGCCTGGTCGACGAGTCGATGGCCGTGGTTACGGGTACTCTGGAGCGGACGGCCAGGCGCCAGGTAACGGACTGGGGCGAGCTCAAGAAGGCAATCCGTAAAGACCTCTCCAGCTTTCTCTCCGAGCGGACAGGTAAACGCCCGATCATCCTGCCGCTAATAGTTGAGGTATAGATCTAACCCTGTACCACACCTTGCGGTTGACGGTGGACTAGAGGCTTATGGGCTAGACTTAGGGCGTGGCTAAGAGTAGGCGTGCGCCGAAGAAGGGTACGAAGAAGGTCTCCTCTGGCGGGGGCAAGACGACGCGCAAGGGCGTCTCGCCCCTAACCCGGGTAGGGAAGGGCCTCACCGAGGCTGTGACGAGGGAGGCCATCGGGGCATTCCTTCTCGCCCTGGGCCTGTTTTTGAGCGCTGCGTTCGTGAGTGGACGCGGCGCATTCCTTGGGGATGCTGGAACCTTTGTGACGGCACAACTGCTTGGGAGGGTTGGCCCCGCGATCGCCCCGCTCGTGGCGGTGGCCGGTGTGCTCCTCTTGCTTGGCCGCCAGGCCGGCCGGTTTGTCGCCGGCGCCGTTCTGTTGCTACTTGCGGGTGCGGCCACCTTCGCTGCTACCTTGCCCCAGAGGCTGCTCTTCACCGCCGGGCATTATCCCGAGGCCGGGGGCCTTCTGGGCAGTGGATTCTACGAGGGGGTGCATTGGGCCGCCGGGGCCATCGGGGCCGCGCTTGCGATCGGACTGCTGTTCGCACTTGGCCTGTCCCTGCTCACCGGCGTGAGCTTTGCTTCGGCCTTCGCTGCACTCAAGAGCGTCGGCGAGAAGGCCGTAGGATCGGCCCAAGGGCTGCAGGAGAGGAGAGCGAAGCGGCCGGAATCGAAGCCGAAGCGAGAATCGAAGCCGAAGCGAAGCGGTACCGTGGACAGCGCTGACTCGGGTGTGCGGGGGAAGGCACCGGTTGAAGAAGGGGGGATGGAGAGCGCGCCGACCAGAGAGTTCGAAGTCATCTTGCCGGAGCGCGGGCCTGCCCAGGAGGCCTTTAGCGCAGAGAGGGAGCTCGCGCCCGGCGAGTACACACCGCCGCCTTTCTCCATGTTGAGCCTCGGGAGTGGGGATCCCGAGCACGACGCCGAGGGTACCAGCCAGAGGCTCACCCTGGCGCTCTCCGATCTCGGGGTCGAGGCCCACGTGGTGCGCGCCGTGGTCGGCCCTCGGGTTACCCGCTACGAGCTTCGTCTCGGGAGCGGGGTCAAGGTGGGGAAGGTCAGGAATTTGCAGCAAGACATCGCCTATGCCCTCGCCGCGACCGAGGTCAGGATACTCGCCCCGATCCCTGGCAAGAGCGCGGTTGGGGTCGAAGTGCCCAATACCAGGCCGGCGAAGGTGACGCTCGGGGACGTGTTCCAGGCCTATCCCGACGCCAACGACTGGACCCTTCCTGTAGGACTGGGCAAGGATATCTCCGGGCGGGCCGTTTTCTTCGACCTCTCCGAGATGCCGCACCTGCTCGTCGCGGGTACCACGGGCAGCGGCAAGAGCGTAATGCTCAACG
Source organism: uncultured Rubrobacteraceae bacterium (assembly GCA_902806095.1). GTDB lineage: Bacteria > Actinomycetota > Rubrobacteria > Rubrobacterales > Rubrobacteraceae > Rubrobacter_D. The sequence continues at coordinate 116,391 of CADCVF010000081.1, forward strand.
GGCTTTTGACCTCGCTGCTGCTTACCACCGATCCGAGGCAGGTCAAGATGGTCCTTATAGACCCCAAGAGGGTCGAGCTCTCCCAGTTCGGGCGGGTGCCGCACCTCATAACGCCGGTCGTAACCGACGTCAAGAAGGCTGCAAACGCGCTGGCGTGGGCCGTTGCCGAGATGGAGCGCCGGTACGAGGTGCTCGAGAAGATCGGGGTCAGGTCAGTCGAGGGATACAACGACAAGGCCGAGACCCAGATGCCCTACGTGGTCGTCGTCATAGACGAGCTCGCCGACCTCATGATGCAGGCCGGTGCCAAGGTAGAGGACGCCATCATCAGGCTCGCCCAGAAGGCGCGCGCTGTGGGCATCCACCTGGTAGTCGCTACCCAGAGACCCAGCGTGGACGTAATAACGGGCATGATCAAAGCGAACGTCCCTAGCCGCATAGCCTTCGCCGTCTCGAGCCAGGTCGACAGCCGTGTGATCCTGGACACCCCCGGCGCAGAGGCCCTGCTCGGGATGGGAGACATGCTCTACAAGCCTGTCTCGGCGGCGAGGCCATCGCGTGTCCAGGGCGCTTTCATCTCAGAAGCGGAGGTCGGCAGGGTGGTCTCGGCCACGGTCGATGCGGCCTCGGGGCGCGCGGAGGCGCGCTTTGTGGAAGAGGTAACGGAACCTAGAAGTGTCAAGCAGGAGAACGAGGAGCCGGACGACGACCTACTTCCCGAGGCGGCGAGCTTCGTCGTCTCCACGCAGCAGGCCTCCGTAAGCGCGGTGCAGCGCCGATTCAGGGTAGGCTACTCTCGGGCCGGCAGGATTATCGATGCGCTTGAGCGTAAGGGCATCGTCGGCCCCTACGAAGGCTCCAAGAGCCGCGCCGTGGTTGCTTCTACGATGGACCTCGAGTCCATGTTCTCAGGCGACGAAGGGAGGGCCGAACGGGCCGAGGATTGGTAGCTTTTGTGATAGGCTCTAAGGCGCGATGGAAGATGGGCGGCACAACCCGGCGCGAGGCGCCGAATCGAACGATGAGGTCGAGATCGGCCGCTTTCTGGAGCACAAGCGCAAGGAGCGTGGTCTCTCCCTGGAGGATGTCGAGCAGGCGACCAAGATCCGCAAGCGTTACCTCACTGGCCTGGAGCGCGGGGACTACGCAGTGCTACCCGACGCGGTCTACGTCAGGGGCTTCCTAAAGACCTACGCCAATTACCTCGGCCTCGACGGTGAAGCCCTCTCGCGGCAGCTCAAGGGCACCAGTAAACCGCAGCGCGAACGTGGGATCGACTACAACACCAGGCCGGAGAGTGACTTCGAGGAGCCCCTGATCACACCCAGTGGCCTGACGGGGACGCGGAAGAGCAAGATCCCCACCTCGGCCATCGCAACGGTGATCGTCGCCCTTCTCGCTCTGGCCGCCGTTTTCGGAACCCTCTACTTCGTCGGACGCGGGGTTCAGGTCTCCAAGGAGGGCAATCCGCCTTCGGAGGAGAGCCCGCCCCGCCAGGAGCAACGAGAGGTGGCCGACAGGGAGAAGCCCTCCGGAGCCGGGCCGGCGAAGGAAGACGCCGGCGAGCGCAAGGAACCAGCGGGCGCGAAGCAGAGTGCCCCATCCGATACGTTGCAGGTCCTCGTCAACGTGAGAGAGCGGCCATCGTGGATTCTGATCCGGACCGACGGAAGCGCTGTCTACGAGCAGATAGCACAGCCAGGGTTCTCGAAGACTTTCGAAGCCGAGCAGCAACTTTACATCAAGAGCGGGGATGCAGGGGCTGTTACGGTGGAGATCAACGGCCAGGATGCTGGCACGCTCGGGCGCTCGGGTGAGATAGTCGCCAGGAACTACACCCTGAAGAACGCAAGCTGAAGGACTCCTGATACCCCTTGGGAGCCCTGGACCCCTACAGTATAATCAGGCGCAGTAGATGCCGATTACATAATCTGTTGGCACACTCGCTTTTTGGAGGATGCATTGGATAAGAGCAAGGCTATAGACGCCGCCGTCTCCCAGATAGAGCGGCAGTTCGGGAAGGGTTCGATCATGCGCATGGGCGACGAGGAGCGGCCTAAGATCGCCTGCATCCCGACCGGCGCCCTGGCCCTCGACCTCGCCTTGGGCGTCGGCGGAGTCCCAAGGGGCCGGATCGTCGAGATCTTCGGTCCAGAGTCGAGCGGTAAGACGACCCTCGCACTGCACATCATCGCCGAGGCGCAGAAGGCCGGAGGTCTCGCCGCCTTCGTCGACGCCGAGCATGCCCTCGACCCTACCTACGCCCAGGCTATCGGTGTCGACCTCGAAAACCTCTACTTTTCCCAGCCGGATAACGGCGAACAGGCCCTCGAGATAACGGATACCCTCGTCCGCTCAGGCGCCCTCGACGTCGTCGTCATAGACTCGGTCGCGGCGCTCGTACCTAGGGCTGAGATCGAGGGAGAGATGGGCGACACTCACGTGGGACTTCAGGCGCGGCTCATGAGCCAGGCCTTGCGGAAGCTCTCGGGATCTCTCAACCGCTCTGGGACTACGGCCGTCTTCATCAATCAGCTGAGGGAGAAGATAGGGGTCATGTTCGGCTCTCCCGAGACGACTCCTGGAGGTAGGGCGCTGAAGTTCTATTCGAGCGTGCGTCTGGACATCCGGCGCATTGGTGCGCTCAAGGTCGGCAACGACGCGGTCGGCAACCAGACCAGGGTCAAGGTCGTCAAGAACAAGGTGGCGCCTCCTTTCAAGACGGTGGAGTTCGACGTGATGTACGGGGAGGGGATCTCCCGAGAGGGGAGCCTGCTCGACGTCGGCATCGAGCACGATGTGGTACAGAAGAGCGGCGCCTGGTTCGCATACGGAGATGAGCGCCTCGGGCAGGGCCGCGAGAACGCCAAGCAGTTCCTCAAGGAGAACTACGAGGTCCGCGGGCGTATTCTCGAGGAAGTCTACGAGAAGCTCGGACTCATCGAGCCTGTCGAGACGGCCGATGAAGTAGCCGAGGAGCCCGCGGGCCAGGTGCTTTAAAGCTGGCTGGCTGGGAGATCGACCTCCCTGCCAGCCAGCAGCATGTCAGCACGCTCCGGCTTCGCCTCCACTTGTCAGCATTTCAGCTTGATAGTTTCGCCTAGCCCTCGACAGGGGTCGATACCTCTGCTCCAGGAGTGTCTATGCCTGAGATAACGGGCGTTCGCGGGCGCCGGGACAAGGCCAGAATCTTCGTCGACGGAGAGTTCTGGGCAGAGATCGACGCCGGAGTAGCCGCAGAGATCGGGCTCGTGGAGGGGGCGATTTTTTCGCCCGAGCAGTTGGGTAGGGCGCGTATTGCGGGGGAGAGGCCCTTGGCGATGAGCCGCGCGCTCAACCTCCTGGGGTACAGGGCCAGGTCCGAGGCCGAGCTCCGCGAACGTCTGGGGCGTTACGGTTATGTCGAGGAGACCATAGAAGGCGTCGTCCTTCGCCTGGAGGAGCTCGGCTATGTCGACGACGCCGAGTTCGCGCGCGAAAAGGCGCATGAGAAGGCACGCAGGTACGGACCGCGGCGGGTCTCGGTCGAGCTCAAGAAGAGCGGCGTGGAGGAGGACCTGGTGCGGGAGGTAGTCGATGAGGAGTTCGCAGGTCGCTCCGAGCTGGATGAGGCTCGTGCCGCCGCTGCGCGGCGGTATAATGAGCGTGGGTCCGACGCGGAGGCGCGTAGGGTCTACGGCTTTCTGGTTCGCCGGGGCTACTCGGTGGAGGTATGTTCCCAGGTTGCCCGGGAGTACCGGGAGCCTCCGGAAGCCCAAGGATAGTCGAGCGAGCTTTATACCGGGCCACCGTTCTCGCGGCGGGCCCGCTGGGAGGACAACCTGTGAATGTTTTGTTACTGGTCCTGGGACTGGTCGCCGGCCTCGCCGTCGGCGCGGCCCTGGGCTATTTCGTTTCCAAGTCACGTGTGGACAGTCGCCAGGCCCGGGCCAGGGCCGACGCAAGGTCCATCCTCGAGGATGCCGATCGCGAGGTCGAGACCAAACGCCGTGAGGCCGACCTTGCGGCCAAAGAGTCCTCGCTCAAGATCAAAGACGACGCCGAAACCGAGGTGCGTGCCAGGCGGGCCGAGATCGCACGCGTCGAAGAGCGCCTGGACAACAGGGATACCGCACTAGAGAGGCGTGAGGGAGAGCTCGACGAACGCAGGCGCCGGCTTACGGAGACCGAAGAGGCGATGCGGCGCAAGGAAGGAGAGCTGAGGGAGCGGGAGGCTGACCACCTCAGGATGCTAGAGGAGGTCTCCGGCCTGACGCGTGAGGAGGCCGAGAGGAGGCTGTTCTCCGACCTCGAGACGGAGCTTGAGGGAAGGCTCGGGCGCATGGTGCGCGACCTGACCCTCGAGGCCGAGGCGCGGGCTGATGCCGAGGCGCGGCGTCTGATCTCCACCACCATGGAGCGCCTCGCTTCTGACCTGACCTCGGAGTCGACGGTGAAGGCCGTGTCTCTGCCCTCTGACGACATGAAGGGCAGGGTCATAGGCCGTGAAGGCAGGAACATAAGGGCCTTCGAGGCCACGACGGGTGTAGACGTCATTATCGACGATACGCCCGAGACGGTGGTTATCTCAAGCTTCGACCCTGTCAGGCGCGAGGTGGCGCGGGTCTCGATGGGGCGGCTCGTGCAGGACGGGCGCATCCACCCAGGGCGCATCGAACAGATCGTCGCCAAGGCCCGCAAGGATGTCGAGAAGGAGATGAAGGCCGCGGGGCGCCAGGCGCTCTACGACGCCAAGATCTCAGGCGGCATGCACAACGACTTGCTGCGGCTTCTCGGCGCCCTGAAGTACCGGACTTCGTACGGCCAGAACGTGCTCGCCCACTCGGTCGAAGTGGCCAACCTCTGCGGCATGATGGCCCAGGAGCTAGGGGCCGACGTCAAGATCGCCCGCAGGGCGGCCCTGCTGCACGATGTCGGCAAGGCCATAGACCACGAGGTCGAGGGCACCCACGCCCTGATCGGGGGCCGCTTCGCGAAGAAGAGTGGGGAGTCGGACGAAGTGGTGCGCGCCATAAGCGCCCATCACCACGAGATCGAGATGGAGTCGGTCGAGGATGTGCTCGTCGCCACAGCAGACGCGGTCTCGGCGGCCCGCCCCGGCGCCAGGCGCGAGACGACGGAGACCTACATCGAGCGCCTGCGCTCCCTCGAGGACATCGCCCTCGGCCACAGGGGGGTAGACAAAGCCTACGCGATCCAGGCCGGACGTGAGATAAGAGTTATGGTCCAGCCCTCCGAAGTGGACGACCGTATCGCCGCCAAGCTGGCCTACGACATCTCCAAGCAGATAGAGACCGACCTCGAGTACCCAGGCCAGATAAGGGTGACCGTTATCCGCGAGAGCCGGGTCAGCGAGGTGGCGAGGTAAGGTAGGGACCCTGCAGCGGATGGCATGTAGGGGCGGCTCGGGAACCGCCCACTTACGAACCGCGGCTGCTTAGATGGTTCAGTCGATCCGAAACGAGCTGTAATGGATGGCCCCTACAGGGACCTCGGCGCCGGTTTCGCCCGCCTCACCGGCGTGGAGGGGGCCCGCCGCGGACCCTCCCGCATCACCCACGTCGAAGACGCCCTCCTCGAGCTGGTTCGCAACGCCCGCGACGCCGGGGCGGCCCACATCTACGTGGCCTCTACCCTCAGAGACCGGCGCTACAGGACCCTTACCGTCCTCGACGATGGCCACGGCATCCCTGAATCTCACACGGATTTGATCCTGGAACCCGGCGTGACCACCCGCCACCTGAATCCCGTCACAGAACCAGGCGATGCTTCCCTACCCACCCACGGCGCTGGCCTCTCCCTGTACCAGATAAAGAGCCTCTCTGTGGAGATCAGAGTCCTCTCCACGTCCTCGCCTACCTCGATACGGGCCACCTTCGATACCAACACCATCCCAGAACGTACCCTCCAGTCACCAACCCGACCGTCGCACAGTAACCTCAGGGCTACGCTAGAACACTTCACCGAAAGAACCAACAGGCATAGTCACCGGCTCCACACCTACTACGGGACTCCGGCCCGCATCCTCGCCACCCTCTTACATCACCGCATAATACAGAGACGCCGAGAGAGTGCGGGCTTAAGGGAGGAGGCTTTGGCGCTCGGACTTGGTGTATCGACGAGGAGTGTACAGAGGATATTGCGTGGTGAGGTGTTGCCTGTCGAGGGAGTTTCGGCGGAGGAGAGTACTGGAGGGACAGGGAGGCGGCGGGTTGGTGGGGGGGTAGATGGGGGTCCTGTGCTCGAGCTTGGGGAGGAGGAAAGTGGGCGCATTACGGATATACTCAGGCGGGCGGCGCGGGCCGGGTACATGGAGGTTGAGGATGTGAGGCTCGAGAGACGTCCGGGGGAGATCTCTCTCAGAGCCCGAGTCTACGAGCCGGAGGAAGAGTATGAGTAGCACGACACGATCGACGCCGAGAGCGCCCATACAGCTCTCCAGCAAGCCTGCCGGGCGGGCCAGCCCTGAAAGTAGGACCGCCTGCATAAGGACCTTTGGGTGCCAGATGAACGTGCACGACTCGGACCGCATAAGGCGGATGATCCAGGACGCAGGTTACGCCGAGGTCCAGCATTACGAGGATGCTGACCTCGTAATACTCAACACCTGCTACGTCCGCGAGAACGCCGTCGACCGCGTGAAGGGACACCTCGGAGAACTAAACCGTCTCCGCCGCGAGGGCCGGGTCAAGAAGGTGGCCCTAACAGGCTGTATCGGCGCCGCCGAAGAGTCGGCCACCCTCAAGCAGACCTACAATATAGACCTCGTACTGGGCACGCATAATACTTACGAGTTGGCTGAGTTCGTAGGGCTACCGACGATGCGGGAGACGTACACTCCCGAGTTGCCTGGCACGGAGGGCGGGCACAACGCCTTTGTGACGATAATGACCGGGTGCAACTACCAGTGCAGTTACTGCATAGTACCGACTGTGAGGGGGCGTATGCTCTGCCGTCCGATGGGGAGTGTGATCGGGGAGGTAGAGAGGCTCGTCGCTGGCGGTACCGGGTACGTGACGTTGCTGGGCCAGACGGTGGACGCTTGGCGACACGAGGGCAAGAGGTTTTGTGATCTCCTGGAGGCAGTCTCGGAGAGCGCGCCGCGGGTGTGGTTTACCACGAGCCACCCTTCCAACATGGAGGATCGCACGTTACGGGCCATAGGGGAGAGGGATACCATTGTGAAGCGGCTCCACCTGCCCGTGCAGTCGGGGTCCGACAGGATGCTCAAGGTCATGCACCGCGGGTACAAAGCGGAGCGGTACAGGCGCAAGATCGAAGTTTTCAGGGAAGCGGCGCCGGACGGTACCCTCAGCACGGACATTATCGTGGGCCATCCCGGCGAGACCGAGGAGGACCACGAACAGACACTCGAGCTCGTCGAGGACTGCGCCTTCGACGCGGCTTACATCTTCAAGTTCTCACCCAGACGGGGCACCGAGGCCGCGGCGCTACCCGGTGCCGTGCCCGATGCCGTCGTCCAGCGGCGCTTCCTCGAGGTGCTGAGACAGATCGAACAGAACGCCTTCGCGAGGAACCAGCGCAAAGTCGGTGGCGTAGAGGAGATCTACATCCGTCACGGTAGCACGGAAGACGGAAAGGCTATCGGGGAGACCTGGAGTGGTCACGCCGTTCACGTCAAGACCGACGTCGCACCGGGCAACTACGTCAAAGCCAGAATCGAGGGCGCAGGACCCCACGTACTGTACGCCGGCGAGCCATCAGGGTGACGACCCTGGCCTGAGGTAAGACTTCTGACACAGGACTCGAACAAGGCCGCACTCGTAGTTTGTGGGCCGACGGCGGGCGGCAAGAGCGAACTCTCCGATGACGTGGCCGAGAGGCTCACCGAGGCTGAGGGTCGCCACGTACCCACGCTGGCCGTCGATTCCATGCAAGTCTACAGGGAGCTGCCTGTGATCACCAACCAGGCCAGAAGGAGGCCGGCGGAGCTAGTCGGCATCGTATCTGTAACCGAGGAATGGACAGTCGCCAGGCACAGGGCGCGTGCCGAGGAGATCATCGCACCAGAAGCTACTTTCGTCCTCGACGCGGGAACGGGGATGTACCTGAATGCGATCCTGCTAGATATCCCTCTCGCGCCAAAGGTCTCTTCCCTGTTGCGCCGGCAGGCGCAGGAGGCTGCTGCGAACGAATCCAACCCTCGCAGGGCTGCGCGGACGAAAGAGCTGGAACTGGCCGGGGCCGGGGGCCGGGGTTCTATCTGGGAGGGAGAACTTCTCTACGACACTACCATCGTCTACCTCCGCCCAGAGAGGCATGCGGTCGACGCCGCCATCGGCGAGAGGTCCAAGAGAATAACCCTGGACGGCGTGCGCGAAGCCGAGAGACTCAAAGCCATGGTCGCGGCGGGGAAGAGTGTAAGCCCCCAGGTCATGGACTCCGTAGGGGTGCGCGAGCTCTCCGGGCACCTCGCAGGGACGCTCTCTCTGCCGCAGGCACAGGACCTCATTTCGACCCGTACCAGACGGCTCGCCCGACGCCAGATGCGCTGGTTCGACAAGCTGGTGCGTACACTCGAAGGCCGCGCCAGGATTACCGTCTTGCATTGCCCGTATCACGAGAGAAATTTGCATAATATGCATGATATAATTGGTATATGAGTGAGGAGAGAGCGGTACTGGTAGGCGCTGGGGAGAGGCGCCACGTGGCGGAGCTAGGGCGGTTGGCGAGCACGCTTGGGATCGGGATCGCCGGTGTACTCGAGCAGGCTCGCAGGGACGGCACTGGTTACATAGGGCGTGGCAAGCGCGAAGAGTTGCGTGATTTGGTAGAGGAGACTGGGGCGCGTTTCGTCGTCTGCGACGACGAGTTGACCGCCTCACAGGCTAGGGTACTGGAGAAGGCGTGTGGCGTCTCCGTCGTGGACAGGACGGAGTTGATCATCCGCATCTTCGAGGCGCATGCCAGGGACGCGGCGAGCCGCCTCGAGGTCGAGCTCGCCGACCTGGAGTACCGTTTGCCGAGGGTCAAGGGAAAGAACCCTGAGTTGAGTCGCCTCGGGGGTGGAGGGGTCACCACCAGGGGCCCTGGCGAGCAACAGCTAGAGTACGACAGGCGTGTCATCCGCGAGCGCATAGCGACCATAAACCGCAAGCTCGAGGAGGAGAAGGCAGGCAGGGCCGTCAGGGGTACCCGTCTTAGAGAAGATGGACCACCGACCGTCGCGCTGGTGGGCTACACCAACGCCGGCAAGACTACCATCTTGAACGCTCTCAGCGGGGCTAGTAGGTCGACGAAAGACAGGCTATTCGAGACGCTGGAGACTACCACGCGTCGAGTCGAGGGAGGCAGGAAGAACGGGCCCGATGGCATGTGGCCAGACTTCGTCGTCACCGACACCGTAGGGTTTATAAGGAAGCTTCCCACGCAACTGGTGCATTCTTTCGCCTCGACGCTGGAGGTGGCCCGTAACGCCGATGTCACGGTCGTGTGCGCGGACGCCTCGAGCGAGGAACTCGAGGAGGAGATCCAGACGGTCACACGCACACTGTCTGAGGCGGTCGAGAACGGAGTTGGACCTGGGTCCATTATTATGTGCCTCAACAAGATGGACCTGGTCTCAGAGAGGCATGCTTCGGAGTTGCGTAGGGATCATCCGCAGGCAGTCACCATAAGCGCCACCCTGGACACTGAGGCGCTTGTGGAGGAGATCTACGCCGCGATAGCCTCGAGGAGGGAGAGGATGCGAGTTCTTATTCCTCACGCCGACTATGCTGCGGCGAGCCGTCTCTACGGCCTGGCGGAGATCCACGCCCAGGAGAACACAGACTCCGGCCTGTGGATGGATGTCAGCCTCCCCCTTTCGGCCTCGGGTAAGTACGCCCCCTACAGGGTTTGAAGGTACTGAGGCTCTACCCGCCCCCAGGGAGGGAGGTCTCAGCCATCTACGAAGACCTGGACCTGCCGCCCACAGGGCGCCGCGACGCGGCGGGGCCATACGTGGTCATCAACACGGTCAGCTCGGTGGACGGCAGGACCGCCTTGGAGGGGAAGGCCGCAGGCTTGGGGAGCAGAATCGACCGCAGGACGATGCGGACCCTCCGTTCCAGGGCCGACGCCGTGATGATCGGCGCCGGCACGCTGCGGGCCGAGAGGCTCTCACTCGGCCTCGACCCGGCGGATGGTGTGCCGCAACCGCTCGCGATCATTGTTACCAACACGGGCGACGTACCGCTGGAGGAACACCTCATCGTCAAGGGAGGCCAGGAAATCTTGATCCTGCTCTCCGATGCGGCTCCCAGTAGGGTTGTCGAACAATTGCGCAAGCTCGCGCCGGTAATGAGGGCGCCTGCCGACTCCACTGGGGCCGTCGACCTCGGGAGAGCCCTGCTGGCCCTCAAGGCTGAGCGTGGTGTCCAGTCCCTGGTGGTCGAAGGCGGACCAGGTCTGAGCCACGCCCTGATCTCGCATAGCCTCGTTGACGAGCTCTTCCTCACCGTGGCGCCCGAACTGCTTGGCGGCGCCGCCGAGCAGACCCTTACATTGCTCCGAGGTCCCACGCTCCCAGCTCGCGACCGTCCTACCCTCGACCTGCTTTCCATCCACCTGGCGGATGGTGAGATCTTCTTGCGATACTCTTTTCCAAAGGACAGAACATGATGGTGGTAGGATCGGTTCCAGGATTGGAGTGAGGTAATTGGCCGAACTTAGCGAAGCCCATATCCAGAGGTATTCCTCCCCCGAATCGTTTCGTCGGGGTCGGGACTACTATCGGCAGGGTGCTGTGGCTTCTCTGACCTTGCGAGGTCAGGAGCTTCGGGCTGAGGTGGCAGGCAGTCAGTTCGCTCCCTACGGCGTTCGCGTAGTCTTCGATGAGGCCGGAATCATCCATGCTACGTGCAGCTGCCCTTATGAGTGGGGCGGCCCTTGCAAGCACATCGTTGCCGCCTTGGTCGCCTACTCCAACGAGCCTGAATCGGTGCGGGAGCTGCCCGAGCTCGAAGAGGCACTCTCCGGGCTGGAGAGAGAAGAGCTGAAGGATCTCGTGCTGAAGCTGGCAGAGCGCTACCCTTCCCTGGGCGAGGCCATCGAGGGTGAGATCGCCCTCTCGTCCACCTCCGAGTCTCGCCAGGTCAACGTGGACGCCATCAGGCGTAGTCTCCGCGCCAGCATCCAGGCCCAGGGCTATCCTGAGCCCTACTATGACTACTGGCACACTTCCGGAAACCTTGATGAGGCACGCCGCATCCTCCAAGGTGCGTGTGACCTCATCCGGGCTGACGACGCTCCCGGCGCCCTGCGTGTCCTCGAGGCAATCACCGAAGAGTACCTGGAGGCCCCGGACGCGCTCGACTGGGAGATAATGGGCGACTACGGCGGCGAGCTCCTCGATTTCTTCGAGGAGGTAGGAGCGGCCCTCACCGAGGCCCTGTTGAGCGTAGAGCTCACCACTGCGGAGAGGGAGGACTATGGCGCAAAGCTCGACGTGTGGCTGGGCGAGCTAGGGGATTACGGTGTCGGAGATACCTTCGGCGCGGCCTTCCGGGCTGTCGAGCAGGGCTGGTCCTACCCGCCGCTGGTGCTGGTGCTGGAGGGTGCGATCCCTGACGACGACTACTTCGAGGAGCTTTTCGACGACCCGCCGCTGACGGCCGCCCGCCTGAACGTGCTCGCACGCCGGGGCCGCCATGAGGAGTACCTGCACCTCTCGGCAGCCGCGGGCGAGGACACGAGCCACGCTATCATGCTCGCCAGGCTTGACCGGGCCGATGAGGCCTTCGAGTACGCGTCGAAACACGTGCGGACCGGAGGAGGCTCTCGCCGTGGCCGAGGCCCTGCGCGAGCACGGTGATGCGGAGGCCGCACTACGGGTTGGAGAGAGGGGGCTCTCGCTAGAAGGCCGGAAGAGCAGGCTGGCGGCATGGGTCAGGGACTTCGCGGAAGGTCTTGGGCGCCGCGGGCTCGCCCTTGAAGCGGCGCTTGCCGCCTTCCACGCGGATCAGAACCTCGCCTCCTACCTGCGGGTAAGGGAGCTTGCCGGTGAGGCCTGGCCTGAGCATCGCGAGCAGTTGTTGGATCACCTGCGCCAGGGCACCTCCTACGTGCCAACGGGCCAGGTCGATGTCTTCCTGCACGAAGACCTCGTCGGAGACGCGATCGCCGCGGTCGAAGGGGATCCTTTCGGAGGCCTGGTTGCTAGGGTAGCTGACGCGGCCATCGAGACGCACCCCGACTGGGTCATCGAGGCCTGTAGGAGGCAGGCCGAGGAGATCATGGACTAGGGCAGATCCAAGGACTACGACGAGGCCGTAGACTGGCTGGCGAAGGTGCGGGACGCCCATGTGGCCGCCGGGCGTGAGGAAGAGTGGCTGGCTTACCTCGAAGAACTCAAGGACCACCACCAGCGCAAGTACAAGCTGCGGCCGATGCTGGAGGATCTGGAGTAGTTGGCAAAGAGGTTTGTAAGCAAGTCAGCACGCTCAGGCTTTGCCTTCGCTTGTCAGCACTTCAGCTTGCCAGCGTTTTGCTTCTGGCCGTTGTAGGAGTAGGTTTATGGGTCATCCGGAGGGGATTCTGGCGAAGATTCGGACGCCTTTTCCTGGTCTGCTTGCGATCTCAAGCGTTCCGCCTTGGCGCGAGACTCGCTCGCGCATCGACTTGAGGCCGAGGTGGCCGGGGAAGTCGCCCCCGGTGTCGAAGCCGACACCGTCGTCCGTGACTTCGAGCTTGATCCCCTCGAAGTCTCGTCCCAGCTTTAGCTTCACGTTGGCCGCACGGGCGTGCTTGACCGTGTTGTGCAACGCTTCCTGGGCGATGCGGTAGAGAGACTCTTTGGCTTCCAGGGGCGCGTCGGGTTCTTCGCCGAACGTGGTCTCGACCCTTATACCGTGGCGCGCCTGGACGGCGGCCTGCTTCTCGAGTGCGGCAACCAGCCCCTCCTTCTCGAGCGACTCCGGGCGCAGTTCGAAGATGAGGGCGCGCATCTCGGTCATGCCCGCCTCGGCCAGGGTGACGGCGTAGTCGAGCGGCCTGGCGGCGCGTTCCGGGTTGTCAGGCAGAACCTCGCGGGCGGTCTCGACCCCGAGGGCGATGCCGTAGAGGGCTTGCGAGACGGAGTCGTGCAGCTCGCGGGCCAGCTTCTGGCGCTCTTCGAGGGCGGCCTTGCCGCGGGCGTCGGAGAACAGGCGGGCGTTCTCCACGGCCACGGCGGCCTGGTCCGCCACGGCACCGAGGAAGACCTTCTCCTCCTCTCCGGGTTCTTGACCAGGGGGATAGGCGAAGTTGATTGCGCCCAGGGCCCTGCCTCTGGAGAGGAGCGGCACCACGTAGGTCATGTCCCACGGCACTCGCGGGTAGAAGCCGTTCATGGCGGCGAGACGGGGATTGGCTGGAACGGTCTGGCTGGCGTTGCTGAAGAGCACTGGCTTATGGGTGCGGATCGCTTCCCTGTTGGGGGACGTATCTCCGTCCTTCTTATAGGCTGCTTGCACGGCGGCCTCGTAGCCCTCGGACACGCCGTGGGAGCCAGCCAGACGGATCTCGTCCGCCTCCTCGTCGATCAGGACTATAAGGCAGAAGACCGCTGTGCTCGCGCTGACCACGCTTGCCGCTAGGGCGTTCAGGGTGTCCTCCATCGGCAGGTCGAGGACCAGATCTGCAGCGATGCGTGACAGCGTCTCCACGCGCTCTTCGAGCAACGCCTGCATCCGCGCACGCTCGGTGATGTCGTGGGCCACGCTGACGAGCGTCCGTTTGCCGTCGCGCAGGATCATGGTCGCGCTCACCTCGACGTCTAATGGCGTCCCGTCCTTGCGGATGTACTCTCTCGCCGACGGAAGGGTTTCCCTGCTCCAGAACGCGTCGGATGTTAGCGTCGATGCTCCCGCGGTCGGCGGCGACCACGTCGTAAATAGTCATGTCGTGAAGCTCGTCCTCCGAGTAGCCGAGTGACTCGCGGAAGGCGGCGTTGGACTCCACGATGCGTCTGCTCTCGATATCTATGAGAAAGATGTTCTCCGTGGCCTGCTCTATCACGGTCCGGTAGAGTCGCTCGCTCTCTCTGAGGGCCGCCTCGGTCCTTTTGCGCTCGGTAACGTCGCGGACGATGGTGCAGATCACATCGCGCCCGTTTAGCCGGATCACGCTCACCCCGACCTCGACGTCCAACACGGCACCGTCTTTGCACCGGTACTTCCTGTTTCCCACGACGCGGCGTCTCAGTTCCAGGGTCCGCTTTATGGTCGAGTCGACGTTCTCGCGGGGATGATCCACGATGCGGTAGATCTCCATTGCCCCGAGCTCATCCGCCGTGTATCCGACCATCTTCTGGAAAGAGGGGTTCGTCTCCACAAAGCGGCGGGTCTCGGCGTCGAGCAGGTAGATGCCGTCAGTGGCCTGCTCGATCACTGCCCTGTAACGCTCCTCGCCGGCCCGCAGCCGCTCCTCCATCTGCCTGCGTTTTATAGCGGCACCCAGGGTACCTGCCGCCGCCCCGAGAGCCCCGACCTCAACCGCTGACCATTCGCGCTCCTCGACGCACTCGTCGAAGCCGATGACCCCCCACCATCTTCCCTCGACGAAGATGGGTACGAGGGCTATGGAGTGGATTTCCTGGGCCCGAAGCGCGTGCTGCTCGCTGTCCGGGAAGTCCCTGACGTGGCCGTAGACGAGATTCCCCTGTCCCAGTGCCCCTACCCACCGGCCAAAACCTGCTGCCCTGTAGGGGATGGCCTTCAGCACGGGATTGTCGATCTGCGCCGGCACTCCCGCCGACACCCACTCGTAACGCTGCGTGGCCCACAGCTCGCCGTCATCGTCCGTGAAGTTCTCGAAGATGTAGACGCGGCTTGCCTTCGCGGCTTCCCCGAGACGCCACAGGACGGCGTGCACGCTCTCTTCCCAACCCGCCGTTTCACCCAGAAACTGGTCGGAGGCGAAACGGACGGCGTCGAGAATGGCGTCGCGCCGGCGCAGTTCTTCCTCGGTTCGCCTCCGCCTACGCCGCTCCTCGACCTCTTCCAGTCCCCGCTCTACCGTCGGGCAGAGGCGCCCGAGATTGTCTTTCATGACATAGTCGTAGGCCCCTGCACGCATCGTCTCGACCGCCACGTCCTCACCGATCCTGCCGGAGACGACGATGAACGGCGCTTCCGTTTGCATCTCGCGCGCAAGCGCTAACGCCTCGGCGGCCCCGAAGGTCGGCATCCTGTAGTCCGAGAAGATCACATCCCACGAAGAAGCGGTTAGCTGATTCCGCATCGCCATTGCGGTCTCTACCCGCTCGTGCTCGGTCTCGTAGCCGCTTCTTTGGAGTTCGCGCAGGATAAGCAGCGCGTCGTTCTCGGAGTCCTCGACCAGAAGCACGCGCAGCGGCGCACGAAGTGCCCGGGGTTTTGGGGTCGCTACCACGGCTCCTCGTTCAACTCGTCCATGCTCACCAAGCCCGCACGGACGGCGTGCAGGGCGGCCTGGGTGCGGCTGGTGACGCCGAGGATGGCCGTGGTGGTTATCCCTATCGCGCTGGGGCACGTGCAAGAGAGCCGTGACCCTGAGGCTCACAGGCTCGACCTCGCCGGAGTGATCCTCGCTACGAGCGGGCTCGCGGGTCTGGTCTACGCCCTGATCGAATCCTCGGCCTTGGGCCTGGGCTCCCCGAGGGTGCTCTCCACCCTCATCCTAGGAGTGATCTCCCTTTCGGCCTTCGTCTTCGTCTAGCGGCGCGTCAAGGATCCGATGGTGCCACTTTCGCTGTTTCACTCCAGGAGCTTCGCCGGCGCAAACCTGGTGACGCTCCTGTTCTACATGGCCCTGACCGGCTCTCTTTTCTTCCTGCCTTTCCTCATGATGCAGGTTCATGGATACTCGGCATTCGCCTCGGGCAGCGTGTTTCTGCCCTTTGTGGCGATGGCCCTCCTGATCGGCCGCCTCTCCGGGCGCATATGCGCCCGCTTCGGGGCGAAGATGCCGCTCATTGTAGCTTCCCTCTCCGTCGCGGCGGGCTTACTGCTTTTCGCCCTGCCTGGTGCGGGGCACGGTTCCTACTGGATCTCGTTCTTCCCTGCGATGATCGTTCAGGGCTTCGGGATGGCGCTGGCGATAACCCCGTTGACTACGGTAGCGCTCGGCTCGGTAGAGAGTGAGCACTCAGGGCTCGCCTCTGGCGTGAACAACGCCGTGACCAGGGTGGCAGGGCTTTTGGCTGTCGCTGTTCTTGGGGTGTTGGTCTACGGGGCGTTCTCTGCGAGTCTCGATGCCCGCATGGAAGAGATGGAGATGCCTGGCGAGATCCGGATCGCCATGGAGGCGGCGAAGGCGGACCTCGGAGCGGCAGAGGCGCCAGCGGGCGTGGACGCGGGGACAGAGGCGCGGATCGAAGGCCCCGTAGAGGAGTCCTTTGTCGCAGGGTTCCGGGCCGTGATGCTCGTATCTGCCGGGCTCGCGCTCACCAGCGCCCTGGTTGCGGCGCTTCTGGTGGCAGACAAGAGGGTCACCTCCGCGAGTGGACAGCCCGCTCGCCGGGTGGACGCCGGTAGCGTACCGGTCCTACGCGCCGCGTCCCTGCCGGATCTGGCAGTGGCGCCTCATTTCTCGGTATGGCATCATGCGGCGGGTGAGAATCGGCCCATCGTGGAGTGGGACAGGGGAAAGCGTTGCACGAGTCCGAAGGGTGTGGTTCGCGGCGACGCGCCTAGTGACGTACGTGACGCTCCATTATGCCGGACGGGGCGATCGAGAAGGGGAGGCGCTCATCTCCCTGCTCGGGTACTCAGATTCGTGGCACTCCCAAAGCCGGTCACTGACCTCGTTCTCGGCCGAGCCCCGGCTAGTGGCCAGACCACCAACCCCCGTAGGTCAACTGCCGAACACGAGACAAGGAGGGACATCATGACTGAACAAGGGCGACATCGTCATGAGGAGTACGGTAGCGACCCTGACGGACCGCGCCAACTTCCCTACAGCGATTATCCGAAGGCCGTAGACGTCGCCCCCCACGGGATGCAACCCCTGCCGGCGTCCTTGCCGCTCGTGGATTTCGCGCGGGCCGAACCCTACCGTAGCAGGCGGTACACCACGGTCCTCGCGCCGGAACTGACCAAGGATCAACACTTGCAGATGGCGTGGGTGATAGCAGCGGGGTTCGTCCGCTGGGAACCTCAGGCCCGCCACCTCCGGCCGCCGAAGCATCCGCCCGCGGGGCTCATGGAGGCGCGCCACACCGATCCTTTCGGGACCGACCCGTTCGGTTCGTGGGACACGGAGACGCAGATGTATTGGATCGTGCGTCTCACCGCCCTGACCGACCCCACCAGCCCCCAGGGCGCCATCGAGGTCAACGAGGAGACGCTGGCCCAATCCCTGGCCATCTTGGATGGGGACGGGCGCGTTATTGGCGCCGCTTTCAACGAGACGATGGCGCCCTTAGGCGTGGAACCCCCCTTAAGGGAGGACGACCCGTTCCTCGACACCTTATTGGGGGTCTGGGAGCCGGTCTACGGAGCGTTGGGCGCCCAGGACGCGGCGGCGCTGCCGGCCCTCTCCGCGCGGTACCCTAAGTTCCGGGAGGCGTACGAGAAGGGCAAGGTCAGCCACCACATCTTGATCGCCCGCTCCGAGGATCTCCCGAAAGGGGACGCCTTCGAGCTCGTGGCCGCGAGCGCGGAACGCTGCCAGGCGCTCGGCTACGAATATCTGGTCACCGAGGCCACCAACCAGTGGACGGGAGCGGCCTTCGAGGCCTTGGGCGGGGTACGCGTACACTTCCGTCCGTTCCTGGTCGAGCCCGCCGTTCGCAAGAGCGACGAGCCGCTCGAGGACGTAACTACGAGCCCGAACGGATTCCTCGCCGACAAGGACAGCGGGGGCATGTTCTACGTGACCCGTCTCTCCTAAGTCAGCTTACCTTTGTAGCATCGCGGCCTCTGCCGTGGCAACATTAGACGGGATAGTAGGAGAGGAGAGAGTCTATGGAGACTAGAGCACATCCGCAAGGCCTGCAGGACGTCCTGGAGTTTCCTTTGGTCGAGGCGCTGTTCGGAAGGCGAGCCCGCCGGTTCTCTTTGGGAACCTCGCTCCCTGACGGGCCGCTGGCGTTTACCTCCAGGCATGATCCTCTGCCGCTCTCCGAGCTGGAGCAGATGCTGGTCTTGACGGCCGCTGCCGGCAACACCGGCTGGCACTACATGATCATGCGCCACGCCGGCTACGCTCCGCACCTCTCGAACTACTCGGGGGCCGCCGGTGGTCGCACCTTCCCGTCGGCGGCTGGCTTCCACACCAGCGACGTGTTCTTCACCGACGACGAGGGCGTCTATCTCTTCGAGACTCGCGACGCCCCCGCGCTGGTCGAGCAAACGACAGACGGACCTTCCGACATCGACGCCATCCTGGAGGCCCACCGCGGCCGGATACGCAAGCTCTCCGACGAGCGGCTATACATCCCCGCCGAAGAGCCATACATGGAGGGGCACAACACCTGGTGTGCCAACCGCCCGGGGAGCACGCTGCTAATCCCGGTGGGGGACATAGCCCAGCACATGATCGCCGTCCTCTGCTTTATGGTCCAGAATGGATACGGGATGTACGACGACGTCAACGGAGAGCAGATCCCGGGACTCGAGCGCTTTCCTCACCTCATTGACCTGGAGGAGCCTCTGCCGCTGACTTTCATGGAGACCTACTCGATCACCGAGTGTACCGCCGAGCTATCGACCTCCTGTTACGCTGGCATGCTTATGCTGCAGGCGATGGGCCTGGGAGGTTGGATGTTCGACGGCATCGACCGCTTTACCGTCCTCGGGGCCAGCGGCGACCCCGAGGTGCCTGGATTGGGCTTTCGCTACGACACCGACGAGCGCTGGCCGCTGCCTAACCCTACGGGCTTACCAGGAGTCTTCGCGGGTTACTGCCCGCCCCACTATCCGGACATGCGGTCCGCTGTCGAAGCCTTCGCCGAGCGGAAGTTCGGTCCGGGAGGACCGTTTCACCCTGACACGCCGGGTCCCTGGAAGGAGAGCACCAGAGTACGCAGCAGCGCACAGGTCCACACCGAGGAATTCAAGGAGTGCGTGGCGATCATGGCGCAGTACATCTACGACCGCTTCGGGAAGTTCCCCGGTACGGTCCCGAGTATCTTCGTCCTGACCTACTTGCAGGCTCACCACCTGGAGCTGGAGTTCTACGACCACTACTTCGGCCAGGGGGCGTATCTGCGAACCCACGCAGACCACATGGCCCGCTGGCATAGCGAAGGCGAAGCGCCGCTTGAACGGCCATAACGTCGCACGCTCGCCTCATGACGCCACAAACAATGAGGACGGTCGCCGCTCGGTGACAAACTTGCCCGGAGCGCGTGGTAGCGTCCTCGAGAGCCCGCCCAACAACCTGCCGCTGCAGCTCACCAGCTTCGTGGGGCGCGAGAGGGAAGTCTCGCCGAAGTCAAGAGGCTGCTCTCCGAGACCCGACTCATCACGCTTCGCGGTCCCGGAGGGTGTGGCAAAAGCAGGCTCGCTGTAGAGGCCGCTTCAGTCGCCGAAGTAGAAACACTCATCGGGCTCGAAGCCTCGCCCCAGGTTGGACGGGCTCAAGATTTCAAGCACCCCCGGTCGTAGAAGAAGCGGGGTACCGGGCGCTCCTCGCGCTCGGCCATGAGCCGCTCGTAGGTCTCCTAGCTTGCGTTACGGAGGAGTACCCTCCCTTCAGCCGGGCTCTTAAACGCTTGGTGTGAGTTACATCGTGATAGTTTGAGCGGAAGGCGCCCACGCTCTAGAGTTGGCTTGCCACCCGATCCCGAAGGGAAAGGAACCGACTCCTCATGCTCGACTTAAGGACACCTTCCTCACCACACTCTACGTCATCGTCGATGACTTCTGCCACTCCCACCGCCCCCGACAGCGACGCCCCGGCCCCGAGGCCTCCCTCTCCGCGGGTGAGGTAATCACCCTCGCCATCTTCGCCAGATGGTCTCGATTTGCCAGCGAGCGAGACTTCTACCGTTACGCCGAGGGCCATCTGCGAGGAGCCTTTCCCACCCTGCCCGAGCGATCTCAGTTCAACCGGCTCGTGCGCTTCTATACTGAGGCCATCGAGGAGATAGCCTTGCATCTGGGACAGATTGTGGAGGGCGACCTTTCCCCCTATCAGGCCTTGGACGCCTCGGCGATGCCCGTTCGGGATGCCAAGCGTCGTGGGCATGGCTGGCTTGCCGGACGTGCTGACATCGGCTGGTCCAACAGCCTGGGCTGGTACGAGGGCTTCTCTCTTTTGATCGCCGTTGAGCCCTCCGGAGTGCTCACGGGCTTTTGTTTCGGGGCCGCCTCCACCGCCGAGCAGCCTCTGGCGGAGACCTTCTTCAACCTCAGGGCCGATCCGAACCCCAGGCTCAAAAGCGTGGGCTCGGCCTTCTCGGGGGCTTACGTTGCCGACAAGGGCTTTGAAGGCGCCGAAAACCATCGCCGCTGGCTCGATCACTACGGGGCAGAGGTAATCCATCCGCCCAAGCGCAACTCCAAAAAGCGAAGCTGGTCCAAGCGTCTTAGGAGGTGGGTTGCCGGAATACGGCAGATCGTCGAGACGGTTTTTGACAAGCTCTTCAACACCTTCGGCCTCTGGCAGGAGCGTCCCCATGAGCTTGAGGGTTTGCGCTCCCGCCTGGCGGCGAGGGTGGGGCTGCACAACTTCTGTATCTGGCTCAACGACCAGCTTGGCCGACCTCGACTGAAGTTCGCAGATCTGATGGGATGGTGAGCTCACGATTCACACCAAGCGTTTAAGCGTATGCACATGGACTCCCTTCTCGCTCCGCTACCAGAGTCTACACGATGACCATCGCAACCCTACCGCCGTGGATTAGACTCACACGACGAGTTCTCCTGTCGACCGCGTAGCCAGGATGCTCGTAATAACCTCCGCCTCGTTGACGGGATTCGACTACGGCAAGCTGGATAGGAGTCGGCGTCGAGAGTTACCCGCTTCGCTATGAAACCCGTCAGGAAGAACTCCTGAAACCTGATGCCCGATAGCCGGTTCGTGAGAGGTCCTCTCGCGGCCCGCACTTTGCGTAGGGGTACCCATTCGTGGTAGTCGGAGAATGGGCACCCCCGATCGGTCGAACGACCCATGTCGGCTCCACTTCCGAAATCTAGAGTGGCTTCATTCCAAACGAACCGCCGAGAAGAGAGGGCAAGAGAGTGGAGCCGCGACCACCATGATCGAACAGGAGAGAACCGGGCTGGACTTCGAGGCTCTTCGCCACGCCACCGAGAAGCGCGAGCTTGACTTCTACGCAGACGACGCCCAGGCCATCATCCTCAACGCCGACGCCCCTTTCAGTCCGGCGTTCGAGCTTGTGGGCAAGGCGGAGAACTCAAAGTACCTTGGCACCGCCTTCTCTCAGAAGGCATCCCACAGCATCGAAGGCGAGGTCGTGCGGGAGGATCTGGTGGAGTATCGCGAGGTCTGCGAGTACCCGGATGGGACCCGCGTGGGCGTGGCGACGGCTCCCGCGAGGACGAACCGGCACGAAGTGAGAGTCACGTCGAAGGAGGTGAGCGGATGTAGAGAAGAGCGTTCCCAGACCCACAATAGAAACGCTGCGAAGGAGGAAAGGGACGACGGAGAGGACGCGAAGCGAGCAAAGGGACAGAGCAGGGCGGGCCCTCCAACCCTCCAGCCCCAAGAGCAAAAAGACACGAGAATAGAGACAGGAAGGACGGGATGATGAAGGAGATGGCGAAGAGGACGATGGGGAGGGCCCTCACGACCACGCTGTGGGCGGGCGGCGACTACGTTCATGGTGGGCTTGGCGGTCATCCTCGCCCTCACCGTGGGGCTGGCCACGACCGCCCTCGCCGGGAAGGGCGTGGGGGCGCGCTTCGACCTCGGGAAGACCAACACGGTTAACGCCATAAGCAAGCTTGCAGGAAGCGTAGCGGGTCCTAGCCTGCGGATAGACAATAACTCCACCGACGCCGCTGCGACGGCCCTCGATCTACAAGTCGAGCCGGGCAAGGCGGCGATGAAGGTCAACTCCGACGCTCACGTGGCAAACCTCAACTCCGATAAGCTCGACGGCAAGAGCGCGAACGAGATCGGGGTAAACGGCCTGGCGCGGTCATCCTCTACCAGCCCTCTCAACTCGGACTCCTTCAAGATCGCCATCGTGAATTGCCCGGCGGGGAAGGTGCTCGTAGGGTCGGGCTTCGACATCCAGGGCGGCAAGGGCAGCGCCGGCCCTCCAAACACCTTGACCGACGTCGTGGTTGATAGAGTAGAACCCATCTCCACGGGCGTCCAGGTGGAGGCGATCGAGGAGGAGTCGACCACCGCCCCATGGACCGTGACCGCCTACGCGATGTGCGCAACCGCGCCGTAGCGCGGCGGGCGGCCACAGGATCACGCTTTCGCCGTAGCGCCGGGGGTTCGAGCAGGCGATGTTCGGCCCCCCGGCTCGGGCGCGTCCGGCTCTACCGCGAGGCGATGGAAGCCTAAAAGGAGAGGGACATCTTCAAGGGCATGATGGCGAATCCGCACTTCGCCGACGTCAGGGACTTCTCGGCGCTGGAAAGTCCAACGCGCATCAAGTGGGGGATGGCCGAGACTCTCCAGAGGGTGTAGCAGGGGTCATAAGCAGATATTCTGCCACGTGCGAGCCGATAAACCCGGCTCCTCCGGTGAGGAGGGTCCGCACCTCAGGAGCCTTCACCGCGTAGTGTGGGCGAAGCTTCGGGTCGTGTTTGACCCTTGGCCCCAGATGCGAACCAGGCCAGTGTCTTCGCGAGACCCTCGCGGGCGCCGGTCTGCGGCTCCCACCCGAGTACTTCTCTGGCGCGTGTTATGTCGGGGCAACGCTGCCTGGGATCGTCTTCGGGCAGAGGCTGGTGTAAGATCTCGCTCCGCGAGCCGGAGAGCTCTATGACCATCTCGGCGACCTCGCGCACCGAGTATTCGACGGGGTTGCCGATGTTAATCGGGCGGGTCTCGTCGCTCTTCATCAGGCGGATCACGCCCTCGATCAGGTCGTCGACGTACTGCAGGCTCCTGGTCTGGGCGCCGTCGCCGTAGACGGTCAGGGGTTCGCCTAGGAGGGTCTGTCGTATGAAGTTCGGCACCATTCTGCCGTCGTATTCCCTCATCCTGGGACCTACGGTGTTGAAGATGCGCACGATCCTAGTGTCCATGCGGTGATGGCGATGATAGGCCATGGTGAGGGCCTCGGCGTAACGCTTGGCCTCGTCGTAGGCGCTCCTTATGCCTGTGGTGCTTACGTTGCCCCTGTAGTCCTCGTGCTGCGGATGCACCAGTGGGTCGCCGTAGACCTCGGAGGTGGAGGCGAGCATATAGCGGGCCCCCATCGCGCGGGCCAGCCCGAGGGAGTTGTGGGTGCCGAGGGCGCCGGTCTTGAGTATCTCTATGGGGATGCGCCCGAAGTCGGCCGGGCTCGCCGCGGAGGCGAAATGATACACCTCGTCTAGCTCTCCGGGAACATCTACGTGGTCACTGACGTCGTGGTCTACGTACTCGAAGTCCGCCTCGCGGGCGAGTAGGGGGGCCACGTTCTCGAGGGCACCCGTACTGAGGTTGTCCATGCAGACGACTAGGTAGCCCTCGGAGAGGAGCCTCTCGCAGAGGTGGCTGCCGATAAAACCAGCCCCTCCCGTGACCAGCGCCCGCGGCCTTCTAGTCGCTGTCATAGCCCCGTCCGAAGCCCCTGTACAGCAGGCCCGCTTCCCGTACGGCGGCTGCATCGAGGGCGTTACGGCCGTCCACGATGAGCTTTGGCTCCCGCATCAGCGCGGCGGCCTTCTTCGGGTCAAGCCCCCTCACCTCCTCCCATTCGGTGACCACCACCGCGGCGTTTGCCCCCCTGAGGGCCTCGTAGGGATCGAAGACGACTTGAATGTCGGGCGCGAGCATCGCTGCGGCCTTGCCTGCCACCGGGTCGTAGCCCACGACCCTCGCCCCGAGAGAGGTCAGCACGCTGGCTACCTGCAGGCTCGGGGCGCCCCTAAGGTCGTCGGTGTTCGGTTTGAAGGAGAGCCCGAGCAGGGCCACACGCTTGCTTTCAAGGGAGTGCAGGTCCCGCTGGAGCTTGTGGATCACCCTTGTGCGCTGCCGCTCGTTTACGGCCGCTGCGGCGTCCAGCAGCGGGGTTTCGTGGTCGTAGGCGCGGCCGGTAGCCCTGAGGGTTGCCACATCCTTGGGGAAACACGACCCGCCCCAGCCTATCCCTGCCGAGAGGAACCGTGACCCCACGCGGTCGTCGAGGCCGATGCCGTGGGCCACCTCGGATACGTCAGCGCCGACCAACTCGCATAGGTTGGCGACCTCGTTGATAAAGCTGATCTTGGTCGCAAGGAAGGCGTTGGCCGCGTACTTGATCATCTCGGCGCTCGCAAGGTCCGTTGTGACGAACGGAACCGCTACCTTGGGGCGCGGATCCCATTGCGTGGGGAAGCTCTGCTCCACTATAGGGGCGTAGAGGATCCTGAGGGCATCGAGGGCCTCCTTCGAGTCCGTCCCTACCACCACGCGGTCGGGGAAGAGGGAGTCGTGGACGGCGCTGCCCTCCCTCAAGAACTCGGGGTTGGAGGCGACCCTGAACTCGGCACTCTCGCCTCCTGCATCCTCTATGCCTTCGCTAACCAAAGTGGAGACGTAGTAGGCGCTTCCGACGGGCACCGTGCTCTTGTTGACAACGATCAGCGGAACCTTGTGTGGTCTTGACCCCCCGAGCGAGCGCCCTATGGCGCGCGCCACATCGGCCACGTTCGAGAGGCCGGCCGATCCGTCAGCACCCTGCGGCGTGCCGACGGCCACGAAAAGGACGTCGACCTCTCTGAGGACTTCGGCGAGTCTCTCGTAGCCGGCAAAACGGAGCCTTCCTGCGCTCTTGGCGAGGAGCTCCTCGAGGCCTGGCTCGTAGAATGGGATTCGTCCCTCTCTGAGGCCTGCCACGCGCTCCTGGTCGTTGTCCAGGCATCTCACCCTGTGTCCGACATAGGCAAGACTCGCGCCCGTCGCCAACCCCACGTGGCCCGTCCCAACGACACCCACACTAAGTTGCTCCACGGGACCCGTTTCCCCCTACACGCCTTCGTAAGTAGGTCGACAGTTCATAACAGAGATGTTACAGGAAGGTGGAATACGCGACTAGCCCCGACGGCCCTACTCTTTCGGCCTCGTGCCTCTTGCCGCCGCCTTTGCGCCAGGTATGCGAAGTACGTTCTTCGTTACCGCAGCAGCCAGCTTGTGGCGGCCACTTGCACCGTAGTCGCCGAGTTGGGAGTCGAGTCGCAACCTCTCTGAGTCGCAACCTCTCCTCTTCGAGCCTGGAGAAGCAGCCCTCCAGGTGGAGCTGCGCTTCTCCAGCTGGGTCGCCCACTTCGAGCCGCCGCGTATGCTCCGACCTGTGCGGTCCACTCGCTGCTGGTAGTAGTCGTGATGCCTTTTGCCCCCGAGTAAGCTGCCTCCGAATTGGCAACGGTTAGCAACGACCGAGCAACAGAAAGAATCCCTCACATGAGGTAGGCAACACCCCACCATACTTGCTAGAGTGTCCACAACTGCAAATGCGTGGCGGGCAGCAGAGAGCCTGGCTACGCCCCTTAGAAAAGGAGAAAAATAGTGAAGACGGTCAGGCTCAACCGCCTCAGGGCAGCACTGCTGACAGCCGCTGCGGCGGGACTGCTTGCGGCTGTTGGATTGCTGGTGGCACTATACGCTCAGCCTGCAGAGGCTAACTATCCTGGCAAACCAGGCAAGATAGCCTTCTCAGGCTACGACGGAAGCGACTACGAGATTTATACGATCAATGCCGGCGGAGGGGGCAAGTTCAACGTCACCGACAACGGCACGGGTGACTATGATCCTGCCTACTCACCTAGCGGCAAGCGGATCGCTTATGAGGGCAAGGACGGAACAGAATCCGAGATCTATACGATCAATGTCGGCGGTGGGGG
>CADCVF010000082.1 GCA_902806095.1 uncultured Rubrobacteraceae bacterium
TTTTTGTGGAGCGATAGCGATACTCTGCATGGACGGCCGTCTCTTTGGTGGCTGGCTTTGGATTTGGCGTCTTTACCATGCCACAGGAGATGGCCGTCTGTTCAATTATCCTGTGCATCCGTCTAGAGAGGGGTGCGCTGCGAGTGCCTAAGCTTGGACGACTGCGCCCTGATAGGCAAAGGAATGTCAGCCAAGCTCACGTAGTAGAGTGCATATCGCCCTATTCAGTCGAGTGCTTGTAAGGGGAGTTGTGCGAAGACCACATCCGAGCCGCCCGTATGGGAGAATTCCTCCTAAGGGGTGAGAGCATGTTCTCCGTTAACAACTCGACCAAGGATCTCTCAGACGCAGGGATAGACACCGCCATCCTAAGCGTGGGCGCCACCGAGCAGTGCGGCCCCAACCTGCCCCTGAACATCGACACCCTCGTGGCCGACTACTACGCCCGAGCGTGGGGCGAGGTGCTGGGAGCCTACGTGCTGCCCACCTTGCCCTTCAACACCTCGGAGGAGCACGCCTCTTTCAAGGGCACCGTCTCGCTGAGCCCTTCCACTTTGATGCTGGTGCTTGAGGAGGTCGTGGAGGGGCTACGCGCCCAGGGCTTCCGCAAGCAGGTGCTCACCGTGGGGCACGGCGGCGCGCTCTGGGTGGGAGCGTTCGTAAAGCACGTCAACCACCATTTCGGGGACGCGGTGGTGATCGACGCCCACCGGAGGGCGGGTCCGGTCTGGGAAGAAGCGCTGCGCGAGAGCGGGTTGGCGAGCAGGGGCGAGGTGCACGGCGGCGCGCTCTCGCGCGCCTTGGCACTCTACCTGGCGCCAGGGTTCGTGAAGGAGGGAGCATACGGCACACGGGTCTCAGAGCGGATGGAAGCCTACGCGGACTACGTGGGATGGGAGAGGTTCGCCCCCGACGGCAGCTGGGGCCGCTACGAGCCGGAGGCGGACTCCGCAGCGGCCACGGCCGAGGCGGGAAGGGTGCTGCTGGAGCACTTCGTCAGGGAGCAGGGGGCAAGGCTCAAGGAGCACCTGCAGGAGGCGTGCCACATCAAGGGTATCTAACACCTATTCATCCGATTTACCATTGGTACGCGAACCATACCGGAAGGGCAAAGAAGGTGATCGACATCGTGCCCTACGACGCCGTGCGCCACCGAGGAGGCGTCCGCGAGATTCTAGCGAAGAACGGTTGGGAAGAGCAGTACATCGCAGGCCAACTGGCCGGGCTTGACGTCCTCTCGGGCGACCAGCTACCTGGGACGCGCGCTAAGGTCTGCGTCTCGGAAACGGAGGACAGCTTGAGCGGTTTTGTCTCCGTCGAGTACCGGGAATGGAACCGCCTTGGTCAACTGCAGGGGCTCGCGGTGGACCCGGCCCTCAAGCGGCGGGGGATCGCTTCCACACTCGTCCACCGAGCCGAACAGTTCGTGCGAGGAGCAGGCGGGCGCGGGCTCTATGTGGATACGCCAGTAACCAACGCGCCCGGTCGCAGCTTCTACGAGGCTTTGGGCTACGGGCAAGCCTACGTGATGCCCGAGTACTACGACGAAGGGCTCGATGGCGTCACCTACCTCAAGCTCTTTGCGAAAGTATATACACTCAGAGCCGGAGGAGTTTAGCTGCCCCGACGAGGAGAGCCGCGGTCCCCGTTAAGTGTCCCGAACATACCGCCCGCACCGCCCGCAACCAGTGTCGGTGAGAAGGGAGGCCTGCTAGAGCGCCATTACGCGCTTTCAGTTCGCGGGCGCTACTTGCGACGGCGGTCGATAACCCTATCCTTTGGGTCGGCGATAACGAACGGTACCGACCGCACCAATCCTCACCGGGGGGCGCGCTAACGACGCTGCGGGCGATGCGGGCGGTATTCGCGGATGATCGTCCTCAGGGTCACTCGTCCGCTATCCTGACTTCGACTATGGTCCTTCTAAGCCGTCTGAAACGCCGCTGAAGCCGCGGCGCGGGTCCTCGCCGACCCGGGGGCTCAACCCCGTGTTGCGTCCTCCAAACCGGCCCATACACACATCCATCTCAGGTGAGCCGTACCTCTCGTATTGGGCCACCCCCTAAACTCCTGGTACTCCTCCCCGCCCCCTGTTGGCGTGTTGACGGGGTGTCGCGCATGCGCCCGAGCGCATCTTTCTTAATACGGATGTGCGATACCTAGCGGTCGGTTCTCAGGGCCGATAAGGCTCGGAGCGACCATAGGGTCGCCAACGAGCGGGGCCATGCAGTAGCCTGCATACCAGTTTCTGAGAACGCCTCTTCCACGCACTCGGGTGAATAAGCCACACTCAGGCGCCACCTACAGTGGTCTAGGACGGTGTTGAGTACCACGCCAACCACGATCAGCACTATGCCCAAGACGTGTACAAGGCCCTACGACCTCCTTCCAGATCACCAACCCCAAGCGATCACGGCTCCTCCTCTCGGCCCGCCAGGAAATCGATGACGATCCCGGCGTCGAGGCTGCCATGGCCGGCGCCTGGCAGGACGGTGAGCCGCGCGTTGGGGAGTCCTTCGCGCAGGGCGAGGGTGTGCTCCATGGGGATCTCCTCGTCGTGATCGCCGACCATGATTAGCGCCGGCCCGGAGTAACCCCCAATGTCCTCGACCGTGAGGGTCGGCTCCTCGCGATGCATCCGGTCGAGCTTCTCCTTCACGACCCAGAAGTGCTCCCGCCCGTCGGGGGCAACGGCACCCCAGTAGTCGATGAAGAACGCAAGCGTCTCCTCGTCCAGCTCGATCGCTCCCGGAGCCCAACCATCATGATGGAACACTCCAGCGCTAAAGACCAGCTTACGCACGAATTCGGGACGCTCCAGGGCGGCAAGCAGCGCGACTATCGCACCGTCGCTGTGGCCGAGTAGGTAGGCCGGGCCGCCGACGACCTGCTCGAGGAAGGCGATCGTGTCACGAGCCATCTGCTCGTAGGTGATCGGACCCTCGACGTCGGGCGTGCGCCCGTGCCCGCGCCGGTCGGGCCGGAAGACGCGGAAGTGCCGCGCGAACTCGGGGACGTACTCTTCGAACGCCCGCGAGTCCGCGAGTCCCGGGTGCAGGAGTACGAGGGCTTCGCCCGCGCCGTCCTCCTCGTAGTAGGTGTGGACGTCAGCGAGCTGTACGTAGTTGGACATCCGAGCTGCTCCTTTAGTTGCCTGAATTTACGGGCGGGCGTAGCGCAGCAAGATGAGGGCACCATCGAACGTCCGTGCTTTGGCTAGGGTCTGGGTGCTCGCGCTCGCCCACCCTCAAAGGATACGTCAGAGGCGGCGCATTCTCTAAGCCTTCTAGAACTCTCTGCCCCGGGCCAGTATCGACTGATCGGACCGGGGCTATGCGAACTTCGGAGAACCCCCTCAAGGCAACTTCCGAGAACGCTCCTTCTAGGACGTACGGTGAATAAGGGCAAGATGAAGGGCCGGGACGCCGCCGACCACGGGAGTCAGCGTCTGACGTCTTAGACCAGGTGGGTGACCCGGTCGCCGGGCACGATCGTGGTCGGGTTCTCCAACAGCTGCGGCTCGGCCAGGGCGCCCGTGGCGAAGAACGGGCGGCCGGAGCCGAGAACCTCCGAGACGAGGTTGACGACCACCTGGTCGATCAGCCCGAGCTTGCGCGCCTGGCCGCCGATCCGACCGGCGGCCACGTCGACGTCTCGCCCGCCGGCTTGCCGTTCCAGCCGTTAGTCAGGTCGAACACACGCCGTCCGATGACCATCGCCGCCACGTCGCGGTAGAGGCTCTGCATGAAGTCGGCCGAGGCTTGGGTGGTTCGGAACTCCTCGTCGGTGCCCGGGAAGCTCCAGGTGACGTCGCCGTTACCGTACCAGTCGAGCAGCGGCCTGACGTCGTCTCTGTCTTCGGCGATGAACCCGGCCAGCGAGACCACCGCTCCCATAATCGCCTTACCCATGTGTATCTCCTTCCTCGGTCGCTGTCTGCGGCCAGTCGGCCGCGGTGATGCGGGTAAGGCTCTCCTCCATCAATCGGTACGCATGAGCATAGTCCATTCTCTCCTCAGCTTAGGGCAAGGACAACCGACGTATAGAGATGACGAAGGTTGTGCTCCTCCACCGGACCGATCTCCCCTATGGTGTAGAAGCCTGCCCATGGCACATCCGGGTCAACGGATTGGCGCAACCGCTTGAGGAGCTCCCGTTTCTCCTGCTCGCGGAACATCCTGGGATTGTGATGGCGGCTCATGCCGACCCCGGCCTTGATAGCTATGAGTAGACCTCCTACTCTTTGGGGAAATCTTAGCTTAGGCAGGGTTGGGCAGCATCTTTTAGGATGCCCTATCTCTCCTCACCATATGGAGGATTGGTAGGTGTCTGGCTATCTTGCTTCGGAGCCGCATACCAGTGCACAGTCGTAGCGAGGCGTGCGTCTGTGATAGGCATACGGATCAATGTCATTGCAAGGTGCTGTAAGAAGTCTCAGTTACTTGGCTTCGTACACAATGACTTGCCCCTCGGCGAACTCCGGGGACGGAAGGAGCTCGCTCAGGTTTTGCCTGACCCACTCCTCTGCCTTCAAGTGGCTCTCCTCTGCGCCCGACTGCTCCTCAAAGACGCTAACCGAAACGATCTCGCCCTGCCGGGGAGCCAGGACGAAGTAAGACACGAACCCCGGCGTCTCCCTGATGATGGGCACAAAGCCTTCTTTGGCCCGTCGCACCACCGAATCAATCGAATCGGGGTCCGTGCGGTAGTAGCGTATGGCCGCAAACATCTGACACTCCTTCTATTCGTTCAACCGGCGAACTCGCATGTCCAGACCTAACCTTACCCGGTGAGGTCGAATAGCAACATCGGTAGGACTCAAGCTCGACTCCAGATCGTTGCCACGTCTTCGCCGTCGAGTCCGACCTTTGGCACCAACGTCATCTGAACCAACCACCAAGGAGAGCTCCCCTAATCGCAGGAGTCCTTACGCATACAACTCCTCGCGCGATGATTTCCTCCGAGCCAGCCACTTCTCGACTTCCACGGCCCAAAAGATGATAGTGCTCAACGCGACAGCGATAGCGAGGTCCGCAAGCGGCAGCGCCTCGGTCTCTAGAAATCGCTGAAAGAAGGGGGTATAGATAGCCAAGAGCTGCAGTACGAACGTGAGTGCGACCGCCCCAAGGAGCGGCATGTTCGAGAGCGGGCCCACGCTGAAGAGCGACTCGTCGCCGGAGCGAATGGCCATCACATGGCTCAGCTGGGAGAGAGTAAGGGTGGTGAAGACCATCGTCTGCCAGATTTCGGGCGCAGTTTGCGAGTACCACAAGCCCGTCGCGAGCGACACGAGCGCCATCAGCACCCCGACCCAGACGACGTGGCGGCCAAGGCCTCGGGCAAAGACGCTCTCGCCGGGAGGACGAGGCGGACGGCGCATGATGTCACGCTCGGCCGGCTCCGTGCTCAGGGCCAGGGCGGGTGGACCGTCGGTGACCAAGTTGATCCAGAGTATCTGAAGCGGCAAGAGTGGTAGCCCGAGACCCAGGAACGGGCCCACGAGCATTACCAGGATCTCGGCGGAGTTGCTTGTAAGTAGATACTTGATGAACTTGCGGATGTTGTCGTAGATGACCCGGCCCTGCTCAACCGCTGCGACGATAGTCGCAAAGTTGTCGTCGGTCAAGACCATATCGGCAGCCTCCTTGGAGACGTCAGTGCCCGTTACACCCATAGCCACGCCGATATCAGCTCTCTTCAAGGCCGGGGCATCGTTTACTCCGTCGCCTGTCATGGCGACGATATGGCCTCTCGTTTGCAAGGCTTCGACTATGTCGAGCTTGTGCTCCGGCGAGACCCGTGCGTAAACAGGCACCTCCTCAACGAGGTCCACGAGATCCTCCCCCGGTATGCTGGCGAGATCTCTCTCCGTCAGGATGCGCTTGTCTTGGGCGATGCCGAGCTCGGTGGCGATGTGCCGAGCGGTCAGGGGATGGTCGCCCGTGATCATCACCGGTCGGATACCCGCTCGCTTGCAGGTCTCTACGGCGTCCTTAGCCTCAGATCGGGGCGGGTCGATCATACCAACCATTCCCAAGAAGGTGAGGTCACGCTCAAGCTCTTCCCCAATATCATCGACTGACCGCAGGCGCCTCAACCCCACGCCCAAGACGCGGACGCCGTCCTCTGCCAGCCGCTCGTTTGCGGTCGAGATCCTCTCTCGCCATCCTTCCGTCAAAGGCTCGATTTGCCCGTCGTCAGTCCAAACATCGCTCGAGATCTCCAGCAGGCTGTCCACGGCACCCTTGGTGAAAGCTATGTAGGAGGCACTCCCCTGTACCACATTCAAGATGGACTTAGGGACCTCCAAGGTCTCTAGGCCCGATCCAGAAACCACTTCGTGAACGGTTGTCATCCGCTTGCGCCCAGAGTCGAAGGGAACCTCTCCGACTCGGGGGAGTGTGCCCTCGATTTCTGGTTTCTTCAAGCCCTCGCGGGCAGCTGCTACCACCAAGGCGCCCTCGGTCGGATCGCCTACCGCGCGGAAATCACCCTCCTCGTGGTCCTCCAGCAAGGAGTCGTTGCACAAAGCGCCGCCGGCAAGGAGCATAGCGAGCGTCGGATCGTCACCGACCGCCAGCGGCGTCCGACCGTCCGGGCCAGGCTTCGAACCGACGAAGCTTCCTTCACCGAGCTCCACAGTGTGGCCGGCTACATCGAGCACGGTGGCGGTCATGCGGTTCTGGGTCAGAGTTCCTGTCTTGTCTGAGCAGATGACGGTAACAGAACCCAGGGTCTCCACCGCAGGTAGCTTGCGGATCAAGGCCCTCCGCCTGAACATCCTGTGGGCGCCTAGGGCGAGGGCAATGGTTACCACCGCTGGCAGCCCCTCGGGTACGGCCGCGACGGCCAGGCTCACGGCGGTGAGGAACATTACCTCCAGATCCTCTCCGCGTAGCAGGCCAAGGGCGAAGACAACCCCGACGATGGCCAGGGCAGCGAGGGCCAGCACCTTGCCCACCTGGTTCAGGCGTCGCTGCAAGGGCGTCTGCTCTCGGTGGGTGGTCTGGATCATGGATGCGATCTTGCCGAGCTCGGTAGCCATACCGGTCTCGGTGACGACGAACAGACCCCTACCCATGGCGACCAGCGTGCTCGAGTAGACCATGTTAGCTCGCTCTCCAAGGGGCGTCTCTTCCTCTTCCAGTGCCGCCGGGTTCTTCTCCACCGGTTCCGATTCCCCGGTGAGGGCCGCCTCCTCAACTCGCAGGTTCGCGCTCTCCAAGAGCCTACCGTCGGCCGGCACCAGGTTCCCCGCCTCGAGCAAGACCACGTCTCCGGGCACCAGTTCGCTGGCCGAGATCTCCCGCACCCGAGCTTCCCTGCGGACCTTCACCCTCGGGGCAGATAGCTGCTGCAGCGCGGCCATCGCCCTCTCGGCCCTATATTCCTGGCCGAATCCCAAAGCCGCATTGAGCACGACGATGACCGCGATGGCTATCGAATCCTCATAGTCACCAAGGAGAGCAGAGACGAGAGCTGCGACGATCAGGATGACGATCATGATGGAGGTGAACTGCTCCCACAGGATCGTCCAGGGACTCCTTGTGCCCCTATCTTCGAGCTCGTTCGTACCCCGCGCTTCCAGCCGACGAGCGGCCTCCTCGCTGCTCAGCCCCGAAGCCGCGTCGGTTTCAAGAGCCCGAAGTACCTCCGCCGCCTCCGAGATGTGCCAGGCGCCTCGCTCCTCGCTCCGGGGCTTACCCATCCGCCGATCCCCTTTGTGGGTCCCGTCCTCGGCGTACCTCGCTAGACCTCGGGCGGAGGCCGACCGTGATCTCGAAGGTCGTCAGCCAAGTCTGGGCCCGCGCTTTGCTTGCCGTCATCTGCGCAACCTACCGTCCCCCACGGGCGGATAGACCAGAACCGCTCCTAACCCTGCCCTGACCACCTTGGTGGAGACGCTCCCCAGCCTCAAGCGTCCTACCAGCCCCAAACCCCGGCTGCCGACCGCGACGAGGGTAGGTTCCTCATTTTCCTGTGCTCCCTCTATGAGAACCTCTGCAGAGTCGCCTGCGACTATCCTGGTCTGTGGCCGCTGTTGAAGGATGTCTTCCAGCTCACCCGCCCGGTCTTCAAGCTTCGCTTCGACTGCCTCACTGGATGCGTGCGGTAGCCGCGGGACGGCATGCAGCAGCAACATCCGGGCACCGAAGAGCTTCCCCAGGTTCGCGGCAAGCTCCGCCGCTTTCCTGGCGTCTTCGGAAAAATCGTCGCCTACTACGATCCGGGCGGGCGGCCAAACGTCTTCCTCGCGCCGCACCACTAGGACCGGACGGTGCGCGTGGTGGGCGATGTCTTCGGACTGGCTGCCCATCAGCATGCGTCTTACGCCTCTGTAGCCACGGCTCCCCACCAGTAGCAGGTCGGCTTCGAGCTCATCGCCCAGCTTGAGGACCTCCTCAAAGGTGCGTCCTTCGCGGAGGTCTGATCGAGTGACGGTTCCTCCCATCTCTCCGATCCGTTTTACCTCCTCGTCGAGGATCTCGCGGCCCTGCCGCCGAAGCTCACTCTTTACGAAGGCATGTGCGTGGGGTGTGTGCACATCGTGCCAGACGTGGATCAGATGAATCTCGGAGCCACTCCTTCTGGCGATATCGACCGCCGCCTTGGTCGCCTGGACAGTGTTCTCGGAGCCGTCGGTGGCCAGCAACATCTTCTTCGGGAAGCGGTTCATCTTTGCCTCCCTTCCGCTTCTCCCATCGGACGGCGCCTAAGGCCGCTCTCGCCACGAGCCTCACGGGTATGGTGGTGCTCTGCACGAACATGACCCCGATCATCTGCCCTAAAGTAAGGGTATCCGTGTCCACAACCCAAGAGAATACCCCCGAAGATCTGCACCTCACGCTTAAGGAAGCAGGCGCCGAGAAGGATTGTTACAGGGGCTGTTACGAACTTCACTATGGCTGGGAGCACGCTCAATAGCTGCTCCCTCGGGCGGCAGACCCAGTCACTCTTAGCTGTGGGACGGCGCCTACGAACGGGAAGCGCGATCGACAAGGCCACCTCTCTTACGGACGGGCCGCGTGAATCACGAGAACCCACTACGGCCAAGCCAAGCCTACATGGTGGTCTCGCCTGTCGCGTTCGGCTAACGCGAGTGGCCGGCCGGGAGCAATAGCTCCGTAATGACGACCGAGCCTTCCATCCCTAAAGATGGACGGCTACTCCCCAATACTACAGAGAGTATATCCACTGGCGGTTCCGCGTCAATTTGGAAGTATTCAGGAGGGTGACCGACGGGACTCGAACCCGCGACCTTCGGAGCCACAATCCGCTGTCATCCGTTTCTGGGCGTTGCTGCTGGTTGCAGAATCGGCTTATTTAAGCCCATTTCCTTGCTCACGGTTGCCCACCGTTTCTGCGTGTTGCGCCCTGAGTGGTGTCAGTAGTGGTGTCAAACGACGGCATCAAGGCTCGGCATTTGCACACGATTTGCAGGCTTCTCAAGAGGAGGTCGCGGGCTGAAACCCCGCGACCTGCGAACTAGAACCTCTTTAATTAGGCTGAGCTTGGCGATTTCTACCTTACTAGCTACCTACGCATGCTGCGGCATCGGGATTACCCCCAACTGCTGCATCATGTCCAGAGTGTCGGTGATGCGCCAATGCTCCCGAATCTTGCCGTCCGACACCCGCTCCACAGAGATGCTCTTGATGCTCAGATGCTGGCCCGTGGGCGGGATGCCAAAGAGTTCGCCCTCGTGCGCACCTTCCAGCGTGTAGCGAGTGGCCACCTTGTCGCCCTCGGCGATCATGTCCTCGATAATCACCCTGAGATCGGGCATGCCGCTCCGAAACATGGCCACAACTGCCCTGACCCCCTCCGAGCCTTCTGGCTGGTCGGGAATGCCGGGGCTGTGGTTGACGTAGTCGGGCGCCAGCAACTCATCGACTAGGCCGATATTGCCTTCATCCCACACGCCCCAGAACTGGCGCACAATGGCCTTGCTTTCCTCTGCCGACATTAGCGATGCCTCCTTTCTCTAGCCCTTGCCCTGCTGGGCACTTGCCTCGTACCTACTGCTCTCCATCATGCGCGCAGTACCCGTCGCCTTCCACCGACAAATCGTAGAAACGCCCGGATAATTGGCGAATAAATCGGTGTATCGACAATCTCCGGGGGTTGGTCGCGTGCTATCATGCGCGCGCACCAGCAGGGTATGGTAGTGGCGAGCGTCCCTGAGCATAGACGCGAGGGAGAGCGAGTAGTGAACGCCGGCGAGCATCTAATCTTCGGCGATCTCCTGCGGCAACACCGGAACGCGGCCGGCCTTACGCAGGAGGACTTGGCCGAACGCTCCGGGCTGAGCGTAGATACGATCAGTCTTCTCGAGCGCGGGGAACACCGGCGACCCCACAGATATACTATGCAAAGCCTCGCAGACGCCTTGGGGCTTTCTCGATCAGACCGTATCCGTTTCGAGGCGTCAGCACGCAAGCCCACCGGCAGCGCTACCGCTCGTGTCGCTCAACCCGCCGGTCTTCCCTCTCCGCTCACTACTTTCATTGGCAGGGAGCGAGAAGTAAAGGAGGTGCAGCAGAAGCTGCTGCAACCCGACGTACGTCTCCTTACACTCACGGGCCCCGGCGGGGTAGGCAAGACTAGGCTGAGCCTCGAGGTGGCAAGGCAGGTTAGGGACCGATTCGCCGATGGTGTGTGCTTCGTCGCGCTCGCTCCCATCAGCGACCCAGTCCTTGTCCCATCGGCCATCGCCCAAGCGCTTCAGGTCAAGCAGGAGGCGGGACAGAGCGTGGTTGAAGCGTTGGAGCAGCACCTGCGTGAGAGGCAAATGCTCCTCGTACTGGACAACTTCGAGCGCTTGCTGGAAGCAGGACCACCGATGGCACAACTCCTGGCGGCCTGTCCACGTTTGAGGGCGCTCGTGACCAGCCGGGTGGTGCTACGCCTCCAGGGCGAGCACGACTACGAGGTGCCGGCGCTGACGCTACCCTCGGCTGTACATCGATCGTCCCCAGAGGAACTGGGCCGGTACGAGGGGATACGCCTGTTCATGCAGCGGGCGCAGGCTACGAACGCGCGGTTCACGATCACAACTGAGAACGCACCCGCCGTGGTCGAGCTCTGCCGGCAGTTGGATGGGTTGCCCTTGGCCATAGAGCTTGCCGCGGCACGCGCCAACGTGTTGCCCGCGGAGGCCATGGTGGCGCGGCTAGGCAACCGGTTCGGGCTGTTGACTGGCGGAGCGCGGGACCTGCCAGACAGGCAGCGTACGCTCAGGGCAACCCTGGACTGGAGTTATGACCTGCTCAGCGACCCTGAGCGGCTGCTGTTAGCGCGGTTGGCCGTGTTCGCAGGTGGTTGGACCCTGGAGGCGGCGAGAGCCGTGTGCGACCTCGGCGACAAGGCGGAAGCGTTAGAGCACATGTCCGCGCTCGTGGACAAGAGCCTGGTGCAGCGACGAGCCAGCGATCGGCACGAACCCCGGTTCGCGATGCTGGAGACGGTGCGCGAGTACGCGTTGGAGCGGCTCGGGAAGAGCGGGGAGTCGGAGATGCTGCGCCGGCGGCACGCCGCCTACTTCCTGAAGCTGGCAGAGGAGGAAGAGCGGGCGTCGCAGGGACCGCTGCAGAGGGCGTGGCTAGACCGGCTGGAGACCGAGCACGACAACTTACGTGCTGCGCTATCGTGGAGCCTTACCTCCCAAGGCGATACGGAAATGGGCTTGCAGCTAAGCGGTGCCCTGTCGCACTTCTGGTACGTCCGCGAACACCACAGTGAGGCTCGTATGTGGCTGCAACGCGCCCTAGAGCAGCCTAGCGAGGCCACAGCTGCGCGTGCCAAGGTGCTGGTCGGGGCCGGGCGACTCGCCTGGTTTCAGGGAGAGCTTAGGCGAGGTAACTTGCTGCTTGGAGAAAGTCTCGCCCTATATAGGGATCTGGGCGATGATGCGGGTACCGCCTTTACGCTTCTTGTGCTAGGGCGCATCGCCGTTTCGCAAGGAGCCCGTAAGCGGGGAGTACCCCTCGTCGAGGAGAGCCTGGCGTTGTTCCGCCAGCAGGGAAACGAGTGGGGCATCGCCCGGGCGCTCCTCGTACTCGGGGATGCAGCTCTCTTCGAGGGCGAGGTCGACCGCGCAACGACCAACTTCCAGAGGTCACTGGATGCCTCCCGGGACCTTGAGGATGCTGAGGGAATCGCCTTGTCACTGCTCTACCTGGGACGCGTGGCGCACATGAAAGGAGACGCAGCCCACTCGGAGACGCTGCTGAAGGAGAGCCTGGGGGTGTTCACGGAATCGGGCGATTCGCGCGGGATTGCGGAGGTGTTCCTCGAGCTGGGGCGGGTGGCACGCTTGCAGGGGGACAGCGCGCGTGCTCTAGCGATGTGCCGGGAGAGCCTGGTCCTCAGCCAGAAGCTCGACAACAAAGCCTATGTAGCATTCTGTCTAACGGCGCTTGCCGGAATATTCCAGGCTACCGGAGACCCTGCACGAGCGGCACGGCTCTTTGGTGTAGCGGAGGTGCTGCTGGAATCGTCTAATGCTGTGCTCGATCCTCGCGGTCGTCTGGAATACGATAACGACCTCGTCGCCGCGCGCCTTCAACTAGGGAAGGAAGCCTTCGCGAAGGCGTGGCAAGAAGGGCGAATGCTGAAGCCCGACCAGGCCTTGATAGAGGCGATGAGCAATGGAGCGCACGGAGCGGCAGTAAGTTAACTATGCCGCGTAAGACTCGTCGGCCAGCCCGGGGCGAAAAAGGGGGAGCGATGGCCCATCCGAACGGCAAGGAGTTCGTCACCACCCGCCTCGGCACGGGCCCGAGGCTCCACTATGCCGAGCAAGGCGATAAAGAGGGAGAAGCCATCGTCTTCCTTCACGCCTACGCCGACTCGTGGTTCTCCTACGGCCGGGTGCTTCCCCTTCTTTCCCCCGCCTACCATGCCCTCGCGCCCGACCAGCGTGGGCACGGGGACTCCGACAAGCCCGAGTGCTGCTACGCAGCCGACGACTTCGCCGCCGACGTAGACGCCTTTATGGAGGCGATCGGGATCGAAGCGGCGATCATCGTGGGTGACTCCTCCGGTGGCCTGATCGCCCAACGGGTGGCGCTTGAGTATCCACACCGTGTCAGCCGCCTCGTCCTGATCGGCTCGCCGACGACGTTGGTGATCAACGAGACCGTCATGGAGGCGGGGGAGGATATGCTCGCGCTGGAAGATCCCATCTCTCCCGAGTTCGTCAGGCAATTCGCGGAGAGCACGATCCACCACCCCGTGCCGGAGGAGTTCCTAGAGAGGGTGGTCTCCGAGAGCCTCAAGGTTCCTGCCCGCGTCTGGCGCGACTACTACGAGGGGGTGCTCACGGTCGATGACACGGCCCGCCTCGGTGAGATCGGTGCACCGACGTTGATCTTGTGGGGCGAGCAGGACATCGTATTGCCGCGCAAGGAACAAGAGGGGCGCGCGGCGGTGATACCCGATGCCACCTTGAGGGTGTACCCCGATACGGGCCACCTGGTGCACTGGGAGCGGCCCGAGTGGGTCGTGCGGGACCTGGAGGCCTTCATCAAAGACACGTCTCGTGCCTAGACCTTTCTCGTGGCTTCCCACAATTCGCCTACCCGAACTCACCCGAGTGCGTGTAAGTGGTTCTCGAAAGTTTGCCTACCCGGCTTTCGCAAGCACCGTGTCCCACGTACTACGGCCTCCAGCGGACCGCCGACACCGGATCCTACCGCTCCTACGGATCCTACGACCCCCCGGAGGCCACCGAGATTACGGGCGTCGCAGGTCGCACCAACGTAGGCGGCGAGGAAGAGCTAAGGGTGCAGAGAAGCGAGGAGGAACTGGTCGCAGGCACCCGCAAGGTCCAGTCAGGAGCCATGAGGGTCAGAAAGCGCGTGAGGGTCGACCGCGAGCAGATAGAGGTACCCACCCGCCATGAGGAGGTATCGGTGGAGAGGGTGCCGGTCAGCGGTAAGGCCTCCGAGGCGGGGATCGGCGAGGACGAGGTGGTGGTGCCGGTCACCGAGGAGGGGATAGTGGTGGAGAAGCGCCCGGTGGTCAAGGAAGAGGTCCGCATCAAGAAGGACGTGGTCGAAGACACCGAGGTGGTCGAGGAGGACGTAAGGCGCGAGGAGATAGACATCGAGGACCATACCGACCGCCACGCCCGGTAAACCCTCGGCACCGATACAGCGCTTCGAAGAAAGGCCGAAGCTTCAACCCTCCCGCTTGCCCTATTCACCCGAGTGACGCTCCTATGGTCAAGCGACGCTGCTGTAGGCCTCCTCTCGTGGCTCCGTCGGCGAGGAATGGCTGCCGCAAGAGACAAGCACGCGGTAGACCTCCCGGGCGATGTAGCGCTTTAGACAGCGGATGATCTCTCGTTTGCTCTTGCCCTCCTGTGTGCGCCTAGAGCGACGTACTCCTGCGTGCGCTGATCCCGGCGCATCCGGGACAGGCAGACCATGTACAGCGCCCGGTTGGCCTCCCGGTTGCCACCGCGGTTGAGGCGATGCCTCAACACCTTGCCGGAGGAGGCTTCGATGGGAGAGACCCCGCACAGACTGGCGAAGGAGGCCTCGCTCCTGAGCCTCTGGGGGTTGTCTTTAAGGCCACGATCAAAAGCGTCGCGGCGCTGTCGGTGCCGATGCCAGGCAAAGAGACCAGCTCCGGGGCGGCTTGCCCCACCAGCCGGTCGAGATGCGCCTCTAACTCGAAGATCTCCTCGGAGAGGGTCTCGTAGCGGCGGGCCACCGAACGGAGCGCGAACCTGGTGGCCGCGGGCACGTCAGTAGGGACATCTGCGAGGCGAAAGCGTGCGGCTACCGAGACGAGCTCCTTCGTCGAGAGCCCGCGCAAACGGTTGCGCAGTTGCTCAGGTGCCGTCACGCGCAAGCCCTGCAGCTGGTTGGCGGCCTGCGTCCTGGCCTTTACGGCCGAGCGGCGTACCGAGCGCAGGGCCCTGATCATCTCCACTTGCCCATCGCCACTCTTAGGTACGCCCGAGGCTTCTCCGGCCAAGACCGCTCGCGCAGCGGCTTCGGCATCGGAGGGGTCGGACTTCTGGAGGTTGCGTCGCGAACTTCGCCGCCGGTGCTTGGGGCGCTCCACCTCAAGAACCTCGATCCCCTCGGCCCTCAAATGGCGGGTGAGCCCGGCCCCGTAGGAGCTGGTACCTTCTACCCCTGAGCACCTCACGCGACCGAAACCCTCCGCCCAGCGCAGGAGCCTCTCGTAACCCTCCGCGGTCGTAGGCACGCTGGCCTCGCCCAGGCTTCTCTGCCCAGATGGTCCACGCCCACACCCACGTGGGAGTCGAGGTGCGTATCCACGCCCAGGATCACCGCAAGCTCCGTCTCCGTCCTCTCGGTGCCGATCATCTCCACGTCAGAAAGCTCCTTTCGTAACCCTTCGCGGTCACTACACGACCCGAGGAGCGAGAGAGGACGGACGATACTGTGAGGGGTCACCTAAGAGGCGAGCTCCTATGAGGTCAGGACGCTGCTCCGGTCCCGGGCGGCCTTAGGGCGACGCCAGGGCGTCCGGCCGACGAGTCACTCGCAAGGCACCTTTTTGGCCCGCGTGGAAGGGGGTCAGGCCGCTCCGAGGCGTCGCCCACAGCCATTCTCCAGGATACTCACAGCGTGGAAGGGGGAGGTCTACGAAGTACGCACGGCCCCGGTCCGGTGCCCAAGGTCTCAGGAGGACTTACAGCGCCACCCGTGCGCGTCCTGATTCCGCGGTTTCGGCATACCTATGCAGAATGTATAGGGTGACCGACGGGACTCGAACCCGCGACCTTCGGAGCCACAATCCGATGCTCTACCTACTGAGCTACGGCCACCACGCGCAGGGGGATTCTATCAGCGAAAGGACGCGTAGCAAACGTGGTGTGGGTCGCGGCTGGGCGGGTTCAGTCTCCCCAGCCGAGGAACTCTGTCTTCTTGTCGTCGCGCTTGCCTTCATCGACTACGCGGAAGAGCCTCGAGGGGCTCGGGGTCTTGATGATCACGACGTTGCCGTTGGTGTCGTAGACCTGGATGGAGACGCAGAGGTAGTCTCCTGGCTCGTGCTCGTCTGCCACTTTGCGTGTGAGCTCCACTGTGGCCTGTTGCTGGCCGTTGCCGTTGCCACGCAACTCGAGGGTGTCGTTCGGGTCGAGGCCCCTCGGGCCAAGCTCCCCTGCGTACCTAAGGCGCCGGAAGACGGCCCTGACGTGGGCCACGCCATCCTCGTCGCGCAGCACTATGGGGACACGGATCACATCGTCTATAGAGTAAGTCTCGAGCTCTACTCTCTCTCGTGGCATTGCAACCTCCTGTGAAGATAACGCAAGAGAGTATGCCTCAATCTACTCTCCGGGAAACACTTCATCAGGCTTCAGGTAAGGATGATGCCTAGCTTGATGCTTTGTTGTGGGTCACGGTCCACGTACTGCTCGTAGGTGTGGGGACTCTATTGGCCTTCGGTGCGGTGGGTAGCGTAACCTCATACTCTTCTCGTTCATCAAACATATATGGACGGCGTAAAGGGTAGAGTATTGAGGGAGACGTGGCAACTGCCCGGGAGCGTCGGAGTCTCGCGAGGCCTGGACGAAAGGGAGTAGACGATATGGCGCAAAAACCCGCTGTGCACATCGAGCTTCGGGGGGATGAGTGGGCCGTAGTCCGCGAGGGAAACAGGCGGGCGACGTCCATCCACCCGACCCAATCGGAGGCGACCGAGAGTGGTAGGGACCTCGCCCGTCGGGATGGGACGGAGTTCTTCCTCCACGGCCAGGACGGCCAGATCAGGGAACACCGCGATTACGGCGAGGGACAAACGTCCTCGGACGAGGGGATCGTGGACACGGTGTCTGAGACGGTTGGTACGGTCACCGACCTGGTTGGCGATACAACAGGCGGCGCGAGGCAGGATACTGAGCCGGACCGACGTACAGACCAGCGCGCGGGCGTCGCTGACACTGCCTCGAGTACCGAGAGTTCCGGCCAGGGAATCACGGAGGAGCTGCGCGGCATGATCGACGCCGGGCGTGAAGAGCTATTCGGAACGCCCGAAGAACGGTATGCAGACTACGAGATCTACGACCAGTACGGAGAGAGGATCGGGCCGATCAACGATCTCTTCGTCGACGAGAACGACGAGCCCGAGTACGTCGGGGTCGGGAAGATCCTTCCCGAGAACCGGTCGGTGCTCGTCCCTGCGGAGGCCATTACCGTCGACGATCGGCAGCGGCGCATGGTGGTCTCACACCCCCGGAGCGTGATCGAAACGGCGCCGAGCCTTGGCTACCAGGAGGAGGTTACGCCCGAGTTCGAGCGGCGGGTCCGCGCCCACTACGGGCTCGTCACCGAAGAGAGGTCCGCCTTCGGATCTCCTTTCACCGGCGAAGCCAAGCCGGCTGAGATAAGAGGCGCCGACCCGGTGCCAGATCTGCCCGACCGTGAGGATGAGGACGTCAGGGTGCGGCGCTCGGAGGAGGAGATCCGGGTCGAGACCAGGGAGCGCGAGGCTGGAGAGATGCGGGTGCGCAAACGGGTGCGTACCGAGAGGGAGCGCCTCACCGTGCCCAAGAAGCGCGTCGAGGTAACCGTGGAGCGTGTACCCGTCGAAGGAGCCGCCAGGACGGGAGAGGACGCCACCACGCCGCAGATCGGGGAAGAAGAGATCGTGGTTCCCGTGGTGGAGGAAGAGATCGTTGTAGAGAAGCGGCCTGTGGTCAAGGAGGAGATCAGGATCCGCAAGCAGGTCGTCGAGGACGTCGAGGTTATCGAGGAAGACGTGCGCAAGGAGGAGGTCGAGATCGTCGACGAGACCGGCCGCGACGCGGAGCCGAAGGAGGGTACTGAGCGCGACGACAGGTAGTAAAGGCCTCAGGCCACAGGCTTCCGAAAGCGAGGTCCCTGCGTCGAGTAGTAACGCCCGGCCCTCGGCGGCCGCAGCGGTGCCCCGGGGTCGGGCGGGTCGCAACCAACAGCCACCCAGTCCCCGAGACGGCATCATCCCCTACCCTGTGGCCCGCTAGCCACACGGTAGTACACAGCTCTGATAGAGCTGGATCATGCGATACGCTGGCGACTCTAGGGCGGATTGTTCGCTCGAGTAGAAGCGCGCTTCCCAGGAGCGTACTGGCTCGTGTTGGCCGTAACGCGGATGGTATCCTAGGAGTTGTAAAGAGGAGAGAACAATGTCAACGCTATGCGCGATGCGGAGGCGGCACACGTGGGTGAAGACCAACTCAGGCTGTATCGCATTCTGTCTCGGGCGCCGTTTCCGAAGAGCTACGTGGGCAAGGGCTTCCTCACCGCCTTCCTCGGAACCCACTTGCCGCTTCTAGCCTTGCTCGTCTACTTCGTGCGCCACCGCCGCTTCGGGTTGGGGGGTGTGCTGCGCATCCTTTCTGTCATGGTGCCGGCCACGCTGGGAGGGACTGCGTTGACGCTCTGGGCGATGTACTCGCTCTCTGCGCCCACGGCGCTGGCCTCCAAGGCCCTGAGACGCTACCTCGACAGCGGTGAGCTCCCCGAGTTGCCTGTGGGCTACACAGACCGTGCCGGGAGGCTAATGGCTGACGTGCAGTACACCGTCGAGCGCCTAGACGGGGCCATGCGCTCCCTGGGGGAAATGGCGACCAGGGACCATCTCACGGGCACCTACAACCGCAGGGCCGCGGAGGAGCGCCTTGGCGAAGACGTCAAGCGGGCCGAACGCGG
This sequence comes from uncultured Rubrobacteraceae bacterium, assembly GCA_902806095.1. Classification (GTDB taxonomy): domain Bacteria; phylum Actinomycetota; class Rubrobacteria; order Rubrobacterales; family Rubrobacteraceae; genus Rubrobacter_D. Next base: position 18,681 of record CADCVF010000082.1, read on the forward strand.
AGGAGGGACGCTCTCCCTGACGTTGTTGGATCTCGACCAATTGAAGCCCGTCAATGATGCGCACGGCCACCGCGCAGGGGATGCCTGCGTCGTACGCTTCGCCGAGGTACTGTGCCGAAACATACGCGCGGGGGACTGGGTTGCGAGGTGGGGAGGCGACGAATTCGTGGTGGGCATGTGGAACACGCAAGAAGGACAGCCGACAAAGCGGGTACTGGAGCGCATCGTCGAGGACCTGCTCGAGCATCCCGTGTTGCTGTCCGACGGCGAGGAGGCGCGCCTCACCTTCAGCGGAGGGGCTTGCCGGTGGACACCGGGGGAGGACGTCCGTGGGCTGCTCTCGAGGGCTGACGAAGCCCTCTACCGGGCCAAGGCCGAGGGAGGGAATACCGTCGTACACCTCGACTAGGGCAGGTTGCAATGAGGTTCAGACCTCATTGCAAGCATTTCAGCACGCTCAGGCTTCGCCTTCGCTTGTCAGCACTTCAGCACGGGCCTGTCAGTGAGACTCCCAGGCTCCGTGATGAGCGATCCCGGGTCTTATCTATCGCAGAGCAAAACGAACACGGGGCGCTTCCCAACAAAGCTGACTTGCTGACAAGCGGGGATTATCTGAGACCCCGCCGATTATTGTCGTACTTGCCAGCGCCGACCCCAGCGCCGACATGCTCACCGTTATCTTGTAGGTTCCTGTAATCCCCGTAATGGTTGCCGTTATTGCCCGGGGGAAGGGCCGACGCAGAACCGGCTACGGCCGCCATCGCACCGAACATCATCGCCAGCGCCAGCAAGAGCGAGAGGCTTTTCTTCAAGGTTTCACTCCTTATTTTCGGCGCCACAGCCAAAGGTACAGTAGCAAGCATGAAGATCTGGCGCATCCCCCAAATGGGCTATTTTCTCTTCGAGTCGTCTTTGAAAGTTCCAGTACGTGGGCCTGGGGTAGGGTCTTCCAGACCAACCCACCGAACGCGACGTAGCGTGGAGGTTGCCTTCCATCTACTGTTGTAGCATGCTGGACGGGGCGACGGTAAGTGACGGAAGGGTCCGTCAGCAAGGGCAGCTGGCAATGAGGAGGTGCTGTGTCAGCGGAAGAAAACCTGGCTCTGGTGCGGCGTTTCTTCGAGGCACAAGGCGAAGGGGACCTCGACACACTGGATGAGATACTGGCCGAAGACTTCGTCGACCGCAGCTTGCTTCCCAGCGAAGACCCGGATCGCGAGGGTTACAAGAGGTCGGTAGCCGAGGATCACGCGGCCTTCTCCGATCTCCGCTACATCATCGAAGACCAGGTAGCAACGGGTGACAAGGTGGTGAGTCGCCTCACCATAAGGCGCGTCCACGACCGGGGTGATTTTGTGGGCATAGCGCCGACCGGTGAGGAGTACGAGGCGACGGGCATTGTTATCCATAGAATAGTTGGGGGCAGGATCGCCGAGGAGTGGAGTGAGGGGAGCGGAATTCTGGGACTGACCCAACAGCGCCTGGAGCAAGAGATAAGCGAGCGCGAATACGTCGAGCAAGAGCTGCTCGTGGCGCGCCGCATCCAACAAGCCTCTCTCCCAAAGGAAGTGCCCACACTGGAGGGGTGGGAGGTCTCACCCCATTACCAGCCTGCACGCGAGGTAGGCGGCGACTTCTACGACTTCTTCGAGTTGGAGAATGGCCAGTTTGGCCTCGTAGTAGGGGACGCTACGGGCAAAGGCATGCCGGCAGCCCTCGTCATGGCCACGACCTGCGGCATGCTGCGCGCCGTCGCCCAGTCTTCGGGTTCGCCGGGCGAGGTGCTCGGGCGGGTCAACGAAGCGTTGTCTGCCCGCATCCCACCCAATATGTTCGTCACCTGCTTCTACGCTCTGCTAGATCCAGAGACAGGACGCCTCAGTTACGCCAACGCCGGACACGACCTGCCTTACTTGCGGCGCGGCAACGATGCAGAGCAACTCAGGGCGAGGGGAATGCCCCTTGGCCTGATGTCCGGTGTGGGCTACGAGGAGGGTCATAGCTTCTTGCGAGGAGGGGACGGCATCCTGTTCTACAGCGACGGGCTGGTGGAGGCCCACAACCAGGACCGCGAGATGTTCGGCTCTCCGAGACTCAGGCGGCTCATCATGGAACACGATGAAGGGAGGTCGCTTGGCGAAGTCCTCCTGGAAGAGCTTTACACGTTCACCGGGGAGGGTTGGGAGCAGGAGGATGACATCACCCTCCTCACGCTACGATCCTCGGCGGTCCGAGATGGTCGTCATTGATGAGGGCGGCGCCGTGCCTCCAAGAATCCTACGCGCCTTACGACGACAGGCGCGTCCTCGTCTCCGCGACTGGCGCGCCATCGTGAGCCGTCGATTACTGGACACTGTAGAAAGGCACAAGTCCGGCGAGGCCTTGGGTATCTACTCTGTCTGCTCGGCGCATCCTTTGGTTATCGAGGCCTCGGTTCTGCGAGCGCTCGACGACGATGGCTACCTCCTTGTAGAGGCCACGTCGAACCAGGTAGATCAGTTCGGTGGTTACACGGGGATGAAGCCTCAGGATTTTCGGAGGCTTGTGCTGGGCTTGGCACGGCGGCATGGATTACCTGAAGATCGCATCGTCCTGGGCGGCGACCACCTCGGTCCCAACCGCTGGCAGGAGCGTCCGGCTGAAGAAGCGCTGGCCTACGCGGGAGATCTCGTTGCTTCCTACGTCGCTGCTGGATTTACCAAGCTCCATCTCGACTGTAGCATGCCCTGCGCAGACGACACGAGCCCGTTGGATGATAAGGTGGTTGCCAAACGGGCCGCGAGGCTCGCTAACAAAGCCGAGCAGGAAGCATCAGCCCGCTCTCAGGCACCCGCCGACGACCTTGTCTACGTCGTTGGGACAGAGGTGCCCGTACCGGGCGGCGCTCACGAGGCTCTCGAGAGACTCACCCCCACCTCTGCCGACGCGGCGCGCACCACCCTGGCGGCCCACGAGGCAGCGTTCTATGCGGAGGGTCTGGAGGGGGCGTGGAATCGGGTGATAGCCTTAGTAGTGCAGCCTGGCGTGGAGTTCGACCTCGAGCGGGTGGTCGACTACGACAGATCCGCGACCGGAGAGCTTCGACGGGTGCTCGACGATCGCGGGCGGCTGGTCTTCGAAGCCCACTCCACGGATTACCAGACCAGGGCGAACCTCAGGGATCTCGTCGAGGATCACTGGGCCGTGCTCAAGGTTGGCCCTGCGCTCACCTTCGCGATGCGGGAGGCGCTGTTCGCGCTCGCCGCGATCGAGGACGAACTGGTGGCGGAAGGACAGCGGTCGGAGTTGCTCTCCGTCGTCGAGCACCGGATGCAAGAGGAGCCGGGGTACTGGGAAGGCTACTACCCTGGCGACCCTGCGACCAAGCGGCTCCTACGCCGTTACAGCTACAGCGACAGGATTCGCTACTACTGGTCGTATCCCGACGTCGAGGATGCGAGGAAGCGCTTGTTTTCCAACCTGGCTGCCCGCGAGATACCACAGACCCTGCTAAGTCAGTACCTGCCGCGCCAGTACGAACGGATGCGGCAGGGCCGACTGGCAGGCGACCCGGAAGCCCTCGTCTTCGACCGCATACGCGAGACGCTCCAGGACTACGTCGTCGCCTGTAAACCGAAGGGAGAGGAGGCCCGGATTTGGGCGGACATCTAGAGCAGAGCGCCAGGCACGGCGGTGAGGCAACGGCACGCGAGATCTCCCAGCAACCGGCCGTCTGGCGTGAAGTGGACAACATCGTGACTTCGCGTCGGGACGACATTGCTGCGTTTCTTCGACCGCTGCTGGAACATCCGGATCTGCGAGTCGTCTTGACGGGCGCGGGCACATCGGCGTTTGCTGGAGAGATCCTGGCCCCGGCGCTCTCACGACGAATGGGGCGTCGCGTGGATGCCGTTGCGACGACGGATATCGTCTCAAACCCGGAAGAATATTTCGCCGATGACAGGCCAACCCTGATGGTCTCGTTCGCGCGCTCGGGTAACAGTCCGGAGAGCGTGGCGGCGACCGAGTTCGCTGAGCAATGCCTTTCAGAGTGCCATCATCTGGTGCTGACCTGCGACGGGAGCGGTCGACTCTACGAGAAGCACGCGCAGTCGGCCGGGTCGTTCGTCCTTCTAATGCCAGAGGCCACGAACGACCAGGGCTTCGCCATGACGTCGAGCTTCACGTCGATGACCCTAGCGGCGTGGCTGGTCCTGGGCACCGTAGCCGACTCTGACGAACTGGTAGGGCGTCTTGCGAGGGCCGCAGAACGGTTACTGGCCACCCGCCAGGGGGACATCGAACGCTTGGCCTCCTCGGGCTACGAGCGGATCGTCTACCTCGGCAGCGGGCCTCTCAAGGGGCTCGCCCACGAATCCTCCCTCAAACTCCTGGAGTTGACCGCAGGCGAGATCGTAACTTACTTCGAGTCTCCATTGGGTTTCAGGCACGGACCGAAGTCCATCCTCGACGACCGGACGTTGGCCGTATGCTATATCTCGGGGGATCCGTACACGCATAAGTACGACCTTGATCTCCTCGCCGAGCTGAAACGTTCGATGCGTCCCGGAAGCGTCATCGCGATCGCCGCGACGGATGCGGGAGCAAATGATCCAAGCTTCTGGATTCTGGAAGGTCTTCAGGGAGTGGAGGATGTGGCGCTCGCGCTGCCTTTCGTTGTGGTCGCCCAGCTCCTCGGCCTCTGCTTCTCGCTCGCCCTCGGCTACACGCCGGACGATCCGTTCCCCGACCAGAAAGTGAATCGTGTGGTACAGGGCGTTTCCATCCATCCTCTACCGAAGATGAGTTGAAGATGTATCTCGGCGTCGACGGTGGAGGCACGAAGACTGCTCTTTGTCTTCTGGATGAAGGCGGGCACGTCGCCGCTCAGACACAGGCCCCTTCCTGCTACTACTTCACAGAAGGCATAGCCCTTGTGGGCCGGGTGTTGCAGGAAGGAATCGACGAAGTATGCGAACAGGCCTCGGTCACGCCAGCGGACGTTCGCTACGCGTTCTTCGGTCTTCCGACCTACGGTGAGGTCAGCGGCGACATGCCAACTCTCGATGCGACGCCGGGAGAGGTTCTCGGGCACAGCCGGTATGCCTGCGACAACGACATGGTCTGCGGGTGGGCTGGTTCGCTTGGCGGGGTCGACGGCATAAACGTCGTAAGCGGGACGGGATCGATAACCTACGGTGAGAGGTTTGGTCACGGCGCGCGGGTTGGGGGTTGGGGCGAGCGCTTCGGCGACGAAGGTTCAGCATACTGGATTGCCATCAAGGGTCTGAACGCCTTCTCCCGGATGAGCGACGGCCGCTTGCCGGTTGGTCCCCTGCACGAAGCCCTTCGCACCCACCTGGAACTGGCGGGAGACCTGGATCTCGTCGATGTCGTTCTCAACCGCTGGCAGGGTAGGCGGAGCGAGATAGCAGCCCTTAGCCGGATAGTCGTCAAGGCGGCGGAAACCGGGGACGAATGCGCGGCGCAGATCCTATCGGAGGCGGCAGACGAACTCGCAAGGCTCGTGGATACCACCAGGCGTATCCTGGATTTCGGTCCGGAGGAAAAGGTTCCGGTATCCTACTCCGGCGGTATGTTCAATGTACGCTCCATCGTCGACGGCTTCGAAGTGGCCCTCGAGGATCTTCACGACGGGTATGAGCTGCGGCAGCCCTTGTATTCGCCCGTTATCGGGGCGGCGATCTACGCGGCCAAACTCGCGGGCGAACCACTGGGTGCCGAGGCGCTAGGCCACCTGGAAGCGACGCAACAAGAGTCAAGCACCTAGACAAAGGAGGAGAATCGAGATGACTACACGAAGCTGGATACCTTACGCGGCGCTCCTGGTCGTGTTCTGGGGTGTGTGGGGCGCTTTCTCGAGCCTGCCGACGACGGAGTACGGCTACCCGGACGAGATGGTCTATATCCTCTGGTCCTTGACCATGCTCATCCCCGCCTTCTTTATCCTGCGCAGCGAGAGGACATTCGACTGGCGGCCGATCGCGGCACTCTACGGGTTGCTGATCGGGCTCACTGGGGCTGGCGGACAGCTGGTGCTTTTCAAGGCGCTCACGATAGGGCCAGCGTATCTTATCTTCCCGATCATTGCCCTGTCGCCAGGGATCACGGTACTCATGGCGACCTTCCTCCTGCGCGAGCGGCTCCTCGGCCTGACCAAGGTCGGGATAGTGCTTGCCCTGATCGCGCTTGTGTTCTTCAATATCTCGGGCGGGAGCGGCGACGCAGGCGTCGGCCCATGGCTGGTTCTGGCCCTGCTTATCACGCTGGCCTGGGGGGTTCAGGCATACTACATGCGCAAGGCCGCGATGGTCGGGGTCAACGACGGTACCACCTTCGGCTATATGGCGCTGAGCGGTCTTCTGCTCGTCCCTGTTGCTTTCATAATGATGGGAGGTTTCCCTGGAGGCGCCCCGTGGCAAGCCTCGACGCTCACGTTCGCTACACAGCTTTTGAACGCAGTCGGCGCACTCTTCCTCGTGATGGCCCTGAGCCGTGGCAAGGCCTCGATCGTGGCGCCAACGACCAACGCCCTTGCGCCGGTGTTGACCGTACTGATCTCACTCGCCGTGTACCAGACGCTACCTTCCATCTACGGTGCCGTAGGCATCGTGCTGGCCATAGTCGGCTCGACGCTAATGGTCTACGGGGATGAGAAGCGTGGCGAGGTTAGCGCCGACGAACAGGCCGCCATCGCGAGCGAAGACTCAGACGCTTCCCCCGACCGAAGCGAAGCAGAAAAACCGACCGTGTAGCTAAGGTTTCAGAATTCTCATGCCGTTCACATCCAATACACATGTTCACCCACGACACTCCACCCAAGAGCCAACCAAGTAGAAGGAGATGTGGAAAGTGGACATGAAGAAGGTGCTTCTGGCAGTAGCGGTCGCCATGGTGGTGCTCGTCGGGGCCGGCGTAGCGTATGCCGCCGGCAACAGCTCCTCGGAGATGACCATCGGGAACCTTGACGCAGATGAGTCCTACAAGGGTAGCGTCTCCATCGCAGGTAAGAACGAGTCTTCTGTGCATAAGCTAGCCAACATAGACCAAGCCGCCGCCGAGCAAGTCGCGCTCGGGGCTGTGCCTGGCACGGTACACGAGACGGAGCTAGAAGCGAGCGATAACGGTTACGTGGTCTATGACATCGAGATCTCAGGCGACGACGGCAAGGGGCACGAAGTGATAGTGGACGCTGGCAACGGGGAGGTACTCCACCAGGATCTCGAAGAGGAATCCGACGAGTCAGACGAGCGTGGCGATACCGAAGACGCCGATGGTGGGGCGAACGGTAAGGAAGGCGCCGATCTCGGAGGCTGTGTCGGCTAATGACAGGGCCTCGTAGACTAAGAGAGGGAGCCGAATGAATCGGTTACCCTAACTTCATGGGTAACTGGCAAGTGCTCGGAGATATCGGAGCAAGTAAGAGGATGGCGACGGAGGTCATCGTGGTTACCGTTGCTATCCTGATCGCCGCCGGGTGCAACCCGGAGAAGACGCCTCCCCCAGAGGTCGCCGGCCCACCGGTGGTCATCGCGGCGGGCGACATCAGCAGTTGCGGCACCGAGTCCGACGATGCAACCGCCGAGCTGGTCGGGGGCATCGATGGCACGGTCCTAACCCTGGGCGACAACACCTACCCGGATGGGTCCGCCGAAGACTTCGACGAGTGCTACGATCCCGTCTGGGGTCACTTCAAGGACCGCACCACGCCCTCTCCCGGCAACCACGAGTACATCACCGAAGGAGCGGAAGGGTATTTCGACTACTTCGGTGATGCCGCCGGAGACCCCAATGAGGGCTACTACTCTTACGATCTGGGGACCTGGCACCTAGTCGCCCTCAACAGCAACTGTGGAGATGGAGAGATCCGCTGCGGTCCCGGCTCCCTCCAGGGGCGGTGGCTCAAGGAGGACCTCGCCGCCAACGACGAGGAGGCGTGTACCCTTGCCTACTTCCACCACCCGCTGTTCGCTTCGGGGGCGTATCGGCCCGGCATTGCACGGGTGGAGCGTCTTTGGGAGACCCTCTACGCCGCTGGCGTCGACGTGGTGCTCAACGGCCACGACCACAACTACCAGCGTTTTGCCCCGCAGGACCCCGGGGGGAAGGCGGATCCCGAAGGTGGCATCAGGCAGTTCGTGGTGGGCACCGGAGGAAGGAGCCTCTATGAGATCTCGGACCCGATCGCCAACACCGAGGTCCACAACGACGACGCCTACGGCGTGCTCAAACTCACCCTGCACCCGAAGAAATACGAGTGGGAGTTTGTCCCCGTGGAGGGCGAGACCTTTAGCGACTCCGGCGACACCCGGTGCCACTGAGAATCTAGGACAATTTGCAAGGAGGTTGGCACCCCTTTGCAAGCATTTCAGCTGGTCAGCTTGGTCTCACCGGGTGGAATTCCTTCGTTAGCACGGACACGTTTACCCTACGCGACCCTAGCGCCTCCCATTCTATCCTACTCGTAGTCGGCGGGGAAGTTGGGCCGAGGCTGCTAGAGACCCCGACCCTCTCACCGTGGCTTACGGATACTGCTTAGCCGGAGACACAGGAGGTGACGACTCAGGGATCGGAGACGACTCAGGAGAGGCGGACGACTCAGGAGAGGCGGACGACTCAGGGATCGGAGACGACTCAGGAGAGGCGGACGACTGCTGCTGAGGCGGGGACACAGGAGGTGAGCCGGAAGGTGAGTCGGTCTCCGGCTCGAGTGATGCCTCAGGAACTGACTTGCCACTGGCCCCTGAATCTGAACCACTACTAGCCCCACGAACTGGCTCACTACTAGACTCTGAATCAGACCCACCACCCGCCTCAAGCACAGTCTTACTGCTAGCATCGGAATCTGACTTACCACTAGCCACTGAATCCGACTCATTACTAGCATCGGAATCTGACTTACCACTGGCCTCTGAATCAGACTTACCACTAGCATCAGGAAGAATAGCCTCGGGAAGGGAGGTGCCAAGAGAGTGTACGTTCGTGATAAGCGGCGTCACCCTGGGCACAAAGATGCCGAAGTACAGCAAGATGTTCAATGCCACGGCGACTACCCCGACGACGAGCACGACCATAGGCTTGTTGAGTGTCTGCTCTAACCTATTCACTTAATTGTTCACCACCTTTCTCTGACCATCCAAGAACGTAATAATAACGCAAATCGCGAAGCTTCGTCCGAGAAGCTCCGTTAATGCGGCATATACTTCGGAGGCATGGCGTCGCCTTTGGCGAGAACATTCAGCCAGAAGGCCGGTGTCTCAGGATCCGGCACCGGCGCGGTCGAGGAAGGCGAGCACGCGCCTCCACATCGCCTCCGATGTGGCGCGATCGTACTCGGGCAGGTCGGGGTCTGTGAACAGGTGGCCCGAGCCCGGGTAGGTATGCTCCTCGAATGCGGCCTCGGCTAGCCCGACGGCGTCACGCAGGGCTTCCACTTCTTCCGCCTCCACCCAGGGATCCTCGGCGGCGTAGTGCACCTGCACAGGCACCCCCTCAGGCCAGGCCTCGACGCCGAACCCGCTCAAGCCCTCGACGGGGACGGCGCTGTGCATGAGCAACGCCCCCCTGGCGCCGGGCCTCGAGGCGGCCAGCAGCTCAGCGGGCACGGCTCCGAGGGAGAAGCCGGCGAAGATCAGCCCTGCGGGCAGCTCGGACACGGCCTCCCGCGCCCTTCGCACGATCTCCTGGTAGCCGAGCACGTCGCATTTGCGCAGGCCCCGGTCCAGATCTTCGAACATTTCGCCGTCGTAGTAGTCGGGCGTGTGGACCGTGTGCCCGGCCGCGCGCAGCCGATCAGCCGCGGCTCTCACCCCTGGCCGCAGCCCCAGGGCGGAATGGAACAGAACGACCTCGGCCATCGAAACTCCTCCCAACAAGACGACATCCTCAGCTACGTCGCCCTCCTTCCGAAAGCGGGTCCCAAGTCTACGGGCCTCTTCGCGTCCTCCCAACGAGAGTCTCATTCGCCCGCCAACTTTGGTGGGCTTACCTACGCGCCATTTGCGGCTAGACTCACCTGTCATCGATGATCTTGCCTTGTCATACCGAGTCCGTTTGGATACTGTTGTGTTCTTGGTCCGGCACCGTGGATTCCCGCGAAAGCGGGAATCCACGGTCTTTCGCCGGTCCACGCGGTTGCGGACAGAGAGTTCCCAACCCAGGCAATGCGTCATTGTTCTACCAAACTTGGTATGACGTGCTCAGGATCACGGCAAGCGATTCGCTCGTCAACGTCGGGCTACCGCCCTGCCAAGGTTCCTCCTACACTCGCCTTGCGCACGATCGCAGCATTTCCTACAATACAAAATATCTACGAGATTGCGGAAGGGGAACGCACCGCTCGAGTAACGGAGGAGGTCACGCATGGCACCCTACGATGTGCTGATCGCTGGCGGGGGGAACCTTGGCTTGTGGACTGCATACACGCTCGCGCTCCGAGGTTTCGGACGCATCGCAGTCTGCGAGCGAGGTTGGGCTGGAGGAGGTGCTACCAGCCGCTCCGCAGGGGTAGTGCGTCAGCAAGGTGGCTCAGAGACTGCGGTAAAGTTGGGCAGGCTCTCCCGGGAGCTTTACCTGCGACTCGGTGAGAAGTTAGGACTCGACTCGGGCTTTATCGAAACTGGTTACTACATTGTAGCGGAGACTGAGGAGGAGAAGGAGGGTTTCCTACGGCTGGTCGAGGTGCGACGGGAGGCGGGCGTCGATAACGAGTGGATCGAGCCAGACGAAGGCAGGCGTCGCTTCCCGGACCTGAACTGGGATCGGTTCGTCGGTGCCACCTACACTCCGGATGACGGGTATGTACACCCGCCGATAGCGGCCCGCAACGTGACCTACGCCGCGGTGCGCTCGGAGGCGGTGGACCTCTTCGAGATGTGTGAGGTTCGAGACATCGAGCACATTGGTGAACGCTTTTCCGTAAGGACCACCCGCGGCACCTTCGAGGCAGAGAAGGTTGTGAACGCGGGAGGACCACGAGGTGCGCGCAACGTGGGGGCCATGGTCGGCCTGGATGTGCCGGTAATGGCCGTTCGTCACCAAGTCGTCACCTTTCCGACCCTCGCCGAGGGTTCCTCTCATCCTTTCCCACTCTTCTTCGCCGTAGGCAAAGGCTACTATGTCCGTCCAGAGGAGGAGGGGGCCGCTTTGGGTCTCAGCAACCCGGTGGACGAGGCCGACACATCGGGACGCTACCAGATCGATTTCGATTGGGACTACTACGAAGAGATGCGACCGGACTGGGAATCGGCATTCCCGGCCTTGAAGGATCTGTCCGTTTCGCGGGTATGGGCGGCGTCCATCGACTACACGCCCGACCACCTTCCCATCATCGACGAGCCGATGGAGGGATTCTACGTCCTCGCCGCCGGCGGTCACGGGATGATGTGGGGACCGGCTTTGGGGTACAAGATGGCCGAACTCGTCGAGGAAGGCGGGGTCACGGACCTGCCCGGCGACGAGATAGACCTCGGACGGTTCACCAGGGAGCGAGACCCAAACCGAATGCAGGACACCATCGCGCTTCCCTTCCCGAAGAAGTGAGCGCCTTGTCGTGGACAAGACAGTGCCCTAATTGAGCAAGGGAGGTTTCAAATGACGACGTCGGCCCTGATTGTCGTGCTGTACTACGGGCTCGTTCCGCTCGTCGCCTCGGTGGTGGCGTACGCGGTCATCAAGCGCACCTATTCGAGGGGTGGAAGGCGATGATCTTCGCCGCAGGTGTCATCTGCAGCTTCCTGGTCTACCTCGTTATAGGCACGCTGGTCGGGAGGCGGGTGAAAAACCAGTCGGACTACTACGTCGCAGGCCGCTCCGCGCCGACCATCCTCGTCTCGGGTACACTCGTCGCCTCCTTTCTCAGCACGGTGGCCTTCATGGGCGAGGTCGGCTTCGCTTACGACGGTTACGCGGTGCTGATGCTCATACTGACCCCGCTCAACGCGTCGGGGTACGTGATAGGCGTGCTGCTCTTCGGACGCTACCTCAGGCGTTCGGAGGTGCTTACCGTCCCCGAGTTCTTCGGCAAGCGCTTCGACTCGCGGGCGCTGCAGGCCGTGGCCGGCGGGACTGTGCTGGTCGGGATCGGCGCCTACCTCGTCGCCGTCACCCAGGGGATGAGCCTGCTCGTCTCGGATCTGATGGGCATAAACTTCGGGATAGCACTGCTCGTGGTCTGGGTGGCCTACACCGCGTTCACCCTAATCTCCGGTTCCCCCGGCGTCCTGATAAACGACACCATCATGTTCTTCATATTCATGGTCGCCGGGGTTTTGGGCATGCTCTACCTGATCGGGGAGGCGGGAGGTCCTTCCGCCATGGTCTCCGAGCTGGTCGGTCTAGAAGGAAAGCAAGGCATCCTTTCCCCACACGGCGTGGTGACCGGTCCCAACGCCGCTTATGGTAGTCCAGCCGAAGCGGTGCTGTGGGCCGTGACATTGGGGATCGTGTGGGCCACGATCGTCGCCGTGAGCCCCTGGCAGAGCAGCCGCTACCTGATGGCCAAGAACGAGCACGTGTCTGTCAGATCCGGCTTCGTGGCCATGATCTGCGTGCTTTTCCTCTACATCTTCCTGATGCTGGGAGGAGCGACCATCAACGTCTTCAACCCCGACATCTCTCCGTCGGAGACCGCGTTCATCTGGGCGGCCAAGAACGTGCTCCCGGTGTGGCTAGGAGTGATCGTGGTGACGGGCATAGTGGCGGCCGGTCTCTCCTCGGCCGCGGCGTTCCTGGCCTTGATCGGCTTCAGCGCCGCCCACGACATAGCGCCGAACTTCCTGAGGACGGAGAGGGATGAGCGGACGGCCCTACGCTTCAGCCGCGCCGTCATGCTGGCCCTGGGCCTCGTGGTCCTGGCGGTGACCTACTTCTCGCCGCCGGCGGTGTTCACCATCGGCTACTTCGCCGCGACCCTGTTCGCGGCCTCCTGGGGGCCGGTTGCTGTACTCTGCATCTACAATGAGAGGATAACCGCCCGCGGGGCCATCGCGGGCATGGTAGCAGGGTTCCTGACTGTGCTCGTGCTGCAAGGTCTCGTCGAGTTCGCAGGGGTCGTGCTGCCGATCTGGGCAGACCCCGTAGTCCTCGGTTTCGCGGCGAGCTTCCTCGGCATCTTCGTCGGCAGCCTGGGACAGCGCCAGAACGAAGCCGGGTTGGAGTTCCGCCAGTCTATCCTCACGGTCCCGACCGAAGACACGGAGCCCGGCAAGGTTACGAGGACTGGACGCTTCGCCCTCGTTACCGCGGCCTTGTCCGGCCTGCTGATCCTGACCCTGTTCATATTCTACTTCCTGCCCCTCTCGCAGACGCTCACCGCCGGCACCTAGGGAGTCAGCGCCCCAACAAGGAGCCGTGGAAGCAGGGGCCGGTGCGCCTGTCGTGGCGATGGCACTCGCTCGGGGACAACTCTAGCGTATCCAGTAGCGCACCGGCTAACACGTTTCACCCGCAAATTGGCTGCTTTTAGGAGTGCGCCCGACAGGATTCGAACCTGCGACCGGCGGATTAGAAGTCCGCGAAGGTCGGTTATCGCCGGGTGCCGCTGCGTGCCGTAAAGTGCTTTCTATACGACAAATACGTTCCTTCATGGGTCGAATTCTGTGCCACCAAGTACCGCCTTGTGTCACCCCTACTGCTGAACAGTTTGTTGTCTTAAACAGGCGTGTTGCGCATATCGTGCAATAGTATATTTTCAGGCAACACATCCGTCCACCTTCCAGTAGTGCGTGACAGCTGATCTGATTGCTCAGCGATAGAGTGGGTATGTTTGTGTCCATTAGGAAGAAAAAGTATCCCGTAATCCTCACACAAACCGAACGAGACAACCTCAAGAGCCTGATCGCGGCTAACACAGTCCCTGCCCGCAAGCTCACCCACGCGCGCATCTTGCTCAAAGCCGACCAGGGCTCGGAGGGTCCTGGCTGGGTAGATGAGCAGGTAGCAGATGCGGTGGAGGTGAGCCAGCCCACCGTCTGCAGGGTGCGCAAGCAGTATGTGGAGGAGGGCCTTCAGGCAGTCCTTAACCGACGCCCACCCAACCGGGAGTACCATCGAAAGCTCGTGCGCGATTCCGCGGAGCAAGAGGGCCTGACCGACATGAACCAAGCGGAGGTAGAAGCGGAGATCGCGGCGGCGCGTAGCGAGCGTGCTAGGCGGTGAGCCCGGAGAGGGTGGTGCTCGACACGAACGTCGTGGTCTCCGCGCTGCCGATCAGATTCGAGGCACCGGCAGGGTACTCGACCTGGTGCTCGCCAGCGAGCTGACCGTCGCCTACGACCACCGCCACCTGGCCGAGTAGCGGCAGGTAGGCGAGTACAGGCGCAATGCAAAGCGGGCCGAGTGCGAGGCTTCGGGAACCGGAGCCGATGTTCAGGAATTGATACAATAGGTCAAAATGACCTGTTCAGCGAGGATGGAGGTGGTCATGGTCAAGAAGGTGAGGGTAACGGAGGCGAAGGCGCATCTCTCGGCGCTGATGGCGCGGGCCGGCTACGCCGGGGAGCGTTACCTCATTGAGCGGCGCGGAAAACCGCTCGCCGCGCTGGTGGGCGTCGAGGACCTGGAACGACTGGAAGCAGAAGGCGGGTCCCCTCGTTCGAGCCCCCGGGGGGCGCTTGCTCTGGTAGGGGCGTGGGGCGAGTTTGTGGAGGATGATGAGATCGACGCGATGCTGGGGGAGATCTACGCCGTGCGGGAGCGCGACACCGGGCGTCCGGTAGACTTGGAAGACTGATGTATTTGCTGGACACCGATATCCTGAGCAACCTCATGAAGCGTGCTCCGGCGAGGGCGCTTGTGGCCAGGTTGGCCCGGGTACGTCCAGAAGATCAGTTCACTTCGAGTGTGACCCTTGGGGAACTCCTGTACGGCGCGCATCGGTCGAGGCGCACTGCCGCTCTACTGGAGCGTATCGAAGAAACGCTCCTGCCGGAGCTGCCCGTCCTTCCTTTCGATGCTGCCGCGGCCCGGCGCTACGGGGAGCTCAGGGCGGAACTCGAGCGGAGGGGCACCCCCATAGGCGACGCAGACACGCGTGTTGCGTCCATCGCCCTGTCGCGTGGCCTTGCGGTGGTGACCGGCAACGAGCGTCATTTTCGGCGGGTACCGGGGCTAGAGATAGAGAACTGGCTGAAGGATTAAGGGCCGCAAGGAGGAGCGAATATGGCCAGGAAGCGGGAGCGCGGCAACGGGGACGTGTGGCCGCGCAAGTACAAGCAGGGCAAGATCATCGGCTACCGCGCCTCGTACTGGTTGGACAAGCCGAGCGGCCCCAAAAGGCGCTACGTCTCCGGCAAGAACAAGGGCGAGACGCGCACGGCCCTCAGCAAGGCCAAGGCGGGTAAAGAGGACGGTTTCGTCCTCGACGCCAGCGCCACCACCCTCGGGGATTACCTGGACGGCTGGCTCGAGGACACGCGCGGCACCGTGCGGCAGCGCACGTGGGAGCGCTACGAGCAGATCGTCCACGTCCACATAAAGCCCACGCTGGGCAGGGCGAAGCTCAAGACCCTCAACCCCGCCCAGGTCCGCGCCCTCTACCGCGAGAGGCTCGCAGGGGGTTCGTCGCCGCGCACGGTGCAGTACGTACACGTGACGCTGCACAAGGCCCTGGAGCAGGCGCAGGGCGACGGCCTGGTGGCTCGCAATGTCGCCAAGGGGATAAAAGCGCCGAGACCGAAGAAGAAGGAGATCGTCCCGCTGACGCCGGATCAGGCCCGCGCGTTCCTCGAAGCGGCGCGCGGGGACAGGTTCGAGGCCCTGTTCGTCCTGGCCCTGCAATGCGGTCTCAGGGAGGGCGAGCTGCTGGGCCTGAGGTGGGACGACGTCGACTTGGAGGACGGCACTCTGCGGGTGAGACGCACGCTGTCCGAGACCAGGGACGGCCCCATCTTCGAGCCCCCGAAGAACGGCAAGGGCCGCAACGTGCCACTGACCGGCGCCGCGGCGGAGGCTTTGAGGGATCACCTCGCTCGACAGATGCGGGAGATAGGCGACGAATACCAAGATAAGGGTCTCGTCTTCGCGTCGCAGACGGGCAAGACCATGAGCGCTTCCAACGTTGTCAATCGCCACTTCAGGCCGCTACTGCAGCGTGCCGGGTTGCCGAGGGTAAGGCTGCACGACTTGAGGCACACGTGCGCCACCTTGTTGCTCATCAAGGGCGTCCATCCGAAGTACGTCCAGGAGCTCCTCGGGCACGCCAACATCTCCATAACCCTCGACACCTACAGCCACGTCATACCAGGCATGGGCAATCAGACCATGGACGCGATGGAGGAGATCTTTTCCTGAATTCCGCGGTTGGTCTAGGTTTGGGCATCCTCCGTATCCGGTGAAGCCGAAGTTGCTCCCACGGGTACGGCGATCTCCTCCTCGGGGTGACCGGGAAAGGTGGCGTGTAGCTCCAGGCGGCCCCCGAGGGCCTCGATGTATCCGGCGAGCGTAGAGAGGAGCATGTCGCTGCCGGAGACGCCCCCTCCGGAGGCGGCAGTCTCGAGCTTGGAGATCGCCGGCTGGCTAACGTTTAACGCCTCGGCCAGCTCGGCCTGGGTCAGTCCGCGCTCCCGGCGGAGCTCCGAGAGCTCTGAGAGCCTGACCAGTACATCGTAGGCCTTCCTCTTCTCGTCCATCCGTGCACGGCGTTCCGGGTCCGCGTCGATTTTTGCGCGGAGCTTGCCGAAGCTGTTTCGCCCACTCACGGTATCTCTCCTTCCTCCCGGAGCTCGTCCAGGTACTCGTCGTAGAGGTCGTCGGCCACCGGGATCATCTCCTCGTAGAATTCTCGCCAGCGTCCCGTCTTATCGCCCCCGATCAGGAGTATCGCCCTCCGTCGCGGGTCGAAGGCGAATAACACCCGGATGTTCGAGCCCGGCGGCCTGAGCTCCTTCATATTCGCGTGCCGTGAGTTTTCGAGCGTGTCCGCCAGCGGCCTCCCGAGGCTCGGGCCCTGCTCTTCAAGTTTTTCAACCGCGAGGGCTATGTCCTCCTGCTCCTCCTCTGAGATCGAATCCCACCACTCCTCGAACTCATCAGTGTGTTCGACCTCCCACGCATCGTAGTTAGTATAACCTGAGAGTTATAATGAGGCAAGACGCAACCGAGGCTCACCTAAGTCGGACGAAAACCGAGGGAAACGGTGACCCGAAATGGTTGACGCCAGCGTGCAGCAGACAATACCCCGCTACCTCCTTACTGCATACCAATGAAATAGGCGGCGCCATCTGATCACCTTATTGCAGAATGTGGCTCGATAATGAAATAAGGTTCCCCAACTGCCACGGGCGGGGCAAAGGCGGCGAGCGTTCGCACCGAGGCCGCGACCCATCGTCGAGCGCCTGAAGTGCCCACTCTTCCGAGGTTGTGCGTCCAAGCCTGAGTATTTATGGTATGGGGTAAAGGGCCCGCAAGGATGGCGTGGTTTGCAGTGGTCGAGTGGTTTGGAAGACCCGAGATCGAAACGGACGAAGCCAGAGAGCCGGATCACCATGGAGGCTGTCGTCGATGCCTACAACGAACAAGAACGGGCTATAGGCTGGTACTACTACCTCGAAAAGAAAATCAACTTCCCCTTCGTTGCACGGTGCGCTGCCAGCAGATCCACCTCTCCGCTGAAGGTGGGAGACGAGGTCGAGGTGATCGGCATGGCACCCGTGGAGGAATGCGAACACGATATGTTCGTCGAGATGAACTGGGATGAGGAAGAATTGGCGGTTCCTCTCTCCCAGCTCGAAGTGGTCGATGCTGACGACGAAACCCGGGAGGCGGTAGAAGACTGGCTCTACTGGAACAAGAAGGGCTACCAGGTCTGAGCTGACGCCGCGCTGCCGAGCGCACATGGCGCCCCATCGCGGCAAGCCCTGTGGCGACCGGAGGCGAAGGTCTTAATGGGAGAGGATGAGGCAAGTGGCGACTTCATTCGAGAAGAGCTATCCGAACATTACCCGCTGGGTGACATCGCAGGGTTGGATAGAAGTGGGGCAGGACGAATACAGTTCCTCGCTGGTAAGGGCGCTAGATGAAGGCGGCATGGTTTGGGAAGGCAGCACTTACTACGGAACCCTGGAGGAAGCCTTCGACGCGTTGGAGACGGCCCTTGCGGAGTGGTCGGAGAATAACCATTGAAGACAAATACATATCTCGTCCGCTCCCGCTCGGCCACGATTTTCCCGTACATCCGAGGCGAATTTTTCGCCTACTGCTGCCACAGGGCCGAGAACCGGTAATTTCGGTCTTTTCACTTTTCCGCGTTTTGCAGGTATTTCATAAGCGCGCCCGGCAGGATTCGAACCTGCGACCGGCGGATTAGAAGAGCGGGGCGACGGATTTCAGCCTGTTCCTGGGTGTTGCAGAATCAGCTTGTTTGCGGGTAATTCTTTCGTCCGATGTTGCTGCAAGTTTCGTGTTGTAGCGTTCGGTTAGTGTCAAACTAGTGTCAGCCAAGCTACTGTTCCACTCCGCTTATCGCACCGAGATCTGACGGTCCCCTCGTGGTTTCCCGACAGTCGCAGGAGACAATCCCCTTCTTAGCAGCTACCCGAAGTGATGGCAGCATAAGGATCTGTGTCTCGACGCCGATTTGCGAGGAGCCGAAGGGCGAACTGGCGCTAGTCTAGCCGCCCACCGCTGTCGTCGGGACTGCCGAGTAGGAGCTAGGCTATTGAAGAATAAGTTCTGTGCCCACATTCGCCCGAGACCGTGTACCAAACACCTCGCTTTTGGAGCATTCGAAGACCGATTTCTGCTCGTAACCAGCTCGACACCGACCTTTTCAGCGGGCTGGAGTGTTCTAGGCTCCTCTTTGTCAAGCGGCGCTGCGCGAAGGCGCTCGCGAATCTGCTATGAGGCTCTTGAAGACGGCATCGGAGATGCGCCTCTTGAGACACCGCAGCGCCTCCTTACGGGACTTGCCTTCCGCGATCTTCTTGCGGTAGTAACTCCCGCCCCGAGCGTCCGATCTGGCTTGGCAGATGGCGACCATGTGCAGAGCGTAGTTGAGCTTGCGGTTGCCTGCCAGCGAGAGCCTGTGGCGCATCACATCGCCGCTTGAGGCCTCCACTGGGGCCGTGCCCGAGTAGGAAGCGAAGTGTGCCCTGGTCGGGAAGCGCGCCACGTTGCCGACCGTGCCGATGATCCTCGCGGCCAGTATGGGACCCACGCCGAAGATTTCGGTAAGGGTGGTGCCGGAAGCTTCTACCTCGGCCTCGATGCGCTCGTTTAGGTCCGTGATCTTCCGATCCAGCGTCTGAATGTCGCGCAGGACCTCCGAAGCCAACCGCCGTCTGAGGCGGGCCGAGGCGCCGCCCTTGGGACGTATGCCGCGCAGAATGCGTGCGGTTCGGTGGGCCGAGAGCGTTCCGGCTATCCCGCCGGGCACGAGGTCTCGTAGAAGCCCGTGCAGGCGGTTGAGCGCCCTGGTACGTTCGGCCACCAGATCTTCGCGCCTCTCGGAGAGCAGGCGCAGCACCTCCTTCTCGGCCTCGGGCTCTACGTGCGCCAGCCTTTCGTTGCGCGAGGCGGCCAACGCGGTGGCGAGCGCATCGACCCCGTCGTTCTTGCGAGCGTTGCCGGTTGAGAGCACCCTCACCCGTGCCGAAAGCTTCGGCGGCACGTCCACCACTGACTCGCCCGAGGCCGCTAACCTCCCCGCCAGGTGCCTACCTAGACCACCGGCGTTCTCCACCGCCCAACGCCGCTCGGGGAACCGTTTCGCCCAGCTCTCGAGGGCTCTCAAGCCGGCGCGGTTTTGAACAAAGCTAGCGCGCTCGAGGAGCTCGCCTAAGGCTTCGTCGATCACCGCGACGGCGACCGATCCTTTGTGGGGATCGACCCCGATCAACGCCTTCATACGCACGCACCTCCGTTTCGGTCGGATCCCTGCCATTGGCGTGCACGAAGGACAATCCGACTTCGGGCGGTGCTCCCATACCTCTTTTGAGTCACTCCGCACGCCGCGGTCGCCGGCGGGACGCAAGCCTAGAACAAGCCAACCCATCCCAGGGGCGGCAGGAAGTTCGCGAGCGATCCCTACCGGCGCCCTAGAAGCTTAGCGGCTGCAGACCACCGAGCTCCTGCTCGGAGTTAAACAAGTCGGAAGTTCGCTCTGCTTGACCCCAAGTGTCCTTAGCCTTGAAGGCTTCAGTATTTCTTGTTTTGGGTGCAGCCTTGCGAAGCTCATGCCCGCATAAACGCTGTCATCCTCTTTGCCACACTCAGGAGGAAAGCATCTCAACCATCTGCTGCCAGCAGCGACAAACCGATCGGTACGCCGTCGGAGGACTCCGCCACGGGCAACGACACTTGCGGCAGCCGTCCGATGCCAGCTACGGAAGTCAGGGAGAGTGCACGGGAATAATAGTCGCTACCAGCCGATGCATGCCCGCGCAGCGCTATGGTGCACTTGAGCGGCGCCGAGGCCGGCGGCGTCGGTATGCACAGCAGATCGTTCGGCCCCAAGAACACCCTTAGCCTTCGGAAATACTCCTCACGGCGCTGAGTGGTCGGCCTCACCCTGCAGCGGTCCAAACTCCTTACGAGATCGAAGTTCTGCGAGGCTTCTGGACCGAACGCGGATTTAGCCACCTCTACCCAGGCGCCGAGACGGCTTTCGATCTCCGCCCATTGCAGCACGCCGTAGGTATCGTGCCACGTTTGGAAGTCCGTGCCTTCCGATCCTCTTGCCGGCTCGCCGCCGATCTCCTCGATGATTGCTCCCTGTTTCATGCTTTTATTCTCATGCTCTCCCTCGGCGGGAACTCGCGAACAGCTGCTCGATCGCGTCGCAGGCGTCGCCCACGCCGTCCTCCAAGCGCACCACCCCGGCGACCTCCCCAGCCCGACGGGCGTATTCCGATTCCGCTAGGAGGCCGCCGAGGCGCCTAGCGACGCGAGGGGCAGTATATTGCCGCGGGTAGAGAATCTCGGCACCCCCCAACCTCTGGACCCTTAGGGCGTTGTCGGGCTGGTCAACTGCGAAGGGAACCACGAGTTGAGGGCGCCCGGCGCGGAGCGCGTGACCGATGGCGCCGATTCCCCCCTGGTGCACCACGGCTGCGGCCCGCGGGAAGAGTTTCGAGTACGGCGCGCGATCGACGGCCGCGACCCCCTCGGGCAGTGGCACGGGAAGGTGGTTCTTCGGGTCATTGCCGACCAGAAACAACGACCGGAGTTTGAGAATGCGCGTTGCCTTTAAGCTCTCGCGGTAGAAAGAACCTGCTGCGGGCCCCTTTCCCACCAACGAGGTGCCCAGCGTGAAGACGACCGGGGCCGGACCCGAGGCGAGGAACCGCTCGAGGTCCGGGGAGAGCCCGTCGCGGCCCGATCCGTCGTAGAAGACGTGTCCCGTGATCCTGGTATTCGGTGGCCAGTCCGGCCGGGGCTCCGCGAGCACGCGCGAGAACATGGCGAGCACGAGCTCGGGTGAGAATTGCCCCTCATGGATGGGGTGCTTGCCTGGGGACAGACCGATCTCCGCCCGCAGCCGCCCAACCGGCTCCGGCCAGTGCCGCGTGGCCCGCTTGGCCAGCCCGACCACGGCGCGTCCCGTTCCGGGTCCGAGTCGCCGGAGCACTACTGCCAGGCGCGTGAACACGGGGAGGGCGGGGAAGTCGTAGGCCGAGAAGAAGGAGACGGGGGCAAGCACGGTCGAGACCCACGGGATGCTCACCTTCTCGGCCACTAGTGGCCCGGCGAAGGTGAGGGGGTGGGTCAGGAGCACGTCCGCTCCCCGCGTCGCCTTCGAGAGGTCCTCGTAGGATTCCTGCAGGCGTGGGAAGAGAAGCTCTTTCATGAGGTACCCGGGCGTCCGCCCGGGGTTCACGATCCGGCGAACCACTTCAGTATCATGGAGATTGCGGTCGGGGCGGACCGGTCTAAACCCGATCCCCTCAGCCTCGACGAAGGGTCGGTAGGACTCGGCTGTCGCGATCGCAGGGTCGTGCCCGCGTGCTCTCAAGCCGAGGGCGAGACCGAGGTAGGGGTTGAGGTCCCCAAAAGAGCCAAAGGTCGTGATCACCACGCGATTACCCACCAGCCCTCCCATGTCGCCCGATGCCAGGATTACATCGCTGGTGGCGAGGCCGAGTGGGCCGATCCCGCAACGAGATCTCGGGCCACCGCCGAGTTCGTCTCCGAGTCTTCCCATCTATGTCTTGAAAACCGTCGGCGAAGGCCGATCGACACGCCATTGTTTTAGCCCGTCTGGGAACGAAGTGGGACGCATGGCCAGCAAGGCAGGAAGTAGCGACAACCCGCCGGCGGTTGTGCGCCATCACCGCCCTCTCCATCGCCCTCCAGTTCTCCCACAACCCGATGTCTGAATCGCACAAGAACAGTCTTGCGACCCGCTCTGTCCGTGTTCTAGCCGAAATACGCCACCTGCCTCAACCCCATCGGGCCGTAGTGGAAGACGCTGAAGTACCTGGCCATCAAGGGGCGCTTCTTTCGAACCTGGGAGCAAGTAGGAGAGACCGTGACACGTGCCGTCGACTATTGGAACGGGCCCCGCTATCCGTACGTTTGGGGGAGGCGCCGGCGGCACCGTCCGGTCCGATGGCCTGGCATCGGAGTCATGCTGACGGTCCCGGCTATGATTGCATAAAAATGCACCGAACTTATCGGACACGCCGAATGCTATCGTCACCCCGTATACTGCCAGCATGATGATCGCAAGTTGTGTTCGTCCACGACTAGTGCGGCAGCGTAGCCGGGGCCGGGAATCAGCTCTTGCATAGCCCATCTGAAGGGCTCACGAATGTCCTCCTCGACTTTCAGGAGCATGGCTGGCTGTCCTGGAGTTAAGGTGACCTCGAACCGGCTGAAGGGAAGCGTGAGTCCTCTGCCTTTGGCCTTTACGAAAGCCTCCTTCCGGGTCCAGCAGGCGAAGAACGCTTCCTTACGCGAGCTGTTGGTGAGCGAGCGGAGCGTGGCAACTTCCCGAGTTGCGAAATGACGTGAAGCAATCTCATCGAGCCCGAGATCGTCCCGCAAATGCTCGACGTCTACGCCGATATCTCTGTCGCGAACGAAGGCAAGGAGGACCAGATCGTGCGAGTGGGACGTGCTGAAGCGAACTCCGGGCGCGCCGACGAGAAAGGGTTTCCCATACGGATTGTAGCCAAATACGAGGCTGCCGGGTTGCGCCCGCAGGTAGCGCCCCAGAAGGACACGCAGCACCCCTCGCGAAACGACGAACCGCTTCCGATCGCCCTCGAAAACTAAATCGGTTGCCTTCTGCCGTTCGTCCTTTGCCAGGACGCGCCACAAGTCGTTCCTACGAGCGTAGGCGGATCTCACGTCCACGCGCCACACGTGGACCTCGTCGCCGGCCAGCATCAACGCGGCCGGCGGTGACACCCAAAACGGATCACGGGGCGTCGCACGTGTCAGTCCCGTCACACCTGTCCCTTTTCTTGCTCTTTCTTCCTCAGTTGCTCGAGTCGTTCCATCTCCCTCCCTCGTAATTCCTCGAGGCGTCGGACTTCTGAGGACAGTCGTTGCTCTTGTTCGGCGGCCTGTGCGTAAGCCTTCCGGGCAACTTCTAAAGATCCGACTGCCTCATGCGCTGCCTTCCGAGCCAGCTTGTGTTCCGCTTCAACTACCTTCAGCCGCTGCGTCAGACGCTCATAGTGCAGCTCGGTCCGCATAAGATCGGCTTCCTTGGTGAATTGGTCGAGGTTTTGGAGGAAGAGCCTGAACTCCTCAGGGTCTCCGTCCTTGCGTATGACCTGTTCGAGCATGGTCCCGATCCGCCTCTTCGTCTCCACATAGCTGCGGTACGTCTCTTCGGCCTGCTCGATCTCGTTTTGTGAGCTCTGTCCCTTCATGCCGTCCTCCTCAGCACCAATGCCTGAACGCCGACTCGGCCGCTTCCGACCCGGCGTGAAAGTGCTCTTGCGACCGCCGGGCCACCAGTTCCAATCTCCGAGGATACGCATCGTGGCCGGGACGAGAAGGATCCGGATTATCGTCACGTCCACGAAGACGGCGACCGCGATGCCGAGGCCGATGGCCTTGGTAGTGCTGATCTCGGTGAAGGCGAATGCACCGGTAACGCTAATGATGATCGCCGCTGCAGAGGTGATGATCCCGGCGGTGGAGACTAGGCCCTTGGCAACGCTGGCGGTGTTTGAGTCCCCGTTCTCGTAGGCCTCTTTCATCCGGGATAGCAGGAAAACCTCGTAGTCCATGGAGACCCCGAAGATCGTGCAGAACATCAGGATCGGAAGCGTCGCATCCACGAAGCCTAAAGGAGTGAAATTTAGCAGGCCGGAGAGGTTCCCGTCCTGAAAAACAAGGACCATCACTCCGAAGCTCGCCGTGAGGCTCAAGATGTTCACGATCACGGCCTTCAAAGGGATAATGAACGAGCGGAAGGTGAAGAAGAGAAGCAGATAGGTCACTCCCAGCACGAAGGCAACCGCGTACAGGGCCTTGTCGTAGAGGCTGCCTATAAAGTCTCTTTGCCCGGCGGAAAGCCCGCCCACCAGGAAGCTAGTCCCCTCCGGCGGCTCGATGGACCGGATGTCCTCGATTGTGGCGCGGGCCTGCTCGCTGTAGGGATCGCTCTCGGTGACCGCCCGCAGCATGGTACGGTCGCCTCCAACGTAGGAGTCTATAGCCTGCTGTATCTCAGCCGACTCGCGGGCCTCGGGTGTGTCGAGAAAGTTAGCAATCCCCTGTGGTGTAACCTTGCCGGCGGCGGAGATGCCCTCCGGAAGCTCTGGGACCTGCGACTCGATCTCTTCAGCTGCACGCGCCTCCGCCTTCTGGCGCACCCTCTCCTCGGCACCCGGCGGCACCACACCGAGCCTCCACTCTATGTTGGCGAGGCGCTGCTCGACCTCCGCATCCACCCGCCCACGGAACTCTGCTCTAGCCTTCTCGCGAGCTTCGGAGACGCGCGCGGCATACTCTCGCGTACCCTCCTCTCCCACAGTGTAGATGCTGTTGATGCTCTCTATACCCTCAGTGCTGCGCACTCGTTCACCAAGCTCTTGCGTGGCGGCGAGGCTCTCGACGCCCAAGGGGTCTCCGGGCGTGGAAACGAGCAACTGTATAGGGTTCAGACTCGCGTAGTCGAACTCCTCCCTGAGGATGTCGTCCCCGGTGCGGGACTCATAGCGTTCCGGGAGGACGCTGGCCTCGGGGATGCCGACCTTCATGTGCAGCACGGGGTGCAACAGGGCGGTGAGAACGGCGCCGACGGCGAGGAGCACAATCACTGGGCGGCGCATCACCAGCTCCGCGCTGCGTTCCCAGAACCAGGACCGTGTGGAGTCGAAGGAGCGGCGGCGAAGAGCGAGGGCGTTCACCCAGTAGCCCAGGATGCCGAGGATTGCCGGTAGAAGCGTCAGCGCCGCCGCGACCGTGACGAAGACCACCACCACGCCCGCAACCCCGATCGAGCGCATGAACATGAACGGGAAAAAGAGTAGGCCGCTGAGCCCTATGAGGACCGCCGTGCCGGAGAAAAAAATCGAACGCCCTGCGGTAGCCATCGTGCGCGGCACGGCCTCCGCGACCAAATAGTTCCCGAGTTCCTCCCGAAAGCGGCTCACGGCGAAGAGGGCGTAGTCTATCCCTAGGCCTAGCCCCAGCATCGTCGCGATGGATAGTGAGAAGACGGACATGTCATAGGCGCCAGAGAGAAAGTACAGCACGGCGAGCGTGGTTACGACACTCGCGCCTCCGACCAGGACAGGCACCCCGGCCGCCACGATGCTACCGAAGGCGACCACTAGGATAATGAGTGCGAGTGGGAAGACGTAAGCCTCTGCTCGCCGGACACCTTCGCTGCTCGCCTTCTGGATGTCAAGGTAGACGGCGGGCGCGCCCGTCACGTAAGTCTGTGACCCTTCGGGGGCGTTTTCCTTCACTATCCGCCGCACCCGGTCCACCTGCTCTTGCGTCTGGTTTTCGGAGACCTCGAAGCCGACTACCGCGTAGCTATCATCGCCATCTTGGGAGATAAAGCGCCTGTCTTGAGAGTCAGAGTACGTGGTTACGAAGCGTGTCTCCTCTACCTCACGAACGCCTTCCAGGGAGGCGTTCTGCTCCTGCTGGAACTCCTCGCTGCGCGCCGGCGGGCTACCGTCGCCCCCAAAGACGATAAGGAGCCTCGCTGGCGAGGCCCCAAAATCCTCGCTCATGATGTCGCGCACCCGCTCGGATTCGGTGTCCGCACCCTCGAAGCCCCCGCCCTTGAGCCGCTCAGGTAGATTGGGCGCGAAGAACGCACTGCCTAGCACAACGAGCCCCCACAAAAGCACCACGAGCCACCTGTAGCGGTAGGTCAGGCGTCCGATGACGTTGAAGCCGCTCAAGAGACCGCCACCCGTCCTTTAAGAATCGCGGGGGTACCCCCACTCCTCAAAACTACGCTCCCAAGCATGCGCGATCTTCTCGCGCAACCCCGCCGGAAGCTCCGGGAATTCGTTCTTACGATAGCCTGAGACGCAGCCCACGTACTGCTTCAGCGAAGGCTCGAACTCCTCGAAGCCATGAATATCGAGGTGCTCGTAGATCCTCCTTACCACCCCAACCGGATCGCTTTCCAGTTCCTTGAAGCTGAGTTCGTGGAACCGGCCCTCGGGGATGAGATGCCTCTCTTCGAAAAACGAGTCGTACATGATTCTGTAACGGCGGATGATCCGGGCGTCAGGATCCGGCGAACCCGGGGCCTGCAGGCAGAGGGTCTTATCCATTCGTAGCGTCCCCTTGGTGGAACGGAACACTGCGTAGGGGTCGCGGTGGATGTGCACAAAGCGCGCGTCGGGAAACATCTCGAGAAGTAACCGGATTCGGCACGTGTGCGGCGGGGACTTGAGGACGAGTGGCCGGCCGAACTTCCAGGTCATCTTTTTGTAGAACAACATCAACGACTTTCGCCAGCGGGCCACCTCCTCTTCCGGGACGCCCCGGAAGGTTAGGTACTGGTCGTAGTGCTCCGTAGCCTCGGGGAAGGCGCCGGCCAAGAAAGGCGAGCACAGGGTGCCGCAGGTGGCGAACTCATCCTCGAAGGGGACCTTGGCGCCGAGGTCCATACTGTCGATGAGGCGCGTCTTCGGCGAGGCAAGTTTGACGATATCCGAGTACCGCTCGGTGGTGAGGAAAGTGTGAGGGTTGAGGACTCGCCACACGTTGGGGTGCGCGAACTGCTTATCTAGGGCGAGCAGGTTGTGCAGGTACGTCGTGCCGCTGCGCCAGTGCCCGAGAACAAACAAAGGCTCCCTGACTTCGACGTTTGCGAACTCGGGGCCATACCTCCTATCTTCGTAGGCCCGGATCAGGGATGTTAAGGTGCAGGAGAGGATCATGAACGCCGCCCGGGGTAAGTAGGATGCGTCCACAGCGAAGCGATGCTTGCGGAGCAACGCTAAATACTCTTCCAGGGCCATCCCGTACAGGCTAGTGAACAGCCAGTGGGTCAGAAACACGCGGACCCTCTCTGCCGAGGCGCCGTTCACCGTATCTTCCTACCAACGAGCTCGACTGTACCGTCCGAGGCGACCCGCATCCTCCGCCCCCGCCAGACAACCTCATTCGTGAAAGCGGCGTATAACACAAGCGCCAGCCGCACCGCCTCCTGCACTAACACGACCCACAGGTACCGCCAAAGGCCCTCATCCTTGACGAACCGCGCATTGACCACAGCCTGCGAGACCAGCGGCGTGCCGAGGGCTGCGGCCAAGAGGCAGGCACCGAAGACGAGGCTCTCACCTGCAAGCAGCGAGACCAGTAGGTAGAGCAGGGCCCACCAGGGCGCGAGGTCCATCACACTTGTGATGAGGAAGTTGTTCGGCCAGTAGCAGCGGATGGTCACCATCCACCGGTGGAGGTGCGACCACCAGCCCTCGAAGCTGTAGTTCCTGTGGATGATCCGGGCCGGTTGCTTGAGCAGGTGAATCTGGTAGCCTTTGTCGCGTATCGCCCTGGCGAGCGGGAGATCGTCTGCTATCTGGCGTCCGAACTGTTCGAGGCCCCCGGCCTGCTCGATCACCTCTTTACGCGCCACCATCGTGGTACCTACGGCCCCGTCGAAGGCCCCGAAGAGGCACATAGACGCAAGCCGCAGGACGAATGCGTTCGCGGTGACGGCCATCAGAGCGGCCGCCCAGTTCTGCGCGCCCTCGTACGCCTGGGCGCCAAAGCCGAGCCCTATCTTCGTGATCTCGGTACACGCAACCGTCTCCCTCAAAAAGTTCGGCGGAACGTGGGCGTCGGAGTCACTGAAGATAACAACCTCGTACGAGCTGTGAGCGTAACCGGCGATCATGTTCTTTAACTTGCCCACCGACCTCGCATCCTCGGGGTCGCTGAAGATCAAGCGTACGTCCCTATCTGGGTACTCCTCGATGATCCTCTCTATCACAGGGACGGAAGGATCGTCCCGCCCCTCGACACAGAAGACGACCTCGTACGCGCTCGGGTAGTCCTGCTCGCAGAAGCCTCGGAAGTTACCCGACGCCGACTGGTCGATCCCTCTTGTGGGCTTGATGATCGACACGGGCGGCGCGTGTCCCTTCGTGGGGAAGCGACGGTCGTAGGACGCGAAGTAGTACCAGGCGAAGGCGTGCGAGAACAAGGTGCCGAGAACAGAGAGCGCCACGAGGGCGAGAAGCACAAGCTGCAGGACCTCCACGACCACGCGGATCCCCGACGCCTCATCCACCGGTAGGGGAGGCCAAAAAGCCGCTCCGAACGAGGTACACGAGGTACTTCTCGAAGGTCCCAGCGTCCACTGGCGGGCAGGAAATTTCGGTGCTCGCGAGCGCCGCCGTGGTGTTACGGCGGTCGAACTCAGGGATCGCCCGAACCATCTTCGGCCCTTCTATGGCCGCACTCATCGAGAGTAGGGGGGCCAAGGAGTACATCGCGTCCTCCCGCAGACCCTTCGCGGGGTTCAGCAGCTCCGTCCGCCACCCGTCGAACGGGATTCGCTTGAGTGGGTAACCGAACGCCTCGATCCAGGAAACAAGCTCGTCTACCTTCACAGGTTGAGGGTTGGCCAGGTGGAACCGCTTGCCTAGCGACCCTTCTTGTAGCGACAGGCGAACTATCGCCCGGCTCACGTAGTCCACCGGGACCATGTTCATCTCCGTGTCCACGTCGGGGACGTTGCCGAGGCCGACCCAGCTCTTGATCATCTTGCACGTGAAGTCGTCCTCGTTCCAGGCCCCCGTCTGGCTGTCGCCCGTGATCAGAGACGGCCGATAGATGCTCACGGGCAACCCCCTCGCACGCGCGATCTCCACCAGTTTCTCGGCGACCCACTTTGTCTGGGTGTACCCGTTGTAGAGAGACCCGCCGTGATCAAGGTCGTCGTCCTCCCGGACGACACCCGCGTCGGACCTGCCAACTAGGGGGAATATTCCTAAGGTGGACACGAAGTGCACGGGCTTCGCCCCGTGTCGGGACGCTAGTCTCAGCACCTCTAGCGTCCCGAGGACGTTGGTCGGCTTGAGCGCCTCGTACGGGTAGACCCAGTTCACCGAGGCACCGTTATGGTAGACGGCGTCGATCTCGGCCGCCAGCTCCTCGAACCGCTCGGCCCCGAGCCCGAGGAGCGGTTCGGAGAGGTCCCCTGCGACCGGGACGATCCTGGATGACCGCTCCTCGTCCCACAGTGCGTACGCTTCGAGCGACCCTCGAGTCCTCCTCTCGCCCTCCGCGACGTTGGGGGCACGCACTAGACAGTAGATCTCCGCACGCGTGTGCCGGAGTAGCTCGGAGAGCAGGAACGAGCCGAGAAAGCCCGTAGCCCCGGTCAGCAGAACGCGCTCCGGCCTGGGCGCGACCTGCGTGGAGACGGTACCAGTGGGCCGAATTTCGGGGTCGAGTGCGGCCTCGGCCTTCAGATCCTTCACATTGATGGCGGCCTGTTCGAGCAGCTTGTCAAGGGTCCCGGACTTTTTCCGCAGCAACTGTGCAAGGAGGGCACGTTTCTCTTTCGGCGAGAGGTTCGACAGACGGTCGCTCACCCGCTGGCTTCCTGCCCTTCCTCCACCAGATCGCGCAGCAGGGTATCGACCTCCTCGTCCGACAGCTCTTCCACCTGAGCCTCTACTAGTCCTTCTCCGGTTTCCCCTAGCGCCGAAACCGACGCAGCATCGGCGGCAGTGGGTGCATCCAGCCCTTCAAGCAGGTGCGTGGCCAATTGGGAGAGGCTGGGACCTTGGAGCAGCGCTGTCACCGGCACGGACGTTTCGAGGTCCGCTTCCACTCGGTTCTTCAACTCGACAGCCATGAGGGAGTCAATGCCGAGGCGGTTGAGGGGCTGGTGGATGTCCACCTTGGAGGTAGGGCACCTCAGCACTGCAGCTAGTTGCTCCGCAAGGAAGTTCTCAGCAAGCGGGCGACGCTCCTCAGGCGGCGCGGCTCGTAGTTTCTCCTTGGTGAGGCCGTCCCCCCTGCGCCTGTGGCTTGGGGAGTTGGAGAGGTTCACCTCCCCAGCCAGCTCCGAGAGCAGCGGCGACGAGTAGGAGCTGAGCAGGCGGGTCCAGTCCACGGCGGCGGCCATCACCTGCACTGGGTTGCGTTCGAGGATCCGTCCCAGCAGCCGTGCTCCTTGATCCGGAGTGAACGCAACGAGGCCCTGGTTTGAGAGGTGCTGCGCCCGGTCCTCTCGGACCGCGAGGCCCACCTCGGCCCACGCCCCCCAGTTAATGGATACGGCGGGTAGACCGGCCGCCCGACGGTAGTGGGCCAGGGCGTCCAGAAACTCGTTGGCCGCAACATAGTTTGCCTGACCTGGGGACCCGAGCACCGAGGCCCCTGAGGAGAAGAGCATAAAGAAATCCAACTCGTCGTCCTGGGTTAGGCAGTGGAGGTTCCAGGCTCCGTCTACCTTGGGAGTCATCACGCTCTCAAAGCGCTCGCGGGTCTGTTGGATGAGGATACCGTCGTCCAGGACGCCGGCTGCGTGAACGACACCCCTCAAGGGCAGACCCTCACGCCGCACCTCGTCGAGAATCTTGGCGACCTGGCCCTCCCTGGCCACGTCCGCCGCAGCGACTACGACCCGTGCGCCGGACTCCTCCAACTCCTGGAGGACCTCCCGGATCGCGTCGGAGGGACCGTTTCTCCCTACCAGCACCAAGTGCTGCGCTCCCTGCTCAATGAGCCACCGCGCGACCGTCAATCCGAGTCCGCCGAGTCCACCCGTGACGATGTAGGTTCCGTCGGGGCTTATCGTTACTGGCTCTTCAGCCTTGGGGACGACCCGTATCTCGTCCTCGTCGAGGGTCACGATGACCTTGCCTATGTGCTTGGCCTGCGCCATATGCCTGAAGGCGTCAACGGCCTTGGAGATCGGGAACGTTTCGAAGGGCAAAGGCTCGAGTTCATCCTCCTCGAAGTATCGCACGGCCTCGCGCAGGAGATTCCTGCTCAGGGCGGGCTGCGTCTGCATCATCTGCGAGAGGTCTATGGCAAAGAACGAGATGTTTTGTTCGAGCAGCCCGAGGTCCAGCCGGGTGTTACGTAGGAAGTCAACCTTGCCGATCTCGAGAAATCTCCCGCCGGACCGGAGGATCGAGAGGCTCTTGGGGATAAACTCCCCGGCCAAGGAGTTGAGCACCACGTCCACGCCCTCGCCGCCCGTCAGCTTCATCACCTCATCGGCGAAGTCCAATGACCTCGAGTTCATAACGTGCTCGATACCGAGGGACTCAAGAAACGCGCGCTTCTCGGCGCTCCCAGCGGTGGCGAAGATCTCGGCCCCCTTCCACTGGGCTATGCGTACTGCGGCCTGCCCGACACCCCCGGCGGCGGCGTGAATCAGCACCCGCTCTCCCTCCATGAGCCTGCCGAGGTGACTCAGGGCGTAGTGCGCGGTGAAGAAGGCGATTGGGACGGTCGCGGCTTCCTCGAAGCTCAGGCCCTCGGGCTTGGGCATCACGAACGTGGCGCCCGTCGTAACGAAGGAGCCCAGGCAGGACGGGGCGAAAGCAACGACACTGTCCCCAATCTCGACACCCTCGACGCCCTCCCCAACCTCCGAGATCTCACCCGCGCACTCGAACCCGATGTCCAGCGAGTCCTCGAGCACTGGTGGGACGAGGTCCATCGCGATCAAGACATCCCTGAAGTTCAGGCCGACCGACCGCACCCGGATCTCTACCTCCCCGGGCCCTGGCTTCTTGCGCTCGGTTTCCCGCAGCTCGAGCGCATCCAAAATGCCGGGCTTCGGCACCTCTAGCCGAAAGGGTTCTGCTGCGGAGACCGCCTTCCTCTCTTCCGTCTCCTCCGGCGCGTACCGTACCAGCCGCGGCGCGAGGCGCGCGTCTTTGCGCAGCGCCACTTGATCCTCCTCGCCCTCCGACCACAATTCTTGGAAGAGCGCTTGCGTTCCCTCGGGCCCCATCCCGGGATCGAGGTCTATCTTCGTGCAACGGAGTTCCGGGAGCTCGATGGAGACGACCTTCCCAAAACCCCAAAGCGGCGCCTGAGCGACGGCCACGGGCGCGGGGTCCCTCGCATCCTGGGACCCGCGTGTCACCAGCCAGAGTCGGGGGAATCCGGCACTTCCCGCCTCGGCCTGGGCCCCCACCAGGGACTGGACTAGATGCAGTCCGCCAACGCACCCCATCAGCGCCGACGATTCGAGGGAGTCAAGCGTGGTCTCCTCCGATGGGGCGGCGTCCAGGCTCCACAGGTGGACCACCCCCCGTAAGGGCGGTTGGTCGGGTCCGAGAGCGTCAGCGAGCAGTCTTTTGAAGTCCTCAAGGCTCGCGGCGCGGAGCTCGTACGAGTCCGCCTCCCTTTCACGGTATGCTTCTCCCTGAGAGACGACAACGCACCTCTCACCGCGCTCCACGAGTAGCTCGCGCAACCCTCTCCAGAAGTCGCTCTCATCGGCCAAGACGAGCCAACTTCCTTCTCCTTCAAAGGCGGGTACCTCTTCTTGCGACGGAGAATCCAGCTCTCGCCACTGCACCTCGTACAGCCAGTCGTCGAGGTCCTCCGCGGTGCCACGTTCCGGGTTGGCCTTTAGGGCCTGGAGTCGCATTCCCCGCGCCTCCAGGATCACCTGCCCGGCATCGTCGAGCAAGAATACGTCTCCCTCAAGCGCCTCTGTTGTCCCTTCGCCAACCTCTGAGCGCAGGAGCGCGTGGCTCCACACCCCGATGGCGGGATCGCCGAGGAGCCGCAGCTCGCTCAACCTCACCGGCAGGTATATCTCCCCCTCTTCGGCATCATTCCCCATAAGGGTGGCAGCCAGCACCTGGAAGCAGGCGTCTAGCACGGCGGGGTGGATCCTGTAGGCGGACGCCTCGGAAGCCACCGCATCCGGGACGCGCAGTTGGCCTATGGCCTCCCCATTCCGGCGCCAGATTCTCTCGACCCCCCGGAAGCTGGGGCCGTACTGCAACCCGTGCTTCTCCATTGCCTCGTATAGCTCCTTGGCCGAAGCCTCCACCTTGCACCTGGCTCTTATCGCCTCTGGCGACTCGTGCTCCGTCGCCTCGACAGCCGCCTTGTTCGGGCGCACTGTTCCGCCAGCGTGCAGCGTCCAGGGTTCCCCGTCGGTGGCGCCCGCCGGTGGACTGTAAAGCTGGATGGAGGCGTCGCCGACCATCCGCGGGGAGAGAACCAGCTGCACCTCCCCCTCGCTGTCTTCGGGAACGAAGAGAGCCTTTGAGAACTCCATCCCTTCTACGGCATGAGACCCCGGGCCGTAGACCTCCTCCGAGGCGCTTAGGGCCATCTCCAAGTAGGCCGCCGCCGGCAGCAATGCGACCCCCTGCACCCGATGGTCGCCAAGGTAAGGGAGCAGGTGGGTGTTGAGCTCCATCTCCCAGAAGTGTGTCCGTGAATCGGCTGCCGACCTGAGGTGCGTCCCGAGCAGGTGTCCCTTCCCGTTCCTTCGCGCGGCCCGCTTCTTCCATCCGTTGCTGGCCTCCGCACCCTCGAGCCAGAAGCGTTCTCGTTGCCACGGATAGAAGGGCAGCCGGACGCACCGGCTGCCCGGCCAGCCGACCGCCTCCCAGTCCACCGGGTATCCAAGGGTGTGTAGGGCGCCGAACGAGCCCAACATCACCACCCGGTCCTCACCCTCGCGGAGGGAGGGCAAGACCCTGCCCTCGCGGCCGAGGTGGCGCAGCCCCTGCTCGACAGCGCCAAGGAGGACGGGGTGGGGGCTGATCTCCAGAAAGACCTCGTGGCCGTCCTCCGCCAGCCGCTCCACCGCCTTCGAGAAGAGCACGGGTTGGCGCAGGTTTTCTACCCAATAGACGCAGTCGAAGTCCCCGCCGTCGCCGGCTTCACCCGTGACGGTCGAGTAGATCGGTACCGACGAAGATTGTGGCCGAATCCCCTCCACCGCCTTCAGGAGCTCGGGGCGCAAGGGCTCCACCTGCGGGCTGTGGGAAGCGTAGTCCACCTTAATCCAGCGCCAGAAGACGCCCTTCTCCTCGAGCCTCGCCAGGATCTCCTCGAGCGCTCCAGGGTCCCCGGAGAGCACCGTGGAAGATGGGCTGCTGCTGACGCCGATGGAGACGCAGTCCTCGTAGCCCGCGAGGGTGCTCTGCGCCTCCTCCAGCGAGAGTGCCACGACGGCCATCCCGCCTCGCCCGCTCATGGACTTCACCAGTCGGCTACGACGGCAGATGATACGGGCAGCATCGTCCAAGCTGAGAGCGCCTGCCACGTGGGCCGCCGCAACCTCGCCCAGGCTCTGTCCCACCACCGCGTCAGGCTCGACGCCCCAGGAGCGCCACAGTGCCGCCAGGGCCACCTGCACTGCGAAGATGGCTGGCTGGATGACGTCGACCTCCTCCAGCCGGGACTGCTCGCCGTCGGCGGCGAGCTCCTCCAGCAAGAACCAGTCAACGTACTTTTGGATCACCTTGTCGCAGCGCTCCATTGCCTCGCGGAAGACGGGCTCTTGTTTCATCAGCTCCTGCCCCATGCCGATCCACTGCGATCCTTGGCCGGAGAACACGAAGGCCAGCTTCGGACGGCGACCCGGGACCCGGCGGCCGGCGTGTAGGCCGGGACGGAATTCGTCGCTCAAGAACGCCTCCAACTGCTCGGCCATCTCCTCCTGAGAGGAGCCCAGCGCCACTAACCGGTGGTCGTGGTGGCTTCTCCTGACGCCGGCGGTGTAGCAGATGTCCCGCAGCGAGGAAATACCTTCCTCGGCCCGCAGGTACTCAAGATGGGCTCGCGCTGCGCCTTTGAGGGCTTCCGGGCTATGGGCGGACAGTGGCAGCAGGTGGGAGGTCGCTTCAGTTGGAGCCCCCGCTACTACTGGCAGAGCTTCGGGGGCTTCCTCCAGGACGACGTGGGCGTTGGTGCCGGAGATGCCGAAGGAGCTCACCCCGGCGCGAGCGGAGCCGGGATGGTCCGGCCAAGGGCCAAGCTCCCGTTGGACTACGAGGGGGAGCGCTTCCCAAGGTATGTTAGGATTCGGCTCTTGCAGGTGCAGGCTGGGCGGGACAGTCTTGTGCCGCAGGGCGAGCGCGACCTTGATCAGGCCGGCTACCCCGGCCGCACCTTCTGCGTGCCCGATGTTGGTCTTGACGGAACCGACAACACAGGGAGACCCCTCGTGCCGACCCTCGCCGACCACCGTCCCGAGGGCCTGCACCTCCACAGGGTCGCCAACCGGTGTGCCCGTACCGTGCACCTCAACGTACTGGACCTCGCCCGGCGAAATACCGGCACTTCGGTAGGCCTCCCGGAACACCGCCTCCTGTCCCGGGCGGCTCGGCGTCATCAACAGGCCGCCGGAATCTCCGTCGTTATTGACCGCGCTACCCCGGATAACAGCGTAGATGGGGTCCCCGTCCGCGAGGGCTGAGGATAACCGCTTGAGCACGACAACCCCGGCGCCTTCACTGCGCACAAAGCCGTCCGCGCGGGAGTCGCCGAACTTACAGCGCCCGTCGGAGGCTAGCATCTGAGCCCCGGCGAAGCCTATGTAGGGGTGGGGTGAGAGGATCAGGTTGACCCCCCCGGCGAGGGCTACCTTACTCTCCTCGCTCCACAGGCTCTGGCACGCGAGGTGAACGGCGACCAGCGACGTCGAGCAGGCAGTGTCCACCGTCATGCTGGGTCCCTGCAGACCCAATACGTAGGAGAGGCGTCCAGAGAGCACACTCAAGGCGTTCCCCCCGGCGACGTAGATATCGATGTCGGCGATATCTTCGAGTAGGTGGATGTAGTCGGTATTACATGTACCCGCGAATACCCCGGTTCGGCCAGCGTCCAAATCCTCTGGTACCAGACCAGCGTCTTCGATAGCCTCCCAGGTCACCTCCAACATCAACCTTTGCTGAGGATCCATGGCGGAGGCTTCGCGGGACGAGATTCCGAAAAAGAAGGGATCGAACTCGTCAATCCCTTCAAGAAAACCACCCCACTTGGTGTTGATCTTACCTGGCATTCCAGGTCTAGGATCGTACACCTCCCCGACGTCGAATCGGGTGGCGGGGATTTCTGTGATAGCGTCC
This sequence comes from uncultured Rubrobacteraceae bacterium, assembly GCA_902806095.1. GTDB lineage: Bacteria > Actinomycetota > Rubrobacteria > Rubrobacterales > Rubrobacteraceae > Rubrobacter_D. The sequence continues at coordinate 55,133 of CADCVF010000082.1, forward strand.
ACGCCCTCGCGCAGGAGCTCCCAGAAAGCCTCGGGGCCCCTGGCGTTCGGGAACCGGCAGCCGATGCCAATTATTGCGATCGGCTCCCTCTCCGCCCCTTCCATCCGGAACCTACCATTCTGCGAGCCAGTGGCTGGTCCTGCAACAGAACGTTTCTCCAACTCCATCACGCGCTCCTCCCCGAAGCAGCAGGCAAAACGGCCCAACCAGCGATGTTACGAAACTGTAGCGCTTTGCGTACGGGCCGCCTAAAGGACGAATTATCCGAGTTTCGAGCAGGCCTTACCGAAAAGGCGGCGAACCGCGCAGAAAAGCGAAGGGGGTCAGCACAAGGACCCACGCAAACGTTTTTCGACCTCCGGGAGAGTTTCCTTAGCGATTGAACCAAGAGGTAAACCACGTTCGTATAGAGGTTTCGCAAATGCTGCTCATGATTCGATCGTTCCATAACCCCCAAAAGCATCCTCAGAAGTACGACGAGCGCGCCATCGTAACGTAGCCACCTTGATGGCTCGATTACTTGCAAACGGTGTTGATCGATGCGCCACGATATAAGCGTCCCACGCTTAGTGTCAAACACTCCGCAGACACCGGTTACCGGAACCTCCCCAGAAGCAGGACGGAACGCGCCGACTTCACAACCGGAAAAACCCGTCAGTGGCTCCAAGCGCCTATCTCGATCAATGGCTTGCCGCCTACGGACGCCGCACCTTATCGTTGGCCGTGGTGGTAAAGGTGTACACGCTGGTTGTGGAAGCCTCGCCCTGTCCTGCCCAGCTCGCACTGAATGTGTGCGGGACGATGCCCGGGTCGGGTGTGCTGTTGCCCCGATCGAAGCTCACGGTATGGTAAGTGCGCCAGACCTTAGTCCCGGTAAAGCTCACGTAGTCGAAGTTGGTGATGTCGAGGCCGCCAACGTGAGGACCGACGAGGTCCACGTTGGGCGTCGCGTAGTTGTCCGCTTTCAAGCTTTCAGCCTCGTGCCGCGTAGGTGAACCGAGCAAGGTTAGCCTGCGGGACCCCAGAGACCCCAATGAACCCGCCGCCGACCCATACGTGGTCGCCGACCGTCGTCAAAACCCAGGCCCCGTCGTAGTCGGGCCGCTTCTCCTGATCCAGGGAAGGGATCCAACTGCAGTCTACCGCGCCGTTGTCTAGATTCACGGCGACGAGACCCTTGAGGTACTTGTCGCCGCAGACCCGCTGGTCGCGCTTGCTTATACCAAAATGACCGCCGATGATGAGTCGGGATCTGTCGGGAGAGAAAGCCAGACTCTGCGGGTTCCCCACCAGCTTAAAGCGCCACACCAACTTGCGGGAGTTGCCGTCGTCGAGGCGGAACGCCGCGACCCAGTTTTGCCTGGGTCCGCCGAAACCGGCGTAGAGTCGCGTGGACGTTACCTTGAGGTCCCAGACGGGTACCGGGTCTCTTTTTAACGGTCCGCTCGAAACCGCCCGCCTTGGAATCGCCCACGGGTTCACGTTGCCCGAGCGCGTGCCGAAGCGCGCCAAACTCCAGCGTTCGGCTGTGGTGCCGTCGGAACCCGTGACGGAGGAGAACGCACCACCGGCAAAGATTGTGCCCCTGCCCGAGGCGAACTTCAGCTTGCGAACGGTAGAGTTGGCCTTTGCTTGCCAGTTCGAGTTGAGGCTGCCAGAAGGCAAAGTGAAGGACGCTAGATTCTCGCGACTCTTACCATTGACCTTTTGGAACCTACCGCCGATGTAGAGTCTGGAGTCGCTCGGTAGTACCGTATACACGACGGAGGTGCTGCCACCCACCGTCGGGGCGAACGGGCTGACCTTTCCGCCGTTTGCGCGCACCGCGGCGAGGTTCCGCCTCGGCTGACCGTCGACGGAGTTGAATGTCCCGCCGATATAAACGTGGCGATTCATTACGGCCAGCGCCCGTACCTCCGTTACTCCATCACCGTTATTCACATTGGGATGCCACTTCCTTATGGGAGTGCCGGTTGCCACGTCTATAGCGGCCACGTTGTTTACCTTAAAGACTTTACCGCCTTGCCCCACCGGGTTCTTTCGCAGCTGCGTGAACTTTCCTCCTATATAGAGGGTCTTTTTGTCTGCGGAGAGGGCCTGAGCGTAGACGTTCCCGTTGGTCATCCACGTCTGATCCGGGGTCGGGCGCAAACCCAGCGTGGCGTGGGCAGACGGGGCCACGGCAACGGCCGCCGCAACGGCTGCCATCACCGCAAGCATTATCATCGAGAAAACCAACCTGAGCTGTATTGTCATCCTACGTCCCTCCCGCGCATTCGCGCCCAACCACCGATGTCAGCCGATCTCTTCGCCAATGGGTGAGATGCTGATAGATGGCCCCATTAAGTAACAAAATATCACGCTCGTATGCACGGTTGCTACATAAAACTCACGGGACCGCCATATCTGGGGGCTCTGGTGGTAGCTATGGTCAATATTGTGGCATTACGGTTATGCGGCCTGCTGCCACAGCTCAAACTGATCTACCTCTTCGTCAAGGTGGCTTGTGGGCCGACGTCCGCGCCGTCGCGCAAACTACCCAACCCAAGTCTGGGCTATCTCGACTTCCACCTCGATTGGAATATGTGACCTCTCAACTTCGAGACGAGACTATTGAGTACGACCTCCATGCTGTTGACTATCGCCTCCTCCAGCCAGATCCCGGCTTGCTCGAATCGGTCCTCGTCCGCCTCGGCGACTTGCGTTTGGGTTTGCCCCGTCTTCACGGACTGCGCGTATACCTTCCCCACTCCAAAGAGATGAACCTCAACCGCGACGGCGGTGTCACACCATTTCTGGAGTCCTAACTACCTCCCCCAATCCTCCCTTACGTCACCTGTGTGGTGTCAAAGTCCCCTGCGCTTGCACCGAGACGATTTTTCCTTTCCGCGTATCCGGCTTACTTATGCGGAATTGAAGAGGGTGAACGGCGGGGCTCGAACCGGCGTCTATTAGTTGGAGGCTTTGCTGAAAATACTGTTGGGGAAATACTTCGAAGACGAGCCGACCGGGTTCGATGAGATTGATCTCGAGGGGTGGGAGATTGACTTCTGAAAAGGTGTGCGGGAACCCATCGATCCCCGAGATCAGTTCAGCGTTACCCTGCACCTCTACGAGTGCCCTGACGCCTATCGGGTGAAC
>CADCVF010000083.1 GCA_902806095.1 uncultured Rubrobacteraceae bacterium
TCGGCACACCACTCATACCGGGTTGGCGTCAACCACCGTTCACGGCATATGTTGTCATTGACAACATTTTTTATGTAGCGGGGTTCGCTCTGCTCGTCGTCCCGCTCTTCACTTACATCGCCATCGTCAGGCACCGCCTCTACGACATAGACGTGGTCATTAACCGTACCCTCGTCTACGGAGCTCTCACCTCTTGTGTCGTCGGGATCTATGTGCTCGCGGTGGTAGCCCTTGGAGCCCTATTCCAGACCCAGGGCAACATTGCCGTCTCGCTCTTGCCCACGGGACTCGTGGCCGTCCTGTTCCAGCCGCTAAGGAGCAGGCTTCAGCGCGGCGTGAACCGCTTGATGTACGGCGAGCGAGACGATCCTTACGCGGTGGTCTCACGTCTGGGGAGGCGTCTCGAAGCTGCCCTCGCTCCCGATACGGTGCTGCCAACACTCGTCGAGACTATAGCCCAGGCTCTGAAGCTACCCTACGCGGCTATTCTCCTGAAGGAGGACGAGGAATTCAGGACCGCCGCGGCCTACGGCTCACCCAGAGGAGAGCCGGAAACGCTCCCGCTTGTGTACCAGAGGGAAGAGATCGGGCGCCTGGTACTCTCTCCCAGGGCTCCAGGAGAAGGGTTCTCAGTTGCCGACAGGTGCCTGCTCGAAGATCTTGCCCGACAAGCGGAGGTAGCCGTGCACGCCGTGAGGCTCACCTCCGACCTGCAGCACTCGCGCGAGCGGCTGGTCGCAACCCGGGAGGAGGAGAGGCGGCGCCTCAGGCGTGACTTGCACGACAGTCTGGGCGCACAACTTGCGGGCTTAAACGTCCAGGCCGGCGCCCTCAGGCGCCTCATCCCGCGTGACCCTGACGCCGCCGATGAGCTGGTGGTAGAGCTGCGCGAGGAGCTCCGCTCTGCCATCTCCGACATAAGGCGCCTCGCTTACGACCTAAGACCTCCGGCGCTGGACGATCTGGGGCTCGTTGAGGCCCTGCGCCGCCTCGCCGAGCGCTACGGCTCCGAAGATAAGCAACTGAGCGTGTTGGTGGAGGTGCCCGAGGACCTTCCCGACCTCCCAGCAGCAGTCGAGGTGGCCGTATACCGCATCACGCAGGAGGCGCTAACCAACGTCGCGCGTCATGCCAGGGCAAGGACATGCGTCGTGCGACTCGCTATGGATGAAGCTGTGGCGCTTGAGATCGCTGATGACGGCATTGGTATCCCCGCCCAGCGTAGCGCGGGTGTCGGCCTCTCCTCGATGCACGAACGGGCGTCCGAGCTAGGCGGGAGTTGCATCGTCCAGTCTGTCCCAAAGGGCGGTACCAAGGTGCTGGTCCATCTACCGCTGCCAAAGGAGTGAGAAAGTTGGAGACCCTGCGAATCCTCATTGCCGAAGACCATCCCCTCTTTCGCAAGGGTGTAATCTCGTTGCTCTCATCGGTGCCCGATTTCGAGGTAGTAGGCGAGGCAACAACAGGCGAAGAGGCCGTAGTGCGTGCCGCACAACTTCTGCCCGATGTGGTCTTGATGGACCTGCAGATGCCAAAGGTGAACGGTATAGAGGCCACGCGAAGGATCCTCCAGCAGAGCCCGAGCGTGCGCGTCCTGATGGTAACGCTCTTCGAGGATGAGGACTCGGTGTTCATGGCCTTGAGGGCAGGAGCACGCGGCTACGTCCTCAAGGACGCCGACGAGGAGGAGATGGTGCTCGCCATCCGGGCGGTAGGCAAGGGCGAAGCGATCTTCAGCCCGAATGTAGCCACCCGGGTGCTCTCATACTTCGCAGCCTCCCCCCGAGCGGGCGCCCCGCCCCAGGCCTTCCCGACGCTCACCGACCGCGAGCGCGAGATCCTGCACCTCATCGCCCAGGGGCACCCCAACCCCGCGATCGCCAGGCAACTGTCGTTGAGCACCAAGACCGTTGGCAACTACGTCTCCAACATCTTCACCAAACTCCAGGTGGCGGACCGGGCCCAGGCCATCATCCGCGCCAGGGAAGCAGGCCTGGGGTAGAACAAAGACAGATAGGCTTTAGGCAACAGGTGTCAGGCTTCGGGTGCTTGAGGGTTTGGGTCCAATGCTCCTTCGCATGCGAGTGTTATCACCATACGTACAACGCAAAACCTGTAACCTGAAGCCTGTAACCTATAATCGGGAGGCACAATGCTCGGAATGCTCGTAAACGGTGAATGGAAGACAGAGAGGCAGTGGCAGAACACGGACGGACGGTTCGTGCGGTCCACGACGAGTTTTCGAGATTGGATCACGGCGGACGTAAGTAGCGACTTTCCGGCACAGGCCGGGCGCTATCATCTGTACGTTGCCTGGGCTTGCCCCTGGGCCCACAGGACCGCCATCATGCGCACCCTGAAGGGACTCGAAGACGTTATAGGGCTCTCAGCGGTCGGGTCTTTCATGGGCGAGGACGGCTGGACCTTCCATGACGAGCCCGGTGTCATTCCAGATACCATAAACGGCGCCAACTACCTGCGCGAGATCTACGCGAAGGCCGATCCTGACTATACAGGACGCGTTACCACACCCATTCTGTGGGACAAAGAGACGGCAAAGATCGTGAACAACGAGTCGCGTGAGATCATCCGCATGCTTGACACCGAATTCGGTGAGTTCGCCACCACGAACGCCGACTTCTTCCCGGAAGATCTGCGCGACGACATCGACGCGACCATAGACGCCATCTACGAGCCCGTGAACAACGGCGTCTACCGCTCCGGATTCGCCACCTCACAGGAGGCATACGAAGAAGCCGTAACGGAGCTCTTCGATGCTCTGGACCACTGGGAAGAGGTTCTCTCCACCCGGCGCTACCTTTGTGGCGATCGCATAACGGAGGCCGACTGGTGCCTCTTTCCTACCCTGGTGCGCTTCGACTCTGTCTATCATGGCCACTTCAAGTGCAACCTGAGACGCATCGTTGACTGCCCGAACCTGTGGGGATACTTGAAGGACCTCTATCAGCAGCCGGGCGTCGCTGGCACGGTAAACATGGACCACATAAAGAAGCACTACTACGGGAGCCACGAGAGTATCAACCCTACCCGCATAGTGCCGAAGGGTCCGACCCTCGACTTCACCGAAGCGCACGGGCGCGAAATCCTTTCCGACTAGACACTTCCGGGGGACGGTATACTCGGTCTCCGTGCATGGTCTCGAGAATATGAAGGTCGTGGCGTTCGGCGGCGGTACGGGGCTGCCGGTGCTGCTCAGTGGTTTGAGGGATAGGGTCGGGGACCTTACGGCCGTCGTCACGGTGGCCGACGATGGGGGTTCCAGCGGGCGATTGCGCCAGGAGCTTGGGGTCGCGCCGCCCGGTGACGTGAGGAACTGCCTCGTGGCGCTCGCGGGGCGCCGCAGGCTGGCCGAGGTCTTCGACTACCGCTTCGAGGCCCCGGGAGACCTGAACGACCACAGCGTAGGCAACATCATCATCGCGGCGCTCGCCGACATGGCCGGCGGGTTCTGTGAGGGTGTGGAGAAGGCGTCCCGCTTTCTGAGGATCAAAGGCCGCGTCTTTCCCGCGGCGACGGAGAGCCTCACGCTCGTCGTCCGCTACGCCGATGGGACACTAACGCGCGGGGAGTCTGCGGTCCACGAGATCGGAAAACAGGTGCTCAAGGTCTCAGTCGAGCCGAAAGGGATTCCTGCTCCTCGAGGGGTGATCGGGGCCATACAGGCCGCCGACATGCTCGTGCTCGCTCCCGGTAGCCTGTTTACAAGCACGATCCCTGCCCTGCTAGGCGGCGGGGTGAGGGAGGCCCTGGCGGATTTCGCCGGCCCCGTCATCTACGTCGCGAACGTGATGACGCAGCAGGGAGAGACAGGCGACTTTACGGTCTCTGACCACGTACGGGCTATAACGGAGCACGTCGGGCCCGTCATCACCGACGTACTCGTCCATTCTGGAGACCTGCCTCCTGATACGCTTGCCCGCTATGAGACCGAGGAGGCAGCGCCGGTCGGGGTCGACACGGAGGTCCTGCGCACGATGGGCCTGCGGGTGAGGCAGACGAAACTCCTTTCAGTGGAGAGCCGCGAGGGTGTCAGGCACGATCCTTCACTGTTGGCGAAGGAGGTGGGGGAGGCTGCCCTCGTTCGCCTCTGAGGTGCGTCGCCAACTCGCCTCCGGCGCGGAGTCGGGCCCCCGGGGTGTTGGCCGCTCCGAGCTCGCCGGCCTGGTCGATGCCTCTGGTCTCTGGGATGAGGAAGGCGTTACTCTACGCACTCCGAGCGCGGCCGTCGCCCGCTCCGTGGTGCGCCTGTGGCGCTCGGAGTTCGGGATGGAGTCCAGGCTCTCACCGATCGAACCTGACCGCTTCGGCCGTACCCGATACGCAGTAGGCACAGCAGGCAACGGGGCGATACAGGCTAAGGAAGAGCTGAGGTTCGCCCGCACTTCGCGCACCGCGGCGGAGCGGGCCGGCTATCTGCGGGGCGCGTTCCAGGGCGCAGGCTCCGTGAACCGGCCTGGCGGTCGTGGAGGTTACCACCTCGAGTTTGTGCATCGCGAAGGAGAGTTCATCCGCCGCTGTGCGGATCTCTCCCGCGCGCCCCTCAAGGTCGTGCGTCGGCGCGGCCGGTGGGTCGCCTACACCAAGAGCGCCGACGGCGTGACGACCGTCCTCGCCCAGATGGGCCTCAACGACGCGGTCCTCGAGTACGAGGCAAGGGCCGTTCTCGGCGAGGCCAAGGCCAACGCGAACCGTCTCACCAACTTCGATGCTGCCAACGCCGGCCGCACCGCAACGGCCGCGGCCCGCCAACACAAAGCCCTCCAGGCTATCGACCCCGAACATCTGCCCCCCGCGCTCCGAGAGATGCTCGAGCTGCGACTCGAGTACCCCGACGCCTCGCTCACCGACCTCGCCCAACTCGGAAACCTCTCCAGGAGCGCGGCGAACCATCGCCTTCGGCGGCTTGTCAGCATGTCAGCACGCTCAGGCTGACGCCTTCGCTCGTCAGCATGTCAGCTTCATCCACTGCAAACCTCGACGCAAACCCTGCCTAGAGGGCTTTAGCTCGGCAGAATCCTGCTCGCAGTTGATTCTCACTTGCGCGGTGTCTCCCCGGATCTCATGCACGGATTTGCATCTTTACCCGACACCTCAACGTCTTGCGTTCGCCACGTAGCCTCAGGGGGGCGGATAGCACGCCTCGCTAGTCACCTGGGCATCGATCTATTCAAGATGCTGTATACCAACTTCCCAGCATTCACCTTCTACGCCCTCGGGTGAATAAGGGCAAAAGAAGGGTCGGAGCTGCCACACCCCGACCCTCTGCTGCCGCGTGAACGATGGCGCCTACTGTGGCGCGTTACCTACCAGCTTACTCCTCGTGCCCTGGAGGTCCGCCGTGGGGGTTGTTCCTGAACCCACAGTCCTCGAATTCGTCTCCTTTCACAGGCGGTGGTCCCGCGGGCACACCGATGTTAGGGTTCGATGCCCCACAGCTATTCTCACTTCCCCCAGGTTGGGCGAAAGCCGGGGTGGCAGCCATCACCGCAACGCTCATCATCGCCATGACCACCAAGGCCGTCACCAAGAGGAGTACCATCCTCCGGGTCGCTTGTACAGCCATGCGCTCTCCTCCTTCCCTACTAAGGAGCGGGACTCGTTAGCCCCGCCCTGTTGCGTAACGGGGTTAAGTGTGAAGGGTTGCAAGACCTGGCGCAACTTCCTAGAACGTTCGTGCGAAGTTCGCAGGATGCTTCGGGTCGGAATAGGGGCGCTTCTGCCACACTAATTACACCTACCCGCGCGGGGTTCTCCGCTGTGGCCTCGCCCGGCCGCGCACGAGGTACCACTGCCTGAAGTGGTCGGGCGTGACGCTCGCGGCGAGGATGCAGTACGACTTGCTGATAGCGTAAGGCTGGAAGGCGCCGAGCGGTGGGAGGCGGCGTGCTGACTAGCGAAAGTCGCAAGTCTTGAGCGTGCTGAAAGCCGGCGCAGCCGGCATGCTGAAATGCTGACTGGCTGCCGAAGACCGTGTGCTGCATAATCTTCCGGCGTTTCGGGCAAAATACGAGTCTGTGGCAAGCTAGAGACTGGAGAGAAAAGTGGCCGTAAGAGTAGGCGTAAATGGTTTCGGCCGGATCGGGATGCTGTTCACCAAGGCCGCGATGGACCGCGGCGATATCGAGGTAGTGGCGGCGAACGATCTGATGCCTTTCGATAGCCTGGCGAACCTTTTCAAGCACGACTCGACCCACGGAATCTGGCCCGAGGACGTGTCCTTCGACGGCAACGTGTTGCACGTGGGCGATCATGAGATCAAGACCTTCGCAGAGCGGGACCCGGCCCAGATCCCCTGGGGCGACGTCGGCGCCGACATCGTTGTCGAGTCCACAGGCGTCTTCACGAGCCGCGACGGGGCCGCGGCCCACATCGAAGGCGGGGCGAATAAGGTCATCATCTCGGCCCCTGGCAAGGGAGTCGACGCCACCTTCGTCTTCAAGGTCAACCACGAGGACTACGACCCCGAGGCCCACGAGGTCGTCTCCAACGCCTCATGCACCACCAACTGCATCATCCCGCTGGTCAAGGTGCTCCAGGACAACTTCGGCATCGAGTCCGGTTACATGACGACCGTGCACGCCTACACCAACGACCAGAGCCTCCTCGACGCGGCCCACAAAGACCCGAGGCGCGCCCGCTCGGCCCCCAACAACATCGTCCCGACTTCGACAGGCGCGGCGCGGACGGCTGGTGTGATCTACCCCGAGCTCGAGGGCAAGGTCGACGGGATGGCTATGCGCGTCCCCGTCGCCGACGGCTCCATCACGGACTTCGTGGCCCGCATCTCGAACGAAGCGTCCGCCGACGACGTGAACGCCGCCTTCCAGTCAGCCGCCGACGGGGAGCTCTCGGGTATCCTGGAGTACTCGGAGGCCCCGCTGGTCTCCAGCGACATCATCGGCAACAAGGCCTCGTGCGTCTTCGACTCGCAACTCACCATGTCCAACGGCGGTACCGTAAAGGTGCTCGGCTGGTACGACAACGAGTGGGGCTACTCGAACAGGACGTGCGATCTCGCTGCCTACATGGGTGAAAAGCTCTAGGAGCTTTTCAGCACGCCGCCCTTCAGGCGGCTTGTCAGCATGTCAGCCCGGCGGCTCCGCCGCCTTGTCAGCATGTCAGCCAGATCCTGCAGACGCAAAACCTGACAAGCTGAAGTGCTGACAAGCGGAGGCCGAAGGCCGGAGCGTGCTGGCTAGCTGAATTGCTGAGTCGACCGGAGGGAGACGTATGAACAAACGCAGCGTCAGAGACCTCGACTTGATGAACAAACGGGTGCTGGTGCGCGTAGACTTCAACGTGCCTGTCAAGGACGGTGAGGTCACGGACGACACGCGCATTCGGCGTGCGCTGCCGACGATCAGGCACCTTCTCTCGGAGGGGGCTCGTCCGGTTCTGGTCTCCCACCTCGGCCGTCCCAAGGGCGAGCCTGATCAGAAGTACGTGATGGACCCTGTCGCTGCGAGGCTCCAGGAGTTGCTCGGCGAGCCGGTGGAGAAGCTCGATGCCGCCGTCGGCCCCGAGGTGGTAGAGGCCATCGACGATTGGGACGGCAGGGGCGTAGTGTTGCTCGAGAACTCCAGGTTCTATCCTGGCGAGACGAGTAACGATCCTGGGTTCGCAGATCAGCTCGCGGCCCTGGCCGACCTCTACGTGGACGACGCGTTCGGCGCTGCCCACAGGGCGCACGCCACGACTGTCGGGGTGGCCGAGAGGATGCCCGCGGCAGCGGGGCTCTTGATGGAAGAGGAGATCGACTACCTCGATAAGGTTCTCGAAGACCCCGAACGTCCCTTCGTCGCCATCCTCGGGGGGGCGAAGGTCTCTGACAAGCTTGGCGTTATAGAGAGTCTGCTTGGGACGGCAGATTCTCTGCTCATCGGTGGCGCGATGGGCTTCACGTTCTTCGAGGCTCTTGGTTATGAGATCGGGGACTCCCTCGTAGAGGACGACTACCTGGAGGAGGCGAAGCGCCTCATGGAGGAGTCCGGTGAAAGGCTTGTCCTGCCCGTCGATGTTGTCGTAGCCGAGGCCATGGAGGAGGGTGCCGAGTCCGAGACCGTCGCCTCAGACGGCATCCCGTCGGGCAAGATGGGCCTCGATATAGGTCCAGAGACCGTCGATCTCTTCGAGGGACATATCTCGGGTGCGAGCACCATCTTCTGGAACGGTCCCATGGGCGTCTTCGAGATCGACGACTTCGCGAAGGGCACGGAGGGCGTGGCCAGGGCCGTCGCCGAGAGCGAGGCGACGAGCGTGGTGGGCGGCGGAGACTCGGTCGCCGCCGTAAACAAGCTCGGTCTCGAAGGCAGGATGAGCCACATCTCGACCGGTGGCGGAGCTTCGCTCGAATACGTCGAAGGCAAGGAACTGCCTGGCATAGCAGTCCTGCCGGAAGAGTAGAACTGGGAGGAGATCTCATGACCCGACGCCCGATGATGGCCGCGAACTGGAAGATGAACAAGACCATCAGGGAGGCCCAGGAGTACACGGCCGCCCTCCTGCCGCGCGCCGCCGACTCGGAGGATGTGGACGTAGTCGTCTGTGTCCCATTCACTTGCCTGCACGAGGTAGGCAGGATGGCCGGAGACTCTACGGTCATCGCAGGCGCGCAAAACTTCTACCACGAGGACTCGGGTGCGTATACTGGCGAGGTCTCTGCCCCTATGCTCCTCGACGTCGAGGCCGGAGCCGTGATCGTGGGCCATTCCGAGCGGCGCGAAGTCTTCGGCGAGACCGACGATATGGTCGCCAGGAAGGCGAAGCGCGCGGTGGAGGCCGGCATCCTACCCATCGTCTGCGTCGGAGAGACCAAGGAGGAACGCGATGCGGGGGATATGTGGGAGAAGGTCTCGGGCCAGGTCGGGCAGGTGCTCGAGGAACTCGAAGACGCCGGCGGCGAGAGCCTCGTCTTCGCCTACGAACCTATCTGGGCCATAGGGACAGGCGATACGGCAACCCCCGAGGACGCCCAGGATGCCATCGGTAAGATCAGGGACCTGCTGAGGGAGACGCAAGGGGACGACTTCGCAGCCAGTGTCCGCATACTCTACGGCGGCTCCGTCAAACCCGAGAACGCCGCTGAGATCATGGCCCAGGAAGGCATCGACGGTGCCCTCGTCGGCGGAGCAAGCCTCGAGGTCGAATCGTTCGTCGAGCTCATAGGGGCAGCCCAGAACGCCGTCGCGCAAACAGAGCAGTAGGGCGTATGGTAAGGTAGGTGTATGCTGACTTACATCGTTGCTTTCTTCCACGTCGTGTTCTGCATCGCCCTGGTAGGCTTGATCCTCCTCCACTCCGGAAAGGGAGGCGGGCTCTCATCTTCGCTCGGCGGCGGAATGGGCGGAACCTTCTCAGGCACTACCATCATGGAGAAGAACCTCACGAGGTTGACCCTGATCATCGTAGGACTCTTCACCCTGACCAACATCACCCTGTTCTTCATGGGATAAAGCACGTCGCCTTCGGCGACTTGTCAGCACGCTCCCGCTACGCCCTTCGGGCTTCGCTTGTCAGCACGCCAGCTTCTCCCGCTCCGGACTTGCCCGGTCGTGCACGAGGTACCTCAGTCAGCAACGGTGCTAAGGAACGACTTGCTGAAGTGCTGAGAGCTGCCAACCGGAGGGAGGCAGCGTGCTGAAATGCTGACTTGCTACAAAGAAGGACTCGCCCGGGGAGGATGGGGAGAACAGGCGAGTCCACACTAATTATACACCCCGAGGTACATCCGGGCGTGTACAAGTTTACACGGTCGCAGCGCCGTGCGTAAGGCTCACGCCTTGTACTCGACGAGCCATCAGCCTGAAAGCACTTCAGCAATCGCGTGCGCAAGTGCTGGCTGACAAGCGAAGGCGAAAGCCTGAGCGTGCTGAAATGCTGACAAGCTTGGATGAGACTGGTGTCGGAGGGGGGACTCGAACCCCCACCCCCTTATCGGGGACTAGGCCCTCAACCTAGCGCGTCTACCAATTCCGCCACTCCGACAGGGTAGCCCGCTGAGTATACGAGAGACACATAGTGGGGTCAACGCCGCACACCCTCTCCGCTGTGCTAAGTTCTCCTGATGCGTAGAAAACACTTCGTCCTGATCTCGCTCGCAGGGTTGGCCTGCTTTCTCGCCCTGATCTTGCGGAAAGGTGGACAGAGGTCAGTCAGAGGCGAATGGCCTGTCAACCTGGCCCACAGGGGCGCCTCGTCCCTGGCCCCTGAGAACACCATCGAGGGGTTCCGGCTTGCGGTGGAGGCGGGGGCCGGCGGCCTCGAGCTCGACGTCCACATGGCCAGCGACGGGCATGTCGTCGTGATCCACGACACGACTGTGGACCGGACCACAGGCGGGGAAGGCCCCGTCTCGGAGATGACCATCGACGAGATTCGCGGGTTCGATGCCGGCTACAATTTCAGCCCCGACGGCGGATCTACCCGTCCGTACCGTGGACGTGGCGTTCGGGTGCCGACGCTCGAGGAGGTCCTCAGAGAATTCCCCGGGGTTGCGGTCAACATCGACATAAAAGCCGGTCGTCCTGGTACCGAAGCTGCGGTCTTCGGGGTCTTGCGCGAGACGGATGCCTTGGGGCGTGTCCTCGTGGTCTCCACCCCTCACGCTACCGTGAAGCGCTTCCGCAAGATCTCCGGCCGCCACGTCTCCACAGGGGCATCGAAGTGGGAGATAGGGGTTTTCTACCTGCTGAGCAGGCTACGCTTGGAGCGGCTCGTGCGCCCGGCCTACGACGCGCTGCAGGTTCCCCTCAGACACAGGGGCATACCGCTCGTGACACCGCGCTTCATCCGTGCGGCGCATGATAGGGGTGTCAGGGTGGACGTGTGGACCATAAACCAGGCGGACGAGATGCGCCGCCTGCTCGACCTCGGGGCCGACGTGATCATGACCGATCGGCCAGGGACCCTGGCGGAGGTGCTTCACGCCGCCATGAGCAGTACGATAGAGGCCACCCCGAAGAGAGTGTAGGCGGTGCCGAGCGGCAGGAAGTACCTCGGCTCTTCCCGCAAGGGTGTCAGATACCTGGCGTAGGGGAGGATGCGCACTGCGCGCCTGAGGACGGCGTTGTATTCGTAGCGGAAGAAGATCATGTGCAACCCGTTGGCGACCGTGACCAGGCAGAACGGCAGGGCCCAGAGCTTCGAAGGATAGAGCTTCAAAGCAGGGGGCGTGACGAAGATGCAGACCAACCAGAACACCTGGATGGTCACGTAACTCACCCAGGCGGCGGTGATCCTGTATCTGTGCCTCTCGTCGATGGTGAGATTCTAATGTAGGGACAGGCACGAGAGCATTCTTTTTGTCCGGATTGTAGACTGGTCGGGATATAGATGAATCCGAGTCCGGCTCGTAGAACGGCAGACTGAGTAGGAGAGACATGATCAGAGAATCACTCGTCAAAGACCCTTCCCTCGCACCGGAGGGACACCGCAAGATCGACTGGGTCGCCCAGCACGCGCCGGTTCTGAACAAGATCGCCGGCGAGCAACTCGCCGATGGTTCGCTGCGTGGCCGCAAGGTCGCTATGACCATCCACCTCGAGGCTAAGACGGCCTATCTGGCCCTGCTCTTGTCTGAGGCCGGGGCGGAGGTTACCGTCTCGGGGAGCAACCCGCTCTCCACCCAGGACGACGTCTGCGCGGCCCTGGCCGAACGGGGCGTGAGGGTATTCGCTACCCACGACCCCTCCGACGAGGACTTCGAGGGCTATCTGCACCGTACGCTCGAGACAGGCCCCGACCTGATCGTCGACGACGGAGCCGAGCTCGTTGGACGTCTGATCGAACACCACCCCGATCTCGTTGGTAACGTCCTTGGAGCCTCGGAAGAGACCACAACAGGCATAATGAAGCTCAGAGCCATGACGGCCGAGGAGGTACTACCATTCCCTGTCCTGGCCGCCAACGACGCCAAGATGAAGCACCTCTTCGACAACCGCTACGGTACTGGCCACTCCACTATCGCCGCCCTGCTCTCGAATACCAACCTCTTCCTCTCGGGCAAGGCGGTCGTGGTGATGGGTTTCGGCTGGGTAGGGCGCGGCCTCGCCAAGTATGCCGACGGTATGGGCGCCCGCGTCATCGTGTGCGAGCCTGACCCCGTGAAGCTGCTCGAGGCATACTCGGAAGGCTACGAGGTGATGAACTCGCTGCAGGCCGCCGAGGTCGGGGACGTGTTCCTGACAGGTACGGGTAACCTCAAGGTGCTCGGGACAGAGCACTTCGCGCGGATGAAAGATGGCACTATTCTCGCGAACGCCGGACACTACGATCACGAGTTCGACCTCGCCGCCCTGCGCGAGACGGCGGCAGTCTCACGCGAGGTCCGCCGCAACATTACCGAATATGAGCTCCCTGACGGAAGACGGCTGCACGTCCTGGCGCGCGGGCGGCTGGTCAACATCGCCGCCGCAGACGGCCATCCCGTCGAGATCATGGACCTCACCTTCGCGGTGCAGGCGCTAGCGGCGCACCACCTCGCCAGCCACGCAGCCCAGATGGCGCCGGGCATCCAACCCATCCCCGAGGAGATAGACGACCTCGTCGCCCGCGCCAAGCTGGCCGCCCTAGGCGTAGAGCCCGAGACCCTGACAGAGGAGCAAATCTCCTACCAGCAGAGCTGGCGGTAGGTTCATGGTATCCGAAGCATGAGGACCATAACGATCCGGTACACGTCCTTCAGGGAGTGTCCCAACTGCGAAGGGCGAGGCGACGACGGCGCCCCCTGGCGCCCTGCAGAGTGCAGGCGTTGCAAAGGAAGGGGCAGGCTCGTGACCGACATCGAGGTCGAGGATTCCGTGGACGGACTCCTGCCGCGTTCGCGCTACGATTTCAACGCCCTTGGCGAGGTCTACCTGCTCGACTTCGACGAAGACGAAGAGTTCGAAGTCGTGCGGGCTAGGGACCCCTGGGGTTAGCGTGGGCCATAATGCGAAGTCCCTGGGCGAGGGTGGCGGAGATACCCACCCCGAGGACATCGTAGGTGGTCCAGGAGACGTATGAAGGACGCCCGACATTTCCGAACTTGTCCGCGTAGCCTGCAGGGTCGTCGATGGCTGCCCACGCGTAGGCGAAAGGATAGAGCGCCCACTCAGCGGACGTGGCCGCCGCGGCCATGAGGATGGCGGCAAGAACCCCTCGCCAGCCGCCACGAAACGCGAGCAGGACCCCGAGTGCGATGTAGACGAACAGGCGGGTGGCCTGGATCAGCTCCTCGCGGCCAAGGCCCTTGTAGACGCTTCTCCACGAGAAGATCTCCGACCCGAACCCGAAGATCGTGGCCGCCACGGTGCACACGAGGGTCAGCGCGATCAGGGATCCCAAACTCCGCTTCATAATTGGGATTATATTGGTCGGACTACTGCAGCGCCGCGAGTACGGCCTTCGCCGGGAGCCTGTCCTTGAAAGGCACTACGCCTCCTTCCACGGCTCCGGAGAGGGCGTCCTGCGAGGCACCGAGTCTCTCCGAGGCGGCGACGAGCATGCGGTGGCCCTGCTTCTCGGCCTCCCTGAGCAGGGCTACACGTTCGACGAGGTTGCGCTCTGACCAGAAACCGAGGATCTCCAGTTGGACCACCTCCCCTGTGTCCGTGTGTCGCAGGGTAAAGTCTGGGACGAGGGCTACTTTCCTCTCTGGGAAGGGCAGCACGTCGCCTCCACTCTCGAGCTCCCAGCCGCCCGTATCCTTCGCGCGTTCCCAGGCCCGAACGAAAGCCCCGCGGACATCGCCGGCCTCACGCTCGTCCTTCGGCCCAAGGTAGTGACTCTCCAGCTCGGACGTCTCTGAATCCAGCTCCAGAATGGCCTCCCTGCCCTTCCACTCTACGTTCGCCGAGAGCTCCCAGGGGGAAGTCATCAGCAGTCCAGGGAAGAACTTCGCCAGGCGCAGCCCGTACTTGCGGGTGCCGCCGAAGATGGAGAGCGGGCCGTCGAGGTGGAGTCGGTGGCCGCGAGGGAGAGGTTCGAGGTCATAGATCAAACCTAGGAGCTTTACGTAGTGGAACACGAGCCTCGCGTCCGCCCCTTCGCCAAGGTCGACGACGAGACTCCTCGCCGAGTAGAGCACCCCCTGTACCTGGGCGACGTTGTAGCGACGGACGAGATCTTCCGGCGAAGGCCGGTCGAAGTCGCCGAGCAGTTGGGCACCCTGCCTGTCCGCGTACATACAGGCGGCCGGGTCTTCGACGCCTGTCTCCCCGGCGACCTGCGAGAGCACGTCCCCGCGCGTAGGCGTCTCTAGCAGACCAGACTCTGCCGCCGGAGGTTCTGGAAGCGCGGCCGCGAGCTCGAAGACGCGGGTGCGGAGCGTGTAAGGATCGGCTTCAGTCGGCGCGGCCCAACCGGCCCGCTCTTCGAGGAGCTTGGAGAGGGCGCGTACGATCTTGAATCCCCTGCGGGCATCGAGGCCAGGGCCGAGACCCTCCTCCCGAACCGTGAGCTCCCGCTCCAGGCTGGACCTTGGTAGCCCCACGTGGGCGGCGTAGAGGCCGCAGAGTTCCTCCGCGACGGCCAGGGCGCGCTGGTCGTCCGGCGAGAGCCTGTGGGTGACGAGCCTGCCGCGGTATAGGCGGGCCATGACATGCTCGCTGCGGAGCACTAGTGGAGGGCCTCTTTGCGGCGCCGCGCCGTAAACTCTTCGCCCGTCTGGGTCGTGACCAGCTCGTAGAGGATCGCCCGCTTACCTTCCCTCGGCCTGAGGATGCGGCCGAGGCGCTGGACGTATTCGCGTCTGGAGGCGCTGCCGGCTAGTATCACGGCCACCCCGGCATCTGGAACGTCGACCCCCTCGTTCAGGACGTCTGAGGCTATGATTGCCCTGTAGCGGCCCTCCCGAAAGCGGTCGAGTATCTCCTTGCGTTCGCGGGCCGGCGTCTCGTAGGTTACTCCTGGTATAAGGAACCTCCGGCTGAGATCGTAGACTTCAGCGACGCTCTTGGCGAAGACGATCATCCTGTCATCCCAATGCCTCCTCAGAAGCGTCTCGAGCGTCGCGCCCTTCCTCATAGCGCCTTCTCTGATCTCACGCCGCTGCCGCGCCGCGAGTAGTGCCTCTCTCCCCCCGGAATGGCTCGTTGCGGCGACCATTATGAAGCGCTGCCAGTCCTCTGGCGAGCGCATCGGCAGACGATGCTTCTCGAGGAAGTCCCTGTAGACGGCCTCGGCCTGGGCGTAGTCGAAGCGTTCCTGGGCGGTGAGCTCGATGGGGATGCGGACCAGTTCGAAGGGGGCGAGGTAAGTCCCTGCGAGATCCTCGGGCGAGCGGCGGTAGACGATAGGTCCTACGAGGTCGGGGAGCAGCCCATGCCCTCCGTCGGGCCTCTCAGGCGTCGCGGTGAGGCCCAGGGCGTAGGGCGCGAGGAGCATCTTGGGTATGATCGCGTTCTTCGGGGCGGGCAGGTGGTGTACCTCGTCGTAGACGACGAGCGCGAAGCGGTCCCCGTAGCGCTCGGCATGGATGTAGGCAGAGTCGTAGGTGGTCACCGTGATGGGCGTTATCTCGTGGTAACCGCCGCCGAGCAGCCCGATCGTTACCGAGCCGCCAAAGGCATCCTGCAACACGGAGTACCACTGCTTCAACAGCGCGAGAGTCGGAACGACGACGAGCGTGCTCCGCCCGACGCGCTCCATCGCGCTCACCGCCACGGCCGTCTTCCCAGCCCCGGTCGGCAGGACGATTACGCCGCGGAGCCCATCCCGGCGCCAGGCGCCGAGAGCCTCCTTCTGGTAGGGGCGGGGTTCCATGGCCACGCGGGACTCGAGCGGGATCTTCTCGAAGGCCGAGGCCCTGTCCTCGTGCGGAACGTCCTGGGACCGTAAGCTCAGGACGGTCTCGCGGTAGGCGTTTGCGGGGGCCCGCCACTGGCGGGTTCTTCCGTCCCAGACGAAAGGCTCGGGCAGCCAGGAAGAAGCCCCGGTCGCGACGAGGGTGCCGGCTTCGTAGTACAACTCGATCACGCTCCACAAAGCATAACCGAGACTCGCCCCACTCTCAGCGGCAAACTGGCCACGCAGTAGCCGAGGCGAGGTCTCTGATCTGCTCGTTGTCTCCAGTCCGCCGCACCAGCGGGCCGAAGCTCACAGGTCTGGAAGTCCATCGAGCGCCTGCCAGAGGTCGAGGAGAGATGCGACTTGCGCGGGGCGGTCCGGCATTAGGTAGAATGTAGCCAGGTACAGGGGTAGAAGAGCCCAAGAGGCAACGAGGGGATCCTGGACGACGTAGCCGTTCGGGTAAACGGAAGGAGGAAGTGGGATGGCTGAAGTAACACTCGAGGAGGTAACCAAAGTCTTCGGCGAGGACGTGATCGCCGTCGACAAGATGAGTCTGGATATCCCGGATGGGGAGTTCGTCGTCTTCGTCGGACCGTCAGGTTGCGGGAAGTCCACGGCTCTACGTATGATCGCCGGCCTCGAGGACATCAGCGGTGGCAAGGTCTTTATAGGAGATCAGGTCGTCAACGACCTTCCGCCGCGCGAGCGGGACATAGCGATGGTGTTCCAGAACTATGCTCTCTACCCGCACATGAACGTGCGGGAGAACATGGGATTCGCCCTCAAGCTCCGCAAGTTGGACAAGTCGGAGATCTCACGCAGGGTAGACGAGGCCGCAAGAATTCTCTCCATCGAGCGTTTCCTCGACAGGAAGCCCAAGGCGCTCTCCGGCGGCCAGAGGCAGCGGGTAGCCCTCGGGCGTGCCATAGTCCGCGAGCCGAAGGCCTTCCTTATGGACGAGCCTCTCTCCAACCTCGACGCCAAACTGAGGGTGCAGATGAGGACAGAGATCGCCAAGCTGCACAACAGGATCGGGACCACGAGCATCTACGTCACCCACGACCAGACCGAGGCCATGACGATGGCAGACCGCATCGTCGTCCTCAAGGACGGTAAGGTACAGCAGGTAGACTCGCCGCAGCAAATGTACGACCATCCGAACAATGTCTTCGTGGCGGGCTTTATAGGCTCACCAGCGATGAACTTTCTCCGGGCGCGCCTGGAGAAAGAGAACGGCGGCTATGCAGTCACCTTCGGCAGTACCCGCATGCCTATGAGCCGCGAGGTAGTGGAGGAGGTCAAGGAGAGAAGGGGTCAAGACCTTGGGGAGCACGTCGGCGAGATCGTGCTCGGCATCCGTCCCGAGCACATGGAGGACGCCGAGACCGAGGCGGCCGAGGCTCTGGGCGGGTCGGAGAGCTCGGGCTGCGTGGATATCGAGGCGCAAGTTATAGAGAGCATGGGATCCGAGAAGTACATCTACTTCGAGCCGCCCAGGGAGCAGGCCGTTCACCTGTCGAGCGTCGCCGAGATGAGCGAAGACGACGAGGGCGGCGCCGAGCAGGACACCATGGGAGGGTCGGCCGAGGACGTCGGCGGCAACCTGATGGTCGCCCGCGTCGCGCCGGAGAGCACGGCGCGTGAGGGCCAGACGATGCGCCTGGTAGTCGACCCGAGCAAGATACGGATCTTCGATCTGGAGACCGAACAGGCTATCTTGTAGGGAGACAGGAAGCCTGCGCCGGATGCGGACAACGTCAGGTTACCGTCGAGCCGCATCCGGCCGGGGTCGAAGTCAGTAGGTAGAGTAACTTGTTGTGTCGTTGTAGAAAGGGCTAATTGCACATGACGGAGAAAAACGAAGGATCTGGAGCGTTCGCCGGGAGAAAGCTGAACCGGCGCGACTTCCTGAAGATGGGCGGCGCCGGGCTCGCGGGGGCGGCCCTGCTCGGGACCGCGGGCTGCGGCGGTGGGGGGTCTGGTTCAGGCAAGATCATCTTCACCATGGGCCCGGACGCGGACGGCAGCATCGCCAAGCTGATAAACAAGTTCAACAAGCAAAAAATAAGCGAGCTCGAGGCCATCCACCGCGAGATGCCAGCCTCTTCGAATGGGTACTACGACAAGCTGAGGACCGAGTTCCAGGCAGGGACCAGCGATATAAGCGTTGTAGGGGTCGACGTCATCTGGCCAAAGCAGTTTGCCCCGCAGAATTGGATCATGGACCTCTCCGACCGCTTCCCCGAGTCGGAGCAGAAGAAGTTCATTCCCGTCACGATATCGGTAGCCGAGTACGAAGGCGGAATCTATGCGGTTCCGTGGCTGAGCTGTCCCGATGCGGGGCTCCTCTACTACCGCAAGGACCTCCTCGACGAGAGCGGTATCTCAGACCCCCCCGAGACCTGGGACGACCTCAAGGAGATGGCCGTGCAGGTCAGCGAGGAGGCGGGCGTCCAGAACGGCTTCGTCTTCCAGGGATCGAACTACGAGGGCGGGGTGTGCAACGCCCTCGAGTACATCTGGACCCACGGCGGCGACGTCCTCGATGACAACGATAACGTCGTTATTGACAGCCCCGAGGCGGCTGCGGGCCTCGAGACATATGCCAGCATGCTCACCAGCGGTGCGTCTCCCGAGGCCGTGGCCAACTGGACAGAGACTGAGTCCTCGGCGAACTTTTACAACGGTGACTCGGTGTTTATCAGGTACTGGCCATCGCTGTACGGAGGGTTCGGCGACACGGCGACGACCAAGATAAAGCCCGAACAGATCGGGATCACGAAGATACCGGTAGACAAGCCGGGAGACCCGACCTACAGCTGTCTCGGCGGGTGGGAGATGTCGATCTACGCCAACACCGAGATAGAGGATGACGCCTGGAAGTTTATCGAGTTCATGACCAGCGAACAGAGCCAGAAAGAGCGGGTCATCATAGGCGGCTACGATCCGTCCAGGAAGGCGCTCTACGATGACCCGGAGGTAGCGGAGGCTACGCCGGTCGTCAAATTAGCCAAAGACGTTCTTCTCAAGAACGTCAAGTCGCGGCCGGTTACCGAGTACTACGGGGACATGTCTCTGGAGATGGCCGAGCAGTTCAACTCTGCCCTCAAGGGCGATATCTCGCCAGAAGAGGCTGTCAAGACCCTCCAGAAGAGCTTGGGCCAGATCATGGAGGAGGCTCAGTAGGTCCGGCCGACCGCCCGGCCGTACCCTCGCCGGGACCTTGAAGAAAGGGGTGAGCGTGGCGAGCGCATCGACAGAGAAGAAAGGGCGCGGTTGGTTCAAGGAGGAGTTCGGCAACCCCGAACGAAGGACGGCCTACTACATGGTCCTGCC
>CADCVF010000084.1 GCA_902806095.1 uncultured Rubrobacteraceae bacterium
TGACTTCTGCCAGTCCCAACGATCCGAACACCGACCCCCCGGCCCCGAGGCCTTCCTCTCCGCGCATGAGGTCATCACCCTCGCACACTTCGCCCGATGGTCTCGATTTGCCAGCGAGCGAGACTTCTACCGTTACGCCGAGGCCATCTGCGAGGGGCGTTTCCCACCTTGCCCGACCGCTCCCAGTTCAACCGGCTCGTGCGCTTCCATGCTGAGGCCATCGAGGGGATAGCCTTGTATCCGGCGCAGACCATAGAGCAGGGCAGCCAATGTCCCTATCAGGCCCGGGACGCCTCAGCGATGCCCGTCCGGATTACTGCTTTTCAGCGGTCTTGAAGGCTGCTTTCTCGGGGATTCCGGCCAGGGCGGCTCCGGCGATGCCGGCATCGTTGTGCATCTCGGCCGCCACCACCTTCGTGCGTGCCGTGAGGTGGGGGAAGAACTTCTCGGACTTCTTGCTAATGCCGCCGCCGATGACGATGAGGTCCGGCCAGAGGAGGAACTCGACCCTGTGGAGGTACTCGTCGAGGCGCTCAGCGTACTCTTTCCAGCTCAGATCGTCCCGCTTGCGGGCGCTGTCTGCGGCGCGGTGCTCGGCGTCCTGGCCCCTGACCTCGATGTGGCCGAACTCGGTGTTCGGCACCAGCCGGCCGCCGACGAAGAGGGAGGTGCCGATGCCGGTACCCAGCGTGAGCATCAGGACGACGCCGTCCTGCTCCCTGCCTGCGCCCCAGCGCATCTCGGCGAGACCGGCCGCGTCCGCGTCGTTGACGACGCTCACGGCGGCGTCGAGCTCTCTTAGGAGCGCCGAGCGCAGGTCGAAACCGATCGCCGACTTGTCGATGTTCGCCGCCGTCTGCACTACGCCGTCCTTGACTACGGCAGGAAATCCGCAGCCGACGGGGCCCTGCCACCCGGCCTCGCGGACCACCTCGACCGCCGTCCCGACGATTGCCTCGGGCGTGGCCGGTTTGGGAGTCTTGATCCTTACCCTTTCCTCGAGCAGCTCACCCGACTGCGTGTCCACGGGCGCGCCCTTGATCCCCGACCCTCCAACATCTATCCCGAACACGTTCATGAGCCCTCCTGGGACGGATATCGCCCTCATTCTATACGATCCGGTTCTAGCCTTTGCACTAGGGGGGAAGAGGGCTACGGAGGCCTCATCATCCAGAAGCTCGGGGGCAAGTGGCGTGTGCTCGCCTCCTGCGTGACGACGAGCCGGTGGAGCTCCGCGACAAGTATCTGATGTACACGCTCGAGATGGCATTCGACGGCTACCTCAACGCCCCGCACCCGGCTAACATACCGCATCCGATGGTCGTGTCATCACCTTCAACGGAGACCAGTACTACCTCGACCTGCTCGGCTACGGCACGCACGGCGACTTTATCGTGATGGAGGCGGCGCAGATCATGCGGGGTTACGAGTTCCCGCCCCGGTAGCGGCCCGTGAGCGGGGGCAGCGTTTGATGTAGGATGTTGTCAGAGGTAGGAGCAGGTTCCCGGAGCGGGCGCTCGCGAAGAGCATCCGCTCCAGAGAGAATAGGATCGGCGGTCGAGGGTGAATGGGTGCCCTTAGACGGGAGGTGCAGAGTGGCGAAGTCAATCAAGGTGCACATTGTGCTGCTGGCGGCGCTGGTGGTGTTGGCGGCGTGCTCGCCTCCGGGCGCGAAGACGGAGGGCCAGGGTTCTGGGGGTGGGGGCAAGAAGGCCCAGCAGGACATAGCGCAGGCCACTGGGGATGTGTGCAAGGTCAAGCCACCGGACCTCAAACTGCAGGACGCCGTCGTCGGATTCTCGCAGTCGGAGAAAGAGGTCAACCCGTTCCGCATCGCCGAGACTGAGTCCATAAGGAGCGAGGCAAAGAAGCGGAACATCGAGAAGCTCGTGTATACCAACGCCAATTCGCAGGCCTCAAAGCAGATCTCCGACATAAGGGACATGATCGCCCAGGACGTGGACGCCATTATCGTCGCGCCGCTGCTGGAGGAGGGCATGGATCCTGCGCTAAACGCCGCGAATGAGGCCGGGATACCGGTCTTTTTGATCGACCGCGAGACGGCGGGGAAGCCCTGCGAGGACTACATAACCTTCATGGGCTCGAATTTCTACAAGCAGGGAAAGCAGGCCGCCGACCTCCTGGCCGACTTCACGAACGAGAACGCTCAGGTTGCCGTTCTCGAAGGAACACCTGGCGCATCGGTCACGATCGACCGCACCGAGGGCTTCGAGCAGCAGCTCGAGGAGTACCCGGACATGGAGATCGTCGCCTCCCAGACCGGGGAATTCCTCAGGACCAAGGGCCAGACGGTCATGGAACAGCTCATACAGTCCAACCCCGACATTGACGCGGTCTACGCGGAGAACGACGAGATGGCTCTCGGGGCCATCCAGGCCCTCAAGGACGCCGGCAAGGATCCCGGGCAGGACGTCAAGGTGGTCTCCATCGACGGTACCGAGCAGGCCGTCCAGGCGATAATCACGGGTGATATCAACGCGGTGATCGAGACCAACCCCCGCTTCGGTCCGCTGGCTTTCGATACCATCGAGGATTACCTGGCCGGAAAGCCCATCCCGCAGAAGATCATCGTCCAGGACGACATCTACACCAAGAAGAACGCTCAGGAGAAGCTGGACGAGACCTACTAGGGGGAGGGGCCAGTACGATGGAGCAAGACTCCCCTATCCTTGAGGTGCGCCGAGTGACGAAACGGTTCCCCGGCGTACTGGCCCTCGACGGCGTCTCCTTCGACCTACGGCCAGGAGAGGTGCACGCCCTGGTCGGGGAGAACGGTGCCGGGAAATCGACCCTTATCAAGGTCGTCACCGGGGTGTACAGACCCGACGAGGGCCAGATCCTCTTCAACGGCGAAGAGGTCACTTTCGCCGAGCCGCGCGAGTCGCAAGCGGCGGGTATCAGCACCATATATCAGGAGATCAACCTGATCCCGCTCCTCAGCGTGGCCCAGAACGTGTTCCTCGGGCGCGAGCCCCGCAACTCGCTGGGCATGATAGATAAGGCCCGCATGAACAGGGACGCGGCCGAGATCCTGGAACGCTACGGCATTCGCGCGGATGTCACCGCTCCCTTGCGCTCCCTCGGCCTCGGTGTGCAGCAGATGGTCGCCATCGCGCGGGCCATCTCGGTGGACGCGAGAGCCGTCATCATGGACGAGCCTACCTCGTCGCTGGAGGCGCGGGAGGTGGAGACGCTCTTCGGCGTGATCGGGCAGCTGCGCGAGGAGGGGGTCGGCGTGATCTACGTCAGCCATCGCCTCGAGGAGCTTTACGAGATCTGTGACCGTGTGACGGTCCTACGCGATGGTCGAGTGGCGCACACTGGAGACCTCGCCGAGCTCTCCCGCCTGCAACTCATCGCCCACATGCTCGGCAGGGAACTCTCCGAGGTTCAGGAGGAGGGTGCCACTGGCTTCGGTGGGGAGCACGAAACCGCGAGGGAACCCGTTCTCGTGGCGCAGAGCCTCAGCCAACGCCCACGCCTACACGAGGTTTCCTTCGACGTCCATCCGGGCGAAGTTGTGGGTCTCGCCGGCCTCCTCGGTGCCGGCAGAACCGAAACAGCCAAGGCGATCTTCGGCGCCGAACCGATCGATTCCGGGTCCGTCAGGGTAGAGGGGAAAGACATCAAGACGGGCTCTCCCGGCGCGGCTATAAGGGCCGGGATCGCCTTCTTGCCCGAGGATCGCAAATTGGAAGGCATTATTCCGGATCTCTCGGTAAGGGAGAACATTGTCGCTGCGGCTCTGCCGAAGTTGGCACGGGCAGGGCTGGTTTCGGAGAAGGCGCAGGACGATTTGGTCGAGGAATTCATGCAGAGCCTCGGTATCAAGGCTTCCAGTCCAAACCAGCCGGTCAGGGAGCTCTCTGGCGGCAACCAGCAGAAGGTTCTTTTGGCCCGCTGGATGTGCATGAACCCCAAAGTGCTCATACTAGACGAGCCTACCCGCGGTATCGACATCGGAGCGAAAGTGGAGATACAAAAACTCGTGGACGATCTCGCGGCGAAAGGACTAGGCATCATCCTCATCTCCTCGGAGGTGGATGAGATCACGGAGGGTAGCGATCGCGTGGTCGCGTTGAGGGACGGTACCGTGGTCGGCTTGCTCTCGGAGGATGAGATCACCGAAAGTAACCTGATGGCCCTGCTCGCGCACGGCGAAGATTCAGGCCACGGGGGCCAGGAGACCAGAGAGGACGCAGATGGATAGTGGTGCGAGGCCGAACAAGTCTCTTGACGCCTCCACGGTAACCTCTTGGGTTCGCGGCCGCGGGGTGTACGTAGCGTTCGTGGTGCTGGTGATCTTCAACCTCATCGTCACCCCCAACTTCGCCTCGGTGGTGACGCTCTCTACCCTGCTGATCACGGTCTCGCCCATAGTCCTGGTCTCTTTGGGCGTGGCGCTGACGATAGGGACGGAAGGCATAGACCTCTCCGTCGGGTCAGTTATGGCCCTCGCCTCGGCATTTCTCCCGCTGTACCTCGGGTACGGTTGGCCAGTCGGATTGTCGGTCGCCCTCCTCGTTGGTGTCCTGGCCGGGCTGGTGAACGGCAGCCTTGTGGCCTTCGTCGGGGTGCAACCTATCATCGCCACGCTAGCCATGCTCGTGGGTGGTAGGGGACTGGCCCAAATCTTCGCCGGGGGCCAGTCGTTGCCGGTCACCGATCCGGTGATCCTGTGGCTCGGACAGGGACGTCTCTTCGGCCTACCGGCGCCGGTCATTGTGGCAGCAGTTGCGGTCCTCGTAGTGGGTTTCCTGGTAAGGCGCACCACGTTCGGCAGGTACGTGGTGGCCATCGGGGGCAACCGCTCGGCGAGCTATTTGTCGGGGCATCCGGTGCGAAGGACGCTCCTCGCGGTGTACGTTATCAGCGGTCTATTGGCTGCCCTGGCCGGGGTCGTAGCCACGGCGCGCCTGGGGGCCAGCGATCCTTCCAACATAGGCCTCCTGATCGAGCTCTCCGCCATCACCGCCGTGGTGGTGGGAGGGACGCCCTTGAGCGGCGGCAGAGTGAAGGTTGTAGGAACGGTGATGGGCGCGCTCTTGATACAGCTGATTAGCAACACCTTTATAGCGAACGATTTGCCCTTTACCTGGGCCCAGGTGCTCACCGCCGCGATCATCCTGGTGGCTGTCTATCTGCAGAAGGGGAGGGGGGTAGTCTAGATGAGCACTGGTTCTGCCGACACCGAGGGTCTCGGAGGGAGCCCCGCTTGGCGCGAGCGTCTGTTCACGACGCTCCAGCGGCGCGGGGCTATCGTCGTTCTGATACTGGTCGTCGCCGTCTCCGCCGTCGTGTTCGACAATTTCCTCACGGAACAGAACCTCGAGAACATCGTGCTCCAGGGGGCCTTCCTCGGCCTGATAGTGGTCGGGATGACCTTCGTGATCATAAGCGGCGGTATCGACCTGTCGGTCGGATCGATGGTGGGCCTGGGCGGCATACTCGCCGCCCTCACCGTGCAGGTCTCCTGGCCGCTGGCCCTGATCTTACCTCCCCTGGTCTGCGGACTCATCGGTTTCGGCAATGGGCTCCTGATCGCCAGGGCCAAGATGGCGCCGTTTATCGTAACCCTGGCGGGGTTGCTCGGCATCCGGGGACTGGCGCTGGCGCTTGCCAACGAGAAGCCCATCGGGATAGGCGGGAGCTCGCCTTTCGACTGGTTCGGACAGGGCCAAATTCTCGGCATCTCCGTGCCCGTGTTTTTCGTGATCATCGCTTTCGCGGTAGGCGGTCTGGTCCTTGCGCGGACCAGCTACGGACGGATCATCTTCGCCATCGGCGGAAGCGAGGAGTCGGCGCGTCTGATGGGGTTGCCCGTGGACCGGACAAAGGTGATCGCCTACACCACGAGCGGAGCGTTAGCGGGCTTCGCGGGTGCCCTCCTCGCCGCCAGGCTCTCGGCCGGCGATCCCAACGCGGGCCTGGCCTGGGAGTTGGATGCCATCTCGGCGGTGGTCGTAGGAGGCACGTTGCTGACCGGCGGTGCTGGCACCATGAGCGGGTCGCTTGCGGGGGTCTTGCTGCTCAGCATATTGCAGAACCTGATCAACCAGTTGGGGACCCTGGGCTCTTACGCACAGCAGGTGGTAAGCGGTTTCTTTCTCATTATCGTGGTAGTGGTGCAAGCGTACTTGAGTCGTAAGGAGCGGTAGTGACGTTCGTTATCTGCGGAGGCTGAGATGACACTACCGCCGAACGTGTACATGAGGCTGATACATCCCTTTGGGGATATTTATCGAGAGAAGCCCTCCGTGGGCCAGGTATGGGGACCGAACGCGATCCCTCCAGTGGTGCTGGGAGGGTGCACTTCTCGACGAGGTTGGCCGTTCTGATGCTCGAGTCGCTCGTCAGGGCGCTCCCCTTCCACACTGGCACTGCGTGATCGGCCAGGGTGACACCATGACTTCGCACCCTCGTCAGGTGCTCGCGGACATGTTCCCGATCGTTGTGGCCGAACTGCAAACCCATCTGGAGCGCAAGCGCGCCAACTGAAAGGACATATGATGGACGTCGTTAACGTTTTGGGCCGGGAGCCCGCTATGTACATCGGCGGCTCCTGGGTGGCGACAGACGAAGCCCGGCCCGTGATCAACCCGGCGAACGAGTCGATCATCGCCGCCGTGCCCGAGGCCTCCGAGGAACACGCCGACCGGGCGCTCGAGATCGCACGGCGTGCTCAGTCGGAGTGGAGCCGTAGGAGCGGCCCCGAACGCGGGGCGGTGCTGAAGGCTATTGCTCAAGGCATTCGGGCTCAGCAGGAAGAACTCGCCCGCCTCGTGGTGGCTGAGCAAGGCAAGACGATCACCGAGGCCCGCGGCGAGGTCGGCGACGCGGCTGCCGGTTTTTTCGACTACTATGCCACCTTTGAGCGTGCCCAAGTGGGAAGCATGTTCGCCCCGGATGAGACGAACGAGCAGCTCTTCGTCAGGTCGGTTCCCTACGGCGTGGTGATCGGCATTATCCCCTGGAATTATCCCGCTGCGCTCTTCGCCCGGAAAGTAGCACCGGCCATAATGGCGGGCAACACCATCGTGCTCAAGCCCCACGAGGACACACCTCTGGCGGCCCTCGCGCTCGCCAGGATCGTTGAGGAGGCCGGGGCGCCCCCTGGTGTCGTCAACGTCGTCACCGGCGCCGGCAGGGTCGTCGGTGATGCGTTGGTGCGGCACCCAATCACCCAGATGGTGAGCGTGACCGGCTCGGTGCGCGGCGGACGTGAGATCCTGGCCGCGGCGGCGGAGAACATCACCCCGGTCTCGCTCGAGCTGGGTGGGAAGGCGCCGTTCATAGTGCTCGAGGACGCCGACCTGGGCGCCGCGGTCGAGAACGCAGTGGACGCACGCTTCTGGAACTGCGGGCAGGTCTGTACCTGCAACGAGCGCACCTACGTACAGAGCGGCGTCTACGACGAGTTCGTCGAGCGCTTCGTCGAAGCGGCATCCTCCCTGCGCTTGGGCGACCCCACGCGCGAGGACGTGCAGATGGGGCCCAAGGTCAACGAACCCGAGCTGACAAAGGTCGAGGCTCTGGTACGAGAGGCCGTAGAGCAGGGGGCCAACGTACGACTCGGCGGGGCTCGTCCGGAAGGAAAAGAGTTCGAGAAGGGGTACTGGTTCGAGCCGACGGTGCTGACCGATACAACGAACGAAATGGACATAGTTCAGCGCGAAGTCTTTGGTCCCGTGCTCCCGATCCAACCGTTCGAGGACTTCGACGAGGTAGTGGGTCTAGCCAACGACTCTCCATACGGTCTAACCGCCTACGTCTTTACGTCCGATCTGCACAAGGCGATGCGGGCTATCGACGACATCGACTTCGGTGAGATCTACGTAAACAAGATAGGACCCGAGCAAATCCAGGGTTTCCACACCGGCTACCGTCTATCCGGCATGGGCGGCGACGACGGGCCGTACGGGTACGAGCGCTACCTTCGCAAGAAGACGGTGTATCTACATTACGATGGCTTCGGCACACCTGCAGAGCTCCATCCCTAGCCGAGCTGACGGCCCGGAGAAGTAGATGGAGAGACAAACTTCAGCCCTGTTGGTTTTGACCCCCTACGAGGCACGGACGGCGGCGGCGGTCTTCGAACGTCTCTTCCCGACCGATGAGAACGGTCCTGGAGCGACGGATATAGGCGTCCTCGCCTACCTCGACCGGGCGCTCGCAGGCGCATACCGGGACAAGGCCGAAACCTACCGGCTCGGCCTGGCGGCGCTGGACCTCGCCGCCCGTCGGCGCAGCGGCGTGCCCTTCGCCGACTGCTCCGAACAGATACAGCACGCCCTGGTAACCGAGTTGGAACAGTGCGTACTCCCCGACTTTCGGATCCCCCCGCAGCACGACTTCTTCGAGATGTTGCGAGCCCACCTGCAAGAGGGGCTCTTCGCCGACCCTGCCCACGGTGGCAACCGCGACAAGCTGGGCTGGAAGCTCCTGGGTCATCCGGGGATCTGGTTCGAAAACTCTGCCGAGGAGAACCTCTCCGAACAACCCGTGACCAAGGGTGGCAAGATCCAGTCGCTCGAAGACGTAGGCTACTCCATAGGACGCGCCCCAAGCGAACCCGTCGATGTCCCCGGCTACGATCCCCAGAAAGGCGCCGAGCCCTCGAGCGGACCGGCGGATGTCGTTCTGGTAGGGATGGGGGCCATGGGTAGCGTGGTTGCCCCCATCCTGGCTCGCGCGGGCTTGCGCGTGGTGGGCTTAGAAGCCGGTCCGTGGCGCACCAAGCACGACTTCTTGCCGGACGAGCTGGGGTCCGCCTACTATTGCAGAGGAGAGATGGGGCCCAAGTTCCTGAACGAGACGCCCCGCTGGCGGCGCAACGAAGGCGAACCGACCCGGGAGGCCACCTTCTCGTTGGGGCGCATGATGAACGGCGTGGGTGGCTCGGTCATCCACTGGGGCGGCGCGCTCAGGCGCTTCCATACTCACCACTTCGACTACCTCACCCACGTACGCGAGAGCTTCGGCGAGGGGGCCCTACCGGACGGTCATTCATTGACCGACTGGCCCGTCTCCTACGGCGAGCTGGAACCCTACTACACGACGGTCGAGTACCTGATCGGGGTAGCGGGAAACGAAGACAACCCGTTCGTCCGGCGCAGCAAACCCTACCCCCTGCCACCCCTGAGACCCTTCCGCACGAGCGAGATATTCTCCAAAGCCACAAAGGGGTTGGGTTTACATCCCTACCCGACGCCGGTCGCCGTGAACAGCGAGCCATACAACGGGTATCCGGCGACCACCTACTGCGCCTGGAGCGGAGGTTTTGGTCCTTTCAACGACGAGCGGTGGCACCCCGGCCTGACTTCGGTCCCCGAGGCCCTTGCGACTGGCAACCTCGACTTGCGAACCCACTGCAGGGTCGTCCGCGTCCTTACCGACTCGAGCGGGCACGCCAGCGGCGTCGAGTACGTTGACGTCAACGGGAGCCTTCAAGTGCAGCAGGCACGTACGATAATCCTATGTGGCTACACCTTCGAGAACGTACGGCTCTTGTTGCTCTCGGGGGACCAGCAGCATCCAGGTGGCCTGGGCAACAACGCGGGTCAGGTCGGCAAGCACTTCATGACCAAGATGTGGGCTGATGTCTACGGCTTCTTCCCAGATGTGGTCTTCAATAAGCACACTGGCCCGGCGGCGCAGATGTGGAGCCTGGATGACTTTATAGCCGCCGACTTCGACTCGGCGGCTCACGGGTTCGTCGGCGGGGCCACCCCCAACATCGAAAATCAGCAGCTGCCGATACAGATAAGCCGTGAAGGTTTACCGCCTGACGTCCCGTCCTGGGGCAAGGGGTACAAGGATCATCTTAGAGACTGGCAGCACATCTGTGCGATACGGCTCCAGCCCGAGTCGTTGTCCTATGAGACCGACTTCCTCGACCTGGACCCTCGATATCGTGACCGCAGCGGGCTCGGGCTCCCTCTTGTGCGCATCACTTGCGATCTGCGAGAGAACGAGAGACGCCTTGCCGACTGGATAGAAAAGGAGGCCGAAAACATCCTTTACGCGATGGGTGCGGACAAAACGTGGCGTGGTCCACGCTTTCGTGGCGTCTGCAGCAGCCACGACCTCGGCGGATGCCGCATGGGTGAAGACCCCGCCTCCTCTGTGGTGGACCCCGATCTGCGCGTCCACGACACGCCAGGGCTGTATGTCTTCGGCGGCGCTGTCTTGCCAACCTGCCCCGGGGTCAATCCAACGCTGACGATGTGGGCTCTCTGCTACCGGGCCGCCGAGCACCTCGTGAGTCGCCTTCGACGTGGTGACGAACAGTGATCAGGTTGATTGTGATTCTGGGAGTTTGGTTTGCTTGCCCAGGGGTACAGATCCCACGCGTAACATG
Organism: uncultured Rubrobacteraceae bacterium; assembly: GCA_902806095.1. Lineage (GTDB taxonomy): Bacteria > Actinomycetota > Rubrobacteria > Rubrobacterales > Rubrobacteraceae > Rubrobacter_D. The sequence continues at coordinate 10,382 of CADCVF010000084.1, forward strand.
TAAGGTTCTGAGGTACTTCGCAGGCCCCGCTTAGGGAGCGCAAAAGGAGGCTGAAACGGTGCGCACCGAATTGCAGTACGGCAGGGGTGACCTGACTGTGGAGATCCCCTCGTCGGATGTGACCGTGCTGAGGACGAAGCACGAGAAGAGGTTGTCAGACGAGGCGGCCGCCTTCCGCGAGGCGGTGCGCCATCCCATCGGCTCAGCGCCGCTCAAGGAACTCGTAGATGCCAAGGACCGGGTCGCCGTTGTGATCCCGGACATCACCCGCCCATTACCCTCTGATCGCCTGCTGCCCTGGCTCTTCGAGGAACTCTCGCATGTGCCAACGGAGAACGTCACCATCGTCAATGGAACGGGCTCCCACCGGCCCAACACCGAAGAGGAACTCGTCGCTATGGTCGGACGAGAGGTGGCCTCTAACTACCGGGTGGTAAACCACAACGCCCACGACCCGAACACGCTAGCGTTCGCCGGCAGATCTCTAGAGGGCCGCGACGTTTACATGAATCGTGAGTATGTCGAGGCGGACAGGCGCATCGTGCTCGGCTTTATCGAGCCGCACTTCATGGCTGGATTCTCGGGCGGGTACAAGGGCGTCTTCCCCGCCGTGGCGGACGTAGATTCGATCATGCACTACCACCGGGCATCGGTGATAGGACACGCGCGCAGCACGTGGGGGGTTCTTGAAGACAATCCGACGCAGAGCCAAATCCGCGAAAACGGCTCCCTCTTGCCTGTGGACTTCCTCGTGAACGTCACGATAAACCGCAACAGGGAGATCACGGGCTACTTCTGCGGCGATGTCCTGGCCGCTCACGAGAGGGGCTGCGAGGCCAACAAAGCATCGGTGATGGTAGCGTGCGAAAGGGAGTACCCTATAGTCGTCACCACCAACGGCGGCTACCCCCTGGACCAGAACCTCTACCAGGCCGTGAAGGGCATGTCGGCGGCCTACCAGATCGTGTCCGAGGGTGGTCTTATCGTCGCCGCCTCTCGCTGCAACGATGGCTTCCCGAACCACGGCAACTTTCGGACGATGCTTCTCGAGCACTCTTCGCCGCAAGAGATGCTCGAAACTATCTACTCACCCGGGTTCTCGATGTTCGACCAGTGGCAGGTTCAGCTCTTCGCCCTGATCTTGCAGAGGGCGAGGGTCGGGCTCTATAGCGAAATACCCGCCGACGACGTCCGTAGCGTGCACCTCCAGTCGACCGCGGATATAGCGGTCGCGATCTCCGAGGAACTGGAGAGGATCGGCGAAGATGCCCCCGTAGCGGTCCTCCCGGAGGGACCCATGACGGTGCCCTACCTGGAGCACGCCCCGATTCGTGCCTAGACAAACCCGAAAGACACAGCCACGGGTAACCTCACAATATTAGGGGCCATCTTCATTAGCAGGCGATGCCCTATCGAATTGGCGGCCTCTGCCGTGCGGGAGCAGTAAGATAGTTTGCTCGTCGTTTCTGGTGCTTGCGAAACGCCTGCCAATGAGCATTCTTGCGAGGAAACCTTTCTCCAATTTTCAGGAGATTTGCTTGGGTTGCTGCACGGTTGCCGCACAAAGACCTTGGACCCTGTCCGGAATCGTCTCGCACCTTCTGCGTTTCGCCTGCAAAACGAGAATTTTCACGAGTGGGCGATGCTGGGTTCGAACCAGCGACCTCTGCCGTGTGAAGGCAGCGCTCTCCCGCTGAGCTAATCGCCCCTGGAGGGGTGAATATACCATTGCCGGAGGCTTCTGTTAAGCTCTTTCGGAGACGATAGTAGCCTTCGGATATAATGCCCGCTTCGGCGGGAAACAGGGGACGGGAGATGCTTATGGCGGAACGAAGTGGGGCCGGAACGGCGGAGGATCTCGACGGTGTGATCGCCGACCTCAGGGCGCTCTCGGAGGACATCGAGTCGTGCGCCGTTCTCTCTGGCGATGGGGATCTCCTCTCCTCCTCGCACGCACCGGGGGTGGAGAGAGAGCGGGTCGGCGCGATCCTGGCCGCGCTCGTCGACCTCTCCGAGAGGCTGGCGCGCGAGAGCGGGAAGGGCCAATTCTCCCAACTGAGGATAGACGCTGGTGGGGGACACCTGCTGGTCGTGCGGCTCGATGGCGGCGTCCTGGCTGCCACGACGGGCCAGGAAGCAAGGGTCGGCCTCGTACTCTACGACATGCGAAACACCCGCGGTGAGGTCGAGAAGGTACTGGCGGAGGGGGACGACCAATGAAGAAGCTGCTGCGGCGACTTTTCGTGCTCGGGGCGCTCGCCGGCGCAGGATACGCTGCGTGGAGCTACCTGCAGGGACAATCGCCGGGGAAGGAGAACGTCCAGATCGTCTTCGACGACGGGTCTGTGCGCGCGCTGGCCTCGAACACCACAGAGGGACAGGAGTTCACCGACATAGCCCGCAAGCTCATCGAGACCGGTCTCTAAGTTCAGCGAAAACAAGAAGCTGAAATGCTGAAGTGCTGACAAGCGAAGACGAAGCCTGAGCGTGCTGAAATGCTAATCCAGTGCTATCTGTGGCGCCAGCCCCCGAGCCTCGAGGATGCGTCCGATGGCCAGCCCTATCTGGGAGTTGGGGGTCGAGGCGCCGGCCGTGAGCCCTATGCGCACGGGACCGTCGGGGAGCCAGCCGCTTTCTTCTATCTCTTCCCCGCTGTTTAGTGGCGTGCCTGCCGGTTTGTGGCGGATGGTGTCACCCTCTATGCAGTCGCCGCTCGCTATGTGGTAGCTGCGCGGGACCCTCTCGTCAGCGATGATCGCCAGATTGTTCGTATTCGAGGAGTTATACCCCCCGATAACGACCATCAGGTCCAGCGTATTCTCCAGCAACCCGAAGAGGGCGTCCTGCCTATCCTGGGTCGCCGAGCAGATGGTGTCGAAAAGCTCGAAGTGCTCCTCGATGTTCTCGGCCCCGTAGCGCTCGGCCATCGCCTTCCTGAGCTCTTCGCCCACTGCCATCGTCTCGCTCATCAGCATCGTGGTCTGGTTGGCCACACCAACGCGCTGCAGGTCTTCCTCGGGATCGAAGCCAGGAGACATGCCGTGCGCGAGCCTCTCCGTGAGTTCCTCGACCCCCATCCTGCCGAGGATGAAGTCCGTGACGTAGCCAGTCTCCTTGAGGTTGCGCACGATCAGGTACTTCCCGTTGCCGCCATCCCTCAAGGTCTGGGAGGCGGTGGCCTTGGTCTCCTCGTGGTAGTACTTGCCGTGGATGATGCTGGTGAAACCGCGCCCTGCGTAGCGCGTGACGCGCTTCCATACCGAGAGTACCGAGCCGCAGGTCGTGTCGACCACCACACAGTCCTTCTGCCTTAGCTTCTCGACCCAATCTATGGGTGCGCCAAAGGCGGGCAGGAGCACGACGTCCTCGGGGGAGAGATCTTCGAAAGCCTCCTCGGGGGGACCTTCGAAGCCGGTGGAGAGGAACTCTATCCCCATCTCGCGCAGACGGTCGTTCATGGAGGCGTTGTGGATCATGTCCCCGGTGATAAAGATGCGCCTGCCGGGGAACTTCTCCCTGGTCTGGAAGGCGTAGTCAACAGCCCTGTCTACCCCGTAGCAGAACCCGAACTCATCGGCGAGGCGAATCGTAAGCCCGTCGGCCTCGAAGACGTTGCCGTTCTCACGCACCCTGTCGACGACCTCAGAGCGATAGTCCCGGTCCAGAAGATGCTGGACGTTCTCCCGCATCTTGAAGCCTTTACGGAAGTATTTCTGCTCCGTCACGCTCACCTCTCGCACCCGACGTTCGTGTCCTTTACTCGAAGTTGAGTGTAGCGCATCTACCCCGCCGCGTCGGAGAGAGCTGTGGCATCCATCACGGTCGCTATAAATGTGAAACGGGTGTAAAATCTAGCGCCGTGGACCGCAGAGCTACTATTATGGTCGCAGATGACGACGCAGAAGCGCTGGGACGCTCCGCCAGAGCCCTGGACAAGGCAGGCTTCCGCGTGGTCTCGGCAACGGACGGCCGCACCGCCCTCCAGGAGGCCCTCACCCGCAGGGTCGACCTCATAATCATGGACGTTTCGATCCCCCAACTGAGCGGCGTCGAGACGTGTCACTGCCTCAAGGCGATGCCGAAGACCCAGAAGATCCCTGTAGTCCTTACCGCAGCAAAGAAAGACCCGGCCGCAAAAGCGCTCGCCGAACGTACGCAAGGCTCGGTGCGGGTCCTGAGAAAACCCTTTACCGACGAAGATCTCGTCTCCGTCGTCAAACAACTCGTCCGCCCCAAATCCCTTATCTAGCATTTCAGCTGGTCAGCACTTCAGCACGCTCAGGCATTTAGCCTTCGCTTGTCAGCCATGGCCTGCGGATGCGGAAGCTGACAAGCTGAAATGCTGCGGAGCGACGCGATGGTAAGATCGCTCCTCGCAAAAGCCGTTACCTGAAAGAGGAGCACCGTTTCTTGGGACTGAGCAGGCGTCGCAAGGCGCTCATAACGTTCGCCACGCTCATCGGGACCTTTCTGGCCGCGCTCGACGCAACGGTCGTTGGGACGGCGATGCCGACGGTAATCGGGGAGCTCGGCGGCCTCGAACTCTATCCGTGGGCCTTCGCCTCTTACCTGCTCGCGGCGACCGTGACAGGCCCGGTCTTCGGCAAACTCTCCGACACCTACGGCAGGAAACCCGTCTACCTCGCCGGGATCTTCCTCTTCCTGCTCGGCAGCGTGCTGGCTGGCACTTCGCAGAGCATGGCGGCCCTGATCTTCTTCAGGACGATCCAGGGCCTCGGGGCCGGGGCCGTGCAGCCCGTTGCCATAACCATTGTCGGGGACATCTTCGAGTTAGAGACGCGGGCGCGCATCCAGGGTCTCTTCGGGGCTGTCTGGGGTATTTCGGCCGTCATTGGCCCCGCTGCCGGCGGCTTCATAACGGACCTTGTCTCCTGGCGTTGGGTCTTCTACGTGAACGTGCCCTTCGGCATAATCGCCGCCGTCCTCCTCGCGGCGACCCTGACCGAGTCCTTCGAGCGTCGTGAGCGCAACGCGGACTACCTCGGCACAGCCCTTCTTACAGGCGGCCTCGTCGGGGTCTTGCTCGCGCTGCTAGGAGGCGGTGCCATGGAGCTCTCGGTGGCAACATTGGCCCTCTTCTTCGGCGGGATGGCCATGCTCGCGCTCTTCGTGCTCGTCGAGCGGCGGGCCGCTGACCCAGTGGTCCCACTCGACCTGTTCTCGGAGCGGATCATCGCGGTCTCGGCCGTCGGGAACCTGGCGATGGGCGGCGTCTTGCTCGGCGTCTCGGTCTACGTGCCGCTCTTCGTGCAGGGCGCCCTTGGCGGCACAGCGTTAACGGCCGGAGCAGCGGTGGCCTCGCTCTCCATAGGGTGGCCCGTGGGATCTTTCGTCGGCGGAAGACTTCTCCTGCTCACGGGATACCGTACGACGCTCCTCCTCGGCTCCGCCCTGATCGCCCTCGGCTCGGCCCTCTGCGTGCCCATGGGTAGCGAGACCTCCCTCTCCTACGTCGTACTGGCCGTCGTAGTGATCGGGCTTGGGCTAGGCTTCTCGAGTACCAGCTACCTAGTCAGCGTGCAGAACGCCGTGCCCTGGAGTCGGCGCGGCGTGGCTACTTCATCAGTCGTCTTCTTCCGTACCGTCGGAGGCTTGATCGGGGTCGCCGTGATGGGCGCTCTCCTGAACGCCTCCCTCGGAGAGCGTTACAGGGCCGCTGTCGACAGGGCAGCAGGGGGTGACGCTGACCTCGGGCGCCTGCTCTCCGACCCCAACGCCCTTCTGCAGCCCGCAGTGCGCAGCCGCATCCCCGAGGTCGCGTACTCGGAGGTGGCCGGCGCCCTGGCCGCCTCGCTCAGCCCGGCGTTCTGGGTCCTGCTCTTCTTCGGTCTCGCGTCCCTCGCCGTGGCTACGCTCTTCCCGCGCGGTACGGCCAAAGACCTTGTAAGCCGGGGGGAGGATAGTGGGTGAGACAGGACGCGAGCTGACCCTGGACGATCTCCCACGTCTGCCGCTCTTCAAGCTGGTCGACCCCGATGGAAGGGACGTCTTCCAGGAGACCGAAGTCGGCGGCGAGAGGGCCGAAGTCGGTGCCCTATTCTCGGACAGGGAGCTCGCGGGAGAATTCTCCGCTGGTGCGGCCGCGCACGGGATGGAGGACCTCTCTGGCCTCGATCCAAGGGAGCTCTCGGACTGGGGCGCGGTGGAGGTCTACGCGCTCTCCGGGGCGGACTTCGTGCTTGTCGTCTCGGAGGGAGGCGCCGGACTGTTCCACGCCGGGGACGTGGCCCAGAAGGCGGAGGAGATGTCCGGCGAGATCCCCTTCCCGCTGTACATGTTCTCCGACGAGCGGGGAGAGGCGCCCCTGGTCTCCGTCGAGGTCGACGACGGAGAGGTGCTGGTAGCAGCGCTCTTCAGCTCACCCGAGAAAGCCAGCGACTTCCGCGAACTGGCCACACATCTCGACCTGCCCGGCAGCCTCGGTACCATAGAAGACAGAGACGGCCTCAGACGCCACGCCCTTATAGCCCGCGAGGCTGGGGCGACCTACGCCGTAGTAGACCCCGCTTCAGGCCTCACCGAAGCGATCCCCATCGAAGAGTTGTTGGAAGCATGAAACCACTACTCTGCCTCGATGTGGATTCCACGGTCTGGAACACGGGCACCTGGGTCTGTGAGGCGGTGCTCGAGGTTACGGGCAAGACTGTGGATACAGACAGAATCACCACCTGGACCCACATCCTCGATACGTATGGAGAGGAGGCGACGACCGCCATCTTCGACCGCGTCTTCGACCCTGCGCGCATCCCCGACCGGGAACCGTATCCTGGTGCCTCGGAGGTCCTTTGCGCATTGCAAGAGAGCCCCGGCATAGAGCTTCACTTCGTAACCCACAACGATCCCGAGATCATGCCCCCCTCGAACCGTGGCTGAAAGCGCATTTCGGCCCCGGTGTCGGGCTTACAGTCACGAGGGGGATAAGCTCATCATCCTGGAGGAACTGGGCGCCTTCGGCATCATAGACGACAGGCCCGACACCATAGGGCGGGTCGCTGACGCTAGCCTGTGGGCTGCGACAAAGATACAGCCCTGGAACCGTGCCCTAGTCGCCAGAAGGAACGACATACACGGCTTCTCCGACTGGCGAGAGGTCCCCGATCTCCTCCCCACAGTACAGGACCGGCATCCACTAGAGACGATATGCCCAAGCATCGACCAACCACAAACGAAATCTGAAAAGCTGAAATGCTGACAAGCGGAGGCCTGAAAGGCCGAAGCGTGCTGACAAGCGAAGCCCGAAGGGCGTAGCGTGCTGAAACGCTGACAAGCCGCCGCAGGCGGCGTGCTGTACTGTACCCTTCCGTGTGTTGGATGTGGGACGAGAAGGAGGCGCTTTGGAAGATGATAGTGCTGAGACCAAGGAGATCCTGCGGGAAGACGCGCCGCGAATCGAGGATTTCCTCGGCCGTGGGAGCATGGTCACGGTCTCGGCAAGGACCGGAGTCGACCTCGCTGGCTACGTCTGCGACCAGAACGAGAGTGGCCTGCTACTCGACGCCAGGGACCCGAGCGGGGACTCGACCGGCTACGAGTTCCTCCCCTGGTCGAGCATCGAGCGGGTGAGTGCCGGGTAGAGTGTAAAGGCTTCGAGTGAGTCGTCCGTGTGCCTGAGCCAGACCACCAGTGCTCCGGGCTGATACGGAATCCGCATAAACACTGCCTGAGTGAGTACAACCAGGAAGGGTGCAACTCATACATCGCCCTTTGCTCCAGGCGCTACCGTCATTCCCGCGAAAGCGCGAATCCAGACCGCTACAGGTGCTCGCGGCCTCAATCGAGAAGCCTTCAACCGGATTGCGTATGAGCCGGTAGTAGCGGCGCCTCTCGGCATCGTAGCGGCGCGGGGCTCCCTCAGGTTCCTCCTCGGAGAGACTCTCTGACTCCACGACTTCCTCGACCAGCCCACCGGCGACCATGCGCTTGAGGGAGCCATACAGCGTGCCAGGCCCAAGGCGCATCTTCCCCCCGGTCCGCTCCCTCACCTCGAGGCCGATGCCGTAACCGTGGCGTTCCTCGTCGGCAAGGGCAAGCAGGATATTGAGCGTCACCGGGGTCAAGGGCAAGAGCCGCTCCGGATCGCCTCCTGTGCGTTGTGGACCCAATTCGTCCTCCGATGAGCTTGAGCTGATCTCGCATACGATACGCCCGCGAGCTTATCCGAGCCCACCGTGCCCACGAGCGTGGCCGCCCACGCCTGCCAGGGCTGTAGCCATAAGTAGTAGCGCGAGGGACACCATAAACCCTGATCGCCGTATCCTTGTCGTCATCACTCTTGTTTCCTCCTCGCTAGCCTTCTTCCTTTGCCCCCGTTGTGCGGACTACGCGAGTGTTTCGTTCAGCCGCGCTACCCCCCAGCAGCAACGTCCTCATGCTCTCTCTTCCTTGACCCAGTCCCCCATCTTGAACGCCCGCCCCACCACGTCAACCGGGTACTCGTTGACCTGACTCCACAGCCTGTCGTCTACGGCGCTCTTTGCGGCCTCTCGGGAAGAGTGGACACTTTGTACGGTGCTCTCGCCCGGCGCACGAGGATCGAAGACTTCGACTATCCAGACCTTCACGTCTCCTCCAGCCTCCTTCTCGCCGCTCCGCTAGCCCCTCTCATTGTCTTTACGTTGTGCGTGAGGCGATCTATCAATGACTGTTTTGCTTGGGCTGAAATGCTGACAAGCGAGGCCGAAGGCCTGAGCGTGCTAACTTGCTCTATATCGTCTCTCTACGGCGGCTCAACTGCCCGTAGGGATGCCCCGTGTGGAGACGTTCCATGGAGCTAATGGTGGCTATCCGCTCCAGCGCCAGTGTGTCTGCTGCGACGTTTGTAGAGACGCCGTCGCGTTTGGAGATGGCGATGATGCGGCGTATCCGGTCCTCTATCCGCATGACGCGCGCGGTCGCGCGGCGCTCGTTGTAGCCTTCCAGTTCGTCAGCGACGTTGATAAGGCCGCCGGCATTTATGACGTAGTCAGGGGCGTAGAGTATGCTGCGTTCGGAGAGATCTTGGCCGTGGCCCGACTCGGCGAGCACGTTGTTGGCGCTCCCGGCGACGATGCGGCAGCGCAGCTCCGGTATGGTCACATCGTCGAGAACGGCGCCGAGGGCGCAAGGTGCGAAGATGTCGCAGGGGATGGTCAGGATCTCATTGGGCTCGACTGCCTTGGCGCCGAATTCCTTGACCACGCGCCCTAAGGCCGCCTCGTGCACGTCTGTGACGATCAGGTTAGTACCCTCCTGGTGCAGCAAGCGACACAGATAGTAGCCGACGTGACCGGCACCCTGCACAGCGACGACCCGGCCTTCCAGGGAGGACGTGCCGAAGACCTCCTCGACGCAGGCCCGCATCCCCTGCAACACCCCGAGGGCCGTGAGTGGCGAGGGATCGCCCGAGCCGCCACGGGTGACGTCGACCCCGACGACGTGTGAGGTCTCGACCCTGATAAAGTTCGCATCCTCCGTCGAGGTGCCCACGTCCTCGGCCACGATGTAGCGTCCGCCGAGGGTCTCGATGTAACGTCCGAACGAGCGGAAGAGCGCCTCGGACTTGTCTGTGTGCGGGTCCCCGATAATGACGGACTTCCCACCCCCGAGGTTGAGGCCGCTCGCGGCGGCCTTGTAGGTCATCCCCCTCGCCAGGCGCAGTACGTCCACTATGGCTTCGTCCTCGCTGGCGTATGGATACATCCTGCATCCGCCTAGAGCCGGACCTAGTGTGGTGTCGTGGATGGCGACGATGGCCTGCAACCCCGTCGCCTTGTCGTGGCAGAACACGAGTTGTTCGTAGCGGTACTCAGCCAACTTCTCGAATACTCGCAAGCCCTGTCTCCTTTCCCGAGCCAGAGGTTCCTTAGGACATAATTCTACTATCCCTCGGGTTCTCGAAGCGGTGCGCGAAAGGCTTGGACCTTCCGCTCACCGCGGCTACAGGCAATAGGTTTCAGGCATCAGGATTCTGTCGCAGCGGGTCTCGGACTCTTGTTCCGGCGTCTCCACCAAAGAAGTATCCCGACGAGTACTGGTGCGAGCCACCAGCCGAAGACGAGGGCCGAGATAATGGCCGTCGCCATGACCTGGAGGACGCTGAGGGAGGCATCCCATGCCCGGGCCACAATGTCTCCGGGATCCCACGAAGGCTGGGGCGGTGGCGGGCTCGTTACGGGTTGGATGTGCAGGGTGATCTGGGAGTAGGCGCTGCGCTGATCCAGGTACTTTATCCTGCCTTGAACGAGTTCGATCTCCCCCCGAACGGTCGTCAACTCGCGCTGGATCGAGAGCGCCTCCTCGACGTTCCCGGCCCTGTCGTAGAGCCTCAGCAGGCTCTCTTCGGTGGCCCTGAGGTTACGCTCGCGGGACTGCAAGTCTACGTATTCCTCGGTGACATCCTGGCCGCTGATAGAGTCGGTCGTAACCTTCTGGCCCAGACCTCTCAACTCGTCGAGCACCCTCTCGAACTCCTCGGAGGGGACCGAGAGTACGAGATCCGCCGTAACGGAGTCGCCGCTCCTGTTGACCTGCGAGCTGAGGACGGTGCCGCCGGCGGTCGTGGCAGCCTGCTGCGCCAGCGCGGCGCTCTTGCGGACATCCTCGGAGCGGAGGCCGAGATCTGCGGTCTTGACAATCTTGCGGCCAAAATCCCCGAGCGCGGCAGGGTCTTCGGTTACGCTGACCGCACCCTCGGAGGACTGCGCAAGATCCTCTCCAGACCCGGTCGGTGAGGCCACACCTGCCGGCTCCCGCCCTACGGACACACCGCCATCGACCGATTTCATCTCGCTGGTCCCGCACGACGCGAGGGCCAGAACGAGGAGCACGAGCACGCTCGCCCCCAGGGACTTCACCACGATCGCACCACGCACAGCCTCCATGCCATCCACCTCTCTCCAACGTGTACCTCTTGCGGAGCACCTTCCCGCTCTAACAGGTCCTTCTTCTGACCAACCTACTCCCTGTACGCAGCCTGGCGTGGATCGGTTCCCTGAGTTTCAGCATTTCAGCCAGTCAGCACTTCAGCGTGTCAGCTCTTTGTTTCCTGACGGTTGTTAGCGTACTGATTCGGCGATGCGGATCGCCTGCTCCTTCTGCACATTCGCCTCGAGCCGGAGCGCCACGCCTCTTTGCTCCCAGAACAGAACGTTGCCGAGGAGAGGCCGATCTAGTTGGGAGAGATGGTGTTCGGCAGGGCTCCAGTATCCTGGATCTCCGTCAACGCTCACCCTCTTGAGTCCCGACCCGACACCGCCCTCGCCTGCTAGGTAAGCCGGCTCGACATCCCCTGGCATCTCGGTCAGGATGAGGCTGATCCCGGTATCACCGAGTGGTGGCAACCCGGCCGTGTAGACGAGCACTACGCCGTCTTTGGGGGAGGCGTAGATCTTGTCGGGCTTCCCGAGCTTCGGCGTCCTGGGCAGGAGGAGATCGCCCGCCATTCTGGCCCGCGCTTCTCGCAGGCTGATCCGCTCCCCCGAGAACTGTGGAGTCAGCGCCGGGGACGTAACTGCCTCGCCACTCTTGGAGTCGCCAGAGGCGGGTACGTTTGCCTCCGACTCTCTCACGGCCGAGCCTCCATCGACGGCGGGCCCACCGGCCATCTGTGTATCCCCGTCCACGAACCAGTCGCTGACGGTGGCACGCAGGGTGGGGGAGAGGGCCGGGACGGCGACGATGAGCACGAACGCTGTCGCCACCGCCGCCCACCGTAGGGTCGGGAAGGCCACCCGGAACCTTCGGGGCAGCTCTTCCTCTTCTTCGTCGAGCACTCTGCGCGCGGCGTGCGCGGCGTCCGGCGTCGGCGGGTAATCGATGAGGGACCCGAGCTCTCTCAGGTCGCTCTCGAGTTCGCGCTCTCTATCCGGCATCTCCCTCCTTCGCAATCTCGGTGCGCAGGCTCCTGAGTGCCCGCGAGAGCCGCGATTTGACGGTTCCTCGCGCGCAACCCAGGATCGCGGCTGTCTCCTCTTCGGAGAGCCCCAGGAAGTAGCGGCATGCGATGGTCCACCGCGCCTCCTCACGCAGGCCACCCAGTGCCTCGAGCAACTCTTCTCGTCGCTCCGCCGCCAGGATCGCCGATTCGGGAGGAGACGGGCTATTCTCCGCCGCGCATTCCCGCGCCGCCCGCAGGAAGAGACCGGCGCGACGCCCGGCAGCCCTGCGCTGGTTTCTGGCCTCGTTGGCGACTATCGCGAGCAGCCACGGCCTGAATGGGGCGCCTGACCGGAAGCGACCGAGGGCGCGGTAAGCCTTCACGAAGGCCTCCTGGGTCGCGTCCTCGGCCTCCGAGGCGTCGCCCGTGATGAGGTAGGCGGTGCGGAAGGCCACCTCCTGGTAGCCGCGCACCAGCCTCTCATACGCCGCAGTGTCTCCACTTTTCGCCCGCTCTGCGAGCTTCGCGTCATCCGAGGTGACGGCCCTCCTCCTCGACGTCGCTCTCTACAATCATCTACAACACCGGGCGCGAAAAGGTTCCCCGGCATGAAGGCTAATGATGACGCCTCAGGCGAGCCTCTGCGAGCGTCCAGCCCGTGAAACCCCCATTTCCTTGCGTGCTAGAATTCCTGCCCATGCAGGATGAACGACTCGGGGAAAACACCACGGCGGGCAAGATAGAGGGGCTCGGGCACCTGCGTGAGGCGGCGGCCCACCCTGCTCCCGAGCAGGCCGTCGAGAGGCAGCGCGAACGCGGCAAGCTGACGGCCGGCGAGCGCATCGGGCTCTTGCTCGACCCTGGCACGTTCGTCGAGCTGGACCGCTACAGGGTGCACCGCTCTTACAACTTCGGCCTGGAGGAGAACAGGCCCCTTGGCGACGGGGTCATCACGGGCTACGGCGAGGTCTCTGGTCGCAAAGTCTGCGTCTTTTCCCAGGACTTCACCGTGTTCGGGGGTTCTCTGGGCGAAGTATACGCACAGAAGATCTGCAAGGTCATGGACCTCGCCATCTCGACGGGATGTCCCATTATCGGGATCAACGACTCTGGAGGTGCGCGCATCCAGGAGGGTGTCGTCTCCCTGGCAGGCTACGCCGATATCTTCCACCGCAACGTGCTCGCCTCAGGTGTGGTGCCCCAGATCTCCGTCGTCGTCGGACCCTGCGCTGGTGGTGCTGTGTACTCGCCGGCGATCACGGACTTCGTGTTTATGGTCGAGGAGACGAGCCACATGTTCATCACTGGCCCTGACGTCATAAAGAGCGTCACGGGCGAAGACGTCTCTTTCGAAGATCTCGGCGGCGCGGCCACCCACAACTCCAGGTCAGGCGTCGCCCACTTCTCAGCCCCCGATGAGGAGACCTGCTTCGACGACGTGCGCTATCTGCTCTCCTTCCTCCCCGAGAACAACCTGGAGAGCGCCCCTTACTTCCCCCCGACCGACGACCCTGGGCGGATGGACGAGGATCTGGCGCGACTGATCCCCGACTCCCCCCAGCGCCCTTACGACATCCGCGGTGCGATCGGAGGCGTGGTGGACGACGGGGAGTTCTTCGAGGTTCAGGAGGGCTGGGCCCAGAACCTCGTCGTCGGCTTCGCCAGGCTCGACGGGCGGGCGATAGGCGTCGTCGGGAACCAGCCTTCTGTGCTCGCGGGGACGCTCGACATAAACGCGAGCGTGAAGGGCGCGCGGTTCGTCCGCTTCTGCGATGCCTTCAATATCCCACTTCTTACGTTCGTCGACGTACCTGGCTTCCTACCTGGCACGGACCAGGAGTGGGGGGGGATAATCCGGCACGGGGCCAAGCTGCTCTATGCGTTCTCGGAGGCGACGGTGCCCAAGATGACGGTCATCACAAGGAAGGCCTACGGCGGGGCCTACGACGTCATGTGCTCCAAACACATCGGGGCCGACGTCAACGTCTCGTGGCCGACAGGTGAGATCGCGGTCATGGGCGCCTCCGCCGCCGTCGGCATCATCTTCAGGCGTCAGATCTCGGAGGCCGAAGACCCCGATACGAAACGCGAGGAGCTCATCCAGGACTACGAGGAGCAGTTCAACAACCCCATGATCGCAGCCGGGATGGGCTTTATTGACGACGTAATAGACCCCCGGGAGACGCGCCCATACCTGATCCAGGCCCTCCAGATGATCCACACCAAGCGCCCCGACAGGCCGCCCCGCAAGCACGGAAACATCCCACTTTGAAGTTCGAACCTTTGCCAACCGAAGAGGAGGCCGCGGCGATCGTGGCCGCGCTGGAGAGCCTCTCCGAAGAAGGGCAACAGGATGCGGGCTCCTTGAAGCGTGGCCGGTGGCGACTCGCCGGCCTTCTCGGACAAGCGGTAGAGCCCGGGATAGAGCTGGATACCTCACTGTGGTCCTACTCCAGGTGGGAGGGATAGTCCGGGTGTTCGGGAAGGTTCTGATCGCCAACCGCGGTGAGATCTCCGTCCGCATCGTCCGTGCGCTCCGCGAGATGGGAGTAACGAGCGTCGCAGTCTACTCGGATCCTGACAGGGAAGCCCTGCCCGCCAGGATCGCGGACGAGGCATACAACATCGGCCCGGCGCCGGCAGCCCAGAGCTACCTCGACGTGGAGCGGCTGATCGAGGTCGCTAAAAGGAGCGGGGCCGAGGCCGTACACCCAGGATACGGCTTCCTGGCCGAGAGCGCCCCTTTCGCGCGGGCGGTACAGGAGGCCGGGATCGTCTGGATCGGTCCCCACCCTAGCGCGATAGAGGCGATGGGGAGCAAGGTGGAGAGCCGAAGGCTTGTGGCGCGGGCCGGTGTCCCTATGGTACCAGGTACGCAAGACTCCATCGGCTCCGCGAAGCAGGTCAGCCTCTTCGGCGAGGAGCACGGTTTCCCCGTGGCCGTGAAGGCCTCGGCTGGGGGCGGAGGCAAGGGCTTCGCCGTGGCCGGCGACGCATCCGAGGCCGCGGGCGCGTTCGAGCGGGCGAGCAGGGAGGGCGAAGCTTACTTCGGGGACGGTTCGGTCTACGTGGAGAAGTACCTGCCTGCTCCCCGTCACGTGGAGATACAGGTCGTGCGGGACAGGCTCGGGAACGCCGTCCACCTCGGTGAGAGGGACTGCTCGATCCAACGCCGCCACCAGAAGCTCGTCGAAGAGTGTCCCTCTCCGGCCATAGACCCGACTATGCGCGAGGCGATGGGCGAGGCCGCCCTCGCCGCCGCCGAGGCCGTCGCCTACGACAACGTCGGCACCGTCGAGTTCCTGCTCGAAAGCGGCGAAGCCACAAACGAGTTCTACTTTCTAGAGATGAACACCCGCGTCCAGGTCGAGCACCCGGTAACCGAAGAAGTGACGGGGATAGACATAGTCAAGACGGGTATCAGGATCGCCGCCGGCGAAGAACTCCCCTTCTCGCAGAGTGACATCTCCTGGCGCGGCCACGCCATCGAGGTGCGACTGAACGCCGAGGACCCTACGCGCGACTTCGCCCCGAGCCCTGGCGTCGTCACAGCCTACGAGGAGCCAGGCGGTCCAGGAGTAAGGGTAGACTCCTCGCTGCTCGGTCCTGGCGTTGTGGCTGAGTCCTACGACCCGCTGTTCGCCAAGCTCATCGTCCGCGGCACCGACAGAGAGGAGGCCTTAGCAAGGCTCGGGCGGGCGCTTGCCGAGTTCAGGGTGGAGGGGATCTCGACGACGTTACCTTTCTACCGCGCGATCCTCGACGACGAGACCTTCGTCTCAGGCACCTACACGACGGGCTTTGTAGACGAGCGGATGCAGAGCCTCAAGATACAGTCCGCTACCACCGGCGAAACAGGTGAGATCTCCGAGAAGAAGCGCGCCCGTGAGGTCGAGGTCGAGGTGAACGGGAAGATCTTCAAGGTGAAGGTATTCGGGAACGACGACGTGTCCGGCGGGCCTCCGCGGCGCAGGCGGGGCGAGACGCGCCGGGCTTCGAGGAGCGAGGGTGCGGTACAGGCGCCGATGCAGGGCACCATCGTCAAGGTGCTCGTGGAGGAGGGCCAGGAGGTCGCCGCCGATGAGCCTTTGTGCATCCTCGAGGCGATGAAGATGGAGAGCGAGGTCCGCTCCCAGAAGGCAGGCACAGTCTCCGAGATCCGCGTCCGGGCCGGGCAGACCGTGAGGTCGGGGGACACCCTGATCTCCGTGGAGTAAGGCTTCCTTTGGCCGAACACGCTGCTGAGTACGAATGGCGCGGCGAGGGCCACGAGGCCGAGATCGTCCTCTACGCCCCCGACGACTCGGCCTTCGAGCGCGCCCTGCCCGCCGCCAGTCTCCCCGGCGTGGAGAGTCCCGTCTACGCCGTGGCCTCGCAGAGGGATTTCGGATGGGCAACGGCCTCGGCCACGCATGTCGCCCCCGACCTCCTCTCCGCTCCATTCCGTGGCCTGCTCCTCGTCGCCGGTACGAGGTCAGAGAACCTTGGCGTGCCGCCACAGGAGCTAACACACAAGGCCCTGCGGGAACTCCCTGAGGCCGGCTCACGGCTCCCTTCTATAAACGAGTCGGGAGTGGGCAGACTCTGCGAGTCGGGGGCGCACGGCGCGGCGGAGGATGGCCTCGTCGAAGAAGAAGATCTGCCGTTCCTGGGCGTGCGCCCTGGGGACGCCGACGCCGTTGGCCGCCGGGCGCTAGCCGCCGGCCCGCGCGAATGGGAGGGGGGAGTAGAACCAGATCTCAGGCTTGTTACAGAGATACTCGACACCGAGGGCGCGGAGAGCTTGGGGTTGGAGGAGGGTGCCTTCGCCCTCATCGTCAGGGTCGACGCAGGAGACCTCGGCCGGCTCACGCTCGCGGCCCACAGGGAGCGCCTGCTGAGCCGGTCCGGGGATTTCGGCGCGGCGCCCGAACTCCCTGCGGCCCCGGCCGAAGGCGGTGAGGCCGAGGACCTCCTCGCGGCGCTTTATGCCGCGGCCAACTTCGCCGATGCCCGCGCTGCCAGAGCCCTGTGGATGCTGAGGCGGGTGCTTGGTAGTGCGGCAGGAGGACTGGACATCCGCTCCGCCTGGAGGACAGGCGGGATCGAGGAGCGGGATGGGCGGCTGATACATCGAAAGGGTCTCGCCTGGGCCGAGGATAGGCACGTGCTCGTCTGCGGAAGTTACGTGGCGGCCGGAACGGGTAATATGTGGGCGAGTGCACCGCCCTTCGGGGTTCCTGAGGAGGCGCGTCGGTGGCCGTGGGAAGAGGCTGGGCTGTTGGAGCGTCTTGCGACGTTGGATCCCCCGGAGGGCTGAGGTTGGACCTGTTGATGGTAAGGGACCGGAGCACGGGCCGGTTCGTCTATACCGAGCGGCTGGAGCGAAGATCCGGCGAGACCTCCTGGGAGTACGTCCGGCGTAGCGTCAGAAGGGAGGCCCGTATCCGGACGCGCTTCGACGGGGACGCGACCGAGGTTATCGTCGGGTGGGACGTCGACTCGGTCGAGGAGTTCCTTCGCGCGAACCCCGAGTACCGCACGGACGGAGACTCCGACGGGGCGTCGGGGATGCGAGAACACGAAGGACGACTGGAAGGAGACGCCGTTGACCAGTGACGTTCTGGACAAGTTCTCCGAGCTGATAACGACCGCCCTCGGGCTCGTGGCCGCCCTGGCCTGGAACACGGCCATCCAGAACCTGTTCGACACCCTCTTCGGCGATGCCGGTAGCAAGCTCGCCGGACAGTTCGTCTACGCCACCCTGATAACCATCGTCGTCGTCTTCGCGGCCATTGCGGTGAGCCGCGCCGCAGCGAGGGCGAAGAATGCCGAGGAGGACCGAAGGGTAGGGGCAGATCAGCGGTAGGAGACGTTCGCGAACGACCCCTGGTGCCTGAAGCCTGAAACCGCGGCCCGAAGGGCCGCTACTTGAAATCCTCGGGGGAGACCCGGTTCATCCAGTCCTTGAACTTGTCCACGACCTCTTCTTCCGGGGCGTCCTCCATCGCCTCCTCGAAGACGACGCCGGCCTCCTCTATCACCTCGTCGGAGGCGAAGATCTCTGCCCCCGAGCGGATCGCGAGGGCGATCGCATCAGACGGCCTGGAGTCGACCTCCACCGTCTTGCCCTCTATCTCGAGCCTTATGGTGGCGAAGAAGGTCGAGTCCCTGAGCTCGGTGACCGTGATCCTCTCCATCGAGCCGCCGAGCTCGTTGACGAGGCTTAGGGCGAGGTCGTGGGTCAGGGGCCGCACGAACTCCTGGTTCTGAAGCTTGAACAAGATAGAGCGGGCCTCAGCCTGGCCGATCCAGATCGGCAAATACCGGTTCTCGTCTTCGACCTTGAGGATCACTATCGGACTGGAGGAAAAGAGGTCCATGTTCATCCCGTAGATGGACATCTTGGTGAAGCCGTTGGCGCTCACTGGCTATGTGCTCCTCTCACTCCGCGAGGTCGCGGGATTCTATTATACGGGCCGATTTTACTGCCAGCCTCTCCGGTGTTCAATCAGGTTGTCAGTAGCCTGCCCGTGTTGTACATTATTCCGGCGGCGCAGATCCGTTACGCCGATCACTTAGGGCCTGTAGCTCAGCCGGTTAGAGCGCTTCTCTGATAAGGAAGAGGTCCCTGGTTCGAGTCCAGGCAGGCCCACCCGGAAAACCCCGCGTTTTGCAGGTAAAACCTATCGTGTCAAAAGAGACCCCGGATGCACTCCGGGGCCTCTGTGCAGCAACCCTGAAGCCTGCAACTAGCTGTTCAGCTTCCAAAGCGCGAACGTCCATATTAGGTCATAAAGCACCCATACCCAGTAGACGGCGACCAGTGCCGCCGAGAACCGTTCGTGGCCGCGAAGTACCACGACTAGCGCCGTGACGGGAACCAAAAACGCGGCTGCGCCCAGGAACCCAACGAGCGTACTTTCCAGACCGAAGAACCCGAAATTCCAAAGCTCGTTGAGGAACAACACGATAATGGTCAGCACCAGCGAGGTAGCTCTTCCTCTGCGGTCGTCAACGTGAACAAGGATGCGGTAGAGGACGGTGGCGAAGAGTACGTAGTAGATGGCTCCGACGATGCCGAACGCCCACAGAGGTATCAGGAACCAGGGCTTGTCCAACGCGCCGTACCAATCACCAAGAGATTCACCAATAAGGGCAGTGCCGAAGAGCGCGAACAACACGCATACTGCTACGGCCACCAACAACGGACCTATCCTCAGCGAACGCACGTACGACCTCCCACGTCCTGCTTAAACACCATCGTACTTCCCGGCGTGGTGTGCAAGTGGCACTGCTGGGAGGGAGCAGGTCTTTCGCGTCCGTCCTTTTATCATCCCTTTCTCCTTTGGTGGTGTTTGTTAGCCGTCACTACTGCGTTGCGATGGGCGGGGTATCTCGATGCCGTGGGCGGCCGCGACCTCCATGACCGTCCGAGCGTCAGGCTGGTCATCGAAGGCGGGCGGCCCGCCATCGTGACCGTCCACCTCCTCGCCCACCTCCTCGAAGAAGCGCTCGTACAGGCCCCCCGGCGTCTGGGTTGCCAGCAGACGGCCCACGCCCTCGCCCACGTTCTTGTGGGCGTGCAGGGCGCCCCTAGGGACGCAGAGGAGGGATCCCGCGCCCACCCGAATGATTCCCTCGCCGCTAAAGAACTCGTACTTCCCCTCGAGCACGTAGAAGCACTCGTCTTCGCGGTGGTGGACGTGGGGCGGCGGCCCTTCCCCGGGCTGCGTGGTGACCTCGAAGAGCGAGTACGCCCCCCCGGTCCGATCGCTGTTTACCTTGCACGTCACTAGCTCACCGAAAACCCGTAGGGATCGTCTGCCTTCGGCCGGGCGCACATGGACGATACCCTTCTTTGACGTTTCCCCTTCCGTCCCGCGGGTCTTGTGACCGCGCGCGCCGCCTACGCTATGGCTCATGCGGAGCCTCCCTTCTCAGCTGGTGGTATTGGATCGCCCTGCGCAGGTACCCGCGCGGCGATCAAGGGGTTGGTTGTAGCGCCCTCACCTGGCCCGCTCCGCCCCGTTCGGTCGCGGCGCCCCGCTCGGGCTCATAGGCGAGACGGCCCCTGCTGAGGGCTGCGACGGCCACCGCGGCCAGAGCGACCACCCCTATGGGGATCAGCGTCGCGGCAGGTCCCGAGGTCAGTTCGCCGGTGAACCTGTGATCCCCGGTGCCCCACGCCGAGTTGTAGGCGCTGTGGAAGAGGGCCACGACGAGAACGCTGTGCCCGCTGCGGTTGTAGAGCCACGTCACGACGACCCGGAAGAACACCGCCACTACCACCAGCGCGCCGACCACGATCAGGGAGGCCAACCCGATGCCCGCGTCCATGAGCAGGATGGGCAGGTGTTGCAGGACGAAGGCGGGGGCCACAAGGACGCTTGCCACCAGGGGCCCGCGCCGCTCCTGGAGCGTGTGCTGCATGAAGGCCGTCCAGCCGACCTCCTCAAAGATCTGGATAAACAAGAACGGGAACAAAACCTCCGGCAGGAACAGCGTGAAGAGGAGCGACCATCTCTCTGTGAGCACCTCCAGCGGTGCCGGATCTGAGAAAGCGCTCCCGAGGAGCACCATGGATGCCAGCAGCCCGAAGAGTGCGGCGAGGTACCAGACGATACCGACACGCCACCCGCCTTGACCTCGGCGTTCATCTCCAGGCGGAAGTTCGGGTAGCGCTTCGCCTCGGCCATAACGAAGTCGAGGAAGTCCCACTGGGGCATGAACGCGACGTAGGGGAAGCGCGTCTTGAGGCGGCGGAAGTCGGCCACGGTAACGGTCGCCTGGGGCGTTCGGAACCGCAATCGTGGCGCCTTGGTGTGCTTGACGCGGAGCAGCTTCTCCGCCAGGCTGAGTTCGTCCATGATTTCCATCGTCGAGGGGTGGATGGTGTCCCCCCGGAAGTCCCTCAGGAAGTCGCCGTGCTTCTCCAGCACGAGCACGTCGACCCCCTTGCGGGCCAGCAGCAGCCCCAGCATCGCCCCCGCCGGACCGCCGCCGACGATGCAGCAGGCTGCGTGTTGAACGTTGCGGGCCTTTCCGGCGAGCTCCTGCGCCCGGGTACCTTGCCGGGCGGCCTCTTGCGCGTCCGGTTTCACGTCTATGTTGGTCATGTTCAGGTCTCCCTTCGTCCGTTCGGCTTCCGGTCGCCACAAACACCGTGGATCGTCCAAGGCTCCGGGGGATCGCTCGTCGACCTTCGACGCGTTCATCCCTGAGCCTCCTCCTGCCTCGTTGCCTGCACGTCTTTCTAGCGACCCCATGATCTCGCCCAACCGCGCGTCTTGTGCCGGCAAGGGAGGTGCGTCGCCGGCCCCGGAGCGGAAGGCGGAATACCCACGTCCGGAACCACCGCGTGCCGTGGAGCCCACGGGCGCCGAGCGCGAACGAGACCCAGCTTCGCGGCCCTCAAGGGTAGGGGCGACCGGTTCCTGGACAGAACGACCCGTATCTCTCTGCGGATAGTTCCCGCAAGCGCTTCTTCCTGTCTGCCGTTCTCCGTCACGATGCCTCCTTCCTCGATTACTTCCCCGACAACAGGCCGGCGTTAGGTCCGTGACCTCCTGGGCAGGGTCGTCGCCCCGGCGTCATTGGACCGTCCCCCGTCCCCGACCGCGTCCTCGCGTCGCAGGGAGCGACGCCTCAGGAAGCGCATCGCGAGAAGTATCGCCGCGTCGGTAACGGCCAGGGTGAACAGCGAGGGCACCAGCGAGGCCCAGCCGGCGGCTCCCCCGAACGCGACGCTCCAGACCACCTTGAGCAGCGTGCCCGCGTTAATCACCGCGAGACCCCACAGCCAGCTGCGCCTCCAGAACGCCGCCGCCAGCGCGACGAAGAACGCGATCACGAGCAGCGCCAGCGCGGCCCGGGCGGCGACGCTGCCCTCGGTCAGGAACTGGACCTCCCACGCGAGGTAGCGCTCGACGCGCGGGCTGGGGTTCTCGGGCGCCGGGAACCAGAACAGGCTGGTCGGGAAGATAAGCAAGGTTATGAGGATGCCCGGGAGGCTGCGCCTGTAGGCGAAGAAGCAAAACGGCAGCAAGAACAGGGGCCTGACGTACCAGCTCAGCTCGTTGTGGTGCCTCGCCCACACCCAAGAGAGAAAGTCGTTGAGGAGTTCCATGAATTTCCCTTCCTTTCCGAGTAGTTGGTCAACACTTCCACGTGCCGGTCACTAGAGAGCCAAGTCGTGGGCAACTGGGGCACACCGTTCTCTTATGACTCGTTGCCTCCGTTCGCGTCTCCACCCTCGAGGCGCCTTCCCTGCACCGAAGCCTGCCGGCCCCCGCGGGCGTCGACCATGCACACCGCACGCACGCTGCCTGACCACTTCGAGCTTGCCGGTTCGGCGGATCCTCCCGCTTGACCGCGAAGCGTGCCCGGGTGTTCGCGTTTTTCCCCGATTCCTTCTCGATGCCGGGTGTCTTCGCCGCCCGAAGCACCTGCGTACTTGCTCCGGAGGTACTCGATCAACGGCTCCACCTCGGCGGGCCGGCCGCGAAAGCCGACGTAGCCGTCCGGCCTGACGAGGTAGAGCGACTCCGCGCTGGCGCCGTACAGTTCGTGCAGCGAACCCGACCCGTCGAGCAACACCGAGCCCTCCCGATCCAGTCCCTCCGGCGCGCTGTCGGCGCCGACGATGAGGTGAGTCTTGATCGGGTTGCCCGGAAGTCCTTCCACCCGTCGCGCTACCTCCAACAGGTTGGCGTAGCCCGTTTCGGTGTGGTCCATCCCGTCGAACAGCAGCAAGCTGAAGCCCGGTACACGGAACTCCCGGAAGAGGCTGGTCTTCTCCCGGGAGGCCGCCCGAATGCTCGGGCCGTCGGGCGCCCTGTCTCCGGCGCGCGGCCCACCACGGAAGCGGAGCAGGTCCTTGAGACCGGCCGTCCCGCTTGCTCGTGCCCACGGTATCGGCATACTCATCGACTTAGCGATGCGCGTACCGCCATGCGATGGCGAGAGCGAGGAGGAGCGGTAGTTGATGAAAAGTTGCGAGGAGCGCCGGGCGGCGTAGGCCTGAACGCGGTCCAGGGTCAGGACGCGCTCGCGCAGGAACCGCATAACGGGGTTGTCGGAGAGCAAAACCCTCGTGTTCGTGTCCGTCTGGGCGAGCACCCGTCTGGCGACCGGCAGCCGTTCCTCTTCGTAGGTGTCGAGGAGGCGTTCGGACGCTTCCCCCTGTACGACGAGCGCAAGCTTCCACCCCAGGTTGCAGGCGTCCTGGATGCCGGTGTTCATCCCCTGGGCCCCGAAAGGGCTGTGGACGTGGGCCGCGTCGCCGGCCAGGAACGCGCGCTCGACGCGGTACCGGTCCACCATGCGACGGTTGATCGTGAAATCGGACATCCAGGTCGGGTTGGAGAGGGGGGTCTCGACGTCCCCGGTGCGCTCGCTGAGGAGTCTCTGGAAGAGCTCCAGCGAGAGCGGCGGCACAGTTTCGTCTTCCAAGACGGCGAAGATGCGCCATTGCGAGGTGCCCGGCAGGGGGAAGACGGTGAACATCCCGTCGGGTGGGAACCAAGTATGGGTCCGGTCGCGTTCCCGGCTCCAGTCCACGTCCGCGTCGGCCAGCAGGAATCTCTCCTCGTAGGTGTCGCCCTCGAACGCGACCCCGAGGGCCTTTCGCACCCGGCTGCGTGCCCCGTCGCAGCCGACGAGCCAACCGGCGAGGATCTCTTCCGTCTCGTAGGAATCGCCGTGTTTGACCGTGGCGATCACGCTCGAGTCCGTTTGGCGGAAGCCCTCGAGCTCCCGGGAACGTTCGACCGTACCGCCCAGCTCGAGCAGGCGTTCGATGAGGGGGCGTTCGACGCTGGCCTGGGGCGTGATCCAGAGCCGGGGATAGGGCGTGTCGAGGTTCCGGAGCCCCGCCGCGCTGAGCGTGAGGAGCAGCCGGTCTCCGGCGTAGAGGTTCGCGTCGGTCACCGCCCCCCCCGTAGCGAGCACCCGGTCTACGACGCCCATGGCGTCGAAGAGCTCCAGGGTGCGCGGCTGGAGCCCCAAGGCGCGGGAGGTGGTCGCAGGCGACGCGGCCTTGTCGACGATGCGGCAACCCACGCCGCGCCTGAGCAACTCGCAGGCCAGCGTCAGCCCTGTCGGACCCGCGCCGACGATCAGGACGTCCGTCTCGTGCTTTGCTGTGGGTCTCATAACGTTGTTCCTCCTTTGTGCTTGGGTCTCTCTGCGGGCCTGACCCCGATGTATGCGACGCCCAATGTGATAAGGACCAACAGGGCCCCCGGGAGCAGCACCAGGAAACCCAGGGAACCCAACTGGAGCACGTTGTGAAATAGAGAAAAGTGGTGAGTCTGGGCGGCGTGGAAGACGAAGTGCGGTATCGCGAAGACGAGATAGGTGAGAAGCGCGACCCGCGAGAGACGTCTTTCGGGCGAGATCGCGGCCGACACCGGTAGCACGCCCAGGGCCAGGTTCATCGCGCCGTAGTCCCTGACAAGGTGCTCGTTGTAGGGGTCCAAGGTGGAGATCCAATCCCAGCCCGGAAAAGGGATGTCACCGTAAAAGGAGCGGGGAAACAGCAGCGCCCAGAGACCGGCCCCCAGCGTCGTCGCCGCTACTAGCAGAAGCCCGCTCCGGAGCCAAGCGTCACGCATCATCTTCTGGCCCGGCTCGCTGCTCATGCCAGCTTTTCCCTTCCTGTGCCGCGAAACCTAAATCGAAGGGTTCCATCCAGGAACTCCTCCCACTGAATTTCGCCGTGTGCCCTGCCCGGCGCCAGCAGCGCCCCTTCGCGCAGAGCTCTGGCCGTCTTGCCGGGCACCGGGACCTCAACCACCCTCCGTCGCCGCCCGGTCGCCTTCAGGTAGGAGCGCGCGAGATCCGGGAGGGCCCTGACCTCCGGGCCGCCGATGTCCGGGACGTGTCCGGCTGGCTCCGAGAGTGCGAGCTCGACCATGCGGTCGGCAACCTCCCCGATATCCATCGGCCGGATCCCGCAGGCGGTCCACCACCCGGCGCCCGAGCGAGCCCGTGCCACCCGTAACCAGAACCTCAGACGCGTTCACTCCCTCATCCTCCCTCGTATTCGCTGCCCTCGCGTCTCTCCATCTGCCCCAGGGTCTCGGCCCGATCGTGCGGGTCACCATCCCGCCGAACACCTTGGGCGGGCATCCCTCGCCTGGCTCGGGCCTGGCGGTGTTCTGGTGTGCCGCTCCCATTCGCGCCTCCTCCCTCGAAGCACCTTCTTTGCACGGAAGTCTGCCGCCCCCAGCGAGTGGCCACCATGCACACCGCACGCACATTGCCTGAACATTTCGAGCGTGCCGGTTGGCGGCGAACCCCCGCTGGTCCGCGACGGGCGCCGCTGGTATGCTGGGGGCGTGGCTGGAAGCGGGTCCCACGAGGCGACGCCGGGGCACGGCGCTCACTTCGGCGCGCGCTTGCGGCGGCTGCGGGAGGGTGCAGGCCTCACACAGGAGGAGCTCGCCTCGAGGGCCGGCCTGAGCACGCGCGCGATCAGCAGCCTGGAGCGCGGCGAGAGGAAGCACCCCCATCCCCACACCGTGCGCTCGCTCGCCGACGCGCTGGGGTTGGCGGACGACGGGCGCGCCTCGCTGTTCGCGGCGGTGCCCGGACGAGGCGGCGCTGCCCAGGCCCCCGCAACCGTACCCCCGGAGTCCGACCTTCCTATCCCCTCGACGCCCCTTTTGGGTCGAGAGAGGGAGCTTCGGGAGGTAAGGGATTTACTTGGGGAGGTCCGGTTGCTCACGCTCACGGGCACCGGCGGGGTGGGCAAGACGCGCCTCGCGCTGGAGGCGGCCCGAGCCTCGCTCGCCGAGGGGCTCTTCTTACCCGCCGACGTCGCCTTCGTCGCCCTGGCCCCGCTCGAAGATCCGGCCCTCGTAATTCCTCATGTAGCCCGGTTGCTGGGCGTGAGGGAGGCGAAGGACCAGACCCTGGAAGAGGTTCTGCGTGCTCGTCTGCGGGGCAAGCGAACGTTGCTCGTGCTCGACAACTTCGAGCACGTGTTGGACGCCTCGCCCGAGGTCGCGAGCCTGGTGGGGTCCTGCCCGGATGCGACGATTCTCGCTACCAGCCGCACACCGTTGCGCGTCAGGGGCGAGCAGGAGTACCCGGTCGGGCCTTTGGCGTTGCCCGCCTCCACCCTCTCGCCGGACGTCCGGAGCGTGCTCGGTTCTCCCGCGGGGGAGCTGTTCGTGGAACGCGCGAAGGCCGCCTCGCCCTCCTTCGAAGTCACCAGAGATAACGCCGCAGACGTGGCGGCGATCTGCTGGCGGCTCGCAGGGCTTCCGCTCGCGCTGGAGCTGGTGGCGGCGCGCGTGCGGTTCCTGGAGCCCGCGGCGCTCCTCTCGCGATTGGATTGGGCAGCGCTATCAGCGAGTTGGGCCCGGGACCTCCCCGACCGGCAAAGGACCATGCGGGCGACGCTCGACTGGAGTCACGATCTGTTGGACGAGCCCGAGAGGGTACTGTTTCGGCGCTTGTCCGTGTTCGCTGGTGGCTTCTCCCTAACGGCGGCGGAGGCCGTCGGCGCAGCGGGGGAAGAAGGTCCAAAGGAGGTGCCCGAACTCCTCGGGCGGCTGGTGGAGCAGTCTCTGGTGGCCGCGGAAGTGATCGGCAATGAGGAGGCTCGCTACGGGATGCTGGAGCCCGTCCGCCAGTATGCGCTCGAGAAGCTGGAGGAGGCCCAGGAGGCCGAGGCTATCAGGCGCTCTCATGCCGCGTTCTTCCTTGCGCTCGCCGAGCGAGCTCATTCGGAGTTGCAAACGGCTCGGCAGGTGGAGTGGCACGGGCGGCTCGACCGGGACTACGGTAACCTGCGGTCGGCGGTATCGTGGGCGTTATCGGAGGGCGAGGCGGAGATCGCCGCTCGGTTGGGATGGGCGCTGTGGTTGTACTGGTCGGTCCGCGACCGCCACGAGGAGGGGCGCAGATGGATGGAGGCTGCGCTCGAGCACGAGCTGCCGCCGGGCCTACGGGCGAGGGCCGCCAACGTCGCGGCGGCCATGGCGTATTCGCAGGGTGACTACCAAGCGTGCGAGAGGCACCATCGGGTATCTATGGAGGCGTCGCTGCGGGCGGGGGACGTGCTCCTTGAGGGTTACTCTTGGATAGCGCAGGGACTCGTGGCGTTGAGCCGCGGGGATCCCGCAGAGGCGGCGCCCGCCATGCAGAGGGCCATAACGCTGTTAGATCGGGCCGACGACCAGGGGATGGCCGCGATGGCGCGTGTCTGGCTCGGGACGACGCTTCTGATTCAAGCCGATGGTGATCGCGCAGCCTCGATGTTCGAGGAGGGGCTTGCGATATCCCGCCGTACCGGCGACAGGCTCAGCGCCAATAT
The DNA here is from genome assembly GCA_902806095.1 of uncultured Rubrobacteraceae bacterium. Lineage (GTDB taxonomy): Bacteria > Actinomycetota > Rubrobacteria > Rubrobacterales > Rubrobacteraceae > Rubrobacter_D. The sequence continues at coordinate 37,564 of CADCVF010000084.1, forward strand.
CGCGCTCTACAACCTGGCGCAGGTGGCGCTCTCCTGCGGCGACTACGCCGGCGCCGCGGCGCTCTTCGAGGAAGGGATAACCCTGTCCGACGAGACCAGGGACGTAGCGAATCTCGCGTACTTCTCCGAGGGGCTGGCCGTCGCGACCGGGAAGCGGGGGGAAGCACATCGATCTGCGCGCCTGTTCGGGGTGGCGGAGGGGCTGCTGAAGGAGGTTGGAGCCACCGTCTACAATTACTATCTCCCGGACCGTACCCTCTACGACCATACCAGGGCGGCGGTGCGTTCTGTCCTGGACGAGGAGCCATTCGAGACGGCACGCAACGAGGGCAGGGAGATGGCCTTCGACGACGCGGTAGCTTACGCGCTCGGAGGCGACGCGGCGTCCCGAGTTTGACGATCTACCATGCGTTAGACGACCTATCGGGTGCCGGACTGGCTCTGACGGTGCTGGGAGAGGTCACCTTTGCCGAGGGCAATCCCGTCCGCGCCGAGCAACTCTTTGATGAAAGCGAGGAGGTTCTGCGAGCAGCCGGGTCACGGTCTAACCTGGCCGTTAACCTCAGCATTCGCGCGGTAAACACGGCGATGTGTGGCGATCACGCGCAGTCGATCGCCTCATTGCGGGAGAGCTTGGCGCTCGCGCTCCGCATGCATGACACCCAGATCGGCACCTACAGCCTGGAAGGGCTGGCCGGCGCTTCAGCGATGTTGGGGGAGGGGCAACGCGCCGCTCGGCTCTTCGGCGCAGCGGAAGCGTTGCGCGAGCGGTCCGGATCCGTGATCGGGCTCGCCATCTTGCGCGAGCTGCGCGAGCGTTACCTAGCGGCGCTGCCGGCTCGGTTCGACGCGGACGATCTGGAGGCCGAGTGGTCGGTGGGCCTGGCGATGACCTTCGAGCAGGTCGCCGAGTACGCCCTTGGGGACGACAAAGCGTCGTCCTCATCGGCGTGATGGGCTCACGAATAAACGTCCTGTAAAGGCTCGCGGAGGGCTGCCAGGTGCCTCTTGCAGACCTCAGGATCTTCTTGATGTGAGGGGGTAGGTCAAGGTTATAGAGATGAGCCGTCCCTTGAAGGCCCTGAACCCACCGCACAACAATAGGCTAAGCTAAAAACTCGGGCGGAGAGAGGCGCAGGCAGGGAGGAAACTTATCCTCTCGGAAGGAGGTTCAGGTGGCACAAGCAGGCGACTCTTCGAGTGCCGAAACGCTCGAAGGGCTCATCCGGGGGAAGGTGGAAACGGCCAGTGTACCAGGGCTTTCGGTGGTGGTGGTGAAGGGAGACCGCGTCGTCTGGGCTAAGGGGTTCGGATTCGCCGACCTCGCGATCTCGACCCCAGCCACCCCCGCGACGAGCTACCTGTGGTTCTCGATGACCAAGATCGTCACCGCCACGGCCGTGATGCGCCTGGCCGAGGGCGGCAAGCTCGACCTTGATGCCCCGGCCGACGAGTACTTCCGCGGCTTGAAGCTCGTCTCGCAGCCTACCCCCGTGACCGTCCGGCACCTCCTGAGCCACAGCTCCGGGCTCACCAACCCCCTGCCGATCAGGTGGGTCCGGCCCGCCGACACTGCGGCCTCCGACCATAGTACCTTCGTCGGCCGCCTGCTCGCCAAGCATCGTAGGCTCAAGTTCAACCCTGGCGAAAGCGCCGGCTACTCCAACCTCGGCTACCTGGTCTTGGGGGAGGTGATCTCCGAGATCTCCGGCGCGAGGTACGAGGAGTACGTGCGCGCGGAGATCCTCTCCCCACTAGGTATGGACCGCACCGGCTTTTCCTACCCGGAGCAGCCCACAGGGAATGTCGCCGCCACCGGCTACCAGCCTCTGTGGGAACCTCTCACCCCGTTATTTAGGGCCGCCTTGCCTAAGGGCGTGGTAGGTCGTCGTCAGGGTAGGTACGTCTCCTTCAACCCCTTCTACGTCAAAGGACCTGCCTACGGCGGGATGGTCGGAGGAGTCGATGAGGCCGCCCGGTTCGTTCAGCTGCACCTCAACGGCGGCGAAGTGGACGGCGTGCGGCTACTGTCGCCGGAGTCGGTCACCGAGATGCAAGAGATCATACCCAAAGGAGGCAGGCGGGATTTCGGGTTGGGCTGGTTCCGCTCGCGCGAGGCCAGGGAGCGGCGTCCCAACTTCGCCGAGCACTTGGGCGGCGGGGCCGGCTTCTGGAACGTGATGCGGATCTACCCCGAGGAGTCGCTAGGGGTTGTTATGATGGGCAACACCACGAGCTACGACCACGAGTCAATCCTCGACGCCATAGTAAGTACCGAATGGGCGTGAACCTCTCCCAATAGACACGCTGTCGGTGTCGGAAGCCCGATGACCCGATGAACGGCATACCATAACCGAAGGTCCGCCCGATCATCCTGGCCCTCGACGACGAACGGAAGAACCTCAAGCTGGTCGAGCGCGAGCTCCGCAAGCGCTACGAGGCGGCCTACCACGTCGCGTGCGAGGGCTCGGTCGCCGGGAGTACCCGATCGAGCGGTTCCTCCGGGTCGTGACCGATCTCCTGAAAGTGTGGATCAGCCCCTACCACTCCGAGGCTAATGTCCTGGTTCGGGTGGTGGGCGAAGGACGGTTGCGACGATCTCACGAAACAAGGGGAATTCAGCGTCGTTGGTCTCGCAAACCCGCCGCGAAGGCCTCCAAGAGTCTGACGAAGCTCTCCTCCGGATCCAAGGCTATGCCGAAACCGCCCGCCACCTCCAGCGTGGCGAAGCCGTGGGCTACGCTTCTTAGGCCCCGCGCGGCATGCACGGCCTCCTGGCCGAAGAGCCCGTAGGAGGCGAGAACCGCCAGCACCGGTTCGAACGCCTGTCCCTCGGCTTGGGCGAGTTCGGGATCGTCGGGGTGCGAGAGCCGGTAGGACCTGACGGTGGCCGCGTATAGTCCGGGGCGCTCCTTGACGAAGCCGCGGTAGGCCCGCGCCAGGCCGAAGATCCCCTCGTCGGCCGCCTTGCCCGCCGCAGCCCGGGAGAGCCTATGCCCGAGCTCGCGGACGCCCATGAGAGCAAGTTCTCGCCTCAGGCCCCCAAGCCCGGCGACGTGGTTGTAGAGCGAAGGGGTGCGTATCCCGAGCTCGGACGCGAGGCCGGAGAGCGTGACGGCCTCCAGGCCCTTCTCGTCGGCCAGGGAGGCGGCGGCCTCGACCACCGCCTCTCTGCCCAAACCTGCCCTTGGCGACACCGGAGGCGCCCCTATCGCACGCGCTCGAGGTGCGTGTCCTTGAAAGCGGACGGGTACTTGAGTCCGTAGCCCACGGTCCGGTCCATACCTATGTGCGCGAACCAGATCAGCGCCACGGCCACCACCAACGGGCTCGCGAAGATTATCCCCAAAGCGCCTACCACCGCGGGCATGGCGTAGGTGTGGAACGCGTTGTAGATGGCGGCGCCGACCTGTGACCCGGCAAGATAACCGAGCATAGAGAGGTCGGGCGCGAGCAGTAGTACTCCGAACATCAACCAGCCACTCCCGTTTACCCGGTAGAGCAGCACGCTCAAGACGAGCAAGGCGACGCCCTCAACCCGCAGCAGCGCGGCGGGTCGCAAAAAGCGCGCCACCGGTGGCTCTCTCGTCTCGTCCTGCCCGACGTAAGCCTTTGCTTCCATCACTTGCTCCTTCCCGCGGGGCGATCCGCATCGTTTGCTAATAGGATTAGACTATAAACTAATTATATTAGTACTGTCAAGCCGCATCGCCGGCGTCCCGCAATGCTCCACGTTCGCTTGGGGCCAGGGGAGGGGTAGCAGGAGTTTCGACTTCCGGTCTGCTACCAGAGGTCCGGCTAGCCCAACCAAGGGTTGCGCAGAACCGTTTCGAGGACCTGTATCACCCCGTTGGGTCACAGGTCGTCGGGTGTCTGCCTGGAAAACCGCCGACGCTCGTGTGTGGTCTTATCCCTACGTTTGTGCAGCAACTGTGCAGCAACCCGACCAGGACGGAGCCGAACGGGGCCAAAAAGTGAGTGCCCCAAGTAGGCGATAAACGGCTTACCTAAGCGACACACGCGGATGGAACAGAACGGATCCGAGCGTCCCGAACTTCTCTGATAAGGAAGAGGTCCCTGGTTCGAGTCCAGGCAGGCCCACTCTTCGTTCTCCCATTCCTATGGGCAATACCCGACGACGGTTGGGACCGAGAGGGTTTCCCAGGCTTGCCCATCTCCCCCTGCTCCTCGCCCTCTTGACGGCCACCGCGCACGGGACCCCGTGGTCGCTTTCCTCGAAGGGGTGGGAGGTCTCGTTCTTCAGCGCGCGGTCTAAATGGGCGCGGAGCTTGAGGAGGGCTTTCGCGTTGTCGGTGATGGCTACGTCCTCGCCCAGCAGCAGGCCCTTCCCCGACGTGGAGGTGGGGCGTTCTCACCGGCCCCGTCTCAGCCTCGGAGCGGCACGGTGCTCAAGGTGCCTTATCGTCCATCCTCGGCTTCGATCGCTAGAGACTCAGTCGTTGCCCAATACCCAGCGCGTCGCGGTGTTCGGGAAGCCACTCCCGCTCCAAGCGAAGACGACGCGTGGACGCACGGCGTAGGATCCCTCGATATCGTGGGAGCCCATACCGTATTTAGAGGTGGAGGCAGCGTAGACTCGTTCGGCGAGCGCCGGGCCGGGGTCGGTGATCGTCTCGGCCACGCCTTCCAGGATCACCACGTCCTCGCCCTCCGGGTGCACGGCGACGTGCGGGTTCTCGGAGAGGTTGCGGACCTTGCGGGTCTGTGGGCCGCTACCGAAGTAGAACACCCCGTCCATCCACACTCCCCACACCGGAGTTAGGTGCGGCCTACCCTCGGGACGGACGGTCGCGACCCAGTAGTTCTGGGCAGCGATCATGCGCTCTTCGACGTAGTCCCAGGAGAGCATGCCGCGACGGTTCGTCGGTATGCCGTAGCCTGGCGCGTATGGACGGCCGCGCTCTACGGGTTCAGTCAAGACGTTCCTCCTCTTCGCACCGCTTATTAGCCCGCCGCACCTTAGCAGCTTCACGGGTAAAGGAAGAGACTCCCTCCGCCTCGATTTTATGGAGGGAGAGTACGACTTCCAAATCGATGATGTCGATCCAGCCGAAGTTCCGGAGCAACGCGATGCCGATGGACGGTAGAGTCCAGTAGTGCACCCCGCTCTGTAGGCAGCGGATCAGGAGCATCTCGTTCTTGCTCTGCTTTTCACGATATCGCCACGGGTCCACACATTGTTGGTAGGCTCGTAGCAAACCGACGTTCTCTACGCCCGATGGTGCTGTAAAGTGCTTCGCTAGATATGGACGGACGCGAGCGACGACCTTACGGGCACGTACGCCGGGCAGGGCAGCGAACGACTCCTGGCACTTATGCAGGGAGGCGAAGTAGGCGAAGGCGACCGCCGCGACGCGGTCTCTGGGTGCCGCTGATCCTAATGCTCCTCTGCTGCCTGGTCGTGGCAGCGATCTTCCTGTGGTACCGCGAGCGACCGGTCGAGACTGCGACGCTGACGGCCTTGGACAGGCCGGCCTCGGCGGAGCCGCCTGAACCTCCAGTGGCCCCAGCACGAGTTCGCGCCGTCAAAGAGCTCGACGAAGAGATCCGAGCCATCTCCGAAGCGCACACGGGTACTCACGGGGTGGCGATCTTTGACTCCTACTCTGGAGAGAGTGCCTTGCTCAACGCTGACCGACACTTCGTAGCCGCCAGCCTCAGCAAACTGTACGCCCTACTTACGCTCTACAAGGCTGCCTCCCGAGGCGAGTTGCGTCTGGACGACAAGATAACCATGCGCGCCTCGGATGTCTGGGCGGAGGGTACTGGCGTGCTCTACCGTTACCCCGCGGGCCATACCATGACCCTGCGCGAGTGCGCGAGGTTCCTGATCAAAGAGAGCGACAATACCGCAGAGGTCATGCTCAACCGCTATCTAGGAGAGGAGAAGATAGAGGCCGAGCTTGACCGTATCGGCGCGCGCTCGACGAGCTACTGGATGCCTAACATCACTACCCCGAACGACGTCCTGCTAGTGCTAAAGGCTATAGGCGACCCGTCCTACACAAGCCCCGAACTCTCCGCCGAGATGCTCGACGTTATGACAGGCACTGCCTTCGAGGACCGCCTGCCACGGCCGCTGCCCAAAGGTGCTCGCGTAGCCCACAAGATCGGCTCTTACGAGAGCACCTTCTCGGACGCCGGGATAGTCCTTTCTGCCAAGCGTGGTGGGGTCGGTCAGGAGTACTACGTAGTCGTCTTCTCCGAAGGTGCTACGGAGGGGGAGGCTAGACAAGCGATCCAGGAGATCTCGCTCGCGGCTTACCAGGCTTTGCCTGCTCCCGAAGCTCGATGAGCCGCCGTCGACAGAGCATAAAGCACTTGTAGAGGCGGTAGTAGGCCATGCCCGGCAGCGACAGCAACAACGCCGCTAGTATCCCCATGGACAGGGTGTAGCGGGCGTGGCCCCGCCAGCGGGGAGCGCCACAGCGAGAACAGGGCGCCCGGGAAGGCGAGAACGAAGATCACAACGGCTACGTCGTGGATCAGGCCGTGCAGTCTACGGGGCCCGATCTTCCGTATCGGGTCGGTCTCGACGACACCGGGGTAGCGAAGATGGCGGCGACGAAAGCGGGGGCGGCGAGCGCGGAAACGCTGCGGGAGAGGCAGATGCCGGTGCCGCGCTCTACCCTCACGGCGAGGTCAGTATCGAACATACGCAGCACCACCCGCAGCCCTGGGGCCCGCGCCTGGGCCAGCAGCGCGCACTGGAGGTTCGCCATATCGTCTTTGATCACCGCCAACAGCGTCCGCCCCGTTCCCAATCGAAGACCGTCGAGCGTCGTCCCGGCCGACATGTCGCCGATGATTACTGGGAGACGCAACCGCTTGACGAACGCAGCATCGAGGGCGTCCTCGTCGCGCTCGACGGCGACGCAGCGGACTCCCGCCTCCGACAGAGCCTCGATAATAGTGGAGCCTGTGGTACCGACGCCGCAGACAACGACATGGTCGCGTTTGGGCACAGGGTACTGGCCCAGCGCCCGGCCGAGTCTGGCTCCGACGATGGCCTCTGTGACCAGACCGAGCATAAGCGCGCCGAACATGATCATGACGATCCCGAATACCTTGCGGGCGCGACGACCATGTTCATCCTGCCCACAAACTGGGGCGGCAGCCAGGCCCGGCTCTGCTCGGTCAGCGGCAACTTGAGGGCCACGCTGACCGCTTCTATCTCGTATCGTCTTGCCTGTGGCAGATACTGTCGGCGCACCCCGGAACCGGCACCGTCCGCGCCAACCAGTACATCGCCATTGGCCGATGTGCCGTCCGCGAAGAAAGCCTTGACCCCTCCGTCAGGCATCCGCTCGTAGCGCTCGAACTTTTTGTCGAAATGCACCACGTCGTCCAGACCAGCCAGTAGAAGCCGTCGCAGTGTTATCCGGTCGACGGCATGCGAGCCCTCGGTCGGATCGGTCGTCCCACCGTGGCTGGCCTCCTCTTCGATGACCACGCGCTCATTCAGCTTTTCGGTGAGAAAGCCGAGGTCCCGAAGAATGCGCGTGCCAGCAGGCCGTTACCTCCACGGCGAGTTCAAGCTCGTCAGCGATCCGATTTGACGCCAACCCGGCCGATATTTCGCGGCACCCGGTGAACCGAAGATCCGTGGGTGAGACGCGAAATCGGCGTCAATAAGTGAGTTTCCGGCATCCGGCGCCACGGGACAAGAGCATGCCGATCTCCCTGACAAGGAAGTGGTACCTGGTTTGAGCCTAGGCGGGCCAACTGGAAGAATTCGATAGTTTGCAGGTAAAACGTAGAGCCGAAGAAGGGGAGTCGGGGAAGATATACACTCCTGTCCATGAGCGAGAGTACCGAGCTTGAAGTTCCCCTGGCCCTGATGGTCCAAACGCCCGACGAGCCCGGCGCGTTGCACGCCCTTACCAGGGTGCTCCTCGAGCATGAGGCGAACATAACCCACATCGACATCGCCGAGCGGCGGGGAGGGCTCTCGACAGTCTACTTCGAGCTCGAGGACGTCGCCGGCGAAGCCGCTGACGTGCTCATCAGTGACCTCGAAGCGCTGCCCATCGTGAGGGTGGCCGAGCGGGCGCCCTCGTTCCAGAAGGTGTACGGCAAGCGGATCATCGTGGTCGGCGGCGGAGCGCAGGTGGGCCAGGTGGTGGTTGGCGCGGTCGCCGAGGCCGACAGGCACAACATCCGCGGAGAGAAGATCTCCGTCGACACCATCCCCCTGGTCGGCGAGGAAGAGCTCGCCGCTGCGACGCGCGCCGTGGCCCGCCTGCCGCGGGCAGTGGCGCTGGTCCTGGCCGGTGCGCTGATGGGTGGGGAGGTCGCCCGGGCAGTCTACGAGATCCGCGAGAAAGGGATCATAGTGCTCTCGCTCAACATGCCAGGCAGCGTGCCTGACGCCGCCGACCTGGTGGTGAGCGACCCGGTCCAGTGTGGCGTGATGGCCGTTATGGCAGTCTCCGATTCTGCCCTCTTCGATATCTCTCGCCAGCGGGGTCGGCGCTATTAGCCCACGCCAGAGATGCATGGCCTGGTCGGTGATGGCCCCGACTCAGGCCCGCATGGCACGTTGACACTTCTCTGAGACCAAACAGGGACATCTACGGGAGAGGAGTGATCTAGACTCCGCACCGCCCGTATCGTACAGTAATGTATAGGCGGGAAAGGGGTTGCGCCATTGGAGACCATCTCAGATAGCTTCGTGCGGGCCGCCCGGTTGGACGAGGTGCGAGCCGCCGGTCGCATCCCGGTCCGTGTCGCCGACCACTCGCTCGCGCTCTTCTTCCATAAAGGTAGCGTGCACGCCCTGGACAATCGCTGTCCCCACATGGGTTTCCCCTTGCACCGGGGCACACTTCAGAACGGCATCTTGACGTGCCACTGGCATCACGCCCGCTTTGATCTCGAGAGTGGTGGAACCTTCGACCAGTTTGCTGACGAGGCGCGCGTCTTTCCGGTGGAGATTAGAGGCGGCGAGGTGTGGGTAGACCTCTCGCCGCGGGAGGACCGTCAGGCTTACCTGCGCCAGCGCCTGTGGGATGGGTTGGAGCGCAACATCTCGCTGGTTGTGTCCAAGTCGGCCATCGGGTTGCTTGGCAGCGGTGAAGACCCCGCAGAACCTTTCCGCACCGGGCTGGAGTTCGGCACCCGATTCCGGCGGGCGGGATGGGGGCAAGGACTGACCATGCACACCTGCATGATGAACCTCTTGCCTCACCTGGCCCCCGAGGATCGACCACGCGCCCTCTACCACGGGCTCTCCGCCGTCTCACGTGACTCCGCCGGAGAACCGCCACGTTTCTCCCTACGTCCGCTGCCGGCCGAGACGGTGGACCTGGCCACGCTCAAGGGTTGGTTCCGTCGGTTCGTCGAGGTGCGCGACTCAGAAGGGGCCGAGCGCTGCATCGTCTCCGCGGTGCGCGCCGGGGCGGATCACGCCCAGATGGCGGATGTGCTGCTCTCCGCGGCAACTGACCACCGCTATCTCGATAGCGGGCACGTCCTCGACTTCACCAACAAGGCCTTCGAGGCACTCGACATAGCAGGATGGTCGCATGCTGAAGTGACCCTCTCTAGCCTGGCAGAAGGATACGTGGGTGCGAGGCGCATGGAGGAGTCGAACTCCTGGCGCAACCCTGTGGATCTGGTACAGATACTCGAGGCCGCCTTCGAGCGGTTGCCGGACGCGCTGGAGAGAGGTAGGGATCGGCGCGGAAGGTGGGAGGCCAAGGAGGAACTCGCCACCGTGCTGCTGGGAGAGGAAGGAGAAGCCATCGCTGAGGCGCTCCTCGAAGCGCTGCGGGAAGGCGCCACTGAAGGGGAACTGGCCGGGGCGGTGGCTTACGCAGCGGCACTGCGCATAGCGCGCTTCCCAACAACGAACGAGTTCGGCGACTGGGACACCTCCCTGCACACCTTCACCTTCTCGAACGCCGTCCAACAGGGTCTGCGGCGAACCACCACTTCGGAGCTACTGCGAGGGGTCTTCGACGCCGCGATGAGCGTTCACCTCGACCGCTTCCTCAACGTCCCTCCCACGCGCCTGCCCGAATCTGGCACCGGGGAAGAGACGCCGGAGCAGTCGCTGACGGAACTTCAAACTTTGCTGGACGAGCGGCAGAAGGTAGACGCAGCGGGAGAACTGGTCGCCGGCTACCTCTACAGCGGAGGGGAGGCCGACCGGCTCCTAGCCGTGATGGGCGGCCTGCTTCTCAGGGAGGACCGCAACTTCCATACGATACAGGCCGTCGAAGCCGCCTTCAGGCAGTATGAGCACTTGCGTGACACCACAGCAGGCGCACACCTGCTGATTGCCGCTGCGCGTTACCTGGCGGCCCACTCTCCCACGATGCGTTCTCAGGGACAGACCTACGATATCGCCCGTCGCCTCTCCCGGGGTGAGATCCTCTACGAAGAATGAGCAACACCTTTGGAGCGACCGGCTCTCTCCTGGCACTCTTAATCTTGCCCACCGAAGAGCCTGCGCCAGGACCCCTTGTTTCGTTCATCTCGCAGCATGTTCGCTTCTGCGTGTAGCCGATCAGCGCGTTCGCGTTCCTGACGGTGTCCCTCTCGCTCCTGCGCCAGCTCGGCTAGCAGGAGCTCCCTCTCTTCTATCTCGGCTCTCCGGGCGCGATCCAGGCGGCTCCTCAGATGTCCTACCTGCCTGTGTAGGTCACCCAACTCGTCTACGAGTTCCCGGAGCATCTCGGCGGACTCTCCTTGGGACTTTTCTGAGGCGTCCTCGGAAGAGGATTCTGCGGATACCCGCTCGTCTGCGGCGTGCTTCGGGATCTTCCACCGACCGCTCTGCGGGTCTCGTTCTCCTTCTATCTCTCCGGCATCGAGCCTCTCCAGGAGACTCCGCTGGGAAACATCGAGGATCTGCGCCGCCTCTGGGAGCGTATAAAAGTCCCTTGCTGGCATCGTTCCTGCTCTATTCCGCTACTGGCCCTATCCCGCGAGCACGCATACTAACAGCCCTAATCTCAGTTCGGCCGCTACTCGGCCCACTCTACCTTCGGCACCCCCGCCCGGTCGAACTCTTCGATCCCCTCTCGCCCGAGTTCTTCCAGCTCTCGCAGGCAACGCTCGCTCTCGCGCACGAGCCGCGCCACGTCGATACCAAGGGTCTCGGGCTCGAACTCTCTCAGGCGCACAGTGCCATTGCGCAAGAGTCCGGTGGCCCCGCGCCAGTTGCCGTTCTGGAGGTGGTAGAAACCCACGCCGACCTGAAGGATGCCCTGGTAGAGGAAGCGGACGCGCCGTGGCTCCTGCATCCAGGCCTCTTCGAGGTACTCGTGGCACTCGTAGAACTCGCCCCTGTTGAACTCCTCTATGCCCTTGAGGGCGAGGTCGGGCAGATCTTCGGGAGGCTCCTCTTGCGCCTCTCCTGCCACTCTTCCGCTAGCCGCAGCCGCAGCCCCCGCCGCAGCAACCGCCACCGCCGGCCATTCTGGCGTCCATAACCGGGTTCGTCGAGAGGGCCGAGGCCCCTGGCGTTATGGAGGCGAAGTTGGAGATCACACGCCGCGATTCTATCGATCCACACTCAGGACACGCCGCTGGCTCGTCCGCGTCGCTCATCGGGCGCATGAGGTCGAAGTGATCCTCGCAGCCCGCGCACTTGTACTCGTAGAGGGCCATCTCTATCCCACCTCTCGGTCAACTGGTCTCACAGCACGCCTATTGTACCGTCCCTCGCGCCCCGATGGGAACCTCGCCACGGGGTAGGCACCATGGGCGTCAGGAGGCTGGCGGAGCGGTTTGGGATCTTACCCGGAGTTAAGGTTCCGTTAACTCTCTCGAAAGAGCGACGGAATCGATAGACGGAGATGGTAAGCTGCGCGTACACAAAGAAGCCGGTGCCCGCCCTTCAGGGGTAATGGGGAAAGGGAAAGGAGAAGCGTGGGCACCGGTTACTCTTTTCATATCGCACATAGTCGTTCTGTCAAGGCCGGATGCCACCGACTCTCTCGAGTACCTGTCTTCCGCGAGTAGGTGATCCGGCACGACCGCCGCCCTCGTAACCCCGTTCGTCCTCTCCAGGCAACTGCGGTAAACTAGCACTACCGACCTCATTTGGGGCCGTAGCTCAGTTGGGAGAGCGCCGCCTTTGCACGGCGGAGGGCGTGGGTTCGAATCCCATCGGCTCCACTTTAGAAACCGGCATTTTGCAGGTAAAACGTGGGGGAATAGGCAGAACCTGTCCAGCTAATCTGGGTCCTTGTACTGCAACCGTACTGCGGCGCCCCCTCCAAAGCGCAGGCCACACCAGGACACATGGGGCAGTTCGTGCGGGCTTCAGCGGCACTGTGAACCTCGCCAGCACCCTTCGCCTCGCGCAAGGTTATGGTCGGAGAAGCGGAGCGTCATCGAGGTGCTCCGATCCTGAGTTGGCGCCGGGAGGCTATCCCTTCAACGGTCGGAAAACAGATGCTCGTCTCGGATGCTTCGCTGGCCCCAGCTGCGTCCCTTCCCGTATCTTTTCCTGTCTCGAAGACAACGGCTCGCGAGTGGCCCGAACGGTTGGCGTGTCAGACGCCGGGGACGTGGAGGTTGGCTACGTTCGCACCTCCAAGAAGGCGCACAACCCGAAACTGCAGCGTCCGCCCGGAACCGCTGCTACAATCCCTCGGCGGGGTTCGGTAACGGCGTAGGAGGACCGCAGATGGCCGATTTGCCCACCGGCACCGTAACCTTCCTCTTTACGGACATAGAGGGCTCCACCGCCATGTGGGAGCGCGACGAGGCGGCCATGCGGGCGGCCCTCGCCCGCCACGACGAGATCATGCACGGGGCGGTCGCGGAACACGGCGGCTGCGTCTTCAAGACGATCGGCGACGCCTTCTGCGCGGCCTTCGCCACCGCGCCCGACGCCGTGGAGGCCGCGCTCGCGGCCCAGCGTGCCCTCTTCTCCGAGGAGTGGACCCAGACCGGTGCGGTGCGGGTGAGGATGGCCCTGCACACGGGGGCGGCCGAGGAGCGCGGCGGGGACTACTTCGGCCCTCCTCTCAACCGGGTTGCGCGCCTGCTCTCGGCGGGGCACGGCGTGGTGATGTGGAGCTCGGGTTTTATAGGAGCCAAGCTTGGCACGCAAGAGGCGAGCACGCCTACGTTCGTGGCCTGGAAGTTCCTCTTCGCCGCGAGCTTGCTACTCGGAGGAGACCTCGCCGTAATGTGTGGGACGCATGGGCCGACCAAGCCTGACGGCAAAAGCCGCGAACCGTAGCAGGCGTCGTGGCCGGTCTTGAGCTGGCGGCTATGCGTCCGTTGTGGCATTCTTCCCCTCCCGCGGTACCCACGGGGACGCAGGCGTGCGGCGCGGCGAGGGGGAATCTAGGGATGGGCGAGAACGACCGCCGGAGGCGGATCGAGCCGGCCGACGAGTGGGAGCAGATCGAGCTCTTATGCGGGTGGCCCGAGCAGAGGGACTACGAGCTCATCCGCCCGCTCGTTCTTTTCGGTTTCTCCGCCTCTGAACGCGCCTCGGAAACGGGCGCGGCGTCGGAGCGCACCCTCCAGCGCAGGGCGAGCCGCTTCGAGGCCGAGGGCATGGAGAGCCTCTTCGGCTCCGAGCACGCGCGCCGCAAGAAGCTGCCGCCGGCGATCCGACGCCTCGTAGTGGACCTGAAGGCGGAGTACCCGCGCCTCAACCTGAACGAGATCGCCAACGCGTGCTACGTCCGCTTCGGGCGGCGCCCGGACCACAAGACCGTCCGGCGGGTCCTCGAGGAGGAACCCATCCCGCTGCGGTTCGTGCGCCGCTTCCCGCCCTACCACGGGATCCCCGACCGCAGGGACGGCCGGGCGGCCGTGGTCGCGCTACACGCGGACGGCTGGAGCGCGAAGGACACCGCCGGCTACCTCCGGATCGGCACCTCCACCGTCTACCGGATCTTGAGGCGGTGGGCGGAGGAAGGACCTGCGGGGCTGGAGGACAAGCCCCACGGCAGACCGCCCGGCGTGCGCAAGGTGACGCTCAGGGCGATGGAGGCGATCCGCCGCTTCCAGCAAAACCCGAACCTCGGGGAGTTCAGGATCCACGCTGCCCTCGCCCAGATCGGCATACACCTGAGTCCCCGCACCTGCGGGCGCATCCTCGCGCTCAACCGCGACCTCTACGGCCTGGAGAAGCCCAAAGGCCCGGGCAAGGAGAAGAAGGAGATGTCCTTCGCGGCGCCGGAGGCACCAATACTGGAACGCGGACGTCCGCTACGTGGACAATGACCGCGTCGGGGGCAGGGCCTACGTCGTCTCGGTCATGGACAACCACAGCCGCTGCATCCTCGCCTGCGCCCTCACCCGAACCCAGGACCTCGCCTCGTACCTCTCGGTGCTGTACGCGGCGGTGGAGCGCTACGGTTCGCCCGAGGCGCTCGTCACCGACGGAGGGGGGGTATTCCGGGCCAGGCAGGCAAGGGCCGTCTACGAGGCGCTCGGAATAGCCAAGCACGAGATAGAGCGCGGGAGGCCCTGGCAAAACTACGTCGAGACGACCTTCAACGTGCAACGCCGTATGGCCGACTGGCACTTCGCGAGGGCCGAAGGGTGGCCCGAGCTTGAGCTAGCGCACGAGCGGTTCGTGGAGGACTACAACGCCCAGAGCCACTTCGCCACCGCGACCGCGACGGCGGCCGCTGCTCGCCGGGGGAGGTTCTGGGCTTCGCCTCGGGGGTGCGCCATCGCGAGGAGGAGCTCTCGCGCGCGTTCTTCTCGGCGCGCTTCGTGCGGGTGCGCGACGCCCTGGGCTACGCACGCTTCATGCACTGGAGGGTGTACGGCGAGGAAGCATTGGCGGGAAGGGAGGCGGCGTTGTGGCTCGCCGCGGAGAGCCTCACGCTGGAGCACGCGGGCGAGCCGCTCTCCCGCTACGACGTGCGCCTCGCGTCGGGCACCGGGGAGTTACGCTCCCTCGCCCGACCGAGGTTGTTCGGGTCGCGTCCGCCCGCAGCCTCGGCTGTTCGCCCTGGACGCACTCGGCGAGGCCGGATGGCTGAAGGCGCTGAAGCTGGAAGGGTACTCTCCCAGGTCGCCCCGGCGCCCGCAGTCCCTCCAGCAGGGCCTGTTTCCTTACGCGGAGGCGCTCTAGCGATCCCTTCGCCCGGCGGACCCAACCGCCGCCCGCAGACCTTTGCCCGCGGTCTCGTGGCGACCGTGGCCTAAGTACTTCAAAGATATAATCGGGCAATGCCCCCATCACGTTACATTCGACTGACCGAGGAAGAAGACATCCGACTACGAGAGATCGAGCAGGCTCCTTACTTCAAAGCCAAAGTGCGCCTGCGCGCCAGGTTTTGCGCCTCTCGAATCGAGGATCGAACATGCAAACCATCTCTGCCTATACCGGACGCTCCAGAGCGAGCGTCGCTCGTGACCTCGATCGCTTCAAAGAGCGAGGCTTGGAGGGTCTCTTCGACGGAACGGCTCCGGGCAACTCACCGCGTATAACCGCACAGATGAGAACCTTCATGGAAGGGAAGCTCTCCGAAGAGCGTACCTGGAACGCCACCCAACTGTCCGAGGTTCTTAGAGAGAGCTATGGAGTGGAGGTCACGCCGGAGGCTGTCCGCCAACATCTCGTCTCGATGGGCTACTCCTGCAAACGCACGCGCTACGTGCCCAACAAACCGCCTGAGCAGGAGCGAAAGGCAAGGGAAGAGTTGGAAGGGCTTAAAAAGGGGCGGCTGAGGGCGAGATCGTCCTGAAATACCTTGATGAGAGCGGCTTCTATTTGTGCCTGCCTCCCACGCACACCTGGACGCTAAAGGGTCAGCCTCACCAGCATCGGGTGAGGAACCGCTGGGGATCTGGGGGACGGATCAACCTCATCGGCACGCTCTGTCTGGAAGGGGAGGGCAAACGGTTGGAGTACTCTGTGATCGAGGGTTCGTGCCGCAGTGGGGAGGTCAAGGACTACCTGGATGCTCTGGCTGAGCAGGCGCAGCCAGAGGGCAAGCCTTGCGTGGTGGTTTTGGATAACGCGTCGTTTCACACCGCCGGGATGATTCGGGAGCGCGAGGGGGAGTGGGAGGCGAGGGGATTGAGGTTGTACCGGCTGCCGGCCTACTGTCCGCACTTGAACCCCATTGAGGGAGTGTGGCGTAGGCTCAAGGGTTTTCTGATGCCCCGGCGCTTCTACGATTCTGTAGCCGAGTTGAAGGCGGCTGTCCTGCACGCTCTGTGCCTACTGGGAGCCGTGGAGGTTCCATGTTCTCTTGGAGATACGTAGTACGTGTTCAAGGCCTTGCGGAACACGACCAGGTCGTCGCCCGCCGCCCAGTAGTCGCGGATGCGCGCCTCCTCCTCGTAGCCGCACTTGACGTAGAACGCGCGCGTGCGGTCGTATTGCGGCAACGCAGAGGTCTCGACCAGCAACAACCGCTGGCCGCGCGCCCGCAGGTCCTCCTCGACGCGCCGGAGCATCGCCGCCCCGCGCCCCTGTCCTTGCTGGGCGGGCCGCACGGCGATCATCGTGAGGTCCCAGACCCGATCGGTGGCGGGCTTGGGTTGGTAGTACGCGACCCCGAGCGGACCGCCCTCGTCGTCGATCACGCAGACGTGGCCGTCGTCCTCGTTGGCGTCGAAGTAGTCGGCCATCATGCCCTCCACGAACCAAGCGTCGTCGGCGGAGAACATCTCGGCCGCGACGACCAGGTCGACCACCGCAGCCGAATCCTCGGGTGTCGCCGGTCGGATCAAGGGGACCTCCAGTGGTGTCCGTTTACGAGGTTGATGTGCGTCTCCGCCGCCTAACCTGCTAGCTTACCAGCGCCGTCACCGCTGGTCGGCCCATGCGTCCCACACATTACGGCGAGGTTTCCTCGGAGCGGTTTTTCTGTTGCGGCGCAGATGGCCTGATCCGGGCGAGGTGGTCGTGCAGGGCGCCATCGGGTTCCTCTCCCAGGGCATCTACCTTAGCGGAGTCGTCGGGGCGGTCGAGTTCGGTGTCGGCGCCGGCACCACAGCAAGAACAAAATGCTTGGCCACACCGCGGAGCCGCTTTACTGCAACCGTACTGCAACCGGACCAGTACGGACCGGGACGTATCGGACCGACTAAGCTCAAGAGTAGTGCAAAACACCTGCAAACAAGCCCAAGTTCCGGACACACTGGAACGGGTTAGGATGTACTTCTTGGCTTTTGCACGGCGGAGGGCGTGGGTTCGAATCCCCTCGGCTCCACTTTTGAAATGTGCAGATTTGCAGGCTTAACGTGGAGAGAGCCTGAAGATCATTACTCGCAAGTGAAGCTGTTGGCAGCAGTACGGCAGCAGTAGAAGCCGAGAGAAACACAACGCGTATCCTTCGCACTTCTGCGGTCTGATAGCTCGCCTCATCGAACCTGCCTCACAGAGATTTTCCTACAGCGTCTTGTAGCAGCATTGAACTATAGGACACCCTCGCCTTGCGGGATATACGGTTCCTGGCACGCTCCTAGGCATCGCGATTATTCTAGAGCTGCCTAGTGAGCGCGACCGCGGGGTGCGGCGCGGGCCACAGGGCTCGAGCCACGGCGTGGCGTGCTGGTGATCGCTACGCTACTGGGTAGCTTGCAGGGCTCGGCGTGGCGTCCTGAATGGCGTGTCGTGGTCGCAAAGGTTGGAGGCAGTGACCAGCGCGACCGTGAACTGTTCCGGATTGCTCTGCCCCTGACTATTACAACACGATTTCTGCGAAATTGAACTCCCGCTTTACGGAGTTCTCGGAACTTCGGGCATAAGAGTCCCCTAGGGGAAACCTGGCAGTAGGTGAAGATAGCCTACCCGCCCGTGCTGTAAGCTTGCGCCATGAACGAGGACGAGAACCCACAGAGGGACTCCCAGGCGAAACCGCAGGCACAAGCACAAGCGCACCCCGAAACGACACCCACGGACCCCGACGCGCCCACGCCAAGCAAGGATGCCGGGTGGGCGGGCGCCTCGCCAACCCAAGTGATGCGCACGGTGGCCGTAGCCCTCTTGAGCGCGGCCGTGGTGCTTGGCGCGCTCTTCTTGCTCTGGCAGGTCAGGACCTTCGTCGGATGGTTCCTCATCGCCCTCTTCCTGGCTGCGGTGCTCAACCCGGCCGTAAACTGGCTCCAGCGCCGCCACAGGCTCATCAAGCGCCCCCTCGCCATAGGGCTCACCTACCTGGCTCTATTGGTTGCGCTGCTGTTGGTGGTGGGGATCTTCGTGCCCGTGCTGGTCGACCAGATAAACGGCTTCGTCAAGTTCGTCACCACCGCGGCCAACGCCCCCGAGGGTCCGACCCAATACGTCAAGGGACTCGCCAAGGATACCGGCCTTGGTGGGCTCTTCCAGAGGTTCAGCGACCAACTCGACGAGCTCAGGAAGCACCTGGGAGGGCTGCTCCAGAACCTCTTGTCCTCCAGCGGGCAGATAGCGGTTAGCGTCGCCGGGATGATCGCCGCGCTGGCTACCGTGCTGACGCTCACCTTCTTCCTGCTCCTCGGCAGCGAGCGGTATGTGAACGCGGGGGTTGGGCTCTTCCCCGAAAGACACCAGCCCCTCGTAAGGCGCCTCTTCTCCCGGTCGGCGGGGGCGGTCAGTGGCTACATCACGGGCAACCTCGCCATCAGCGTGATCTGCGGAGTGACCACCTTCGTCGTGCTGCTGCTACTCGGCATGCCCTACGCCGCCCCGCTGGCACTCCTGGTCGCCGTTCTGGACCTCATACCGCTGGTCGGCGCGACGCTTGGGGGGGCGCTGCTCGTCGTAGTGGGGCTGTTCGTGGAGCCGTGGAAGGCGGTGGTGCTGCTCGTCTACATCGTAGTCTACCAGCAGGCCGAAGGCAGCGTGCTGCAGCCGATCGTCTACAGCAAAGCCGTCCAGCTCAACGGGCTGGTGATCCTGATAGCGCTGCTTGTGGGAGGGCAACTGCTGGGCATCCCGGGCGCGTTGCTGGCCATCCCGGTGGCCGAGATCATCCGCATCGTGATAACCGAGCTACTTGCTTACAGGCGCACGGCACGAGAGGCGAACGAGCCCGCGGTTGCTACCTCGGCGCCGCCCACTAAGGCTGAGTGAGACCGCTCTTCTGACCCCGGCTATTCAGCGAAGTGCGTGGAAAGGGGGTTCTCGGAAGTTCGGTGTGTCAGATCTCGGTCGTAAGCTACGCAGTTCCGGCGACGCCGGCTGTGCAGCGCACCATGCCCACCATGAGCTCTATCGCCTGCTCGTCGCTCAGGCCCTGCGTGCGCGTCATCGCGCGCCAGGTCTGGAAGTCGAGGGCGAGGCCTATGGCGCCAAGCCGCAACCGAGGGTGGGCTTCGGCAGATCCCCAGCCGGCGGCGAGGGTCTCCCCCATCCGTTCCCAGTGCGCGAAGATCGGCCCCATTATCTCGGCGTCCGTCTCCCGTGCCTCCGGGTCGCCGGCGTCGAGCGTCATCTCCTGATCGCGCAGTATGTTGGCCCACAACCCTTCCCTGCGGCGGAAGTAGGTGTAGAGCTCGCCCAAGGCCGCCCTCATGCGCTCCTCGGGGTCTGCGATCTCCTCCCACCGCCCCGGATCCGGCAGCGGGTTGTCGCTAAGCTCGAGCGAGGAGCAGGCCTTGCCCAGGGAGAGCTCGTCGGGGAAGTGGCTGTAGACGGTCGGCCGCGTCACGCCGGCCCTCTCGGCTATGGCGCTCCGGGTCGTCAGTGCGGGCCCGAGGATCTCGTGCAACTCCAGAGTCGCCCGGGCGATGCGTAGCCGGGTCTCCTCCTGGCGCTCGGCGCGCTTCTTGAGGTTGTACTTCCCGCGTTTCATGGCCCGATTCTAAGGCTTTCCGGCAACAACTGTGGGTTCCCCCTTGACATCCGTCCCAACGAGGTGCATCATGCTGCCAATCATTTTACGTAATCGTAAAGTGATTGATGGGGGTCGAGGGAAAGGAGGAAGGCGCGATGTCGTCGAGAGAGGACCAGGCCCAGAAGGGGTCCACGGTCAACGGGGCAGCGGAAGAGGCCGAGAGCAGGATCTTCGCGCTCGACCCGGGAGAAGGCGAGGCGTGGTGGTGGATGGACGGGTTAGCCACCGTCAAGGCCACGGCCGAGCAGACCGGCGGGCGCTACACCTTGGTAGAGATACTCGTCCCGGAGTTCCCCATGGAAGAGAGTCTGCTGCACGTCCACCACTTCGAGGACGAGGGCTTCTACGTCCTCGAGGGGGAGATGAC
>CADCVF010000085.1 GCA_902806095.1 uncultured Rubrobacteraceae bacterium
CGGACGCGGACGGCAGCATCGCCAAGCTGATAAACAAGTTCAACAAGCAAAAAATAAGCGACCTCGAGGCTATCCACCGCGAGATGCCAGCCTCTTCGAATGCCTACTACGACAAGCTGAGGACCGAGTTCCAGGCGGGAACCAGCGATATAAGCGTTGTAGGGGTCGACGTCATCTGGCCCAAGCAGTTTGCGCCGCAGAACTGGACCATGGACCTCTCCGACCGCTTCCCCGCCTCGGATCAGAAGGCGTTCATTCCCGTCACGATATCTGTCGCCGAGTACGAAGACGGAATCTACGCGGTGCCGTGGTGCAGCTGTCCCGATGCGGGGCTCCTCTACTACCGCAAGGATCTCCTCGACGAGAGCGGAATCTCAGCCCCTCCCGAGACCTGGGGCGAACTCGAGGAGATGGCCCTGCAGGTCAGCGAGGAGGCGGGAGTCCAGAACGGCTTCGTCTTCCAGGGATCGAACTACGAGGGCGGGGTATGCAACGCCCTCGAGTATATCTGGACCCACGGCGGCGACGTCCTCGACGAGAACGATAACGTCGTCATAGACAGCCCCGAGGCGGCGGCGGGCCTCGCGACGTATAACCGCATGGTCACCAGCGGCGCCGCGCCCGAGGCCGTGGCCAACTGGACCGAGACTGAGTCGGGGGCGAACTTCTACAACGGTGACTCGGTGTTCATCAGGTACTGGCCATCGCTGTATGGAGGTTTCGGTGACCCGGCGACGACCAAGCTCAAGCCCGAGCAGATCGGTATCGCGCCTATACCGGTCGACGAGCCAGGAAACCCGACCTACAGCTGTCTCGGTGGGTGGCAGATGTCGATCTACGCCAACACCGAGATCGAGGAAGATGCCTGGAAGTTCATCGAGTTCATGACCAGCGAGGAGAGCCAGAAAGCGCGGGTCATCATAGGCGGCTACGACCCGTCCAGGAAGGCACTCTACGACGACCCTGAGGTAGCGGAGGCTACGCCTGTCGTCAAGCTGGCCTCAGACGTTCTCCTCAAGAATGTCAAGTCACGGCCGGTTACCGAGTTCTACGGGGACATGTCTCTGGAGATGGCCGAGCAGTTCAACTCTGCCCTCAAGGGCGATATCTCGCCAGAAGAGGCCGTCAAGACCCTCCAGAAGAGCCTGGGCCAGATCATGGAGGAGGCTCAGTAGGTACGGCCGGCCGCCCGACCGTACCCTCGCCGGGACCTTGAAGAAAGGGGTGAGCGTGGCGAGCGCATCGACAGAGAAGAAAGGGCGCGGTTGGTTCAAGGAGGAGTTCGGCAACCCCGAACGAAGGACAGCCTACTACATGGTCCTGCCCTCCTTGCTGATCATCGTTTTAGTAGCATTCTTCCCGATACTCTACGGCATCGCGTTGAGCCTGACCGACTCCACCATCAGCGGCTTCGGTTCGTTCATCGGGTTCGAGAACTACACCGATATGTTCCAGGATTCCGACTTCGGGGAAGGGCTCTACAACACCGTGATCTTTACGGTGGTGAGCGTCGCTCTGGAATTTTTTATCGGCCTTGGCATAGCCCTCGCGATAAACCGGGCCTTCAGGGGCAGGGGGTTGGTCAGGGCCGCCGTCCTCGTGCCGTGGGCGTTCCCCACGGTCATCGCGGCGGTCATGTGGCGCCTGATGTTCCAGAGCCAGGTCGGGATCGTCCAGTATGTGGCCGACACTCTAGGCATCATCAGCGAGCCGATCCTCTCCAGCCGGACGCTCTTGCTGATCGGAGTCATCCTGGTGGACGTGTGGAAGACGACGCCGTTCGTGGCGCTTCTACTCCTGGCGGGGCTCCAGGTGATCCCAGGCGAGGTCTACGAGGCGGCAAGGGTGGACGGGGCAAACTGGATGCAGCGCTTTTTCCGGATAACGCTGCCGCTGCTCAAGGGCGCTATCCTGGTCGCCGTCCTCTTCCGTACCCTTGATGCCTACCGGGTCTACGACCTGTTCTGGGTGCTAGGCAACAGGGAGCTTGCGTCCCTTAGCACGTACGTCTACGAGGGCGTGAGGATCAGCCAGCTCCAGTTCGGGCCTGGCAACGCCGCGGCTGTCTTCATATTCGTGACGGCGTTCCTCATAGCGCTCTTCTTTATCAGAGTCCTTGGCATGCGAACCTCGGTGGAGGAGGAGTAAGCGGTGGCTAGCGCAACTACTACGAAAGGAGCCGCGGGCCGGGGGACGCTCAACTCGGTTCTGTTCTACGTCTTCCTGGTAAGCTTCGTTCTGGTGAGCGTGTTCCCGCTCCTCTGGATCTTCAAGATGAGCATCGTGACCAAGACCGAGCTCTTCGCCTCACCGCCGACGATCCTGCCCCAGACCCCCACATCCGAGTCATACGGCACGATTTTTGGCGACCCGGTGTTCCAGCAGGCGCTCGTAAACAGCACGATAATCTCCTCGGTGACCACCGTTATCTGCCTCTTTTTCGGGTCCATAACGGCCTACGCGATCGCCAGGTTGAGGTTCCGGTTCAAGGGCACCGTGATGACCCTGATACTCGCGATCAGCTTCTTCCCAGCGGTGGCGATCATCGCCCCGCTGTTTATCCAGTTCGCCCAGGTCGGCCTCATAGACACCTACGCGTCGGTGATAATCACCGATACGGTCTTCGCCCTGCCGCTTACCATC
Source organism: uncultured Rubrobacteraceae bacterium (assembly GCA_902806095.1). Taxonomy (GTDB): domain Bacteria; phylum Actinomycetota; class Rubrobacteria; order Rubrobacterales; family Rubrobacteraceae; genus Rubrobacter_D. Next base: position 2,644 of record CADCVF010000085.1, read on the forward strand.
TGGCTGCTTGTGGCGTTCTTCAGGGAGCTTCCCGTCGACCTCGAGGACGCGGCCAAAGTAGACGGGGCGACGACGATACAGGCTTTCCGTAAGGTCATTGTGCCGCTCGCGGCGCCTGGGGTGTTCACGACGGCGATCCTGACGTTCATCCACGCCTGGAACGAGTTCCTGTTCGCCAACACTTTCCTGCTCGAGCCGGCCAAGCAGCCGGTGACGGTCGCGATCCCGAACTTCGCCACGGTCTACACCGTGGATTACGGGGCGCAGGCCGCAGCCGCGGTGGTCGTAACAGTGCCGCTCGTGATACTCGTCCTGATCTTCCAGCGCCGCATCGTTTCGGGGCTTACGGCAGGGGCCGTCAAGGGGTAGGGCTGGAAGGGAAAACCTCTGAATAAGGAGAAGTTCTGGGCGCGCGATCTGGAGCCAGGCTCCAGGTTGCGCGCCAGCTTTCTCGCCACTGACTCCACTGTCCGCAAGGATAGCCGCGGCGTCCCCTATCTCTCCATGAAGCTGGTCGACCGTACGGGCTCGGTAGACGCCCGCATGTGGGGGAAACTCCCCGAAGAGTTCCTACACGAGACACAGGACCCAATCTACGTGGACGTCGAGGGACACACGCACGAGTACCGCGGCACCCTGCAGGTGAAGCTCGACCAGCTGCGACTCCTGCGGCCCGAGGACGTCTCCAAGGAGGACTACCTCCCTGCTACGGAGTTGGACCGGCAGGCCCTTGCGGCGGAGCTCGAACGCGCCGGGCGGGAGCTCGAGAACGAACACCTCAGAGGACTCTTCGAGAAGATGGTCTCGGATGAGGATTTCTGGAACGCGTTCTGCGAAGCCCCAGCGGCCAAGACGATGCACCACGCCAGGATCGGGGGACTGCTCGAGCACTCGGTAAGTTGCCTGAGGATCGCCCGCGAGCTGGCCGAGCTATACCCCGTAGACAGCGACCTGCTCGTCTTCGGCGCCATCTTCCACGACGTGGGTAAGGTGCGCGAGCTGTCCTGGGACCGGGGGGCCTTCGCGTACACGACAGAAGGCCGGCTGCTCGGCCACGTCGTGCTCGGGGAGCGTCTTGTGGCATCCTACATCGCCACCCTGCCAGCGTTTCCCGAAGAACTACGTCTGAGGCTCTCGCACGTCCTGATCTCACACCAGGGCGAGATGGAGTACGGATCCCCCGAGCGCCCCAAGACCCTGGAAGCCCTGCTCGTCCACCTTGTAGATAACCTCGACGCGAGGGCCGCCATGTACGTCGAGACCACAAAGAACGTGGCCCCCGGCGGCTGGAGCCACCACGAAAACCCCCTCCGCCGCGCCCTCTACGTCCCGGAACAATAACGTAAGGGCGGGTTTCAAACCCGCCCCTAGCGTTTGTCTTCGTCGTCTTCGTCGTCGCCGGCCGCGGTGATCTCTTCCTTGAAGTCGTCGATGGCGCGGCGGGCTTCTGACACGAAGCGTCCCATGTCCTTGGCCATCTTGGGCAGCGAGCCGGGACCGAAGATCACCAGGAAGATGAGACCGATTATCACCAGCTCTTGGGGCCCGACTCCGAACATACAACAGAATATAACCCGGGGACGCGCACCTTACAAACTGCCGCGACTCGATGGCCTCCGCAACGTATATACTCATTGCATGTCGTTTTTTACGAGAGACTGCAGATGATCTCCTGGGGCGCGGCGCGGACCATAGCAGTGACGCTCGCCTCCCGCACCGAGCGGGGGCCTGCTGGCGATTTCGACTACGCTGGCGCCATACGGACAACGATCGACCCGCTCTCGGCGTTCACCGGCATTGAGTTACCACAGGGACCGCCGGGCGGCCGACAGCTCAGGATCGCGAACAGGGCAGAGTGGATCGACTTCAATATCGAGGGCTTCGGAAGGCTGATGGACCCTGTCGTGCAGCGTGCCGCAGCCGGCGCAGGTGAACTTACGTGGGCCGTCGGAGGCGTGACGCTGACGGCCCAGGTCGGCCTCCTGCTCGGGTTCCTCTCCTCAAGGGTTCTGGGACAGTACGATACGGGCCCACTACTTACACCTAGTCGGGCCGAAGAGCCAGGGAAGGTCTTCTTCCTCGACGGGAACATAGTCTCGGCCGCAGGAAGGCTCAGGGTACCCGTCGACGGGCTGCGGCTCTGGATCGTGCTGCACGAGATGACCCACGCGCTCCAGTTCGAAGGATATCCCTGGCTACGCAGGCACTTGGGGGAGCTTCTGGAGAGTTTGATCTCACCGCTCGCCGATCGCCTCGGCCTGCGTGAGACGCTACGACGCCTCTCAGGGAACCTTAAGACCGGTGGCCGGTCGGTAGAGTTGCTGATGAGCCGCTCCCAGCGCGAGTCATTCGACAGGATGCAGGCCACCATGTCGGTGATCGAGGGCTACTCGGACTACGTGATGCACAACGTCGGCAAGGGCCTGGTACCCCACTACGAGGATCTCAAGGAGCGCATGGCAAGGAGCAGGGCCCACCGTCCACCCCTCGAGACCGCCGTCTTCCGCCTGACAGGCCTCGACGTCAAACTGGAGCAGTACAGGCTCGGCGAACGCTTCGCCGACGCCGTGGCAAGGCGCCAGGAGATGGAGGGACTGAACCGTATCTGGGAGAGGCCCGAGAACCTTCCCTCACTCGAAGAGGTTCGCGACCCAGGCCTCTGGATGTCGAGGCTTGGAGCGTACTGAGATGGAGGAGGGGTCAGGGCCACGGACCTCTACTCTTGGCTACGAGTTCGCCCGCGAGGAAGACGCAAGGGCCGCAGCCTCAGGCCTCGACCGGCGCTTTACACAACACGAGCTCGCGGGCCTTCGCATCTACCGCGTCCGCTGGAACGGCAACTACCTCGTCGAGGCAGCATTCTCCGATAGTACGCCCGAGGCGCGTCTCAAGGACGCAAGCGCCCTCCTAGGCGAGTCAGGCACCCCGGTACACCCCGACGACCTGACTGACTACAAGCGGGCCACGGACGAACACACAGGCCTGCCCGACTGGCTGCGACGCTTCTTCGGAGGGCGCCAGTAGCTGGCGCTCGCATTTCAGCACAGCGCCTTTGGCGCCTTGTCAGCACGCTCAGGCCCGCGGCCTCGCTTGTCAGCATGTCAGCTTCTCTCTTTTCGGACCTCGTCTTGCCGCGCACGACGAACCGCTACCCACGGCAGTCGGGTACGACGCTCGTGGCAAGGCCACGAAACGACTTGCTGAAATGCTTACAAGCGACAGCCGGAGGCTGGAGCGTGCTGAATTGCTGACATGCTGACTGAGAGCGGGAAAGTTAAACCTTCCCGCTCTCAGTCAATACGTTGCTGCAGGCGTGCGATCTGCTCCCTGAGCTCGTCGATCTCGTGTTCGAGATATTTCTCACGCCCACGAATGCGGGTATAGCCGGATTCCACAATGGACCCCAGGCCGTCCACAGCCCTGACTACGGTCCTGCCCAAAAAACGCGCCGAGACATCCAGCCCGCCTAGCGCCGATTGGCGGGCCGACCGCGCGGTCGTTGTTGTCGCGAAGGCCCCGACGGCGAAACCACCGACGGCCCCGACGGTCGCCCCGACCACGTATTTGGTGGTTCCCTGGCCCAAAAACGTCTGTCCTTCCGGCTCTCCCGAGCATCGACGGCGCAAGTTTAGCACAGCGCCCATGCTGCAAGGTTATACTTGGCCGCGCATGATCGAGACGGGGAAAAGGGATCTACTAAGGAGCCTCCCTGCGGTGGACTCCGTGATGCGCGACCCGTCGGGACGGACGCTCGCCGCCCGTCACGGCCGGGCCTCGGCAACGGCGGCCGTTCGCGGGGTGCTCGAAGACCTGCGGCGCCAGATCGTCGCGGGCGAGGGTCCGGAGGTCTCAGAGAGGACCATAGCCGAAGCAGCCTCCAGGCTCCTCACAGGTAGGGGTCTCAGGCGCGTAATCAACGCAACGGGCGTGGTCCTTCACACCAACCTGGGACGCTCGGTCCTCTCCGAGCAGGCGGCACTGGCGGCCTACGATGCGGCCACCGGCTACTCCAACCTGGAGTACGATCTCCGCTCCGGCAGCAGGGGCTCGCGCTACGATCACGCGGTGCCGCTTCTCAGGGAGCTTACCGGCACCGAGGATGCGCTCGTCGTCAACAACTGTGCCGGGGCGACGCTCCTCGCGCTAGCCGCGGTCGTCGAGTCGAAAGCGTCTGAGGCGCCCGAAGTGATCGTCTCTCGCGGCCAGCTCATCGAGATCGGGGGCGGATTCCGCATCCCGGAAGTGCTCGCCCTCTCTGGTGCCCGTCTCCGGGAGGTCGGAACCACAAATCGTACGAGGCTCTCGGATTACGAGAAAGCTGTGAACGAGAACTCCAGCGCGGTCCTCTGGGTCCACCCAAGTAACTTCGAGATGGTCGGCTTTACGGAATCGGTAGGGGTCCAGGATCTCACATCTATGGGACTCCCGGTCATCGCCGACGTGGGCAGCGGGGCACTACTATCCGTTGGTGAAGAACCAAGGGTGCAGGGAGTCCTAAGAGATGGCGCGGACCTCGCTATCTTCTCCGCAGACAAGCTCCTCGGCGGGCCACAGGCAGGGATAGCGGTCGGCGCTTCGCGTTGGATCTCCGCAATGCGCAACCATCCTCTCGCCCGCGCCCTTCGCGCCGACAAACTCTGCCTCGCCGCCCTGGAAGCGACCCTGAGTTCCTACCTGGAAGGCACCGAAAAAGATGATCTTCCAACCCTCAGAATGATAGGGGCTCCAGTCCTTGAGGTGGAGGCCAAGGCCACACACCTCGCCGAGAACCTGAGGCGCAGCGTCCCAGGCCTCGACCTAGACGTAACGCCTTCTGTAGCCCGCAGCGGCGGTGGTACGCTACCGACATTCGAGATCCCTTCCTTCGCCGTAAGGTTGGGCGGGACCGACCCGGAGGCCCTGGCCGATGACCTGCGCTCCGCGGACCCGCCGGTGGTTGGCCGTGTGCACGAGGGGAGGGTATGGCTTGACGTGCGTACGCTCCTGCCTGGCGACGAGGAGGCTGTGATCGGGGCACTCAGAGACGCGTATGGGTGAGGTTGGCGGGCACAGGATCTCCCTTACCATAGGGACGGCGGGGCATGTCGACCACGGCAAGACCACGCTCGTCAGGTACATGACGGGCACGGATACCGACCGTCTGGAAGAGGAACACCGCAGGGGTATCTCCATCGTGCCAGGGTACGCTGAGCTGGACCTCCCGAGCGGAAGGCGGGCAAGCCTGGTCGACGTGCCTGGTCACGAGCGCTTCGTCAAGAACATGGTCTCGGGGGCCACAGGGGTCGACGCCTTCCTGCTCGTCGTCGCCGCCGACGACGGGGTCATGCCCCAGACCAGCGAGCACCTCGACATCCTGCGAATCCTCGGTGTCGAGCAGGGCGTCGTCGCGCTCTCGAAAGTCGATACTGTAGACGAGGAGACCGTGGAGCTCGCCGCGCTGGATGTCGAAGACCTGCTGGAGTCGAGCAACATCAGTGCCCCCGTAATCCACGTGAGCGGTGCGACCGGCGAGGGCGTCGATGAGCTCATGGTGGCGTTGGACGCGCTGGCCGAGGAGAAGGCGGAATGGCGCAGGGATGACCTGGCGCGCCTGCCTGTCGACCGATCTTTCGTGCTCAAGGGTATAGGTGTCGTGGTTACGGGGACATTGTGGAGTGGGGAGATTCGCCCCGGCGACGTTCTGCACACCGCCAGGGGCCTGCGCCCACGTGTTCGCAGCATACAGAACCACGGTCACCCAGCCGAGGTCGCCTACGCAGGGGCGCGCACGGCGCTCGACCTCACGGGCGTCGACGCTTCGGAGATTGAATCTGGCGCCGTCCTGCTCTCCTATCCCGTTCCGCCAGGCCGCGACCTCGACGTCCGTGTCCGCCTGATCGAGAGATCGAAGCCCCTCGCCCACGGCGTTCGTGTTCGGATGCACCACGGCACCCGTTCCACGAACGCCCGCGTTCGGCTGACGGACCGCGAAGAGCTTCAGCCCGGGACCAACGCCCTCGTTCGCCTGAGGCTCGATGAGGCGTTCGTCACGCTCAGGGGCGACCGTTTCGTGCTGCGCTCGATGGAAGGGACCACTATTGGCGGCGGCACCGTTCTCGATCCTTCAGCGACGGGCCGCCGCCCCGATCCATCATGGCTCGAAGCCCTCGAAAGCAACGACGCGAAAAAGGCCGTCCCGCTCGCGCTGGCCCGGAAACCCGCTCAGGGAATGACCACAGAAGAGCTCTCGCTCGTTCTCGGGCTCCCGCCGGACGAAGTCTCCCGCGCGGTAAAGACCGACGCCGGGGTAGAAACCATAGGGGAGGTCCACGCCGCGGCCGACGAGATCGCAGCGGCGAGGGAACGGCTCCTCGGAGCCCTCGGACGTCGGGCCGCCGAACGCCCCGAGAACCCTGAGATCACCGTCGCCGAGGCCCGCACAGCGACGGCCCTTTCGACCCCCCTCGCAGACGCCCTTCTCGCGGAGATCGAAGCGATCAGGGTCACAGATACCGGTGTCAGCCTGCCGCGCGGGGGAATACCCGACAAGCTGGAGCGCGAGGCGCAGGAGTTACTGGACGAATTGCAGGACGCTGGCACGGAACCGCCTTCGGCGGAGCCCACGCCGGCGATGCGCCTGCTAATCAAACGTGGAGAAGCCGTAGAGCTAGGAGGATCACTATTCGCCGCAAACGAAGTCGCTGAGTCGATATTGGAACGGATAAAGACCATCTGCAGGGAGAGGGGTGAGGTCTCCCTTGGCGAACTCCGCGACAGCCTCGGCACGAGCCGCAAGTACGCCCAGGCCTGGCTCGAGTACTCCGACGCCTGCGGCGTCACCAGCCGCACGGGCGACGTAAGGGTACTCACCCGCCGCCACAGACAGGCGATGTAATAAACTCTGCCACAACATCAGGAATGCGTGGGCCTGGTGGCCCGGCCGGTCTTCAAAACCGGTTTGCGGCCGCAATGCGGCCGTGGCGGTTCGATTCCCCCGCATTCCGCGAAAAAAGCAAGTCAGCACGCTCAGGCCTTCGGCCTCCGCAACTCAGTACCTCAGCCCGGCGGCTGCGCCGCCTTGTCAGCCAGTACTAGCGCAGGCGAAAGCTGAAATGCTGACAAGCCGTCCGGCAAAGCCGGGCGGCGTGCTGAAATGCTGACTAGCTGCCGACCGAAGGGAGGCAACAAATGACCTTTTCACACCTCGACAGCGAGGGTGCGGCCAGGATGGTCGACGTGGGGGAGAAGGCCGTGGTTCGGCGTACCGCCGTCGCCGGAGGCTTCGTGCGTATGTCTCCCGAGACGATAGAGCTGTTGCAGACCACGGCGTTGCCCAAGGGCGACGCGTTGAACACGGCCAGGATCGCCGGTGTGATGGCGGCCAAGAAGACGCCAGAGCTCATACCGCTCTGTCACGGCTTGAACCTGACCTCCGTGGACGTGGAGTTCGAGGTCGGCCACGATCGCGTCGATATCACAGCGACGGCCAGCGCGAGCGACCGTACGGGCGTCGAGATGGAGGCCCTGACCGCTGTGAGTGTGGCCGCGCTGACCGTCTACGATATGTGCAAGGCCGTAGATAAGGGCATGGTGATCGGGGAGGTCAGACTACTGGAGAAGACGAAGGAATCTGCCGGTCCGTGAAGTCTTATACGGCGCCTCCTGGCGGTGCATGCAACACTTTGTCAGACAACGATACTAGGGTAGTGGTTATGCTAGACTTTCGGGCTAATCCACGGGCCATTCGCTAGGTCAGGAGCAGAGATCGAGGGCGAAAACACCGTTCTTTACCCCATATTCCTGAACCTCTCCGGCAGGCGTTGTGTGGTAGTCGGGGGCGGGGCAGTGGCGACCAGAAAGGTCGGCAAGCTGTTGCAAGCGGATGCCGAGGTCGTCGTGGTCTCCCCCGAGATTAGTCCTGAGCTTGCAGACACGGGCGTCGAGATCCACGTCCGTCCATACGAGTACGGCGACCTCGAGGGCGCGAACCTGGTGTTTACTGCCACGGGCTCCCGGAGGGTCAACGCGGCGGTCACAGGGGAGGCGCAGGAGCGTGGGATCCCGATAAACGTGGCTGACCGTCCTTCTGAGGGGGATTTCACCGTGCCATCGACGTTGCGGAGGGGTGGGCTCCAGGTCGCTGTCTCGACCGGAGGCGCGTCGCCGACGCTCGCGCGGCGGATCAGGAGCGAGCTGGAGGAGGCATTCGGGCCAGAATGGGCCGGAGTCGTGGATGAATTCGACAAGGCCCGCCGTAGAGGTGGGGCGCAAGGCGAGGACCTCGAAGAGGAGGTGAGCCAGTGCTTGTCGCGGTTGCGGGGATGAGCCACCGCTCGGCGCCGGTCGAGGTGCGCGAGCGCGTCGCATTCCCGCCGTGCGCTGGCAGGAGCTTCCTAAGGTGCCTCAAGGACGCTGGCGTCGTCTCAGAAGCCGTGTTGCTCTCGACCTGCAACAGGACCGAGGTCTACGCCGTCGTCCAGGACGAGAGCGCGAGGGGGCGGGTGCTCGACCTTCTCGCGGAGGACAGGGGCGTCGGGCGGACGTCGCTGGAGCAGGATACCTACTGGCTCACCGATGCTGAGGCCGTGCGACACCTGTACAGGGTCGCCTCTTCGCTCGACTCGATGGTCGTCGGTGAGGGTCAGATCCTCGGCCAGGTCCGCGAGGCCTACAGGGCGGCAACCGAGGAGCGTTGCGCGGGCCAGATCCTCAACCGGCTCTTCCACACGTCGCTCAGGGTCGGCAAGAAGGTCCGCTCCGAGACGGGGATAGGGGATAGCTCTCTCTCGGTGCCGCGCGTCGCCGTGAAGCTCGCCGCGGAGGTCTTCGGGGATCTCGTAGGAAGGCGGGCCCTGGTCCTCGGCGCAGGCGATATGAGCGAGCTCGTGGTCAAACACCTCAAGGACAGGGGCATAGCAGACCTCCTAATAGCCAACCGTACGCCCCAGCGTGCCAGTCTGCTCGCCGAGCGTGTGGGGGGCAGGGCCGTTCCGTTCGACGCCCTCGCAGCCGAGCTTCCTGAGGTTGACGTCGTCGTGAGCTCAACAGGTTCGGGCGAGTGGGTCGTCCGGAGCGAGACGGTCGCAGGGGCGCTCGAGTTGCGGAGTGAGCCGCTTTTCTTTATAGACATCGCGGTGCCCAGAGACATAGACCCCGTGGTCCAGACCCTCGGAAGCGTCTACCTCTACGACATTGACGACCTCCAGGCCGTCGTCGAGCGTAACGCGGAGGGCCGCCAGGACGCTGCCGAGGAGGGAGAGGCCATCATCTCTCCTGCGGTCCTGGAGTTCATGGGCTGGCTCTCGACGCTGCACGTCGTCCCGCTCATACAGGAGCTCCGCGACGGGGCCGAGCAGATTCGCCGTCACGAGCTCACCCGTATCCTGAGAAGGATGGAGCTCTCGCCCGAGGAGGCTGCCTCCGTCGAGCGCATGAGCTACTCTCTCGTCAACAAGCTGCTCCACGGTCCGATCCAGGAGATAAAGGCCCGCGCCGAGGCCGGATCTCCGCTCGAGAGCTCCGAGGTCCGTCGGCGCCTGATGGCCCTTGACGGCCTCGACGTGGAGCTGCACCGCCCGCGCCGCGAGTCTTCGTGACCAGGGACACGCCGTGATCCTCGGTACTCGTGGCTCGAACCTCGCCCTCGTTCAGGCACGAGAGTGCGCGGCAAGCTTGCGCGACGCCGGTATCGCTGTAGAGATACGCATCATCAGGACGACCAGCGAGCACCACCCCGACACGCCTCTCGCCGTCATCGACCAGCGAGACGTCTTCACCCGCCAGCTCGACGAAGCCCTCCTCTCGGGCGAGATAGACCTCGCTGTCCACTCGCTGAAAGACGTACCGACGGAGCCACCGGCGTGGGTCGATCTCGCGGCCGTAACCCGCCGCCGCGACCCTTCCGACGCACTCGTCTCTAGCGAGCGTTATACCGTGGAAGGTCTGCCGCAGGGGGCCGTCGTGGCTACGTCCAGCGTGCGGCGGAGGGCTCAGCTCCTGTACCACAGGCCGGATCTCGAGGTCGTCGGTATAAGGGGCAACGTGGATACGCGCGTGCGCAAGATGCGCGAAGGCGCGGCCGACGCGGTCGTGCTGGCCCGCGCCGGACTCGAACGCCTCGGCCTCGAAGCACCGCACACCGTCATCCCTGCAGACATGGTGCTTCCCGCCGTCGGGCAGGGTGCTCTGGCCGTGGCGACGCTACACGATCATCCCCTTCGCGCTCGCATCAGAGAGACTCTGAACCACGCCCCGACCGAGAGAGCAGTGCTGGCCGAGCGGGCCATGCTCCGCGCGCTCGAAGGTGGCTGCAGGGTACCTGTCGGTGCGAGTAGTGTCGTAGAGGGGACCGTAGTGCGGCTCAGAGGCATCGTGATCTCCCCTGAAGGGGCGCTCGTGTATCGAGGTGAGGCCGAGGGCGAGGAGCCCGAGGAGGTGGGTGAGAGGCTGGCGTGGGATCTTCTGGAGCAGGGGGCGGCTGTTGTGCTGGGGGAGATCAGGGAGGTCAGGAGGTAAGTGATCTACCTGGTCGGCAGCGGCCCAGGGGACCCTGGCCTGTTTACCCTCAAGGGCGTTCGGTGCATGGAGGAGGCCGACGCCGTTGTCTACGACAGGCTCGCACCCGAAGCGCTGCTCGGGTACGCGAGGCCTGAAGCCGAGAAGATCTACGTCGGCAAGAAGCCTGGCAATCCAACGATGTCCCAGGAAGGGATAAACGCTCTCCTCGTCGAGAAGGGCCGGGCCGGGATGACGGTCGTGCGCCTGAAAGGCGGCGACCCTTACATCTTCGGCCGCGGCGGTGAGGAGGCGCTCGCCCTGAACAGAGCCGCCCTACCCTTCGAGGTCGTCCCAGGCGTGACGAGCGGCGTCGCCGCCCCAGCATACGCCGGTATACCCGTCACCCACAGGAACGTCTCGACCAGTGTCGCGTTCGTCACGGGGCACGAGGACCCGACGAAAGGCCGTCCGGACGTCGACTGGGAGAGGCTTGCCAACGGCGCCGATACGCTCGTTCTGTACATGGGCCTCGGCCGGCTGGAGGAGATCTCGAAAGGCCTCATTGCGGCCGGAAGGAGTCAGGAGACACTAGTCGCCTGTGTTCAATGGGGTACCGTACCAGAGCAGCGGACCGTTACTGGAACCCTCCAGGATATCGCGACCAGGGTCGCCGAGGCCGGCCTGAAGCCGCCGGCGATCATCGTCGTCGGGGACGTCGTCGCCCTGCGCGAAAACGGGCTAGACTGGTACGAGCGGCGGCCGCTCTTCAGACGCCGGGTGGTCGTTACGCGGGCGAGAGCGCAGGCGGGCGAGCTATCCGCTGAGCTAGAGAGGCTAGGGGCCGAGGTCCACGAGTTCCCGACCATAGAGATAAGTCCCCCCGAGGACTTCGGACCGCTCGACGCGGCGATCCGTGACCTCGATTCGTTCGGTCTTATCGTGTTTACCAGCGTGAACGGCGTCGAGGCGTTCCTGGAGCGCCTGCGGCACCATGGGCTCGACCTTCGCGCTTTACCGCGGGACGCGAAGGTCGCCGCTATCGGCCCGGTGACAGCGGAGAGAATAGAACGGGCCGGGTTAAGGGTCGACGTGGTCCCCGAGGAGTACAGGGCAGAAGCCCTCATCGAAGCCCTAAACTCTAGTACTCTCGCAGGAGAGCGAGTCCTCATCCCACGGGCGAAGGTGGCGCGTGAGGTTTTACCTGACGGGCTCAGGGAGGCAGGCGCCGAGGTCGTCGTCCCGCCGGCCTACGAGTCGGTCCCTCTGTCTGAGGGCAAAGAAGATGTGTCCCTGCGCCTGCAGTCAGGCGAGATAGACTGCGTGACCTTCACGGCCAGCTCCACCGTGGAGAACTTCGTCGGTGCGTTCGGTGCCGAGGAAGCGGCGCGGCTTCTGGATGATACGAGGGTCGTGTGCATAGGCCCGATCACGGCTGACACAGCCCGCGCACACGGTCTAAGGGTCGACGCCGAAGCCAAGGAGTACACTATCTCCGGGCTTGTCGAGGCGGTCAAAGGTCTCCTCGCCGCAGACCCGATAGAGAGGGGTGAGTAGGATGGCGTTCCCGCAGCAGAGGTTGAGAAGAACGAGGCGTACGGCGGGTCTGCGCGGGCTCGTGCGAGAGACGCGGCTCTCGCCGCAGGACTTGGTCTACCCGATCTTCGTGACCGCGGGGGAGGATGTCAGGAACCCTGTCGCTTCGATGCCGGGGATCTTCCAGCTCTCGATAAACCACGCGGTCACCGAGGCCCTGCGGGCGCACGACCTTGGCATCCCTGCAGTCCTCCTTTTCGGAATCCCGGATCAGAAAGACGAGGCGGCGACCGGGGCCTACGATCCCGAGGGGATCGTCCAGCTCGCCACCCGCGCCATAAAGGAGGCCGCGCCGGAACTGCTCGTAGTGACGGACGTGTGCCTGTGCGAGTACATGAGCCACGGACACTGTGGGGTCGTCGAGAAGGAGACGGGCGAGGTGCTAAACGACGTCAGCCTCGAGCTCCTGGCCCGCACCGCCGCATCCCAGGCCGAGGCTGGGGCCGACATCGTCGCACCCTCAGACATGATGGACGGGCGCGTAGCGGCGATCCGGTCCGAGCTCGACAACGAGGGCTTCGAGAACACCCCGATAATGGCGTACGCGGCCAAGTATGCTTCTGCATTCTACGGCCCATTCCGCGAAGCCGCCGACAGCGTGCCGCAGTTCGGCGACCGGCGTAGCTACCAGATGGACCCGGCCAACGCCCGCGAGGCGCTCGTAGAGGCGGGCCTCGATATCGAGGAGGGCGCTGACATCGTTATGGTCAAGCCCGCCCTGCCTTACCTGGACGTACTACGGCGCGTACGCGAAACGACCGACCTTCCCCTCGCCGCGTACAACGTGAGCGGGGAGTACGCGATGGTCAAAGCCGCCGCCCAGAACGGATGGCTCGACGAGAGGCGGGCCGTCATCGAAGCCCTGACGGGCATCAAACGCGCCGGCGCAGACATCATCATCACCTACCACGCCCCCGACGCAGCCCGATGGCTGTCCACGTGACGATACGATGACGCGCGTAGCGTTGCACGGGCGGTTCGCCACACCGGTGGCCGGCATGAGACGTTTGGCATGCAGCGACCTCTGTAGGGGCGCTTCGCGAAGCGCCCTTACTGAACCGCCCTTCCAACGCCCCGTATCAAACCGCGCATCCTCGGCCCATCCACCCGATCTGGACGGGCTTGCCTTCCTCGGAGATGACGGGGACCGTCCTCGTGCCGCCGGTTAGCTCCAGCATTCGCCCCCAGGCTTCCAGGTCCTTCTCTACGTCGTACTCGACGAAATCCACCCCGCGCCACTCCAGGTCCTCACGGGCGGCCTCGCTGTAGGGACATCCCGCCGTGGTGTAGAGCTCTATCGGCTTGACCATGTCTCCTCCTTACTGCGCATACGCTCTCTGATTCTATCTCTCGAAAGAGTTCATCGCGATTGTCCTCCCGGTGGTTTTGGGCTAGGATGGAGGAGGGATCGCGGCCTCCGTCCGCGGTAAGGAGTGGGTCTTGCACGAGCTCGCCATAGCCGAATCTGTGGTCAGGATCGCCAGCCGTCAGGCTGATGGGCGGCGGGTTACGAAGGTGCAGATGAAGGTCGGCTATCTGCGCCAGGTCGTACCTTCGGCCCTGACTTTCGGTTTCGGACTCGTGGCTGAAGGTACGCCTGTCGAGGGCGCCGAGCTCCAGATGGAGCAGGTGCCGGCTGAGGGAAGGTGCCGAGGGTGTGGGGTTGAAAACAAGCTCGGAAGCCTCCCACTGCAGTGCGGAGGTTGCGGAGGCTTCGACCTGGAGATCCTCAAGGGGGAAGAGCTGATGGTCGAGTCACTCGAACTGGAGGAGGCATAGGGATGCACCGTACGGCGGTCAAGAAGGTGGTCCTCGAGAACGTCCTGGACGCCAACGACACGCTCGCCAGGGCGAACCGAGACGTGTTCGACCGGGCGGAGACATACACGATCAACATGATGAGCTCTCCTGGGGCTGGAAAGACGGCCCTGCTGGAGCGCACACTCGAGCGGTTGCGCGGCGAGCTCCGTCTCGGTGTCCTCGAGGGCGACGTGCAGACAACCCTGGACGCCGACAGGCTGGCCCGTTTCCACATACCCCTGGTGCAGGTGAATACCGACCCCGGGTTCGGCGGCGAGTGCCATCTGGACGCCAACATGGTCCGCTCCGGCCTCGGTGAATTGCCGCTCGATGACATAGACATACTTATTATCGAGAACGTGGGGAACCTGGTGTGTCCTGCGGAGTTCAGGGTGGGTGAGGACGTCAGGGTCATGGTCTACTCTGTAACAGAGGGCGAGGAGAAGCCGCTAAAGTACCCGCTAATGTTCCGATCCGCTGACCTGGTACTGGTCAACAAGGTGGATCTGCTGGAGCATCTGGACTTCGATTTGGAGCAGTTTCTAGGGAACCTCGATGCGGTCAACCCTGGCGTCAGGACCGTCCTCACCAGCGCCCGGACTGGGCAGGGCATAGGTGAGTGGTGCGGCTGGCTCCGGCAGCGCCTCGAAAATGTCTGAGACGTGGGTCGTATCCATGTTTACAGCCGTTAGGGGGAGTGTTATCCTGCCTTCGCTACTTGTTGGTGGTAATGGGTAGATGGGGAAAGCGGCGATTCAGGAAGCAAGCAGCAGGCTGAATCAATGACCAGTCCTTTAGGGGTAAGGAGTGTGCCGCAAGAGATCTCGACAGAGGGGAATCTCTTATGAACGGGGCGACGACAGGGGTGGAGGTCTATTTGTTCGGAGTCCTCTGAGGAGCGTTCTTTCGCAAAATTGCCGGTTATATGGCGTGAGGGGAAAGGAGGAGTAGCCCGTGACAGAGACTCAAGCTACTAGCTATGGGGCAGGGGTGGAGGAGGTACACGTCCTGTGGATCTCCGAGGGAATGAGTTGTGACGGAGACACCATCTCCGTGACTGCTGCCACACTGCCCAGTCTCGAGGATGTGTTGTTGGGCAATATACCGGGCCTGCCACAGGTGCACCTGCACAACAAGGTGCTGGATCCCTCGCTCGGCGGGGAGGAATATCTGCAGGTCTTTCGCCAGGCGGCCAACGATGAGCTCGATGCCCCGTTCGTCCTGGTGATCGAGGGCTCTATCCCCAACGAGAACATAAACGGGGATGGGTACTGGACGTCGTTTGGGAACGATCTAACTACCGGCGAGCCCCTTACCCTCAACTGGTGGATCGACCAGCTGGCGCCGAGGGCGTGGGCGGTGGTAGCCGCAGGTACCTGCGCGACTTACGGAGGGATCCACGCGATGGCGGGCAATCCCACGGGTTGCATGGGACTCGCGGACTACCTGGGATGGAACTTCCGCTCGGTGGCTGGCATCCCGATCGTAAACGTGCCAGGGTGTCCCGTGCAGCCGGACAACTTCATGGAGACACTCACCTGGTTGCTCTATCAGGCGGGCGGCATGTCGCCGATGATCCCGCTGGACGACCAGCTCAGGCCCACCTGGCTCTTCGGGAAGACCGTACACGAGGGTTGCGACAGGGCCGCCTACTACGAGCAGGGCGATTTCGCCAGAGATTACAACTCACCCAAGTGCCAGGTGAAGATCGGCTGCTGGGGCCCGGTCGTCAACTGTAATGTGACCAAGAGAGGATGGATGGACGGGGTCGGGGGCTGCCCGAACGTGGGCGGCATCTGCATTGGCTGCACGATGCCTGGCTTCCCTGACAAGTTCATGCCGTTCATGGACGAGCCGCCGGGCGGGACGCTCTCATCGAGCATGACCAAGGTCTACGGCGCCATGATCCGGAGGCTCAGGAGCATAACCAACACGACGGTAAACAAAGAACCGAAGTGGCGTCACAACCGTGACGAGCTTACTACCGGCTACAACCCGCGCTGGCCGAATTAGGAAGGGGGAGATAGAGTGGCTATCCGAGAGGAAATTCCTGCAGAATCCAGGAACCTTACGGAGATGTCGTGGGACCCTATCACCAGGATCGTAGGGAACCTCGGGATCTACACCAAGATAGACTTCGACAATAGGGAAGTTGTGGAGTGCAAGAGCACCTCCTCCGTCTTCCGCGGCTACAGCGTGTTCATGAAGGGCAAGGACCCCCGCGACGCGCACTTCATCACCAGCCGCATCTGCGGCATCTGCGGGGACAACCACGCCGTCTGCTCGGTCTACGCCCAGAACATGGCCTACGGGATAGCGAT